>JANQGJ010000041.1 GCA_028277395.1 Bacteroidales bacterium | reverse complement strand
TGGTTCGGGCAGCAACTGGGATTTATATATAACACTTCATGGCAATCCGGCCCCCGTACATGAAACTACTCCTACTATTGATGATACTACAAGTAATCCCTATACCTGGAACGGAGGTAAAGCTGGAAAATATTACGATTTTTATGTACGCAGCGATTGCTACGGAAGAAATCAATATGCAGGTACCTGGGCAGGACCTGTTACATTTAATACTACATGTAACAATATAAGTACAGTACCATATTATGAAAACTTTGATCATATTCCCACAGATTCCCTCCCGGCTATGCCTGGATGTATGCTTGTGGAAAATACAAATAATGACGATAGAGAATGGGGAACAACAAATTATCTTTTTTTAAGTAGCCCACCAAATCGAAGACATGTACATATTGGAGGTCATTTAAGTGGGGGGATTAACATGAACGATTGGTTTTTTACCCAGGGATTGGAATTAGTAGAAGGAACTACTTACGAGATTTCTTTTACTTATAGTGGTATACATGACTACAATCGTGAAAAACTTGCTGTGCATTGGGGCACTGGACCAGCTTCAGATTCCATGTCAGACACAACAATTTTTGATGACAATAATATCGGTAGAGGCTGGAAGTCAGGAAATGCTACAATTACACCATCATCCACAGATACATACTACGTTGGATTTCGTAGCTATAGTGATAATAGTAAATACTATTTATATGTCGATGATATAGAAATTGATGTACTACCCTGTGATGCTGTCCCTACAAATCTCAGTACCTCTGATCCTACTAATTCGGGAGCTGACCTGGAGTGGACAGATAATTCGGGCAGCAACTGGGATTTATATATAACACTTCATGGCAATCCGGCCCCCGTACAAGAAACTACTCCTACCATTGATGATGCTACAAGTAATCCATATACCTGGAACGGAGGTGAAGCTGGAAAATATTACGATTTTTATGTACGCAGAGATTGCTACGGAAGAAATCTACATGCAGGTACCTGGGCAGGACCTGTTACATTTAATACTACTTGTAACTATATAAATATAAGTACAGATGTACCATATTATGAAAACTTTGATCATATCCCTGCAGATTCCATCCCGGCTATGCCTGGATGTATGCTTGTGGAAAATACAGATGGAGACGGACATAAGTGGATGACAACAAATTCCGTATCTAATAGCTCACCAAATTGTGCGAAAATTATACAAAGTACAGGTGGTGTTGATGGCGATTGGTTTTTTACACAAGGGCTGGACTTAATTGCAGATACAACATACAAGGTTTCTTTTGCTTACAGAGCTAACAATTCAAGTATTTCTGAACAGCTTAAAGTCCACTTTGGAACTGCTGCAGTTTCAAACTCCATGCCAGACCCACCAATTTATAGCAACAATAGTATTACAAATACAACCTGGATTACTGATTCTACTATATTTAAACCATCCACAACAGGTACATGCTACGTTGGATTTCATGCATATTGTGATCCAAATTCCACGGATGAATTATTTATAGATGATATAGAAATTGAAGCTATTCCAAGTTGTATTACTCCCTCAAATCTCAGTGCCTCTAATCCAACTAATTCGGGAGCTGACCTTGCATGGACAGATAATTCCGGCACCCACTGGGATTTATATATAACACTTCATGACAATCCGGCTCCCATACATGGAACTACTCCTACTATTGATGATACTACAAGTAATCCATATACCTGGGACGGAGGTGAAGCTGGTAAATATTACGATTTTTATGTACGGAGTAGTTATTGTGGCGAAAACAATCTTCATGTAAGTACCTGGACAGAACCCATTACATTCGTTACTACATGTAACAATATCAGTACAAATGTACCATATATTGAAAACTTTGATAATATTCCTACCCCGGCTATGCCTGGATGTATGCTTGTGGAAAATACAAATAATGACGATAGAGAATGGGAAACAACAAGTTTGTTTCTTAGCCCAAATTGTGTATATATTGAGCATAATTACAACGAGGACATGAACGATTGGTTTTTTACCCAGGGACTGGACTTAATTTTTGGTACCCATTATAAGGTTACTTTCAATTATCAAGGTGGAGGTATTGATCTAGGTGAATACAGTTATGATAAACTAAAAGTACACTGGGGTTCTGGTGCAGTTTCTGACTCAATGTCATCCACCCCAATTTTTGACGACGATAGTATTGCCACCAATGTTGACACCCAGCTAACCGGAAGTGGTGAATTTACACCAACATCAACAGGTACATACTACGTTGGATTTCATGGTTATAGTGATAAAAGAAGTTTATTCTTATCTGTTGATGATATAGAAGTTGATATACTACCCTGCACTGCTCCCACAAATCTAACTGCCACAGATGTTACTAATTCGGGAGCTGACCTGGGGTGGACAGATGGTTTGGGCAGCAACTGGGATTTATATATAACACTTCATGGCAATCCGGCGCCCATACATGAAACTACTCCTACTATTGATGATGCTACAAGTAATCCATATACCTGGGACGGAGGTGAAGCTGGTAAGTTTTACGATTTTTATGTACGGAGCGATTGCTACGAATACGATCAACATGCAGGTCTCTGGACAGGACCTGTTACATTTAATACTACATGTAACAATGTAAGTACAAACGTACTACCATATATTGAAAACTTTGATCATATCCCTACAGATTCCCTCCCGACAATGCCTGGATGTATGGCTGTTGAGAATACAAATGATGACTATAAAGTATGGGAAACAACAGATTCTATTTTTAGAAGCTCACCAGTTAGTGTAACTATTCTTAATAGTAACCAAAATCCTAAAAACGATTGGTTTTTTACCCAGGGACTGGATTTAATTGCTGGTACTACTTACGAGGTTTCTTTTGTTTATAGGGGTACGTCAACACAATGGCCTGAAAAACTTGCGGTGGATTGGGGCTCTGACCAGGTTTCAGACTCCATGTCAGGGACGCCAATTTTTGACGACGATAGTATTTCCACCGATTATAACACCTGGCTAAGTGGAAGTGGTGAATTTACACCATCATCAACAGGAACATACTACGTTGGATTTCATGGGTATAGTGATGCTAATAAGGGAGATATATGCGTTGATGATATAGAAGTTGATATTGTTCCTTGTAATGCTGTCCCTACAAATCTAACTGCCACAGCTGTTACTGATTCGGGCGCTGTCCTGGGGTGGACAGATGGTTCGGGCAATAACTGGGATTTATATATAACACTTTATGGCAATCCGGCCCCCGTACATGAAACTACTCCTACTATTGATGATGCTACTAGTCATCCCCATACCTGGAACGGAGGTGAAGCTGGAAAATATTACGATTTTTATGTACGGAGTGATTGCTACGGAAGAAATCAACATGCAGGTAACTGGGCAGGACCTGTTACATTTAGTACTACATGTAACGATATAAGTACAATTGTACCATATTATGAAGATTTTGATAATATTCCCGCAACTTCCCTCCCGGCAATGCCTGGATGTATAAGTGTTGAAGATGCAAATACTGACGAAATAGTATGGGAAACATCAAATTATCTTTCTCAAAGCTCACCAAATAGCGCAAGAATTATGTTTAGTACTGGCGAGGACAGGGACGATTGGTTTTTTACCCAGGGATTGGAACTATTAGCAGGAGCTACTTACGAGGTTTCTTTTGTTTATTCATATGAACAAGTGCCTGATTCAACTATTGAAAAACTTGCTGTGGATTGGGGCACATGGCCAGCTTCAGATTCCATGTCAGGAACGCTAATTTTTAACAATGATAATATTTCCGATTTACCTCCCCACTGGCGAAACGGAAGTGGTGAATTTACACCATCATCAACAGGAATATACTACGTTGGATTTCATGGTTATAGTGGTGCTAATAATATGGGCGATTTATTTGTTGATGTTATAGAAATTGATATACTACCCTGCACTGCTCCCACAAATCTCATTGCTTCAAATATTTCAACTACCGGTGCTAAGCTGGATTGGATAGCAGAACCAGGTGCCTACTATGATTTATACATTACTGAATATGGTAATCCTGCCCCGGATTCGGCAACTACACCTACAATTAATAATATCCAGGACAGTACTTATACATGGACCGGAGGTACTGAAGGAACCTATTACGATGTTTATGTTCGCAGAGATTGCAGTGAAAACAATTTTCATGTAAGTACCTGGGCAGGGCCAACTACTTTTAAAACCAGGTGCAGCATAACAAATGTACCATATATTGAAGATTTTGATAATGATACTACTACACCAGACCTAATGCCAGCGTGTATGGCTGTTGAGAATACAAATGGTGACGGTATAACGTGGAAAACAACAATTTATCATTTTCAAAGCTCACCCAAGAGTGTAAGAATTTCTTATAATACCAAAAAGGACATGAACGATTGGTTTTTTACCCAGGGACTGGACTTAATTGCTGGTACTACTTACGAGGTTTCTTTTGCTTATAGAGGTATGGATTGGACTGAAAAACTAAAAGTACACTGGGGTTCTTATGCAGTTTCTGACTCAATGTTACCCACACCAATTTTTGATAACAATAGTATTATCAATACTTCCTGGGAAACCGCTGTTATCACTTTTGCACCACCATCCACAGGTACATACTATGTTGGGTTTCATGGTTATAGCGATGCAAATAACAGCATTTTATATGTTGATGATATAAAAATAATACCTGTAGTTGTTGCAACCATATGGGAAGGAACTGTTGATAGTGACTGGGATAATCCGGCAAACTGGTCAAATGGCCTGCCTTCATCCACAACTGTTGTTACCATATCAGCAAACAGGATGTACGATCCGGTTATTGAAAAATCGTCTATAATAGGTAATCTAATTATTGATTAATGCTTCATTGCTTATTTCGGATGACTGATTAGTATTATGATAACCAACTGCTTAAATCTGTGATTTTTCTTCATTTGAAAAATACGGCATGCCAATGGTATATATGTGAGTTCATCACCATTTCTATTCCCCATTTAAGCCGGTTTCCTCGCTTTAAGCATTGATTCTACTTACACTTTTGTTAATTGCATGGGGTTTTCAACTTTTCGAACATACGATAATTGTTATTATTTCCTGTTAACTTGTTGGTAAGCTTCTTGTAATAAACATAATACGTTACCAGGTACGGGTACTATATTCAATCACGTTCCTTAACTTCAATAATTCAGCATACAAATATTCAACCAAACAACATATAATTATTTGTAACGCAAATGTAATGCTACATCAAAAAATGCAACGCATATGTAATGCAAAAAATTGGGATAACTGTCAGTCATACATGATATTTGTATTGTTCTATATAAATCTTGGGATATGCACATGTTGAAAAGATTGATAGCTGCTATTAAAACACATAAGCTTCAGTAGTAATATCATCTGTTACCAATATAATCAATATCAGAGATAATTACATGCTTGGTTTGCTCTTGTTGTTTTATAACACACTCATTATACAAGATCTTTTTGAAGTATATAACCAGGTTAAATACAGTTTCAAAGAATGCAACAACAACTTAAATAATACTAAATACAGGAAGGAAATACAATATGATATGGATTAATAAAAAATACACCATGTGTTTGCTGTTATAACAGGAAATCAACTGCAGCAAGTAATCAACCTGTTTTGCAATTATTTAAAGCTTAATGGTCAGATGTTGTGGTGGTTGATGTTCTTGTTTGCGGGATAACAAAAGGAAGATAAATCGATTTGTAATACGATACTACCTCCATGGTTATTTATGGATTTGACCAGTTTAGGTAGTTCGTAATACCATCTGTGTTTCTCCTGCTATGGCTTTTAATACAACTGATTGCAAGTTTGTTATTATATAAGAATGAAGTACTTAATATCAATAATCGGTTTAATCATATTCAATAAAACTAAGTTAACTAATTTATTGTATTGTTTGGTATTGGTTGTTATAATTTGCTTAGCTCCTGTTGTTGGGGCTTCCAATACGTTTGTATTACAAAAAAACAGCTATTTAGTTGTTTCTGGTAAAAGTACTTATTTAAAAATTGCCGGTAGCCTGGTTATGCACAACAATATTAATGGAAATGGTACAGTTGTATTGCAGGGGGCAAACTCAGCCGGCAGTTCACTATGTCTGCCTACTATTATATCAAATAATTATAGTATTTCAAACCTGCATATTAAATCAGGTATAGTATGCCTTGGCAGCGATTTGCATGTATTAGGCAACTTAAGTTATGATGATGAGAAAGGATTAGAACTAAACGGACACAAAATTTATGTTCATAATATACCAAATGATAATTTTAATAGCATATCTCTGTCAATTGGCACTAACAGAGAGATTATAAGAACCACACAAGGTGTCTTTTTTACTTCCGGCCAACTAACAAACCCTGTTTTTCTGTTAGTAATTGTTGATCAGTTTCCAAACATAATTACCAAGTTAAGTCAATGTGTCAGTTACTGTTGTGCTACAACAAAAGGACTTAATTGCTTGGAAATAACAGATATATTAATGCCACCATATCAAACAAATCATTACAATGGGATTGTACCTGAACCCAATGTTCCCCCACCTCTCCTGGTTTCTAAATGGTAGCTGAGTATTTCATAGGTTTCACCTTGTGTAAAAACAATACCACTGGCAGCATAAAAAAGCATGTTTTGAACCAAATTACATTAAAATAAAAATGTTGGTAAACACGTGTAATAGTGTACTGATATTTCCACCAGAATTCAACTCATTACATTCAAATATTACTCTGTGTTCATATTTTGGATATTAGAACATAAAATTACTTGATTAAATCGTAAATGAAAGAATATTAATCAACAATTCCACCTGCCTACTCCCGTATAGTTATCGGGATCCGGCAGACAGGCGATTCCTCGATTCACCAATTCAACGATTCAACAATTAAACGAAAAAAAATGAAAAAAATGAAAAAACTACTAATAATTGTACTAGCACTAGTAATAAGTGCAACAACATCTATCTCTCAGATAGCCATAAATGAAGATAACAGCAATCCCGATGCAAGTGCCATATTGGATCTAAAAAGCACTAACAAAGGATTATTAATCCCCAGGGTAACATTAAATGATGCAGCAACAGCTGACCCTGTTGCCAACCCGGCAGAAGGATTAATTATTTTTAATATTGACGGAACCGAAGAAAAGGGAATTTACTACTGGACAGGAAACCGATGGCAGCTTTCAGTCAGAACAGGTTCATGCGATGTTTTAGGCAACCCTTCAATAGTTGGGCAAGCTAATTCAACTTCCACAACAGTATCAGTTTGTGAAGGTAGCAGTTTAAGCTTAAGCAGCAACGATAATGGGTTCTGGAATGCCAGTTCAGCCACTTATAGCTGGACGGGGCCAAACAGCTATTCGAGCACCCTAGCAGATCCTGGTGTGGTTACTGCTAATTTTAACACTGACATACACGCAGGTGATTACATAGTTACCATAATCAATGGTGTAGCTTCGGATTGTAGCTATAGTTCAACTATTACTGTTACCGGGGGGGTGTCTACTATTCCGGCAACACCGGGAGCTATTACAGGTAATACAACATTAGGAGGAAATACTACCGGTGAACCATACTCAATAGCTGCAGTACCCAATGCTGCATCATATAACTGGACTGTGCCCAGCGATGCAACAGTTACCAGCGGACAAGGAACTACATCAATTACTGTTAGTTTTGGAACAAACGATGGTAATGTGAGTGTCCGTTCAGAGAACGGTTGTGGTAACAGTACTTACAGTGATTTGGCTATTACACTAATTCCTACCTGCTACAATGCTACCACAGAAAAAACATGGATGGATCGCAACCTCGGTGCCACACAGGTTGCAACCGCGAGCGATGATGCTAATGCCTATGGTGATTTGTATCAGTGGGGTCGGGCATCAGAAGGCCACGAAATCCGGACCAGTAGTACTTCATCAACCCTTGCAACCACTGCAACACCCAATCAGTCGAATACATGGGATAGTGAATTCATCTTTACAGGCAATGCTCCACACGACTGGCTTGATACCCAGATAGATACTCTGTGGCAGGGTGTAAGTGGAACAAACAACCCATGCCCAAATGGTTTCAGGTTGCCTACAATTACCGAACTGCATGAAGAACGCCAGAGTTGGTCACCAGGTAACGCAACCGGGGCTTTTGGCTCCGCACTGAAGATGACAGTTGGAGGAAATCGTTCAGTAAATGATGGTAGCCTTACAAATGTAGGTAGCAAAGGTTACTATTGGAGCAGTACGGTTGATGGTATTTATTGCGAGATGATTTATTTCGACGCAGGCAATTCCAACGGTGGTAGTACTTACCGGGCATCCGGCTGCTCAATTCGGTGCATCAAAGACTAATAATGCTACCGGAAGTAATATGCCTGCAGTAACATTGTGAAAGTGAAGCTAACTACTATAATTTTACATATATGTATCCTGTTCCCTCCCCACACATCTGCAGGGAGTTTAAACAGGGTACTTTATAAAAGGCTTTACTAACCATAGAGAAAATCTATCATATAAATGAATTTATCAAACCTGTTTGAAATTAAACTATAAAAACAACTACACAATCGCACCTGCCTACTCCCGTATAGTTATCGGGATTCGGCAGGCAGGCAATACAACGATTAAACAATTACACAATTAAACAATTCAACAATAACACAATTAATCAATAACACAATTAAAACAAAAAAAAATGAAAAAACTACTAATAATTGTACTAGCACAAGTAATATGTGCAACAACATCTATCTCTCAGATAGCCATAAATGAGGATAATAGTAATCCCGATGCCAGTGCCATATTGGATCTAAAAAGCACTAACAAAGGTTTATTAATACCCAGAGTATCGTTAAATGATGCTGCAACAGCTGAACCTATTACCAACCCGGCAGAAGGATTAATAATTTATAATATTAATGGAGAGGAGGAAAAAGGGATTTACTATTGGACTGGAAGTCAATGGAAATTATTAAGTAAAGCTGGTTCCTGCGATATATATGGCAACCCTGCTATCGTAGCACTTGGCAATTCAGCATCATCAACTGTTAGTGTTTGTGAAGGCTCTGCCTTTACATTAACCAGCAATACAAATAACAGCTGGGATAATCCAACCCCAACATATGACTGGACAGGGCCAAATAGTTTTTCGAGTACCTCAGCCACTCCCGGACAAGTTACCGCCAGTTTTAGTGAAGCAACCCACGCCGGTGAATACACAGTAACCATAACAAATAGTGTAGCCACCGGATGCAGTTTTAGTTCAACAATTACTGTTACCGGTGTTTCAGAAGCTCCAGGAACTCCTGCTTCAATTACAGGTAATAGCAACCCATGTAAAAATACCACCGAGGCATACTCCATAGATGCAGTTGCCAATGCATCAACATATAACTGGACAGTACCATCAGGAGCTACTGTAACCAATGGACAGGGTACAACATCAATTTCTGTTGATTTTGGAACTACAAATGGCGATGTGAGTGTACGTTCCGAAAACGGATGCGGCGAAAGTGCTTACCTTGACCTTGCAATTACACTAACTGAACCACAATCCATAACCTCAGAGCCGGAAAATTTGAATATGACGGGTACCCTTGATGGCAGCTTTTATTTAACAGCCACCGGAACCGGTTTAACCTACCAGTGGCAGGAAAATCAGAGCTCAGATTTTGTTAATATAACCAATGGCGGAGTGTACAGCGGAGCTACGACAAACACCTTAAGTATAAGTAATGGCACCGGTATGGATGGTTATACTTACAAATGTATGGTAACAGGAAACGGATGCTCCGCAATATCCTCCGATACTGTTACACTTAATTGGGTTGATGGTCCTGGTGAGGTTTATAGTGATTCAACCGCTGAATACTGGCTTGACCGAAACCTTGGCGCTTCACAAGTGGCTACAGCTTCTGACGATCATCTTGCTTACGGAAGTTTGTTCCAGTGGGGAAGAGCTGCTGAAGGACACGAAGTTATTAATTGGACAAGTAACACAGGGAGCGATGGTGCAGAGCAAACCAACGAAACAAGTACCAATGCAACCCATGCAACCCCAAATCAAAGTGAGGATTGGGATGGAAATTTCATACTGGAAGATACTTCACCATATGATTGGTTAACAACACCAGATAACAGCCTTTGGCAAGGTGTTAGCGGAACAAATAACCCATGTCCGGGTGGTTTCAGGTTGCCTACAGAAGCCGAACTGGAAGCAGAATACCTAAGCTGGAGTACTAACAACAGCGCCGGGGCTTTTGCCAGCCCATTAAAACTTGTAACAGCAGGCGACCGAAACAACAGCACTGGTGCTTTAGAAAATGTTGGTTCCTATGGTAAATTATGGAGCTCAACTATTAGTGGGTCAATGTCAATCTACTTATACTACTTCGAAACTTTTGCTCTCACGGGTGGCCATTATCGTGCATCAGGTCATTCTGTACGATGCATAAAGGATTAGCTCTGTTTTCCATTGTCCAAAGTTTCGAGAGTGATAGCATCAGTTATTTAAACCACTTACATTTCTCATACCAGGGTAGTTATTCACTTCCCTGGTCTTGTGGTTATAGAACTACTTACCAGAACCGGACCTTACTTGTATATTGTTTATTATTATAATGGAATGTTTAATAAACTGTGCTCATGCATTTCCTCAATTATTAACCATCAATGAAAGATATTAACACATAAATAAAATCAATAACCTTTACATTATTACCCTCTCAAACCAACACCAATCCTATGGATTCCTGGTAGAAATATTAATCTCTCAGAAAAGTTAGTTCCTAACAAAAGTTCTTAACAACATATGTTTAAAAAAAAATCAGTTTCTAAAACATTGAATTTCTGACTGATGTATTTTTATTTGGTATTTGATTACCGAATTGGTTAATACGTATCAAAAAAAGAAATAATTTTGGGCGTTGTTTTTCTAAATAATTTAACATAATTTTAACAGGAGAAATTTCAAATAAAAACAATCAGCTATTAGACAATTTTTACGCCATGATAATTAACAAGATCACTCCTTTCAACTCTCTGTTTATCAGAGGGTTGCTGATTAGTGGATTCCTTTCTCTATTTATTTCGTTATCAATTAATTCCACAGCTCAAACAGCTGAAGATGAAAAGAACTTCCAGCAATGTAAAGCTT
>JANQGJ010000091.1 GCA_028277395.1 Bacteroidales bacterium | reverse complement strand
GGACATACTTTCGTAATCAAACCATGTAGAACCGTTGGAGACTCTTATTGTGCCGGTAACCGTAGAATAATACATGCTACCAGATGGACTAGTCCCGGGATCGGAACCTGCGACCGGGATAACAGATATACCAGATGTAGTTTCAAAGTATCCATCATTGGACGAAGGTGTATTGGAGGTACAAAGCCCGTCCCATGCAGAGCCCGAATAGATCATAACCTTGGCATCGGCAATACTGTAAACAATCATCCCCGAACCCGGTGATGACAGATCGCCGGTGTTGTCAACTACTGCCAGATGAGGGATGCCATCGGCATTGACAAAAAAAGTAGATTGTACCGCTGCAGAGGCTGATCCGCAGAAAACAGCTAAAAACAAAAGCATTGTTGATACAGTAACAGACCTTGTAAAAATCAAGACTGCCGAGTCCTTAGCTTTTCTCCTTTTTCGCAACAATATGTTTAATGTTTCCTGTTTCATTTCTTGCAATGGCATGCTTAGTATTTTATATTTCATTTTATCCCTATCTTTTCATTTATCCGGTTATTTCTCCATTACCTCCCCGGAATCCTGTCCAACCACTCTGTAAAGTTCATCAATCTGGGATTGCTGGGTAAAAAGTCTGTCATTAAGAAAGTCTATTTGATCCTGCTGGGTGTTAATCGCTGCAACCAATACTGCCGACAGCTTGGTATAGTTAATCGCAAGGTAACCATCTGCACCCTGGCTGACCAGCTCAGGGAACACTTTCTGAATTTCCTGGGCAATAAGCCCTACCTGTGGACCGGAGGCATATGTGTTTTGATCCTTGAACTCGTAGGTAATGCCACGAAGGGAGCCTATTTTTTCCATTACATCCGAGAGGGTCTTGATATTGGTCTTAAGGCGAATATCCGAAGGGGCGCTAAACGTGCCGTCAACCCATAGGTCACCATCAACTTCGACATCACCGGCAATTGCTGCATCATAAGCTCCGTCGTCAATGTGGCCTACTGCCGGTGATCCGACTTTTAGGTTGCCGTTCTTAAGCACTGTCAGGGCATTTGAGCCACTTGCAATACCAGTACCGTTACCTATAACAAATACAGGATCCGTATCAACCCAACTGGTTGCGGTATAGCTGCCAAGAACATTATATCTACCTATAACCAGCGAAGCGTACGACGAGGCGGTTGTATATGAACCCATTGCAGTTGATCTGCTGCTACTGGCAGTTGTATAATAACCCGTCGCCATTGAATAGATCCCACTTGCAGTTGAACCCCAACCCATTGTCATAGAATAACCACCGCTGGCAGTGGTTGCCCGGCCCAGCGCAACTGATACAGATCCGCTGGCATTTGTTTCATAACCCATTGCAACAGAAGTACCACCACTAGCAGTCGTTTTGTACCCCGCCGCAAATGAAGTAAAACCGCGGTTAGTATTATCCCATTCTGTCCCAGGCACGTAACCAGCACGGAAAGCGCCCATATCCTTATCAAATAACATGCGAAAATCATCATCTGTACCTGTATAATCATTAAGCTGGGACGAACCAAAAACAAAATCATCAGTCGCCAAATTACCCGTAGAATTGCTGGTTATATTAGATATTGTACTGAATGCAACGGAACTGGAACCGACCATATCAACCCAATCTCCATCTGAATACACATAAAGTTTATTGTCATCCGAATCGTAATAAATACTTCCTTCGTCAGTAGTGTTTGGGGCTTGGGATAATGGGCTTAAAAGAAGTGGGGCCCCACCTCCTTCGGCCATACTAATCTGAAGGCCTTTGGTTTTATTGGTTACGTCATTGTTATCAATCAGGATACCGGGAATATTCTCGTTGTCTGCAACATTCACTTCCAGTTTTCCAGTTGGTACAGTCAGGCCAATGCCTATCCGGCCTTCATCTGTAAACACAACTTCGTGGTCAATATCTCCATCCGGATCAAAAAAAAGATGGTCATCTGTTAAGTCATAGCCAATGCTTCCATGATCCCCGGTCTCACCAATATGTACTGTCCCCGGGCCTACAAATAATTCAGACCAACGCAACAACTCTGTGCCCAGGGAATAAGTATTATCTACCGAAGGAACAAAATTTCCCGCGAGCGTTGCTGTATTACCGGAAGGGGCCATTGTCAGTTTACCTGATGGATCTACCGTCATGCTAAGGTAATTCGTATTATCATATCCAATCCGCAGTTGTTCTCCTGTGTTGAGCACATGTAGAGCATTTGCCGGTGCATTAGTCCCTATGCCAATATTTCCGGAATTATTAATCACCATCGCTTCGGTGCTATTCACATCAAAGCGAATATGATCCTCATCGGTGCTTTCTTCTACCTGAACCCTGGTATCACTATCATCATCAATTAACAGAGTCATCAGTGAAACTGATAATTGTATCCAGTTGGGTGAGGCTGGTGTTCCTACATTATAATAAAAGCCTGTTATGCCGTCAGTCTGAAAAATCAATAATCCGGTTGCAGGAGAGCTTATACCATTTCGTTGGGAAGTTGTTAAGCGGGGAATCAACAGACCTTTATCTGTTGATTTTACATCAAGCATTGCTGATGGATCACCAGTGTAACTACCATCATCTGTTACCACTGCATTCTGGGCTAAAGAACATAAAAATAAGAAAACAAGCCCACATAAAAATATCAATCTTTTTTTCATTTGTTTATAATTTAGTTATTCTTAGAAATTATAGTTTAGTTATTTTTAGAAATTAGTCTAATAAACTTTACGCCTCATATCCTCATCCTCATATTGTTGTTGTTGTACAATTATAGAAATGAAAATTTAAGTTATCTCGTTTCTAACGTTTCAAAACTGTTACAAACAACTTTTCGAGCGTTTCAAATTCGTTCTTAGATCAATAGATATCTTATAAATCAACTATTTGCTCATTATCAAAAACTGTTGGTTTTAATCAAAAAGCAGATAATGAATTGATAATTTATCTAATAATATACACTGTGATTTATTCTCATGCAGCCGTACCTTAAAACCGGAAAGTTTGAAAATGGACAAAATCTTTAATTACTATTACCGGAAGATGTTCAATTTTAATAGATTTGAGTAGGGTTGATACTACTTTAGTCTTGTTCAGTATTTAAACTTCCATATGCAATTACTCAAATCCAATATTGACAATTATAAAGTTAATTCAATATTTAAGCTTTTGAAATCCATTAAATGAATTCAATCTTGCTTTATCAGTTCCCTGAGCTTTTTTATCAATTCCTGATTTGATTCAACTTCAAACTTGTTTCTTAACCTGAATAACGCTGAGCGGATACTACCTGTTGATTGCATACTGATCATTGAAATTTCCTGGTTATCCATTCCCATTATTATAAAGCATAGTATTCGGAAATCACCCTGCGATAATCCGGGATATGCCAACCTTATTTTATCCTGGGCCCCCGGATGTATTTCAGAAAAATTCTTTTCAAAGTTTTGCCAGTTATTTTCAACAGTATAACTGGCCATTTCTGCAAGGTAAGACTGGATTTCTGTCTGAGTTTTTTTGTTTACCTGACACTTGATAGACTTTAACCATTTGGTTATTTTTGAACTTAACATGCTCTGCTGCAATAGATGATTGTTTATAACCTGTAATAAACTATCCCGTACATTCAGTTTATCGACTGTTGCCTGCCTTAACATCTCACTTAATCGGTGTTCGTTTTTCAATGATTGTAGTTTTTGTTCATTCATCTGACGTTTTCTGGTTGCATTTTTGCGATAGAGTATATACACAGATGTTATCATTCCCAGTATAATAATTGCCACAATAAATGCAATGGCAAAACCCTTTCTTGCTGAATTGATTTTCTCAGTTTTTAATTCTTCAATTTCCAGTTTTCCGGCTATTATATTTTTATCCCTTTCACATTCTTTAGCAATAAACTCTTCAATTACATTATCTAATTCTTCATTGTCCAGTTCTTCCGTGAACTCATCAAGATATATAACAGCTGTATCCAGATTTTTATAGGCAGACATGTAATTACCTAACTTACACTCAGATTTTGATAGAATTTCATATGCCAATTCTATCAGGTAACTATCTCCATTTTCTTTTAACCAGGGTAATACCTCCAATATTATAGACTTTGCAAGGTCAAAATCTCCTGATTCATAATGAAGTCCTGCTAAATGCACCTGTGTTTCAATTAGCATATTAATTCGTCCTGACTTTTTGAAAGCTTCAATAGACTTTTCAAGATAATATTCACTGCTATCATAATGTACACTATCCTGAGCAAGGTATAAATCTCCCAACAACTGATAAAGCTCTGCTTTAGCAACATCAGGAAAGTTTTTTAATCCAGTCAACATCAGTGCCTCCTTCGCAGCTTTAAAAGCGTCATTTGTCATATTTACCATCCTGTATGAACGACTTATTTGGCGTAGATTACTTATAATCATAGTCGTATCACCTACAGAATAAGCAATGTCCAGAGCTTTTTGAGTATACTCTATTGATTTATTGTATTTCCCTATAGTATAGAAATTTCTAGCCAGATTGGTATAAACATGAATATACCCTTGTAGATTATCCTCGTTCTTTATATTATTTAACATATGTAAAGCATGTAAATAGTATCTTGAGGATTCGGCAATTTTTATCTGACGATGATAAAAATGACCAAGTAAATTGTAAACCCTTATTATATTAATACTATCATTTTCTTTCAAAGCTATATTCATGGCAATTTTTATATTGATCTCAGATTCTTTAAAATCTTGTATATCAAGATAATAATAACCATAATACAGGTAGGAATTATACAGGTCGTGATAATTTCTGGTACGTAAAGCACATACCAGTGCAGAATCAATAAAGTACTTCATTGAATCAAGATGAACCCTCCTCATAATAAGGGATTTATCCAATAACTGTTTTACCTCAACCGATAATTCATGATTTGATGAATATGAGGGGTTAGTTAGTGAACATAAAATTAAAATAATAATTAAAATGGTTTTCATGTCTTTAAAGTTTAAAAAGAACTACCAGGACAATTTGAAGTCTTCAATACCATCAGGATTGAGATTTATTCAGTTTTAAAGTGTATTACAACAATAGCGTTGTTGTGTTAGTAATTGCTTAATATCACAATAACAGATGAATATGAATACGTCTAATAAAATCGAGGCTTAGACAAATGATTGGTCCCAGATTAAGTCCTCTTAATTGTTAATTTATTCAAAAATAGTAATTACCTTCTATTTTTCCAAAGGTTAACTCATTGATTATTCCTTACTTGAACACCTTTTCCCATTTTGCATTCAATCAATATTGCTCTTTGTAATATAAATGTTTAAGAAGTCAGGAGAAAATAACCCAGCATGAAAGGAGTTGTAGAAACAAAAAACTACAAGTTTAGTTTTCTAAAATTAAAAATATTAACGGTTACCATAACACTCTTTACCTTCAGGTTTCTTTTTATCGTTAATAAAAGTATTGGTTCTCTTATAAATTTTTTCACTATTATTCCCTTCTGTTTCATCTATTATTTTTTCACTATCAAATGCACTATTCTCTTATTTGTGCTATGTTAGCAAGTCAAATATTACCACGAAGTAATATACCAACATTACTTCTTCTATATCATTCCTAAAACCAAAAGTAAATTGACCCTTGATAATTTTCTAATAATACAGTACCCGAATTTTTTCGTTTCATACCCAAATAAATAATCTTAATACATAGCAAAAGTTTTATTCAAATTCTCATTAGTAGTCAACGAAACCCAATATCTCTGAACAATAACACTACATAGTATTGCTTAATTTTGAGACTTCTTTGACATTCTTTTTTCTAATATTCCAACAATATGATTTCACTAGAAGTTATTGAATATTAGCCGGATATAATTGCCTGAAAATATATGTCATAATTCATACTTATATATTGTAAATACTGGTACTAATAAAAACATTTAATTCTATCCTTACCCGATTATACCTCAACGTATGATATCTGAGAAAATCTTTTCAGCATAAATGGCTGAATTTTTGCCTCTTAGATTGTTGTCAGTTTTATCCGGGAATATATTAAAACAGCTTCATTATTGTAAATATTATCAAACTGGTTTTTCTTAAAACAAATGGCCCATTTCTACTTTTTCTCATACTATCTTTTATTTTAGTTTATATTTTGGAAATGTTATAATATTAATTTCAATTATTAGCTTATGTTAATAAATCTATGATCAAACCTGTTTCCGGTTTATAGTTAAACCTGTAAATAGAATAATAGAAAAGATGTCGTACTAATGCAAGTGTATTATTATCAATATCATTGATAATAAACTGATGATTATCAATGTCAAACTTTATTGACGATACTGATATTCCTCCCAAACTAAAAAAGTTTTCCAATATAACCGGATCAGTATTAACTCCTGCTTCATTGGCAGTATATTCCAGCTCACACAGAAACGATATTCCATTATAAAAATATATCAAAAGCCAATTCCTGTCGCCTACCTGACCTTCATCACAAACATATCTGCATACTTCAAGCTTTTCATTGTATTTCAAATATTTCCCAGTATATGCTGTTGGTGTTCCCATTTTATCAAATATCTGCATTTTGGTTTTATTCAAATATGGCCCGTAATTATCATGCATAATCTTGTCGGTCTGAGAAAAACAGCAATCATCAATATTCCTGTAAAACCCAAGTCTGGTCTCCAGACTGTTCCATATAGGGTTTTCAAATGGATTTGCATGATAAACTTGTCTAAACATTGTATTATATTCCACACTGAATTTTCCTTTATACTTCCCTATTAGCCAAAGTTTTAATCTTTTGTAACACATTGGTATTGATTAGTTTGGAATCAACATTTATAAATTATTACTATCTCTGTCTGTAATTGATATTATGTCCTAGACAAACTTAGTTATCCAAGTTTTTATCCCTTTTATCCTTTAACCTGACTTCATTCATTTATCAGTACTTTGGGTTTCTCCTCCAAATACATTGTATCAATATATAATGATAGGTCATTACGGTGCAAAGTATTTAAACGTTCCCCAATGTAATTCCCTACTTCTGCTACAGCCTTATCTGGTATCCATTCTTGAGAACTAAACAAAAAATCTATGGCATCAAACGGATCTTTGATTCCAAATTCTATCCAGGCATCGATCATTTGTTTATAATATGGACTACTGTAAACAATCGTATCAAAATAATCAGTTGACATATAGTGTGTGAAATCCCGGTATTCAATATCTGCTTTGGGTTTAGCTGTTTTTAACATATTCAAATGATATGCAACATTTACCAAATACTTAACCTCACAATTATTGTTGATATCATCAATAAGGTTTTGTATCTGAGTGTGATATAGTTCCTGCCTTTGCTTTATTGATTTAATAAATTCAGATTCAGGAAAAGGATAGTCAGTGATAATACTTTCATATTGCTGAATACAGAGAAACAATTGCAGCTGTTGTTCCAGACATCCATAAAATATCCGGTTAATTGTATCATTTTCAAAATTTATACGGGTATCATAATTATGATTAGCAATTATACCTATAGTATCACTAAATGAATTAAACTCAGTACATATTATTGGCTGATTGAATATAACATTATTGCCTTCATAAATATTGATCTGGTTAACACCATAATTATTAAAGGTATCCTGATCTTGTCTGGTAGTGAAATGCCAGTCATATATATCAGCTCCAGTTACTCCAGACCAGTTCCCTTTAAGATTGAGATCAGTTTCTCCAATTTGTATTTGATATTTTGTACATGTATCAGGAGGCTGGTTTTTAGCAATCTCACGTTTTTCATGTATTTCATGCATGAGTTTTTTTCGCTCAAGTTTTTGAACTACCTTTTGCTCAGCTATTGGAGTTTCAAGCGTTTCCAGCATTTCGATGGCATTGTTTGTAGTAAACTTAATGGAATCACAAGCTATTGCAAAAACATAACTGTCTGCATCCCTGTAATATTCAATATCAGTGGAATCAAGATCCATAAACAAGAAATTACATGCCAGATTTTTACCAATTCCTTCAATTAACTTATCGCATAACACAGCGATGTCACGGGCAATTATAAAATCCACACTTGGATAAACAATATTAGCCAGCCTTATCAAACTAATTAGATATACTATATCAAAATTGTTTTTTACCTGATTAAACACAAATATTTTATCACCTTTTCGCTCACCAAGTGTTCCCTGGGGTATAATATACTTATTGTAAAGCATGTAGTTTTGCGAAAATCGCAGAACCTTCATACGCATACGGTCAGTTTGGTAATGTAATTTAAACTTACGGAATAAAGGTTCGGCCATGCTAATAATGCCCCGGCTGTAATACTGGGCTGCATAGCGATCAATCAGTTTTCGAAACAGAATAGTATCTGTACAATCCGGATACACAATTTCCATATGTCTGCAGATTGTAGCTTTTACATGTTTCAATATTGAATCTTTATCAATACCTGTTGTTTCCATACTGTTAATATAGCATTTGGTTATTTCGTTGGACAAAGCAGCATTTTGTTCGATATAGTCATAATAATTGCTACTCAGGAACAAAAGGCTATCATAATACCTCTCTATACCTAAAATGTTATTTGAATTATAACATAGAGTTGTAAATCGTTGAACTTCAAAGTTGGCATATATTGCAGAATCGGATAACAACTTCATTTGATCCGACATATTTTTATATGCAGTTAAAAGTTTGTTATATTCATTCCTGAAATAAATGCTATCACCTGGTAAAGTATTGCCTGACTGACGTAAAACACTAAAAGCCAAACCGTATTGTTTATGAATCTGGTCAGTTGTATATGTTAATTGTGCATGAAGTATTCCTGCACATAAATCAAATACTATTATGATAACAAATATCATTTTCTTCATATTGTTTTCGTAATATATCACAGATGTAATATTCATAGGAAAACCGTAATATAATTTGACTGCCAAAAACGGTATTTTTAAACTCCATCCCAGTATTAATACTACGGCAAGCTCATCAATCCTTTATACATCGAACACTAAACCCGTAAGCCCTGTATGTATTAAACATGAAAGTATTGCTGCTACCAAAGTACAGAGCACCAGTGTCTGTACCATTAATCGTGCTACTCCAATAATGACCACGGCTTCCTGCATATGAGATGGAACCATTGGAGTTGTTTCGAATTCCCGTAGTTGTCAATTTCAACGGGCTGTTATAAGCCCCGGCTGAGTTACTGCTGCCCCAGCTTTGTCTCTCTGCATCTAATTCAGTATTGGTAGGCAACCTGTAACCGGCGGGGCATGGATTGTTGGTTCCGCTTATACCCTGCCACAGGTTATCATCTTGTGGAGTTAGCCAGTCGTAGGGTGAAGTATTCACCGTTATGAATTTACCATCCCAACCGTTACCCTCATCAGGAACTGCTGTGGTGGCAGTAGTTGAGGTTTCATTGCCCTGCTCTGCACCATCGCTACCCGTACTACTTGTCCAGTTTATAACCTCATGGCCCTCTGATGCCCTGCCCCACTGGTATAAACTTCCGTAGGCAAGATAATCGTCTGAAGATGTAGCCTGTTGGCTGGCACCCAGGTTACGATCCATCCAGTACTCGCCTGTGGTAGAATTATAAACTTCAATAACCCAGTTTAGAACAACCGTATTTGAGGTGGTATTGCCACATGCATTGGTAAGTAAACACTGGTACTGGTAACCATCCATACCGGTACCATCGCTTATACTTAATGTTGATGTGGTTGCTCCACTGTAAACTCCCCCATCAGTTACATCTGAAAAACCACTACCCTGGTTTTCCTGCCATTGGTAGCTTGTTGCATCACTGGCTGTTAAGGTAAAGTTGCCTCCACTTGTACCAGTTAAAGTTAAATCTTCAGGCTGTGTAGTTATGGAAGGAGAAAAGTTAACACTGACTGTCAAATCGTTATAAGTACTGTTACCACATTCGTTTTCTGCACGCACACTTACATTACCCGAAGAACTTCCGAAATCAACGGTAATTGATGTGGTGCCCTGCCCGCTGGTCACTGTTGCTCCTGACGGTACAATCCATGTATAGCTTGTGGCACTTGCAACGGCATCAATAGAGTAAGCCTCGCCGGTTGAGTTTTCACATATACTGGTATTACCGGTAATAGTCCCGGGTGTGGAAGGTGTGGAAGGTGATTCGGTAACCGTTACGGTTGAACTATAACTACAGCCTGTAGCAATACCATTACTTATTGTAACAGTATAATCACCGGCATGAGTTGAAGCATCAAAGCTGGCGGTTACCTCTCCCGGGTCGGAAAGGGTACTGGAGTAACTATTAGGACCTGTCCAGCTATAGGCAGGCGTACTGGAATCCCAGTTCCCGTTATCGGTACTGGTTAAACTCAGGCTTTGTCCCTGGCATACTGAAACAGTTGTAGCTATGCCGTTGGACAGTGCTTCGATTGACGGGTTGCCATAAACCTCGCATCCAGCTGTACCACCACCTACAATTTGCCACTCAGTTCCTGTCCAATAATAAAAACCTTTGGCTTCACTACCATCAATATTATATATTATCAATCCCTCTACAGGGTTTGCAACAGGTGCAGCTGTGGATGCATCATTCAATGTTACCCGTGGAATTAAAATTCCCTTATCCGTACTTTTTATATCCAGCATTGCACTACCATCAGGATCGCTACCGTCAGTATTTATGGATACCTGCGCAACTAATGATGTGGACATAAGTATTATTGCAAGTAGTAAAATCATTGATTTCTTCATTTTTTTATAGTCATTATAGTTATCATTAATTAATTCTCAGACTTCAGGAACATAGAATTGTGTTTCAGTATTACCCGTTACAACTTGTTATATACTTAAGAAGGATTAATTCCATTTTTCACCACTATAGTGGAATTTAATACTGTACTATTTTTACCTGTTTTTCTTTATTACAAAACCTCCGTATTTTCGTACCTGATAGTTTTTATAAATTTCACTGTTTCTGGAATATGAGTATTTCTCATAATCACCTGTAAGTAACATTACACAGGTTGCAAATGATATTATCATCATAATTGATATAATAATTACATAAACTCGTAAACTACTCTTATTCATTACTATTGCTATTCAAATTCAATTAACCAATCAGTTTAACAGATACTTTTTAGTTTCAGTTTTTGCATTTTTCCGACATTCTACCTTTTCCAGTTTACTCTACAATAAACATAGTAAGGGGATAATGGAAAATCAGATCAGCTTTGTTTTGGAGGAGGGTCGGGTTCGTCGGGGATTATGTCCTCATATTTCGGATCTAATCGACCTTCATCCAAGTTATCATATTCCATCTCAGGTATTAATAATAATTCCTCATCACTACTGAAATATTTCTTTATGTAAACCTGCGAAAACATTGTTACTACTGGAATAACTAAATGAATCTGGGTGAAAGAATATTTGAAAAACGCTTCAGTAATAACGATCCGTTCTCCACTACATATTAGCTCTGATCCGGGCAGTGACATATATTTTGGTCGGAAATTCAGGTAATGATTGTTCTCACTAAAATATAGTCTTGAATTATTATAGGTTGTGATATCGCTTTTGTTATTCAGCTCATTTGATAAATGATATTCACCTGATATATTGAGGTTTTCGATTCCATTCTGATGTGAAGTTATAGTATGATATTTATTTAACTCATCAGGACATCCACCATTTGATAATAAAGTAATACCGTTTCCTGTAATGTTGTTAAACAGCTCAAGATTTCCGTTGAGAATAACAATAAAAGAAGGTTCTTTTATTGTTATTCCATAATATGTTTTAAATGTTATCGCAAAAAGACTCAAACCACAAAACATAAATAGAATAATTGCAATAACAGTGAAAATTGAGGTTCTTATACTAGACAGAATAACTTTTAACCCCTGGTATTTTATATATTTCGCTTTTTCAAACACCTGTACAATTCTGTTATTTGGTTTGTCAGTAAAAGGATGCTGCGTGAAAGACCAATACTTATAATCGACATCATCTGAATTATAGAACCACTCATTATACTTCTCTCCCGTCAATTTAATATTGATCTATCGTACCCCGCAGCTCCTTTTAGTTAAATAGTATTCAACTTATATATTGTATATCATTTATAATATTTTAAGTCACCAACAAATTCCTGGTAAAATTCGGTTCACAATAACTACTGACTACCTACAGTAACACATCAAATTCTCCACCCGTAATTCTCTTCAACCGAAAAAAAACTGAAGTCCATCTTGCACGATAAAGAAACCGGCTTCAACTCTGACAGATCTATCAAAAAATATCTTAAGCCGAGTATAACCATCGTGTACGAGGAACTTGTAACTACATAATTATCGAACCGCTAACCAAGTTATTATGGAATCTGTTACTAGGATCATTACACTTCTCATAAACTTAAATTCATTATTCTTTTATCTTAATAGTTTTGAAATTTCTATACAACTTATTTCCTGTATATGCAGCTACAAACAAAAGTAATAATACACTACCGCTTCCTACCGGAGCTGGTGACGATCCAATTGGAGTATCACCACCATCTGGTCCACCAGGTGGTGGTGGTGGTGGGCCCTGACCAAAACTAATAGTTGAAGTTATTAGCATTATTAGTATTAAACTGCCAATTGCTGCTATTTTTTTTCTTTTTAATTTCATCGTTACTGAATTATTTCTTGCGTTATACAATTTGATGATTAATATCTGTTAACCCAACCTGTGAGGATTTTGCCTATATAAACTCCTTCTCCTGTTATTACCCTAACTACATAATAACCAGGCTTATCTGAGACAAAGTGCTTCGATTTCTTTAGCAAAACATTCTCAATGTCTTTGATTTTTTCACCTGACATAGAATAAATCTGAACCTTATAAATATCAGAATCTGTGTTATTTGTAACATATGCATAGTATCCGCTACCGTAAATGTTAACATTGTTTGTTTCAGATGATTCTGATATATTATCCGGCCCGGAAAAGTGAATTACAAAACGATCTTTATCATCATCAGCGGTTGCGGTGAATACGTAGTCAGGATTATCTTTAACATAAATCCAGTCGCCACCGGTTTGCTTATCTTCCAGGTAAATATCAATATCCTGAACAAATGAATCCATATCATAAAACGACAAATTATAAGTGCTGCTGTATCCACATTCAAAATGCATTGGTACACTTGTCATATTCCTGTAAATATCATCAAGAGGCAATACATTTATTGCCAGTTCTGTGTTATCTTCAGCAATGCTTCTAATCATTGTGGCATTCTCATTCTGGCTATCCCATTTTACAGCTTCAATATTTTTATCATATCCTGAAGTGGCATTTTCATCGAACCTGATGATCATCTCATCCCTGAACTCAGCCTGTCCTCCTGTAGCATGTACAGTCAATATATTCGAAACAGAATTTCTGAAGGGATCTGTGCTATGTGCGCGTTCGGTATTTGTAAAAGTAAATGTACCTGATGCTAATGTTTCCACAAACAATCCCTGTCCAACCTGGACATATTGCGATCCTCCACTACCACCTGCACGTGCCACATAATTGTCAGCAACAGGATCATATATCCAGTATTTATCTAAAATTACAGATGAGTTTGCTGTTGAAAGAGCATCAAAATCAACTGATGACGGATAAGGGTTACTAATTAGTTCAAGGTGATTATTGCTGTAAGTAAGCGAATTTGTAACATTACCTGTAACAACATCACCGGTCATTTCCAGTGTATGGGTAGTGTTGTCGGTTGTTGAAAGACCTATACCTTCTCCCTGTTGAACAGCATCGGTAATTGCATAAAAATTAGTCCATCCACTGGCAGAAAGTACTGATTCATCCCACCAGTAGGCATATGTGCTTCCGTCAACTATATTGAAATCGTTTAATGTTGCCCCGCTAATGGTTGGTCCTATAAGGTGCATATCGAAGAAGCCAACTCCGGCAGAATTCGTAAGGTATGTCTGCACTTTTGCCGAACCACTTCCTCCATAGGTAATTGTTCCGTTATCAATGAATGATCCTGAGCCATTTGCATCTGCTTCAACTATTAATGAGGTTGCTGCATCGATGTAAGTATTTCCTGTTACGGTAACACTCCCGTCAGCTTTTACTGTAAGTGTTCCGTAAACATCCAGTTTTCCACTTATGCTAAGCAGTTCCTGTGATGTTGACTGGATCCCAAAATTAATTGATGCTCCATAACCGATCCTTAGATTGTTGACAGCACCTGTTTGTCCTGATAGCAACGCTGAATATACATTTTCCGGATAATTTGAAACTCCACCAGGTATATAGCAGTTATTTGAAGCTGTTGGCCCAGCACTTACAGCTTCCCCACATGTTCCTTCCCAGTTTCCTGCCAGTGACCAGCTGTTTTCATCCTGAAATGCTGATGGCGTCCCGCTACCAGTCCACACATAATCATAAATTATTGTTGGATAATCATAATTATCGGCCTGTCCGTTTACAGTTGGAGTATAATCCGTAAGGTCAACACCTATATTGACACCTGTTGCCACAAATAGGTTATCACCAACTTCAAATGTACCTGATCCGTTGCCTGTTCCTACTTCCAGCATGGCTATGGTAACCCATGTGTTCTGAATCCAGTTCTCAGGAAACAGATATGGTGTATTATCAGCATAAAACTCCTGGTAGTAATATGCTCCCTGAGTAGAACGTATACCCGATTTTGCGATTTCGTAATCTGAACAAATTATGGAGCCAAGGTCAACATCACCAAGGCTCTGCAGCCATTTTACCTGGAAAACAATATCTGTAACGTTATTAGTAGTTTGCGGTGTTCCTATTCCGGATGTCTCCTGCATCTGGACGCAGAGATATCCCTGGTCACCTTCTATTGTCCTTATTTCAAAAGTTTGTGCAGTTATCTGTTGAATAAATCCTGAAATAATGAATGCTAGTAATAATAATCTTCTCATGCTATCTATTATTTTTTTGTTAATATTCTTTATTACTCTGGTATATGTTCACTTATAATTGTGTTTGGTGTTGATAATCCAACAACACTCAGAACAGTATTTTTATCATTCGAAGTTCCATTATACTTGACATCACCATCCATATTAATATCACTGTCGGAGTACGAGGCAACAATATTGCTTGGGGTTGATAATCCTACTGTATTAAGAATAGAGTTCTTATCATTGGAAGTACCATTGTATTTAATATTACCATCACCGTTGGCATCTCCGGTCCATAATCCAAATACTCCCGTTTCAACTTCATCCAATGCAGAATTGGTGGTAATGCT
Source organism: Bacteroidales bacterium (assembly GCA_028277395.1). Taxonomy (GTDB): domain Bacteria; phylum Bacteroidota; class Bacteroidia; order Bacteroidales; family F082. The sequence continues at coordinate 3,548 of JANQGJ010000091.1, read as the reverse complement.
ACCATCCTGCCATGCTGAAGCCTGGGAAGATTGAAAACTAAAGCTTGGTGAGGATACGTCAAGATCAACTATGGAATTTGAAATTACACCTAAATGGTTGCGGTGCAGAACAGCTATATAATAAGAATCCCTGGTTACACCTTGCATTTTGAAATTGGATTCATCTTCCTCTATTATCTGTCCATCCTGATCAACAAACCTGGCAAAACTGTATAATACACTGGTATTATCCGTTTTATCACGTAGTTCGATTTTTACCCAGTCAACAGCATTCGAGGGAACTGATGATACGGTAGTACTCAGGCTATAAGGATCAGTAAGAGGCAGTAAGGATACAGTATTCAAGGTTTTATCCATGTTATGATTGGTTGTATTATATGCCCCGGCAAGCCAGATATCTAGATCAAGAAGTATTCCATCATGAAACTCATCACCAACCATAATTGTTCCCAGGGTAGTAATCCCTGAAGTACTTCGGGTATATGGGCCGGAACCTGATGCCGCTCCTACTGTTCCCCATGTTACGTTGGCACCATCATCGGTAGAAACACCTAGCATACTTTGTGTACGGTCAAAACCTGAAAGTTCTTCCCCACTGTTCCATTGTTTGATTATGGTAAGGTCGGAACCATCAGCTATATCTTCACTAACTATCCAGGAGCGATCTACTATGTTTGTGGTTCCGGTGAAACCACCAGGTTTGCTATCCACAACCCTGATGTTATAGTTATCAGTAGTAGCTGTTGCACTGTTTTGAAGAGTAACAGGATTATATGAACTATTCCCAACCGGATATAATACATTAGTTGAACCATCACCCGGTACGCTACGTTTTAGAATCCCTGTACTGTTTGTTACTATGTACGCTGAAGCCCCCGCCCCGACAGGATCATTACTGCCTATTGTTAAATTAAAGGAATTAAGGATTAGTTTGCCCTGGGTAAATGAAAGTGTTCCGTGAATCTCATGCGAAGATCCGGTTTCAGTATTGGTAAGACTTACCCCATTAATATTATTGACATCAACATTCCCGTAAAAGTGAATAGTTGATGCCCCTGTAATTTCCTGTGCCGAAGAACCCTCAAACGAAATCGTACCAGTAGATCCTGAGCTAAATAATCCACCACCATTATTTGTAATATTTCCCTGTACCTTCAGCTCACCATTGTTTTCTATAATTCCTGATGTGTTATTAATATCAGGAACTATTAATGTAGTTCCATTTTCGATCTTTAAGGTAGATCCACTGGAAATAGAAAACTGTGCTAAACAACTAATTACAAGAGCTAGTGATAGAAAGGCAGATAAGAGTATTTTATTCCTTTTCATACAAGTTTGGTTTGGTTAGTTTTATTTTGTTAATTTCTTAATGATAACGATTGGTAAAAAAATAAACAATCAATCCGTACTAACATTTCCCATGGTATTGCTTATCAGTTCTCTAAGTTTCTAACTACCTCACTATCTCAGACTCAGAAGTTATAAATTCAGATCGTTAGAATTGAATCAATACAAAACTTCTTTTTTAATGAGTTAGAGTAATGGAGGATCATCAATACCAGTTTCTGTTTATTTTACTTAGTACAAATATGCATCCCTGATACATTTTTGACAATAGTTACCGTATTTCAAAATCGTTGCGAATAAAATTATTTGCATTCCAAATTCGTTACAACTAACTCTAATCATCTATTTATCTGCTCTTTATACAATATTTTAATTCGTGTTATTTTTCGTTGTTATGCAATTACCAAACTATGATAGGCATTAAAAATGACTGGATTTTTTAACTGCTTCTTGTAAAAATGTTATGGGATACCAACTGTATGCTTCAGTGTATGGTTATCGGAAGATGGAAGACCAAAGCAGGTGCAGTGTAACGATTGCAGATTGGATTTAGCCATTACAGCTGTGGTACTTATTATAAGTGCAAGGATTAATGTTAGTAGTTGCTTAGCCTGAATAATTCATGAATTTTATAAAACTGATACAACTTGGACTGTCATAGCTGTTTATAAAATTCACCGAAGGCAATCAAATTTTGATTTATGCATCGTTGCGAATGGATTGAAGTACCTTTGTACATCAGCACCATTCGACGCCTCACCTAAACCAAAATTTGATTTGTGAATTAATCAGGTTAGGTTTCATTTTTTAATCTTTTGTTATTAATAAATGAACATAGGCATAAGCACCTGACATACTACTGTTTAGCTGGTGTTGAATATCATTCTACACCCTTCATAGAATATTGTTTATAGTTATTTCAACCAAAAAGCGTTTTATTATACATACGCAGGAAAATCCCTTCTTTGTGTAGAAAAACCATATTTTAATTTTGGGTTTCCATATTTATTATATCTTTTATTTATATAGCTGGCTTAATATACAACCCAATTACCGGGTATAAAATCCCGCTGTCCTGTCCTTGAAGGCGACGGGATTAAGTGTCAAAGTAGTAAAATTCATTAATCCTTGATACAACGTACAGAAAAACCATTCGTACGGCCGTTGGAGTCCATGAGCGCAATGCTGCTGTGGAATTGCAGGGCCCGGGCGCTAACGCCATCAACTGTACTGCTCCAGTAGAAGCCCATACTGCCTACAGAGGAGAGAGTACCTACGGAGCGGTGACGGTAACCGTTAATCGTTAACTTAAGTGGAGAAGCAAAAGCACCGGAAGTATTGTTGCTGCCCCATGTTAACCTTTCCTGGTTTAGCTCAGCATTTGTAGGCACTCTAAATCCACTCGGACAGGGATTGTTCTGTCCCCCCATTTCATTCCACAGGTCATCAACTTGATCACTTAACCAATCGTAAGGGCTGGAATCAATGGTAATAAACAAACCATCCCATGCATTGTCGTCTTCATCGGCTATCCAACTGTCAACAGGTCCGGCATATGTTCCAGAAGCACGGTCCTCGTGGCCATCAGCCGCACGGCCCCACTGGTATAGATCACCATAAGCATTAGCATCATCAACTGAATCAGCCACCTGGCTGGCTCCAAGATTACGATCCAACCATACTTTTCCGGTTACACTTACCACAGTTCCGTAATTGCTGCCGATACCGGCATTACCGGCATTATTATCTCCTGTACCATAAGATGCTCCCATTATTATCCAGTTAGTGCCATCATAATAATAAGGGCCTTCGGTTTCATCTGTCTGATAAATTATTAAACCTTCGGCTGGGCTGCTGATAGCATCACGTTGTACTTCTGTCATACGGGGTATGAGAATACCCTTGTCAGTACTTTTTACATCCAGCATCGCACTGCCATCAGGGTCGCTGTTGTCGGTATTTATCGCTACCTGGCATATTAACGTGGTGATACTAAATAATAATGCCAAAATTGTAATGATCGTTCTTTTCATCTGTTCAATTTTTTTCGTTTAATATATATTTTTTGCATTTGTCGTAAATAAACTATCAAAGGTATGGGCTGGTAATGACTAATGCAGACGGGTTCTCAAAACCAATAATTCACACACCATATAAGTTTATATAGTTATATTTTTGGTTATCAAAATGCACTTCTATTC
>JANQGJ010000073.1 GCA_028277395.1 Bacteroidales bacterium | reverse complement strand
ACTTCCTGCCCCAGCGCCAATACCACCTGAAACAGCACCAATACCTGCTGATGTAAGTGTATACATAGCTAACTCACCACCTCTTAATCCAGCACTTCGTCCTGAAACATACCCAACAACACCTCCAATTGCTGCTCCAATAACATATTGGATAAACTCACCACTAGGATCATTATACTTTAAAGGATTATTATAAGCATAACTATATCTGTTATAATTCTGTGAATAACCACCATCCTGCACATAATTATCAGGTTGAAGCATACGTCCTAACCAGGGATCATATGTTCGGCCATTCATGTTTATTAACCCAAATAAATCAAGATGCTCATGGCCGGTAAATCCCCTGTCGAATAATCGTTCATCTTTTGTTGGCACACTGTTATATGACCAGTCAGTGGCATTACGGCGGCGACCCCATGGATCAAAGCTGAAACACTGCTCTTTTCCATTAAATACAGGTATTTGCCCAAACTTATCAGTTAAACAATATGGCGAACCCAAGTGATCTTTATGAACATAATACATCTTCCATACCTCATCTTCTTTTACATAAATTGCAAATATACCATCGCCTCCGCTAATATAATGTAATTCACGTTTATTTCCTTCTGCATCGAACTCTACTTCATAATCACCTACATAATGTGTAGCTATCAACAACATAGTTTTTAAACAGTATGCTCATTTTTCGAGTCTGATCGGGACCATAGTCAATTGAATAAGTATAAACAGATCCATCTTTAGCCTGATCAATTCTGTGTGTTTTGTTAAATGGAGTATATTCAATAGTTTGATCTGTTGCCTGTGACTGATATGTTTGTGTAGGTTGAACCAATCCGGTAACAGCATGTGGTCCTTCAAGTCCATAGGTAAACTCTCCATCGAAAGTCAGATCAACAACATCGCTTTTGCCCGTAATATTTCCTAAATTATTATAATTTGCCTGGTACTGCTGTAGTCCTGCTACCTGCCATGTTTTCAACCTTGAGTGCAATATCTCGTCGTATGTAAAGGATTCTGTTAATATAACATTATCCCTCGTCTGTTTCCGGTTTGTAAGATTACCCGTATAACGATTGAAATTATACTCCATATCCTGAATTTCTCCTGACTGATAGTCAATACCTGTCTGTATACTATGAATAAAGCCATATTCATCATAATCCTTATATGATTTAAGTCCATTCCCATAGACAAATGCTGCCAATTGCCCCTCATAATGTATTGCACCCGTTCCCCATAGCAATCCTTGTGTTACAGCATCTTTTACACCTACAAGGCTCCCATCTGTTTCATAGTCGTAAGATATCTGAAATCCGCTAGGATATGTATAGGTGCTTATATTTCCATGAATATCATAGGTATAGCTTTTGGTATAATTCTGTAACTGAAAGCTTTCCGTTTTGCTTAACAATCTGCTGTATTGATCATATGTATATGTATATGTAACATTATCATAAGTTGTAGTAATTAATTTACCTAATCCGTTAACGCTTAACTTATCATTATATTCATAAGTAGTACTTTCACCTCCTGTTTTAAGATTTCGGTAAACTAGTCTGTTCATTATATCATAATTCATAACATAATGATTACCCTTGCCATCTTTCTGTTCAATAAGACGTCCATAAGCATCATATGTATAGGTACTTGTCCCTGCATTAGCATCAGTCAGTATTTTCTGATTTCCAACAGGATCGTAATCCATCTCGGTAACAATACCGTTGGCAATCACTTTCTTTGGCTTACCGTTGCTATGATACTTGTATTTAACGCTACCAGTTGGATCAATAACCTCTAAAGTTCGTCCAAGAACATCAACGATAGTTGTCTCACAAACTCCTGTATAGTTATCAGTTCTGATAGTCTTTAAACCTATGTACTCATAAGAAGTTAAATTACCGGTATACTCCAATATTAATTGTGTCCTTCCCAGGTCATCATAAGAATATGTTGTCCAATGCGTAACAGGACGTCCATCCATAATCGGTCTTGATACTTTATCAAGACGTCCTCTTGAATCGTAATATTTAAAATAAGACATATTCATCCAATAATGCGGATATACTTTTTTAGTTTCCCTGTTGAATTTATCATAATAGGTAACTGTTATCCTCTCACGTTGATCATTGCTCATTGAATAATAAAGCTCCCTGGCTGTTGGATTGTCACACCACTTAAATTTTACCTCATCATATGTACCATCTGGATAGAGTGTTTTCTTCCATTTTCCAAAGCTGTCATATTCATATGATGTTATCAATCCTGACGGTGATATTTCTTTTTCCACGTTTCCTGTAACAGGATCGTAAACAGTTTGCTGAACATAGTTTTCTCCGGGTGAACTTGTAATTATCCTTGTTAAATATCTACCGGCATATCCGCTGTGGTAATCATCAGAATAATCGTATTTGTATTCTGTAACAACATTTTCAAGATCATCAGTTGAATTCGGAGCGCTTAAAATTTCTTTAATAACATTACCATGGATATCATAAGTGTATTCTATCTTAGTATCAAAAGAATTATAATACTCTTCATCAGCAGTATTATATGGTATCGACTTCTCTAAAATTGATCTTGGCAAAGAAAAACCGGTTGCTAAAGGATCTGTGTAATAATCAATAGTTTTACTGGTCTTGTATACATATTGATCACCGACCCTGTCCAGTTTGCTGGTTTGTAAATACGAAGGGCGGGATATCAGCCAGTTATCAACATCAATGGCATAGTTGGTCCAGTTTGATGAATAGTAGTTGTAATCATATACATCAACACCTGAACTAAGTTCTCTTCCATCAACACCTTTGAATAATTTAAGTGAGTTACCATAGCTATCAATTTCCTCAATTGGTTGTACTGTTTTCGAAGTACTGACAAACGTGTTATCTGCATCATTGTCCCATGTATAAGTAATTGATGAAGTTGTCACCGGAAAATGAACAAGGTCAGTTGTAGTTTGTGTCCTTATAACATCCATCTCAATAGTTGTCTCACTCAATTTCTTGTTTTGATCAGTAGAACCATCAAAAAGTGAATGTTTGGTTATTGTTTCAGGAAATGGGATAAAATATAGTTCATTACTGCCAATAGTTTCTGTAAACAGGCTATAGCTTGTAGTTGTTTTTGTATTACTTCCAATATTATAGTATACAACCTTTGAAAATCCTAGAAATCCTTTACCCTGCTTATGTAATCTTGCTCCTTCATACTCATAAATCTGTTGTGTTTTTGTTCCCAGTACTTCATCAGGTGTCACTTTCTCAACAACATATAATGGTGCCATTAAATCAATTACAGGAAACTGCGAATTACCTCCTTTAGTGTAAACATCTTCGTTTGTTAATGGCTTGTATGATATTTCAGTTCTGTTTCCTAATCCATTAGTTATTGATAATAGTTGATTACTAGTATTATCAGAATCAAATATATATATATTATCATTATAAAAACCATTGGTCTGGTGCATATCTGACCTGCCATCGCCGTTGAAATCCAGATTATCTTTGTGATTAAAATGAGGTATTGGATGATTTCCTCCCATGAAATTTAATCCACCATAGCAATTAATAATACCAGTGGCAGGACTTGAGTTATTTAAACTGTTTCCATTGGAATAATAAATTTTATAACTAGCTGTGATAACAGATTGTGAATTGCTTTCTTTTTCAAACTCTGCAATATCAGATAATCCGTCTCCATTATAATCTGATACTTTTATCCCATAAATATGTTGGTCAATATCATCTTTAGGGTCAAAATTTATAAGTGGTGGTGCTTCAAAAGTCTTCCAGGAATCTTTCCCATTAAAACAATAAATTTCCCAACTGGTCCCAGGATCATCTGCTTTATTAGCAAGTAAATCCGTTATCCCATCTCCGTTAAAATCACCAGTATAGATTCTGTGGTCAACTGTTGGAAATGTATACCAGGTATTTCCTATTCCGTTGATACCGCCTGTTGGATACCCATCATCAGAAAATTTAACTTCATACAAATAACTTCTGTCCTCATAGTTTGATGTTGCCCCAATGGTAAACTCACCAACAACTAATAAATCTGTTCTTCCATCACCAGTGAAATCTCCAGGAATAAGCTGTTGAGCACCACTTTGCTTTCCAAATGGAATGGCAAGATCAACAACTTTAACAAAATAAGGATATATATCTATGAATTTCCAGATGTAAGTATTATTTTCCGGCATCAAAATATTTTTATAGCTTAATATGAGCTCGTCTATACCATTGCCATCAAAATCTCCAATCTGAAGAGTGGGTGTCATATCTGAATTAATTTGACCGATAATGGATGTATTATATTCATCAAAACCTGATCCATTTGATATTAATACCATATCTACAAATAAGTGAGCATGATTTTCGTGATTATAAGAGGCTCTTATTAAATCTTTTATACCATCACCATTGTAATCCACAAAATAAGAATCAACATTGTTTTGAGTGAAATAATGTGTTTCTGTAGTACTAGCATGGTTTTCAACACCCCATTCAAAAACGGTTTCATTTAAGTATGGATCCGATTCATCACCTGCATACAGCTTAATATGATTAACATGGGATGAGAGAGATTCATTGTAATCAATTGCATATGTTTTTAATTTAGTGGCACCATTATATATAATAATTTTATCTAATAGTTTTTCAATTATCATTTTACCACCGTCAATATATTTAATAATATCATCACTTCTTGTATTACTATACTGAAACTGCAATCTGAAAGGTGGGTACTCTGAGGTATTCTTATTGGCACCGTATGATATCTTATCGATAAATCCTACACCATTAATCTCCAGGTAACTAAATTCAATATTGTTACCCTGACGGTCCTCGATACTGTTAATATGCCAGTAATTGATGCTATATCTTGGGGTACCATTACTATTAAGTGCCTGAATTCTTGAATCTTCAGTTTTTCCATACTCTATTATTTGCCCTCCTTTGGTCCATACTTTGTAATATTGATGACCATATCCTGCAGTTCCATACCCTACAATTTTAGAATAGGTTTCTGTTTCTGTGCGATATTCTGTCTCTGTAGCTGTTGTATTAACAACTATTAAGCGCTGTCCATCAAGCATTATCTTGTCGTCATCAGAAAAATCAACTCCGGATACAACTCCGTCATGATAAATCGTAGTTCCTGTCCGCGTTATCGTGGATAATCCTCCCATATTCCAGCCAATTCCCATAACACCGTTACCAGCCTGACTATTATAATTTAAAGATACTGAAGGTGTCATCCCTGCTCTACCTTCGGGTACCGAAAGTGGGATGGAATATGTTGCAGCGCCGGTTGGTGAAACAGCAAAGTTGCCAGGTAAGGTTCCAACTTCTGCGCTGGTAGTTTGTGATTGAATATTTAGTGTTACAAAAAATGCAACTATTAATAATAATATATATTTATGTTTCATGATTTTCTTCTTTTTAGGGTTATGCTTGTGCAATAACTTTTAATTTGGGCATTTTTAATTAAGATATTTAACTATTGCTTTATAACTTTCCAGGCTTCTTTTTTACCATTTATAATTATCGTCAATATATAAGTTCCGTTTTCCCTGTCACTTACATCAACATTAATTAATGATTGTTGATTTTCATTTTCAAAAACAGGTTTACCAGACATTGAATGTAGTAATACCCTGGGTTGGATCCCTTCGGTCAGGTTAATGAAACGGATACTGAACCTGCCTTCGTTTGGATTTGGGCTTACAATTACTTTTACATCGTCAATTGTTACCGACTTGAATATGTCAAATGAATCATCCGATTCCTGAGTTTGTCCGGAATCGTTGGCTTCAGTAATTTTTTCAATTGTCAATGTCCGGCTTTCCCTGTTTCCGGCATCATCATATCCAAATCCAATGGTTTGTCCGTAGGTTACTGATGCAAGCAACATCAGTATAAAAATTGGTAATCTTTTTAAGTTTTTTGTTTTCATGGTAATAGGTTTTAATTAACATAGCAGTAGTGCAATAATACAAAAAAATTTGATATTAACTATTTCGTTGTTTAAATTTCTAAACAACAATGCGTTTTCAATAACAGACCCGAATTACTTTAATTAATATTTCCTGTTCGTAAACTAAATAATTAATTTTGCCCACCTAATAAGAATGAAAAGAGTGAACGATTTTTTAAAAAAACTTAATAAAGAACAACTTGATGCTGTTGTTCATACTAAAGGTCCTGTTATGGTAATTGCCGGGGCAGGTTCCGGTAAAACCAGGGTGCTAACATACCGCATTGCATACCTGCTTTCGCAGGGTATTGATCCCTTCAACATTCTTGCATTGACTTTTACCAATAAAGCCGCACGTGAAATGAAAGAAAGGGTTATAAACCTTATCGGTGATGGTGATGCCAGAAATGTGTGGATGGGAACTTTTCACTCGGTTTTTGCCAGAATCCTCCGTATTGAAGGCCATCACCTGGGTTATCCGGCTAATTATACTATTTACGACAGCAGCGACAGCAAACGCCTGATTAAGAATATCATCACTGACATGAAGTTGGATGTTAAACAATACCCTCCTTCTTATGTTGCCAGCAGGATATCTATGGCAAAATCTTCGCTTATTTCATCTGAAGAATACACCAAAGACCCTGATATCCAGGCTGCCGACGACAGTGCCCGTAAACCTTATATTAAAGAAATATACACAAGGTATCAGAACAGGCTGAAAAGAGCCGATGCAATGGATTTTGACGACCTGTTGTTTAACACATTTATTCTTTTCTCAGGATTTCCCAAAATACTTTATAATTACCAGCAAAAATTCAAGTATATACTTGTTGATGAGTACCAGGATACAAATCATGCCCAATACCTTATTATAAAGAAACTTGCAGCAAATACCGAACAAATTTGCGTAGTAGGTGATGATGCCCAGAGTATTTATGGTTTCAGGGGTGCCAACATCAGCAATATACTTAATTTTAAAAGTGATTACCCTGATTTTAAACTGTTTAAGCTTGAACAAAATTATCGTTCAACCAAAACAATTGTTAATGCTGCCAACCAGGTTATAACATACAACAAAGATCAGATTAAAAAGACCGTCTGGACTGACAACAATGATGGCAGTACCATCGGTTACATCAAAGCCCCAAGCGACACCGAAGAAGGCACCATGGTAGCCAATTCTATTTTCGAGAAGAAAATGAACGGACAGTTATCAAATGATTATTTCACAGTTCTTTATCGTACTAATGCTCAGTCCAGATCAATTGAAGAAGCTTTACGTCAGAAAAATATTCCATACAAGATCTACGGAGGTCTCTCTTTTTACAGCAGAAAAGAAATTAAAGACCTGTTATCCTATTTCAGATTGGTCATTAATCAAAATGATGAAGACGCCCTGCAAAGAATTATTAATGTGCCGGCCAGAGGTATCGGTAAAACAACAATGGAGAAGATCATTGTTACAGCAGATGATCACGATGTTAATATCTGGCAGGTTATTAATGATCCCGACACTTACAAACTTGATGTGAATTCGGGGATCAAAACAAAACTGAAGAATTTCAGTACAATGATCAATAGTTACATTGTTGCAGGTAAATCAAAAGATGCTTTTGAAGTAGCCAGCCATATTGCAACTTCATCAGGTTTGCTGAAATCTTTCAGAGATGAAGATACTCCAGAAGCAATCAGCCGTGTGGAAAATATAGAGGAACTCCTGAACGGAATTAAAGAGTTTACTGAAAAAGCCATTGAAAAAAGTGAAGGTGACATGTCCGTAAAGAAATCATTGGGTGAGTTTATGGAAGATGTTGCACTACTTACCGATGCCGACAGCGAAGATGAAGAAGACAAGGATAAAGTTACATTAATGACTATACATGCATCCAAAGGGCTGGAATTTCCACATGTTTACATTGTCGGTCTCGAAGAAAATCTTTTTCCTTCAATTCAATCAATAACAACCCGAAGTGAACTTGAAGAAGAACGGCGATTGTTCTATGTTGCAATAACCAGGGCTATGGAAACAGTTACGCTTTCTCATGCTGAAACCAGGTATAAGTGGGGTAACTTTACTTATACTGAGCCCAGCAGGTTTCTTGATGAAATTGACAATAGCCTGATTGACAGGCCCGAACTATTCCAGCCTGTTGCAAAACATGAGAAAACAACCACCTTTACCGGTTCAATTCCTCAACCAGCAATTAAAAAACGAAACCTCAAACCAATAAGCAGTAATAACACCTCTTCTGCAAAAGTATCGCAACAGGACAATGCTGAGTTGAGCGAAGGAATGAATGTTGAGCATGATAAATTTGGAGTTGGCAGGGTGCTGTCAGTAGAAGGTTCCGGTCCGAACAAAAAAGCTACTGTATTTTTTGAAAGTGTAGGTAATAAAACCCTGCTGCTTAGATTTGCCAAACTCAAGGTTCTCTGATGAATTTATTATATTAACTACTGAGCAGTTAACGGATCACTTAAATACTGTAACAGTAATAAATCATATTATTATTTTTGCCTAAAATTATGTTTACAATATGATATCTGTTGAAATAAAAGAAATTACCAAATACTACGGGCAGCAAAAAGCCCTTAACAATATAAATCTATCCATCAACAAGGGAGAAGTGGTAGGGCTTTTAGGACCTAACGGAGCAGGGAAGTCAACACTTATGAAGATAATAACTTCATTTGTTCCTCCCTCCGGTGGTACGGTTAAAATAGATGGCTTTGATGTTCAGGAGAATTCTCTCGAAATAAGAAAGCGTATTGGATACCTGCCTGAACACAACCCACTATATCACGATATGTATGTTAAGGAATACCTGAATTTCGTTCTGAAAACATACCCAAACAAAAAAAACACGTCAGATATAGTTAAAGATATAATAAGACTGACAGGACTTGAGCCTGAAAAAAAGAAAAAGATCGGTGCTTTATCCAAAGGATACAGACAACGCGTTGGTCTTGCCCAGGCATTGATACACGATCCGGAAATCCTGATCCTTGATGAGCCAACATCCGGACTGGATCCAAATCAACTGATCGAGATCAGAAAGATCATTACTGATCTTGGTAAAGAAAAAACCATAATACTTTCAACTCATATCATGCAGGAAGTTGAGGCACTATGTAACCGGGTTATTATTATTGATAAGGGTAACATTGTTGCCGACGACACACCGGACAACCTGTCCAGGCAGGAAAGAAAAAGTACATCTTATAAAGTAGAATTCAAGGAAAAAGTAAGCAGCCGGTTACTACAGTCCATTACCGGAATAACAAGGGTAAATAATCTTGATAAAAACGAATGGTTACTGATATCAAATAGTGACAAGGACTTACGGGAAAGCATTTTCAAATTTGCCGTGAAAAATAATCTGAATGTGTTATCACTTTCACTTGAAGAACAAAAGATGGAGGATGTTTTTCAGAGGTTGACGAGGTAGGGGTGATTTGAAGATTTGAAGATCAGGGAAATTAATTTAATTACCTGTATAATGGATATACACAATAGAACCTGCCCTCTTAATATTTCCTTTCATAAGTTTACGTTTTGTGTAAACCTATTTTAAAACAAGACACAAATTTTCAAATTGTCAAATCTTCAAATTGTCAAATCTTCAAATTCTCAAATTCTCAAATCTTCAAATTCATAACTATCTAATTTTTTTCATACATTTGCACCCTCATTCGAAATGAGCGATTAATGTGGACAGATTTGATTGATTGCAACCACGGTAAAAAATGCTAAAGCAATTATACCTGCACGCAATCAAACACTTTCACCTAACAGTAAAAATTAAATACAATAAATATGTCTTATTATTTCACTTCAGAATCTGTATCGGAGGGACATCCCGATAAAGTATCTGACCAAATTTCTGACGGAGTTCTTGATGAAATGTTACGTCAGGACCCAAACTCAAAAGTAGCATGCGAAACTTTGGTAACAACAGGACTGGCAATGATTGCCGGAGAAGTTAAAACGACAGCATATGTTGACCTGCAAACTGTTGCCAGAAACGTTATACGCAAAATAGGATATACGAAAGCCGAATATCGTTTCGATGCCGATTCATGTTCGGTACTTTCAGCTCTGCATGAACAATCTTCTGATATCAATCAGGGTGTTGTACGACAAACAGATGAAGAGCAGGGGGCCGGTGACCAGGGAATGATGTTTGGTTTTGCAAACAAAGAGATGGAAAACTATATGCCGTTTACCACCGAAATATCACACGATCTGCTTTTCGAGCTTGCAAAAATCCGGAGGGAAGGCAAAGAAATGACTTATCTCCGCCCTGATTCCAAATCCCAGGTTACACTTGAATATAATGATGACGGAACACCAGTAAGAATTGATACGATTGTAATCTCAACCCAGCATGATGATTTTGACTCGGAAGAAAATATGCAACTAAAAATAAAGGATGATGTTGAGAAAATTCTTTTACCACGTGTTAAAAATCAATATCCTGACAGGATCAAGAAACTGTTTAACAGCAACCTCAGGTTACTGGTCAACCCAACAGGCAAATTTGTAATTGGTGGTCCACATGGTGATACAGGATTAACAGGTCGTAAAATTATTGTTGATACTTACGGAGGTCACGGGGCTCACGGTGGTGGTGCTTTTTCAGGAAAAGATTCTTCGAAAGTTGACAGATCTGCCGCTTATGCCGCACGTCATATAGCTAAAAACATGGTAGCTGCAGGTGTTTCTGACGAAATGCTTGTACAGGTGGCTTATGCAATTGGTGTAAGTAAGCCTGTTGGATTCTTCATTAATACTAATGGTACGGCACATGTAAAAAATGAAGATGGTGAAATACTAAGTGATGGTGAAATATCCAGGAAAGTAACAGACATTTTTGATATGCGACCTTATGCAATTGTTTCCCGATTTGGGTTAAATAATCCCATTTTTGAAAAAACGGCCTCTTATGGTCACTTCGGAAGAGATCCATATACGGAAGAAATTGAAGTATATTATGAAGATGATAATTCTACTTTAAAAGAAAACAGAAACGGAGTGAATGTTTACACTAAAGAGGTAGATTTCTTTGGCTGGGAAAAACTTGATTATGTTGACAAAGTTAAAGAGGCATTCGGACTTTAATATCACAGTTCATTAAACATAAAAAGCTGTCAGCAATGTTTTCCAACAGGAAACATCACTGACAGCTTTTTCTAAACTTAAGTTTAATTACATTAGGTTTAGTTAATTATCAGTTTCTTTGTCAAATATTTTTCATTATTGATAAATAAGGAATAAAAATAAATACCCTCAACCAGTCCTGAAACATCAATTGAAACCTTGCCATCCCCTGATCCCAGGCTCTGTTCATAAACAACACTACCAAGAACATTAGTTAGTCTTAGATCAATAGTTTCGGCTTCCTTAGGAAAACTATACTTAATAGTTGCACTGTAATTGACGGGATTAGGAAATATATCCGACACAAAAGAATTTCTTAATATGTATTCATCAATTGCATCTGTGGACGTATCATAAACCACTACTATTTTCACATTTTCATCCTCATTATTAACATTGAAAAAAGTATATTCAATTTCCGATACACCAATAATACCTTGTGGCATATAATAGCTTATGAATGTTCCTTCAGGACTTGAACCACCCGCAGGAACGAAGAATGATTCAGTTGAAATGTCAGTGTCGGGGCCATATGTAGCCACCCATCTGAAATATGTACTGGCACCATCCTGAAGTTCAATAATGTTACGTGATACTTTTATGTTAGCACCATTATCTGAATTGTTGTTAAAAATTGCATCAAACTGAATATCATTAGCCCCTGGATTTCCATAAACAGTATCTCTGTCGCTTAATGGCTGACCGTCAACTGTTGATAAAGAAAATGTTTGTGCTGATAAAAAACCTGCAGTTAAAACAGCAGTTATCAGAACGAGTAAACGTTTTTTCATAAAAATAAGAGTTTATAAATTAATTAAATTTTGCAGATCAGCGAAAATATACAATAATCTCGAAACAAAATACCACTTTTAAATATCATATCCTTATAAGCTGTGCCCTTACACCTGATCATTTGGATCGTGACCAAAATAAGGTGCTATAAAAAACCCGTATCCGAAACGGAATACGGGTTTTCTTTAACAATGAAAAATCAAGGTAAAGTAATGTAGTCAATTATAACTATCTTACTATAAGTTTTTTAGTGTTGTAAATTTCTTCGTTAAGGAAGATGGAATAGAAATAAATACCATCCTTAAGGTCAGAAATATTGATTTTCACTTTATTATTATTTGTTTCAAGTTGTTCCTCTTTAACAACTGAACCAAGAACGTTTACAATTTTAATGTTAGCAACATCAACTTCAGCCGGAAAGTCATAGTCAACTGTTACATAATCCGATGCCGGATTTGGATATATATCAGAAACAGAAACATTATTCAGAATTGTTTCATCAATGCCATCAATTGAGTTGTCATACTTTACAACTATTGTAACATGTTGGTCTGGATTGTCAGCATTAAAGAATTTATATTCAACTAATGCTATACCGTGCACACCTCCAACATATTTATAATGTCCAGAAAAATCCATTTCTCCGGTTGATGAATTAGGTCCAACTGTTACAGGACCTGGTGAAAGGTTTGTAGTATCACCAAAGCAAGCTCCCCAGCAAAAATAGGTCGCATCACCTTCCATCATATAGATAATGTTTCTTAATACCTTAATGTTAACTGTTTCATTTGTGTTATTATTAAAGGCTGCTTCAATTATCATTTCCTGAGCCCCTACATTGATCGAGTCAGCAGTCACAGTATCTCCAAGGACTGTACCATGTTGCGACAAAGTAAAGTCCTGAGCATTAGCAAATGAAATGGTTGCTAATATAATTGTAGTTAAAAGTAAAATTTTCTTCATATTATTATTTTATTTAAAATTTCGTTAATTGTATTTCACAAAACATTACAAATATTGTACCAGCCTGCAAAATTAATCAATATTCTGACATTAAATATTTTTTAATCTTTATTAACAACTATACAGACACTCTTCGATGTTTCTTGGTTGCCTTGCAGTGAAAATAATTTTGGTTTCCAAAACCTAACCTTTAATCATTGATTAAATCTATCAATCCTTATCAATTCACCAACCTCCATGAATGTTATATTCAGATATTTTTTGTTAAAATCTTGTTAACAGAACAACCAACATCTTAAATATGATGTCAATCTGTAAGGATTTTGATCTGAGAACGTCAAACGATTGACTAAACGTCAAATTAATATTACTTTTGTTAGATAAAACCGATTTGTAAATTAAATAAATGATAATCATGAAGAAAGTTACTACACTTCTATTTTTCGCGTTGCTTACATTTTCTTACGCATTTGCGCAGAATATTGTAAGCACCGACCCTGAGAATAAAAACGTTATACTTGAAGAGTTCACAGGTATTCACTGTGTATTTTGTCCCCAGGGACATGCCATAGGACAAGCCATTAAAGATGCTCATCCTGATGATGCATTCCTGATCAATATCCATGCCGGTAGTTATGCTGTACCTTCCGGTAATGACCCGGATTACAGAACACCATGGGGTGCTGCAATTGACGGACAGGCCGGAGTTGCCGGATACCCTGCCGGAACAGTTAACAGACATTTATTCCCAAATTGGTCGCAAGGTAGCGGAACTGCAATGAGCAGAGGTCAGTGGACTCCTGCCTCAAATCTTATTCTTGATGAAGCAAGTTACCTGAATGTAGGTCTTGAAGCTACTATTGTTACATCTACTCGCCAGCTTGTTGTTGAAGTTGAAGTTTATTATACAGATGACAGCCCTAATGCAACAAACTCTCTTAATGTTGCCATATTACAGAATAATATCTATGGTCCGCAAACAGGTGGTGGTGCAGGTAATAACTACAAGCATATGCATATGCTACGTCATTTAATGACAGGTCAATGGGGAGTTGAAATTACACAAACCACAGAAGGTTCACTATACTCAAATACTTTTACTTATGAGTTACCAATGGACTATAATGGTGTTCCTGTTGTACTTGAAGACCTTGAAATCGTAGCCTTTGTAACAGAAGAACCAACTCAGGAAATCATTAGCGGAAATCACGCACCTGAGATCACATATGTTACTTCGAATGACTATGATGCCGCTGTTGCATCTGTATTGGTACCACAAACATATTGTTCAGATGAAGTAATACCAATTGTTGATTTGAAAAACTACGGAGAAATAGCACTTACCAGCCTGGAATTCACATATTCAATTAATGGTGGAGATCCTGCAACATATTCATGGACCGGTAACCTTGCTCAATTGGAATCTGAAGTTGTCGAACTTCCGGCATTGGAATTTACACCAACTGACAACAACTATGTAAATATTGAATGTTCACTTCCTAACGGAGAACCGGATCAGCTACCTCAAAATGATTATTTCAATGGTTTTGGTGAAGGATCACAAAACTTCCCTGAAAACATAAACTTCGGTGTTAAGATTGACGATAATCCTGAGGATGTTACCTGGAGTATTAAAAGTAGCGATGGTACAGTGATCGCCGAAGGTGGTCCTTATTCAAATACCGGATTCCAGATTGCACCAATTACATTCCCTGAGATTGGATGTTATGAATTATCATTAAATGATGCATCAGGGCAAGGTCTTTCAGGCGGATTCTACCTGATCACAAATTCTGATAATGATATTATCTGGGAAGGCAGCGATTTCACTTATGATGCCAAAGCTCAACTTGCAAGAGGTATGATTGTTGACATTGATGAAGAAATTACTTCAGATGATATTTCAGTACATCCTAATCCTGTTTCCAACCTTGCCAATATTGAGTTTAACCTGACAAACAGGTCAGATGTAAGCATAGCTGTGTTTGATATTCTTGGTAAGAATGTTAAAACTATTCATAATGGTGAACTGGATGGTGGAAAACACAGTATCCAGCTTAACACAGGTGATATGAATCAGGGTGTTTACTTCACAAAAATTCAGATAGACAGCAACGTTGTTACAAAGAAAATACTTGTAACAAAATAGTTAGAAGCCATATTAGGCTAATATTATAACAGGAAGCTGTTTGCGGATAAATTAAGTTGTATTTATGACTTTTTATCCGTAAACAGCTTTTTTTATGACCTTAAATCACTAATTGCAGACTGTAATTCTCAGTGTAGTTACTGGGAATCAACATCATATTGTATGATGATAGATTTTAACGAAGTGTCAGATCTCATTGCAAGGACTGATTTGTAAATTTCATTTTTAACATCGGTTAATCTCATCCCTTTGGGAACCTTGATCATTGTATGCTTAATATACAGGTTTCTGATTCTGCCAACCAAAGGATACTCAGGACCAAATACCAGCTTACCATACTTTGCTCTAAGATCATTGGCAAATGAGGCAGCACCTTTATTGAGTATCTCTGGTTTTCTGTGTTTCATTCTGATCACTATTAACCTGTGATAAGGAGGATAGTTAAACTTTCTACGCTCAACAAGTTGTTGAGTGTACATACCAGGAAAATCATGATCAACAACGTTTTTAAGAATCGGATGATCTGGTTTCCAGGCCTGAATTATAACTCTGCCCCTAATATCTTTTCTACCTGATCTGCCACTAACCTGCGACATTAATTGAAAACTTCTTTCATGTGCCCTAAAATCAGGAAAGCTTAACAAACTATCGGAACTCAGAATACCAACTATATGGACATTATCGAAATCAAGTCCCTTGGTTACCATTTGAGTACCTATTAATATATCTGTTTTCCGGGTTTCAAAATCATTGATTATCCTGGCGAATGAATTCTTTGAACGGGTAGTATCAAGGTCCATTCTGTCAATTTTAGCATCGGGCATTAATAGTTTTAACTCTTCGTAAACCTTTTCAGTACCAAAGCCCTGCATTTTCAATCCGGAGTTACCACAATCAGGACATTCGGGAGGAACAGTTGTTGAATACCCGCAATAGTGACATTTCATGAGTTCGCTGTACTTATGATATGTAAGAGTAACATCACAATTCTTACATTCAGGAACCCAGTGACATGTGTCACACTCTATTCTAAGTGAAAATCCCCTCCGATTCTGAAATAGGATAACCTGGTAGTTGTTTTCCAAAGCATCTTCAATACTTTTGACCAATACAGACGAAAAATGAGACTTCATCATTCTTCTTTTGTGCTCTTCCCGTAGGTTTACAATTTCAATTTCAGGAAGCATTACACCACCATACCTATCAGTTATTTCAGCAAACCCGTATTTGCCGGATTTTGCATTGTAATAACTTTCAACAGAGGGAGTAGCCGACCCAAGTATTACCTTTGCATTATGTAATGTTGCCAGATAAACTGCGGCATCCCTTGCATTATACCTTGGTGCAGGATCAAATTGTTTATAGGAACCATCATGTTCTTCATCAACAATTATCAGTCCCAGATTGTTAAAAGGAAGAAAAAGCGACGACCGGGGACCGAGAATTATTTTAAACCGGCTATGATCGTCTTTTTTTATTCCTGCAATATTATTCCATACCTCAACTCTTTCATTTCGACCATATCTGCTGTGATACACACCTACCTCATCACCAAAATAATAACGTAACCTGTTAATTATCTGAGTTGTTAACGCAATTTCAGGCAACATGTACAAAACCTGTTTCCCGGAATCAATTACTTCTGAAATGAGTTTGATATAAACTTCTGTTTTACCTCCTGATGTAACTCCATGTAACAACACCACATTTTGTGTTTCAAGTGATACGGATATGGATTTATAAGCCAGTTCCTGGTGGTTGCTAAGTTTAACAGTTTCAGGACTTTTGGATTGCTGCACAGATTCAAATCGGCTAACATTCCTGCTTATCGTAGTAAAAATGTTTTTCTTAACCAGTGCATTTAGAATTGAACCTGAACATCCTGATCTATTAAGAAGATCTTTTACTTTAACGAAACTTTCCGACGACAATGGAAAACCAGCCATTGATAAGTAAGACATCAGCAATTCCAATTGTTTATGAGCTTTTTTACCTAACTCATCCATTAATAGTTTAATACTTCTGTCTTCAAAATACTCATCAGTCAGCCTGACCAGTTTTTCTGTTTTGGGTTTATATATATCCACCAGTTCTTCTTCGCTAACAACAACCTTTTTCTCGATCATTGTTTTGATCAATGGTAATACCTTCTTATATCCAACCAGTTTCGAGACTTGATCAATACTAAGTTTTTTATTTTGAAGTAAGGCTTCAGTTACCTGAAATTCAAAAGGGTTTAATATCTGTGAGTCAGGTACAAACAATGGTGACAATACAATTTTAGATTCGCTGGCAAGTTTAAACGGGGTTGGTAATGCTGCTATCGAAGCTTCTCCTATGGTACACATGTAATAATCAGACATCCAATCCCAGAACCTTAACTGATATTCATTTACGACCGGTTTTTCGTCCAGTAATGTTATGATATATTTTGGCTCATAGTCGCGTGGAACATTAGTATGAATGCTGTAAACAATACCTGAATAAATCTTTTTCCTGCCAAACTGCACGCTAACCCTTTGTCCGACAAACACAAACTCATTGAGTTCATAAGGTACCCTATAGGTAAATGTACCTGCAACAGGCAAAGGCAAAACAACTTCCACAAAAAGAGTTATACGATCCATTCAAATTATTTAATTATAAGCGCAACTCACCTTCGGTTCATAATTACATGAAACTTTATCACCTGTCAGTGCAATAAAATACCAGGTTTATACTTTTACCTCTTATTTTATCCAGCAATGTGGTTTTTCATAACACCATTCTTTCCAATTTTAACACCCTTGGAATTATACCCGGTTTTTATAATATTTTGTCCATCACATGCAGATAAACCCTGCCACTTACATGATATTGCAACACAATGACCGAGTCCGTTTATTTGTACACCCTGACACTCATCACCGGATATAAGTGCTATATTAACTGTTTTCATGTGTTTATAATTTTTTATTTTATTGATAATGAATTAAATAAAAAATTCTCGCACCCATGGTACCACTCCGATAAATCTCCGCTTTCGCAAA
>JANQGJ010000052.1 GCA_028277395.1 Bacteroidales bacterium | reverse complement strand
TGAAATAACACTATCAAAAGAAGGTACAATATGGGATTGTAGTGGTATTATGCCAGGGGTTTATATTTATTCTGTGATTTGTGATGGTGATAAAAGTACGGGAAAGATTGTTGTGAAGTAGTTTCTAGTAAAAGGTAAAGAATACCACAACACAACTCGGGCGCATTTATAATGCATCCGACAGCTATTAAACACAACATCTATATGTCCGAAAAATATAAGTTCCATAATGAAGAAAGTATCTATTTTATTACACCAACCATTGTAAAGTGGATAGATTTATTTACAAGGAAAGAATACTGTGATTTGGTGCTGGATTCAATTATCTATTGCCAAAAAGAAAAAGGCTTAATCATTCATGCATGGTGTATTATGCCAAGCCACCTTCATTTAATTGTTAGCAGTTCGGGAAAATTTCATTTATCCGAAATTGTCAGGGATTTTAAGAAATTTACATCAAAAGCGATAATCGAAGAAATTAAAAGCATCAATGAAAGTCGTAAAGAATGGCTATTAAGAGAATTTAAAAGTGCAGGTGCACCTTTAAAAAGGATCAAAAACTACAAAGTTTGGCAGGATGGAAACCACCCGATTGAACTTGATTCAAATAGTATGCTGGATCAACGTTTGTCTTACCTACACAACAATCCTGTAAAGCAAGGTGTTGTATTTGCTGCAGAAGATTACGCTCTTAGTTCAGCTATTGATTACAGTGGAGGTAAAGGATTATTGGATATAGAAAAGGTTTAGACAATGATTGATATTTGTTACATAAAACTAAGTCACGCATTGCAAATGCGCGACAGTTATGGGTATATTTACAACATGGGCACAGAAGTTTGTATATAACAAAAAAATAAATTAATATGCTACATAGTTTATCAGACAATTACGTGATCATATATCAAAAGCGTCTATTATTTCTTGGGGTACTCTCAATAGTTATTCTATCTTTCGGAACAATCGTTGAAAGAAACATTAACTATCTAATAATTACTCTTGTAACAGTGTTATTCTTTATAATAATATTTGCTCTCTATTTAAAACTATATAATATACGATATAATGAAGAATTCTTTTTTATAAAAAATATAATTTACGAAAGAAAAATAGAAACTAGTAAATTTATCAAGATTCAGCATGTCAAATTTATACCTTATGTATTTGCCATTCATTTTAAAAATAACAAGTACTATTTTTTGGAAAATTCACATGAACATATTTTTAAAATTTTCATATCTACGTTATCTTTCGAAAATGAATTAAATCAAAAGGTAAAAAAACATATTGCTAAATCTACTACAGATAAGAATTAAACCTGAACTACAACTCGGGCGCATTTGTAATGCGTCCGACAATTGTTTTACCAACATCAGAATGGTTTATATTTCAAATGAATAAAACGAATACTTATGTCACGCATTATAAATGCGCGACAGGCGTCCGACAACTGTTTGACCAATATCAGAAAGGTTTATACTCAAACTGAATGAAGTAATAGTTTATTACGTAAAGACTTATGTCAGACCCGCTAATTGACAGTTGCACCGTCAATATTTAATAAAAACTAATTCATGTACGTCACGCATTATAAATGCACGAAAGTGTGTTGAGGGGCTGATGTGCGTGTACGCAATTTTGGGTAACATACAGAACAACACAAACCCTGACCTCCGTTCACCAACTTATACCAAATACAAACCCAAATCATCTGTTTGTTAAGTTACCACACGAAATGACGGAGCTGTGATATAACTTTAAAGCAGTTTTCTGATTAAATGGAGCTGAAATTATTCAGGTTAATTATACAACAATCAAAATACAATGCTTATGTACAAACTGAATTATTTATTGCTGGCAGCGATCATGTGTTTTGCAAACTTGTCATTTTCGCAGACACAGGTTAGCTTTGATGCAGGAGAAGAATGGCATTCCCTGTGGATGAATAATGATAGCTGTATTCTATATTCTGTTAAGGAAAACGGACTGAGCAATATGAAAATCAAGAATATATATACCGGGGAAACCGAAGAAATACCTATAAACAACATTGGTGACTGTTATTTTTCAAAATGCTGTGATGTAAGCCCTACTATAGTATTTGATGGTTTAGAGAATAATAACAGTCCATATGTTGTTTATTCCTACAATCTTGAAACAGAACAGGTTGAAATAATAATCGACATTCCGTTTACAGGTTGTTTTCATCCGAACATGAGCTTCAACCTGGATAAACTGGTATTTATAAAGGCAGGCACCGGAATTTGCTTATATGACCTTAATTATGGAACAATTGACCCATTAATTGATAATACGTATGAGAACATGCATCCATCATTTTCACCCGATGGAAATAAGATCCTGTTTACCTCAAACCGATCAGGAAATTATGACATATGGGTTTACGATATTGAAGAAGACACATATGAAAACCTGACTGAAAACCCGGCCTGGGATGACAGGGCTGCGTGGTCATCGGATGGTGAATTTATTGTATTTCAGTCTGACAGGGCAGGAAATGATGACATCTGGATATTGCGCCTGGAGAACATGAGTGTTGAACAGGTAACATCTGAAACCTATCCTGAAATGTCACCGGCAATCTCAAATGATGGCAAAAAAATATCCTATTCAGCAAATGTTGATGGGAATTTTGATGTATACTATGTCTCAAACCCCCTATTTGTTTCAACTGGAAAAATACCGGGTAATAAATCATTTTCTGTTCGGATAACCAGAAATAACGAGATCATGATCGACTTACAAGATGAAACAGAAGGTTCCATTTCCGTAACTATGACAGATATGAACGGACGTTTAGTTAACTCCAATAAACTTGAAATAACGCAAAAGTCAGGCAGTATAACATTAAATACAACTTCACTACCTGCAGGTACTTATATTATAACAGCAGAAAGTGAAACCAATAGGATCACCAGAAAAATTATCCTGAGATAGAACATATTAAAACATGGATTATGAAAGCAAAAGTTATAGGATTTCTGATCATTTACTTAATCTCACTCAATGTTAACAGTCAATCCAACTTCAAGGTATTATGCGTACTTCCTGATAAGCTGGGGGCAAATTTCAATTTAAACTCCGATCATTTCGAGTATTTTGGCTGGGATATTACCACAGCCGGTATTACCCAAACGATAAACACCTGTAGCTGGTCGATAGGAGGAGGAAATTTACCGGTTGAGGCTGATACTTTAATATCCGAAATTACAGGAACAGAATACTGGGATGTAATAGCCATTATGCCGGCAAGCTGGAGGTACGGCGATCCCTACGGTGATTTGATAGATGATCAGCACTTTCTGGACCTGCTTGATCAGGCAAATCAGCAAAACAAGATCATCTGGGCTACCTGTGCAGGCGTTAGGGTATTGGCTTTTGCTGACATTATTAATGGTGTAAATGTAACCGGTAAAATACACTTTCAATCTGAGTACATAGCTGCCGGAGCCAACTATCTTGGCCAGAATATTCTACCTGTTATTGACGGTAATATTGTAACCTCAACAAGAGGATTGTATTATACTTATCAGAATATTAATGCAATTATAAATGCACATTCCCAGTTATCTAAAAGTAACAATGCTGTAAAAAACAATGTTCTCTCATCTGCAAATTTCAGGGAAGATGATGATCTTTCCGGTGGTTTCCGTCAAATGGTGCTGACGAGCAACAACCAACCCTACTACTGTGGCTACCATTATGATGGAGAAAAAAACTGCAATATCCTGGTTAAAAAATATGATCAGAATGGTACTGAAATCTGGTCGAAAATGTGGGATAACAGCAATTGGGACTATGCAAACTCAATATATCTTACTCAAAATAATGATATACTGATCACCGGATTTACTACTAAACCTGATGAACAACAAAATATCCCTATCCTGAAATACAATGAAAACGGCGATTTACTTTGGGAAAGTATAGTTGGAGGCGAAAAACCGGAAACTGGAAATTCTGTAATACAGGCCTCAAACGGAAAAATATATGTATGCGGAACTACTGAATCGTACGGACACGGTGAAGATGATATTTACCTTGTATGTATAGATCAACAGGGTAATTTCCTTTGGCAACAAACCTATGGTGGCGGTGCTTCCGATATGGGAAAAGATATTATCGAAACACAGGATGGAAATCTGCTGTTATTAGGAAACACAGGTTCGTTTGGTGCAGGAAACCGGGATGTATATCTAATAAAAGTTGACTACGACGGTAACCAGCTATGGACCAAAACTTATGGAACTGAGGATTATCAGGATGCTACAACCCTTACAGAAACTTCGGATAGATCAATCCTGATTACAGGCTGCACAGATGTGTTGAATATAGATTTAATGGACGCTTTAGTTATCAAAACTGATCCTGAAGGTAATCAGCTATGGAATCGCCGCTTTGAAAGCACTGATGATTTTTATGATTTTGGAAAAGATATTATCGAACTATCAACTGGAGATTACATGGTTTCAGGTTATACCAAATATATTGCTGATAGAAAGAACAGGGGTTTTGCATTCATAACAGATCAAAATGGTAATCAGCTATGGGAAAAAGAATATGGTAATGGCGAATCACAGTGGATATTTTCACTAATTCAAAAAGCTGATAATATGATTAGTTTTTGCGGTCATAAGAAATCTGGACAGCACAGTCCGTATGTACCATGGGCATTTTCAATTTACAATCCTGTAACCGGTATATTATCAAACCTGCAAGGAACAATTAACGAGTTATCAGTATCTCCAAATCCTTTTGCTGACAGGACTTATATTGATGTTAGTAACAACAGATTCGACAATGCTGATATCAGGATTATTGATCTTACAGGAAAATGTGTTAGGTCCTACAGCGATTTATCTTCAGATGACTTTCCGGTTTTCTGGGATGGTTGTAACCAGTTTGGAAACCATGTAGTACCCGGGACATATTTTGTATTGTTTACTTCAGGCAAACTGCAATTAACATCAAAAATAATTTTTACAAAATAGTTGTTCTCAAACATAGTTTAGACTATACAACACGTTCTACCAAATAAGGATCAGATAAAATTTCCTGACTAAACGATTAATCGGCAGAACTACTTTTGATCTAACATCATCAACAGACATAATGATGTTGATAGGGACTATTTCAATAATATTACTTTTCACAAGCGGAACTTTAATAAGCCTGGACAAACACCAAAATAAAATGAAGATAATACACAGGATTGCCACACCTGGGTTTATTATTCCGTCAGGCATACTGCGTTTTTATATATTTGCCCAATTTTCAATAACATGAAAGAACCGAAGGCATCTATATCATACAAAGACCTGATTGCTCCATGTGGAATGAATTGTGGAGTATGTATAGGATATTTACGAAAAAGAAAACCATGTTGCGGTTGCTACGAACACTCGGCAAACAAACCGAAACACTGCATTCACTGCGCCATTGCCGGTTGCGAAGAACTTAAGAAAACAGACTCCGGTTTCTGTTACGACTGTATTGACTTCCCGTGTTTCAGGATCAAAAGACTTGATAAGCGTTACAGATCGAAATATCATATGAGTATGATCGAAAACCTCAATTATATCAAACACCAGGGATTGGATAGCTTTATTAAAAACGAAGAATTGAGGTGGAAATGCCAATCATGTGGTAAAGGAATTTGTGTCCACCATGACGAATGTCTTGAATGTGGAGCCCCATTCGATTTTAAATATCATTAATCCAACATGTTGCCGAAGCTGAACAATCTGCACATAATGCTATAACACTGAAAACCCCAGACCGGCCTTCGTAAAGATCTTTTCATGTGAACTTATGACAACCTTTGCTTTTAAAGGTTCTTCAGCAAGTTGTTTTACTGATACTTTTATCATCAATTCAGGATTATTTCCAGGTACAACCGGCACCAGATATTTAACCTGAGACACATAGCTCATAAAAAGCTTTAGCTCCAGATACTTCTCAAGTATTTCCTTTACAATCTGCAACTGGATAACACCCGGAACTATCGGCTGATCCGGGAAATGACCTTTATAGACCTCATGATCAGGATTCAACCTGACAGTTGTACAGATATCAGTACCATCAACCTCAGAGTGCGTTATTTCGTAAAAATCCATTATAAGCATTTCTTTCCCAATAAAATTAAACTGTGATTTACATTTCTGAACTGATTGTAAATTAGCACATTCCGAATCTCAATATTACTTTCATTCTCTGTAAATAATCCTTTGGGAATATGATTTTCCTTTATAATAGTTGCTGCAAGCCACATTGCAAACGCAGAAGAAGTATCATATTCACCACACAGGTGTTTATATTTTATGGTTTGATTACCCTGAAATACTCCCTTTCTAAGATACTCATAGATATGATCAAAATCGGGATCACCATTATCACCTGTTATTACCAAATCAATATCACCAGTTCTGAGCTCATGGTTTTTCAAAAATTCATGAATCCTGTTTTCAACTGTTGTATTACCACCGGGATGCATGAACATATCAACACCCCTGATTTGCGCATAAGTATTATCCGTTTCATCGGGCGATACCATAAAAAACGTACTTCCTTCTCCTGCCAGTGCTCCCTTTTGCCTGTCATAAAACAATTCCGTGTTTGAAACTGCTTCCGCTTTGTAATGGTTGATGTTGGTTTTTATCCTCCAGCTATCTTCTGTTATTTCATCGAAGCCGCCAATGAGTACATTACCGGCCAGTCCTTCATTTATCAGGATCATACTGTCCAGCAAAGCACTTTCAAAACTAAATGTACGGTGTACATAAGTCAGGTTATAATTATGATTGCCGGTACCGAGGGCAATGGACCCACCAACTGTATTATGCGTTGACTGTATAAATGATGTTGGTGTTAATAATCCTTCATCATTTTCGATCATGGATGTGAGGAATTTCTCAGTATCCACCTGGCATCCCATTCCTGTTGCAGTAATTATTGCATCAGGTTCTTCAATTCCGGCATCCGCACAAGCTATTTTTGATGATACAATTCCCATCCGCACTATTTTACTCATTCTTCTGAGTAACTTAGGTGCTATATATTCACGGTATTCCGGTTTTTGAATCTGTAGGAATTTTTCATTCAGTTCAGTTATTTCTGGAGGAAAATGGTTATTCCCGCTTGTGTTTTGTGGTGATACACATGCAGTCCCATTAATATAAACCGGCAGGATATTTTGTGATGATTTCACATCTTCCTGTTTGTCTGACCTACCGGTAACTTTCGAAAATATTACGGATGAATCGTTTCCGCCAAAACCAAATGAATTTGTAAGGACATTGTTCAATACTTTTCCCTGAACCACTTCATGAACAGGGCTGATACCAGTTTCATCAATAGGATCACTAAAATTAAGGTTGGGAGGAATTATGTTGTTCTTTAATGACAGTAAAGCAATTACTGCCTCCACAGCACCTGCAGCTCCCAACGTATGACCTGTATACGCTTTTGTTGAACTGAACAAAGGTATCCTGTCACCAAAAAGTCGTTTTATAGCAATACTTTCTGTCAGATCATTGTTTTCTGTTCCAGTACCATGAGCATTTATGTAATCTATCTCTCCGGATGTTAACCCTGATAAATCAAGGGCTTTTTTCATAGCAAGATATGGCCCCTCTCCGTTTTCAGATGATGCTGTCTGGTGATGGGCATCGTTGGCATTGGCATATCCTGTTACTTCTGCGTATATTTCTTTTCCGGATTTTAATGCAGACTCAAGCTCTTCCAGTACCAGATATGCCGCTCCTTCTCCAAGATTCAAACCAGCCCGTGAACTATCAAAAGGACGACAATTTTCCTTATCCAGGATCAATAATGTTTTAAATCCGTTCAATGTAAATTTTGATAATGCATCGGTTCCGCCTACAACAGCCGTTTTCGTCTGTCCGGATTTTATTAACCGGGCACCCAGCATTATGCTGTTGAGTGATGATGAACAGGCAGTGCTAATGGTGGTGATCAATCCTCCAATGCCGCATTCACGGGCAATCATCTCGGTACTGTTACCGGCATGATGAGTATCAATATATTGTTTATGCTTACCTTCGAGCATATCGTAATAACAGAGCTCACTCCTATCCATCCCTCCTACCGTACTTGCTGATACCAGGGCAGCATTTTCAACATCAGTATTG
This sequence comes from Bacteroidales bacterium, assembly GCA_028277395.1. Classification (GTDB taxonomy): domain Bacteria; phylum Bacteroidota; class Bacteroidia; order Bacteroidales; family F082. The sequence continues at coordinate 24,206 of JANQGJ010000052.1, read as the reverse complement.
CCCGAACTTAATATGGCCTGTTTTGCTGCTATTATCCCCAGTAAAGCTGTGCGCGTCCAGGGCTCATCTTCAGAAACATCTGCTTCTTTGATTAACTGTTGGTGAGTCAGCCTGACTTCTCCAATCAAAAACTCACCTCTGTGCCTGGTATCCAGAATACTAATGGGTTTTATACCACTTTTCCTCCTTATGAGCGAATTATAAGTTTCGGTAAAATTGTTGCCGATTGAACTTACAATGCCAATGCCTGTTACAACAACTCTTGTCATTATTTCTGGTTCGCACTAATAAATTCAGCCATTGTTTTTACTGAATAGAATATTTTTTGACCGTCTTTGGGATTCTGTATTTTTATTCCATATTCTTTTTCCAGAAGAACAATCAATTCAAGGGCATCGATTGAATCTAAACCCAATCCTTCACCAAATAATGGTTCATCAGCATCAATATCCTCCGGTTCCATATCCTCAAGATTCAACTGCTCTATTATCTGTACTTTTAATTTTTCTATGATCTCTTCCATCTCTAGCTTAAAGATTATTATATAAATTATTAATAACCTGCCTGTTATGAGGCAGTGCCTTTTTATCGGTGACAAAATACAAAAATGCTTCGTAGTCCGTTTCGGTATGGTTTACCCATCCTCCTATAAAGGCTCTTGATTTGTTTGTCAAAAATAAGTTATTGATATGATTGACAATTATTTCTGGGTTAAATTTTTCAACAATAAAAAAAGCGTTCTCTCCTTTAATTCCATTTCTGATTGATATTTCACCAATCATAATGTTTGGTAAGGTATAAACAAATACTGACGGACTGGGAAAGAAACTTTCAGGATCTGAAATGGTATTTTGATGATTGGTATCGGTTACAAGTGTTGAGTGTGAGTTTGATAGTATTATTGATATTTCATCATTTTTATACTCATCTATGCTTATATAATTTAACAAATATTCAGATGCAATAAAACCCAGCTTACTGATCTCATCCATCTTAAAGAACTTGTTATAATTTGGAGCGAGGTTCCTGTATGCAGCTTTGGCAAATTCTCTTAACCCATTCGACACGGGGGATTCAAAACACAGTTTCCCATTCACATAAATACGATGGTCTCTGACAATACAATAGTTATTAACGTATAGCTCCCGGTTCATTAATTTCTTGTTTTGAAATTATTAATGCTGCATTACTTCCTCCAAACCCTGAGGCCATTTTCATACAACAGTTCAATTCTTTACTTTCATTCTGCCTGAGAACGTTTAGAGGTTTACTCACTCCATGTTCTTCAAAACCGGCAGTTTTAAGCATAATATTTCGTCGCATTTCTTCAAGTAGTACAGCCGTCTCCACTAATCCGGCGGCACCAAGAGTATGACCCAAATAACCTTTTAAGCTGTTCAAAGGTACATCCTGCAAATTATTACGGGTAATTGCAATGCTCTCCATTTCATCATTATATGGAGTTGCTGTACCATGTGCTGAAATATGATCAATATCCTTTGCAGTTATACCAGCCTCAATCATTGCTTTTTTTATGGCAATTGCTGAACCTTCTCCTGTTCTGGAAGGACCGGAAATATGGTTAGCATCATTTGCTGATGCCCCGCTAAGGTAAACAATACTACTATTGCTTTCGCTTTTATTACTCATAATAACAGTTGCTGCTGCTTCACCAAGTGATAATCCGTCACGATTCATGTCGAAAGGTTTACAGGCTCCCTGACTCAGCGAAAGAAAAGACATAAATCCACTTACAACAAACCTGCTTACAATATCGGCCCCGGTAACAACAACATTATCATATAAACCTGAATTAATATACATTGCAGCAGTATTAATTGCTACAACTCCTGACACACATGCATTTGATAATACGATTGTTTTATTGGGATTAGCAAAAAACCTACTTATGATATTGCCAGCTTTCCATAATAATACCCTGTCGGATTCAAAACAGCCTTTCTTAGCAGGATCCAGCAAATCAATATTCCCCTTTGTAGTGGAAACTATTATTGCAGTGCGTCGCGACCTGATATCTATTTTTGTGTTTTTTAAAGCATCTGCAACTGATAAGATGATCATTTTCTCAAGTTTGGTCGTACTACCTTCATATGAGTAATTTAAGGTCAGCTTATTGTACTCATGCTCAAGACTGACTTCATCAATCATTGAAACAGGAAAAGGTTCCGGATAATACTTCTTATCATATATTGTACGAATACCAACTTCACCTGACAGTAATGAACTGAAGTTTTCGGAAGTAGTAATTCCAAGTGAGGAGATAATATTGTCCGCCAGGAAATGAACCATTGATGACCTTAAAAGATTAGACTGTTCTTGTTTATTATTGGCAAAAGTAAGAACAACAGCGACAGCATCAAAAATAATTATGATAATTCATCATATCATTAAAACTATTAAAGTCTCAAACATGTAATTCCTACCTATGTGAAATTCCTTACCCTGATTTAATTTGTGAAGCTATACCGGGTTAGAATAAATACTGGTGTTTAAATGAGTCCTACTTTCTTTTTCCAGTTAAGGACAAATTGTGGTGGGTAATAGAGTATTTCGCGATTCATGTCAATAAAAACCTGGGTACTTTCAGCAGTAGCAACCAGTTCCATATCTGACTTACGATAAACCCTGAACTTAAATACAATTTTCGCTGCCGGACTTTCAACAAATTCTGTTTCCACAATTAGTTTTTCACCATATTCAACCTGCTTTTTATAGTTAATATTCATGTTAACAACAGGTGCCATTACTTTGTTTGCATAAATATCAAGATATGAGATACCGTACTTCTTTCCAAAAGACTCACGTCCTTCCTCAATATATTTTACATAATTTCCATGCCAGACAACACCCATGGAATCAACTTCACCAAACCTTACTTTTACCTCTACCCTGTCGGTTAATACTTTCTTCATAGCTTATACTTATTATTACAAAAATATGGAATTTGAGTGTTTGCCCGGACCTTCATATTTGCTGTAAAAATAAATTTATGTTAAAATCAACCCTAAATCCCGAATGATCTTCTGATTAATTATCTCTGAAATATTATTTTTATTTAAACAATTAATTACTATTGCATTTTTAATATATCCTATGGCTAAATTTGTGGAGATATTTCTAAACTCAAAATTAATTCTCACGGAAGGTGCTTTTGTTGAGAGATTGAAAGCAGAATTTGGTGTTAAACCTGATAATTATATTAATCATGCAGGCTTACTTTATTCAGATCCCAAAATGCTGGAGATACTGTACAGACAATATATTGACGTGGCTCAAAAGTATGAACTTCCTGTAATGATAACTACACCTACTCGCAGAGTTAATAACGAATCAGTACCATTATCGGAATTCAATGAAAAGAATATAATAACGGATTGCATTACATTTCTTAAAAATATTAAAAACACATACAAAGAACCGACATCTGAAATCTTAATTGGAGGTTTACTTGGTTGCCGCGGTGATGCATATTGTGGAAAAAGGATAATGAATATTGAAGAATCTTTCACCTTTCACAGAAAACAAACATTACATTTTGAGAATAATGAAATTGACTTCCTGTTTGCCGGGATAATGCCCGAAATAAATGAAGCTACCGGAATGGCAATGGCGATGGCTGAAACAAATATTCCATATATTATAAGCTTTATGCTTCAAAAAGATGGCTGTTTGATGGATGGTACACCCCTGGCAGAGGCTATTTGCATTATGGATGAAAAGCTGGATAAAAAACCTGTTTGCTATGCAACAAATTGTATCCATCCTACGAACCTGATACTTGCTCTTAACAATCCGGTTAACAAAAACAAATCTGCACTTAGCAGGTTTAGTGGAATTCAGGCGAACGCTTCAATGTTATGTCCTAAAGAACTCAATAATTGCAGTAATGTTGAACAGGATGATTTCGATAACATTATCAGTGAAATGGTAGTACTACACCGGCATTATGAAATAAAAATTCTCGGAGGATGTTGTGGCACTGATGATATTTTTATGGATGGACTGGCAAGCAAATTACTTGATTCTTAACCTGGTGTGGTTTGCAACAATACGGTAATTCCCAAATAGCGATTCTCTTTTACTTTTACTAAAGCCCAACCTTTCTAAGCTCGTTCAGTTGATTTTCGGTTAGTCCCTGGGGATATTTTCCTGCCTGTGAACAAATAAAATAAATACCTGCTGATTTTGCAGCAATATCAAGTAAATCAAAACAGTCATCAAGGGTTTCTCCAATACTGAACGCACCATGCTTCTCCCATAAAGCAACTGAATGTTTATTCAAAGCTAAAATTGTTGAATCAGCAATCTCTTTTGATCCCGGAATTTTAAATGGTACAAATCCCAATCCCTCCGGTATGAACATAATTGTTTCCGGATGCATACTCCACAACAGGTTATTTAACTTCTCCTCATCACAAAACTCTGGAATTTGTGTAAGTGCAATAAGTTCGGTCACATGTGAATGAACAACAGCTTTTTCATTACTGCCTCTTTGGACTATCATACTGTGGATAGCGAGATGTGTCAGCAATTCAGATGTGGGTTCAATTTCAGCTATCGAGAGTATGGAATAACTATCACCATTTTCACCAATCTTAATAACAACGGTATTTTTTGCCGGAGATACAGCAATGTCGCGCATACGTTTTCCCCTTCCTGTTATTATAAAAATCTGATTCGCAAGTTCGGGATACCTGTTTTTTAATGGAAAGTTCTTTTTAGGGATAATATCAGTGTCCAGATCAACTCTAACAGAAAAGTTTCCGGCGTTTCTTTCAGACCAGCCTTTACTATGCAACAATCCTGCGACTGTTGCTACCTGATTATATATATCACCTGTGGTATCCATTTATTATAATTAAATACGATTGGCAAATTACAAATATTTATCAATCAGAGAATTATTTGAATTAAACTCAGAATTCATCATGTTTCTTTTCTAATCCTGTCATAATACAATGCTATTGCAGTGCAAACCATAAAAAATCCGATCAGACTTATTACATAACCCATTATATCTGCTATTCCGAAATTCCTCAAAAAAACATCATAATAACCACTTAATGCCCAGTTTAAAGGCGATATATTGCTGATCTGTTGCATTGTTGGTGACATAACAAAAACAGGCACCCATATTCCTCCAATAGCTGCAAGTATAACAACCGAGATACTTCCAAAGATAGATGATTGTTCATGTGATGTTGCTACAGATCCAATTACAACTCCATAACCGGTTGCTGCAAGGGAGACTGATATTGTAAGGATGATCAGTGATAAATAATTATCTCCAATTATTAACCCCGGTAATCCCATAACAGGAAGCAGAAATACTCCGATTAACAGCATTGATGTTGCCTGAAGCATCCCGATTATAGTGTAGGTGGTTACTTTTCCCATTGTAACCGGGAAATAAGACCCGGCAGCAATCCTTATTCTTGTATATACGCCGCTTCTTCTTTCTTTTATAATGTTTCCTGCCAGCGGTATCACTATAAAAAACATAGCAAATATTGTCCAGGCAGGTACGTTATGCTGTACTGAATTCGGAACAAGAATACCGTTATTTGTGCTTGCATAATGTGTGTCAATATTTACCATAGTGCTGAAACTACCGGTGTTTTGAAGATCCATACCAAGCAGATCATTAAACATTGATGAATAAACATTAAATATTATACGGGCTTCTACAGAAGCTGAAAACTCACGTAAAGCACTGGTTACAGATTGTTTAAACGAACTCTTTGTAACAGGATCAAAGAATATCTCAATTTTGGGTGATTGCTGAAGTGTTATTACTTCATCTCCAAAAATATCATCATTTTCGTCCGACATCTGTTGTAAGATGTTGTACTTTATATTATTACGCAGCAGGTTAGTTGCATTATCATGGATCATAACACCTATCTGAAACTCACCTCCTGAAACTCTTAACTTAAGCTCATCAATTGTGCATGAATCATTATTTCCCAGCTCTGTAACAGCAAAAAATTTTGAATTCTTAAGTCCTTCAACGATTTTAATTCCAAAAGTATCCTTATCCATATTTCTGACCAGGATTGGCAACTGTCGCTCCTCAAGTGCTTTGAATGATGAATCCTGCAACAGGGTCATAATTATTATCAGCGCTGCCGGCATTACAAAAAGCATTGCCAGACCTGCTTTGTCGCGCAGAAGCAATATTATATCCTTATATGTTGATGCAAAATATTTTAGCATATTTCTAATCCCTTAGGCTCCTTCCGGTGATCTCCAGAAATATATCCTCTAAATCGTTACACTTATTGAAATCACTTAATAAATAAGATGGTTTTCCTTTAATAATAATATTTCCCTGATCTATAATTGCAATATCGGTACATAATCTCTCTGCTTCCTGCATATGGTGCGAAGTATAAATAATTGTCGTCCCTTCCCTGTTTAATTCCTTTAAAAATTCAATTATTACCTGACGTGATTGTACATCAACACCAACGGTAGGTTCATCAAGAAAAAGTATTTTTGGAGAGTGCAGTAATCCGGCAATCAGGTTCAACCTGCGTTTCATTCCTCCTGAAAATGTTACAACCCTGCTGTTAGCTTTATTTTCCAGTCCAAACTCCTTCAGCATTCGGGAGATTGTTGCTGACAGACTATTCCCCGATAAACCATACATATTTCCAAAAAACTTCAGGTTTTCGGTAGCAGTAAGTTCCGGATAAAGGGCTATCTCCTGTGGAACAACACCTATTATCTTTTTTATCTCATGGGTAGCATTCTTAAGATTGTATCCCATTATATTAACATCTCCTGATGATGGTGCCAACAAACTACAAAGTATTGACAATGTTGTGGTTTTACCTGCGCCATTTGGACCTAATAAGCCAAAGATATCACCAACATTTACTTCCAGATTCACATTTTCTATAGCAAAACTATCAGTCCCTTTGTACTTTTTCGATAGTCCATTCACCTGTATTGCAGTCTGTTTTTCCATTAAATACTGTTTTTTAGTTTCTTAAAAAACGCTTCTTCCCTGTCTGCAATTATAAGTAACTGATCAGCAGCTTTATCATAATTTTCATCTATTTTATTCCTGTTTTTAACTATTCTGCCTGTAATTACAGCAAAATCCCGCCACAAATCACCAATTTCCGATATATCAAATGACAACTGCCGAAGCTTATTATTATCTAAAATAACTGCCGCTTCCTGTAAGAACGCACCATACATATATCTGAAACCTGCTCCCCCTGTACCAATTTCTTCCTGTGCACGAACAATTTGTCCTGCAAATGAAGCTGCTCTTCTTGCTCCTAATTTTTTCGGATACTTTCTTACTTTCTTACTTAAAAACCTGATTCCCTTTACTCCAAACATTGGAACCGGAATAGTAAGCATATCTTTACATGTATGCTTGATCCCTGCTATAATTGCCTTCTTAAGATCAATGGTTTCTGGAATATTTTTCAACCAGTACATATGCCCTTTGGGTGCAAACAACCCCTTTGCATATCTCACTCTCAACAATTCATCATATGTTAATACCTCCAGATTTTCCATTATTGGATCACTGATCAGGTAAATATTATCCTTCCTTCCATAAACAACAAGGTTATGAGCATTAAAATGAAACCTGTAAGGATCAGGGAAATATGTTAAATGATAAACCCCAACCAACATACCGGTAGGGATGCCATTCTCAAGGTTTTCATTGAGAGCTTCCATCGACCGTGTGGGCTTCGAAAACTTCTTCCTGCTGAATTTAATACCAAGACGTTTTGATATTCTTTTGAATATAATTCCGGGAACAGGTCGAAATGAAGTTACAGGAATACCTCCTACTTTTAAAAAAGGCATGTGTGAAAAGAACAATCCCGATCCTATCCCAAATGCCATTGGTTCACTAATATTAATATCATAATATCCCAGCAGGTTAGAAATAACGCCATTCTCGCAATGAGCAGACTGTTTATGCTTAAAATTCAGGTTTATGTTTCTTTTCTTATTTGTCATTTCAGGTTGGTTGCCTGAATATTAATCATTATCAACGTTTTTTAACGACTCAATATCCAAAAGCTGTTTAGTTGTAATGTTAAATACACCTGCGTACTTTTTCAGCATATTTTCACTTAATTTATTAAAATGTTTGGGTTTCAAATGTCTTTTCACCCTGAAACTCCATATACCCATATATCTGGCGAGCAGTTTAACATCCATTATATTTTTTTCAAGGTAATACGCAATTGGGCTGACATTTCCTGAAATAACCTCTTGTCTGGCTTTTTCTGCTTTTTCATTAACAACTTCCCATACCTCTTTCATAATTTCATTTTTTGGCTCCCATCCCACAGATTGAACTGTAGTATAGTTACCATCTTCATCCAGAGAATAAACAGGTTCTCTTGTTTTTCCCTGCATCATATTAGCATCATCCTGAGGCACCTCTGAAGTCTTCATATCCAAAGTTTATTGCAAAAATATATTCATCTCACCTTCTGCTACTTTATAATCATTAACCTTAGATTCAGCGGCTACTAGCAATACTTTATCAAACTGACCTGTAATGGTTATTTTTGTAATAAGTAAATCACCATACTTCGGAAGCTTAAAAATCCTTAGTTTTTTTACAGATCCAATATATCCTACAGAAGGAGTTTCATTTTTTATGTAAGCATCATAACCGGATCTTAATGCCGCCGTTTGAGCGATATTCTCAATAATTCCGGGTTCTCTAAAATATCCATTGCTGCAGAAAATATTGTGTTCGGTAATATGTAAACCTGAGATTGTTGTATCATCATTACTACTTATCAGTTCATGGACCATGATCACGGGATATCCCTGTGGAATCAGATTTTCAACCAAATCTTTATCAGCCAGCATATACAGTTCCTTGTTTTAAACCGGTTCAAAAATAATAAAACAGGTGTTATACTACTGTTAACAATGCATAGGTATATGAAAATCTTGCACTTTCCGGAACCATCAACAATATTTTCTCACCAGGTTTCAGCCTGCCTGAGTTAAACAATTCCTCAACTAAAAGCATTCCGGAGGCAGCTCCAACATTACCAATATCCGGTAAATTTGTAAACCACTTTGTTTCAGGAATATTCAGTCCGACACTTCTTAAACCATCTTCAACCTGCTTTTTAAAAAACATCGATGACAGATGAGGCAAGAAATAATCAACTGAAGAACCTACAAGTTTCTTTTTATGAATTATCCTTTTTAAATGCTCAACACCTTTCGCAATAATATTATTTTGTAATAGCCTTGCATCCTGCTTTAAAGAAAAAACCGAGATACTATCTCTTTCGTCACCTGTAAGTTCACGCCATCCTTTCAACGAACCGTTTTTTTCTTTTTTACTTCCTGCATACATACAGGTTCCGAGCTCGTTTGCAAATGATAATACATCAATCCATTCCACTTTTAATGAAATACCATTGATATTTGGCTTATTCTGTAACAAGGATGCCACTGAGCCGTCAGACAACATCCATCTTAGGAAATCTTTCTCAAATGCGATATAGGGGTTCTCTTCAATTTCCTTTCTCCTGTCAATTTCAGTATCATAATTCCCTGCCTTTATCCAGGAAGAAACCGTTTCGGAGGCAACATTAACAGCATTGCTACATTCACCGGAAAGTATTGCCAGATACGCATATTTTAATGAAAGCATTCCGGCATTACAGGTGCCCTGAACAGACATTGTTTCAAGATTATGACTTCCACCAATCTCACCATGAACAAGCAATGCATGTGAAGGTTGTAATGCATCGGGAGAAGAAGTTCCGGCAGTTAGTAGTTCGATATCGGAAAAACTAAGTTTATCATCAAATAATTTTACAATTGCCTGTTTAGAAAGTTGTGCATTGGTATGAGTTATATTGCCATTGTCATCAAGAGCATAGTACCTTCTTTTAATACCGTTATTATTTAGTACCAGCTTTCTGCTTTTCGAAATATTTCCGTTTACCAAACCAAGTCTGCCTTCCATTTCATCATTAGAAACCGGCTTATTTGGTAAACATTTCTCTATTTTGTTTATATAAACGTTTCTCATTCTTGTTTCACTTTTAACTTCACCCCACTATAATACTTCATCTTCCTCCTGATCCTAACAAAAAATAATGGCCACGTGATATAAAAAATCAAAGATGCGATTGGTGAGGCTGCAAAAATAATAAACAAAAGGTACCACTTGAACATCTTTAATCTAAAAACACGTGCCTTATCACCAACACCACCTTTCTTTAATATAAATCTTGCCCATATGGTAAAGATCCGCTTGCCTTTTTGTTCGGTTGATACAATATTTTGTGAAAGTTCAACAGCCTTCAGTGCAAGTAGTTTTTCCTGTAAATTTTCATATTCATCCTTTAAAACTGCATCTGAAATAACCTGTCCAAACCTATCTGCGTTAGAAATATCGTTATCTGAAATTCCCGGTTTGGGAAAGATTCCAAGGTAGTTATCTTTCTTACCTGTCATCAACCAGTGAACTATGGTAACAACACTTATCAGGTTATAATTCCTGTCGGTCAGGGCTATATTTCCTTTGAGTTCTCCTCCAGCCTCTTTGATCATTATTTTAATGTCCTCCTGTGCCATTACCCACATGTTTCGGGCACCAATTACGGTAATAACCGGTTTTCCTGACAAAAGCTTAACAGCTTCTTTTGATTTAAGAAAAGTAGTAAGAGGTATCGGTGGTGATAAAAACCATATTGGATAGCCTAATATAATAAGGTCAAAATCAATGGAGATATCGACCGATAAAGGTTGCATATCTGAAGGGATCATCTCGACAGATTCAGGCATTGCGTCATAAAAAGACATTCCATTCCATGGAAACGGGAATTCCGGTATAGGCTTCAGTTTTTCAATGTATAGTTCTATTTTTTCATCAAACCCGCTTATGATATTTTCTATAATTTCATCCGTTTGACCGGATTGCGAATATGTAATTACCAGTACTTTTTTCATTGGGTTGATAAATTAAAATTGAGCTATATTGGTACAAAGCTATTCTTCAATTAATTCTGCCTTAAGCATCTTCTCAACTTCTTTTAATTCAATGGATAAGCTTTGAATATACCCTGCCAGTTTTTCGTCTGTATTGTTTTCACGGGTTACAATTTCTATATTTTTTATGTATTCCAGAATACTATCCATGGAAAAAACTTCAAACGATGGTTTAATCCTGTGAGCCAGTTTATAAACCTCGAACCATTTCTCTTCTTTATAAAGCCTGTGTAATGTAACTATTTCCGGAGGTATCGTTTCCAGAAAAAGCTGAATCATTTCTTTTACCTGTACAGGATCATTTGCAACATATTCTGACAGAACCTCAATACTATATGGTTTGTTATGAATCATCATTATTAAAGTTCATTATTTTTCAACATTCGGTAAATGGTAGATTTACCTATGTCCAGTTTTCTGGCTGCCACTACAACATTTTCATCGTACTTATCCAGAAAATACCTTATAATACGCCTGTTATACTCGGCAAGACTACATTCATCAACCAGAAAGTTAGCAATTGTATTTGCTGAACCAAAGTTCAAATCCCCGGCAATTATTTCAACCTCGTCTGACATAACAACAGCCAGTTCCATAACTGCTTTCAACTCTCTGACATTACCCGGATAATTATATTTCATCAGTTTGTTTTGTGCATCCGGAGATATCTTCTTGGTTTTCAACTGATTTTCATAACAAAACTCATCAACAAAATACTTAGCCAGTATAATTATATCATTACCTCTGGCCCGAAGTGGAGGAAGTTCAATTGGTAGCCCAAGCAAACGGTAGTACAGATCTTCTCTAAACGTACCTTTCCTTACTTCTTCTGCCAGATTTTTATTTGTTGAAACAATTATTCTGGAATCAACTGGTATAACTTCATTACCACCAACTCTTGTTATTTCCTTCTCCTGCAATACCCGTAACAATTTGGCCTGCATGTTTAAATCCATCTCACCAATTTCATCCAGAAATATCGTCCCTGTGTTTGCCTGTTCAAATTTGCCAATTTTGCGGGTAGTTGCTCCGGTAAAAGCTCCTTTTTCGTAACCAAACATCTCGCTTTCAATAAGCTCCGAAGGAACAGCAGCAACATTTATTGCAACAAACGGACAATTATTTTGTTTTGAATTGTAATGAATGGCTTTGGCAACAAGCTCTTTACCTGTTCCGGTTTCTCCTGTGATGGAAACAGTAATTCTTGTTTTTAAGGCCTTATCAAGAAGTTTGAATATTTTTTTAATTGCAGGGCTGTTTCCCTTGATATTATTAAAACTATATTTTCGTCCGACTTCATCCTTGAGTACATCAATTTCCGATTTTAGTTTTTCTTTTTCCCTGAGCTTGTTTATAAGGTTCCAAAGTCTGTCTTTTGTATCATTATCTTTTACAAAGTAATCATAAGCACCTTCCTTTAACAAATCAAGTGCAGTTTTAACATCTTCCTGACCGGAAACAATTACTACCGGTAATTCCGGGTAATCCTGATGGGTCTTTTTCATTACTTCGAAGCCTGAAATATCCGGCAATCTGTAGTCCAGTGATATCAGGTCGGGCTTGAGATGTAAGTTATCCAGACAATCCTTACCATTTTTAAACAGAAATACATCATTATCAGGGTTTAGTTGTAAATGCCTCTTCAGTAGTTCTCCATAAAACGGATCATCTTCTACAATAAATAGTTTAAAATAATTCATGCGGAATATTTTAAATTTTGGGAAAAAAGTATTTTCAATTACAAATATAGTTCATTTTCCAAAAAATAGAAAGTTTCCAAAAAAAATATCCCTATACATTTCTGAGAAATGGAATATAACAGTCAGCTTTTGTTAATTTCATGATCTCAAATTATTAACAAAATATAACATTTACGTCAGGTTATAGAAATATAGAAAAACTGTCATGATGTGTATTTTTATAATTTTGCATCAATTTAATTCATTATGAAAAGACTTATTCGCTTTATCGCGAGATTCATTATATATACTTTTATCATTATAATCGGAATACTGATAATGTACTACATAATGGCTCCGGTTTACAAATTCTCCGGCCCGGTACCATTTTCAGGGAATAAATTATATAATCCTTATGAGAATATTGATTCAACACACTGGAGAAAATACAATTTTCAGGTTCAGTCAAAAGCATGGATGGGCATTACAGACGGAAGGAAAAACTCCAATGAACTGATTGACAGCATTTACAGTATACTTGGCTTTGATCATGTAGCTACTTCCGATTACCAAAAGATAAACTATCATAATAGTAACGATCCTGCCTTTATTCCTACTTATGAGCATGGTTACAATATTTTCAAAACACACCAGGTTTGTATTGATGCAGAGGAAGTGTTATGGACTGATATGATGTTTGGACAAACCATAAGTATGAAACAATGGATACTGGACCAGCTCAAAAAGCAATCGCAACTTGTTATTCTTGCCCACCCGCTACTGAGACATGGTTACTCTGTGGAAGATATGAAGTACCTGACAAATTATGACGGGATTGAAGTGTTAAACAATGTACGTGTTTCAGTTGAGCATTGGGATGAAGCATTAACATCCGGACAGATTGCATTTATTATAGGCAATGACGATGCACATGATGTAATGAACAGTAACGAAGTTGGACGTAGATTTACTATGATTAATTCTCCTGATCTTAAAAAGGATAACATAATGTCCAGCCTCAGAAAAGGTACTGCGTATGGCATGGATTTCATTAGAATTGATGACGAACCAATGGAAGACAAAGTTGAGAGGTCGAAAGATGTTCCGCAGTTAATATCAGCAGATTTAAGATCTGACACCTTATTTGTTTCTGTTGACAGGATTGCAGTGACCTTTAGATTCATTGGTGATAACGGAGAACTTAGGAAGAAAGTTAATAACAGCAGATCAGCAATGTATCAGATTGAGCCTGATGAACCCTATTTACGTACTGAAATAGAGTTTGCTGATGGTTCTGTTATTTATTTGAATCCGGTTATCAGATATAGCGGAGACTCACCAAAAACAATGAAGACAGCAGTTGTTGACAATGGTGCCACACTCACGCTTAGGATCATATATTTCATCATTGCCTTAACAATTGCTTATGTGATAGCCAGAATAAGAAAGAGCAGAAAACGTAATGCTGTTAATGAATAAATCATATAAATACAGAAGTTATGTAATTTACCTGATTCTTATCTCAACAATAATCAGAGGAATACTTGCCGCCATACTGGAATTTGGCAATGATGAGGTTTACTACAGGCTTTACGCACTTTATCCCGACTGGTCGCATTTCGACCATCCCTTAATGGTTGGCCTGTTTATTCAATCCACTACTCTGAATTTATTACTGCAGAGTGAGTTTTTCATCAGGTTATCTTCTGTATTAACCGGCGCAGTGAATATCTGGATAATGTATAAAATTGGTTCACTTATTAAAGATCACCGAACCGGATTTTTCACATCCCTGCTGTATGCTACCTCTATTTATGCTTCATTTATTACCGGTGTGTTCATTTTACCTGATACTCCACAAGGCCTGTTTTGGATATTAGCATTGTACTTAATACTCAAAACATTACCTTCAAACTATTCGGAATCAGCTTCATCTTTGAAACTGCCGGTTATCGGTCTTCTGATTGGATTGGGAATATTATCAAAATATACAACTGTATTTTTATGGTTTGGTATTGGGTTATATATCCTGTTTTTCAACAGAAAGTGGCTTAAATCACCGCAACTATATCAGGCTGTAATAATTACTGTTATTTTTTTAATGCCAATTTTGATATGGAATATTCAAAATGACTTTATAAGCTTTACATTCCATTCTAACAGGGTTGAATTGAGTGGTTATAGTATCAATCCGGATTATTTTCTTACTGAATTAATTGGAGAGATTTTTTACAACAACCCGATTAACTACATTCTTATTATTATTGGATTAACAGCATTGATAAGGGGTAAACTGAATATTAACAAACAATATTCCCGGATATTATTATTATCAGGACTGCCTCTTGTATTTACATTTTTAATGTTTTCATTATTCAGAAGAACTTTGCCTCACTGGACAGCACCGGGAATTACAACTCTAATACCAATTGCAGCTGTTTATGTTTCTCAATATTATAATGAAACCAGAGTCATCCCCAGAGTAATTTCTGCTTCGGTTATTTTAGTGATCATGACAGTCTTTCTTGGCATTGCACAAGTCAATTATGGACTCTTTTCACTAGATAACACGACCGAATATCACCGTTTAGGCAAAAACGATCCAACCCTTGACATGTATGGATATAATCAGGCCGGAGAAGAATTTCGAAAGATAGTTGCCCGTGACGTTGAAAATGGAAAGATGTCGAAAAACAGCATTTTAGTTGGCTCAAACTGGTTCCCATTGGCTAATTTCGATTATTATGCAGCTTCACCAGCCGGCATAAAAAGTTATGGAATAGGGCATCTGTCAAGGATCCATAAATATGCCTGGATAAATAATGAACAGGGAGGTTTTGCAAAGGGAATGGATGCATATTACCTCACAGACAGTCGTGAATACAACGAACCTGAAGATTCATATTACGATTATTTCGAAGAAGTTATTCCGTCAGATACTATACAGATCTTCAGAGGAGACAGGATCGTTAAACGCGTATTTGTTTACAGATTAAAAAACCTGATTGTAATACCGGAGGATGTACTTGATAAAAACAACCGGAATGTCAGATAAAAAACCAAAGATCTCTGTAATTCTACCTTTCTATAATGCGGAAAAAACTCTTGGAAGAGCAATTTCAAGTATTGCTAATCAAACTTTCAGGGATTTTGAATGTATACTGATTGATAACAATTCAACCGATAACAGTAAAAAGAAAGCACTACAGGTAATTGAGAGTGATAGCAGGTTTATTCTTACTTCAGAAGAAAAGCAAGGCGTAACTTTTGCATCGAATAAAGGATGGGAACTCAGTAAAGGGAACTATATTGCAAGGATGGATGCTGATGACTGGTCGCATCCTGAGAGGCTTGATATGCAATCTGATTTTTTAGATAAAAATATTGACTATGGTGCTGTAGGTTCACTGGTAAAGCACATCGCTCATTCTAACGAAACAGGAGGAATGCTTAGGTTCGTAGAATGGAGCAATTCAATTGTTAGTGAAACAGATATTCTGAACAATCGTTTTACGGAACTGCCAATAGTAAATCCAACTGCTATGTGGCGAAGGGAAGTTGCTGAATCTCATGGTATGTACAGGGATGGGGAGTTTCCAGAAGATTACGAAATGTGGTTACGATGGCTCGATAAAGGTGTACGGATTGCTAAAATCAACAGGGTACTTCTTAACTGGTATGATTCTGACACAAGGATTTCCAGAACTAAAAGCATTTATAGCGATACAGCGTTTTATCGCATTAAATCACTTTACCTGGCAAATTGGCTCAGGAAAAATAATCCTCATCATCCTAATGTTGCCATCTGGGGTGCTAGCAAAATATCACGTCGCAGGGCGAAACTTCTGGAAGAATATGGAATTAATATCCAATGTTACATTGACACTAAACAAACAAAAAGAGATATTGATAATGTGGTTTATTATTACAGAGACATTCCACCACCTCAACAAGTATTTGTGCTTACATACATTAAACAAAAAGAAGCTAGAACAGAAATAAGAGAGTTTCTGGCCTCCAGATCTTTTACAGAAGGTAAAAATTTTCTTGTCGTTTCTTAAAGTTCCCTGTGTTTGCTATCACAAATCGCACCTTTTTCGCTATGTCGGCACATACACCAGGGTACAATCTTTTTCTCTGAAATAACAACTTTTTCTGGTTCAAATCCCGTTCCTTTATGGGAACCATCGCAAAAAGGTTGGTTATCACTTCTGCCACAGGCGCACCAAAAGTAAGTACCAGGTTCCATTTCAAGTTTCAGTGAACGCTTTTGAACTATTACAGGTTTTTCCATTTGCTATGTTTCGTTTAAAAATTAAGGAGTTATAACGGAAACTGTACCGACATAACTCCCTAATATCAGTGTTTCGTTATATCATTTTTGCAGGATCAACAAGCTCAGTGAATTTTTCATCTGTCAGAAATCCCAGTTCCAGTGTTGCTTCACGAAGTGTAAGTCCTTCAGCATGCGCTTTCTTTGCAATTTTGGCTGCTTTTTCGTAACCAATATGAGTATTGAGTGCTGTAACAAGCATCAGTGAATTTTCCAGTTTTTCCTGTGCTACTGCATAATTTGGCTCTATTCCAACAACAGCATTTTTAGTGAATGACACACATGCATCTCCAAGCAACCTTGCAGCTTCAAGTAAATTAGAGATCATTACAGGCTTAAAAACATTAAGCTGAAAATGTCCCTGCATTCCACCAACAGTTATCGCAGCATCATTTCCAATTACCTGTGCACAAACCATTGTTATCGCCTCATTTTGAGTAGGGTTAACTTTTCCGGGCATAATACTTGACCCCGGTTCATTTGCCGGCAGCTGTATTTCACCAATGCTGCAACGCGGACCTGATGCCAGCATACGTATATTGTTTGCAATATGCATAATACTTACTGCCAGCTGCTTAAGTGCACCTGAAGTCTCAACCATTGCATCATGTGCTGATAATGCTTCAAATTTATTTTTTGCGGTAACAAACGGATAACCTGTAAGAGCTGCTATTTTTTCCGCAACTAATATATCATAATTCTCGGGTGTATTTAAGCCCGTTCCTACTGCAGTACCACCCAGGGCTAATTCGGTTAAATGAGGTAGTGTATTCGATATAGCAGTTAATCCAAAATCAAGCTGGGTAACATATCCGGAAAATTCCTGACCAAGTGTAAGCGGAGTTGCATCCATTAAATGTGTTCGTCCTGTTTTTACAACATCTTTAAATGCTTCTGCTTTTTCAGCCAGAGCATCCCTTAACATTTCAACACCTGGTATGGTATTCTCAACAATGAGTTTGTATGCTGCTATGTGCATAGCTGTTGGGAATGTATCATTTGAGGATTGAGATTTGTTTACATCATCATTGGGATGCAGTGCTTTAGATGTATCTTCCAGTGTACCTCCGTTTATCACATGACCTCTGTTGGCAATTACTTCATTCATATTCATATTTGACTGGGTGCCTGAACCTGTCTGCCAAATTACAAGCGGAAAGTTGCCACCAAGCTTACCTTCAAGTATCTCATCACACGCTTTACCTATTAATTCTGATTTTTCAGAAGGCAGCACACCAAGCTCGGTGTTTGTCAGTGCAGCAGCTTTTTTTAAATATGCAAATGCATGAATTATTTCTTCAGGCATCGAACCTTCAGGCCCAATCTGGAAATTCATTTTCGACCTCTGGGTCTGAGCTCCCCAATACTTATCAGCAGGTACCTGCACATCCCCCATGGTGTCATGTTCAATTCTATATTTCATGTGTTCAATTATTATTTAAATAGATGTATAATTACGAATGTTCGGGTAAGATCACTAAAATAATGCTGATAATGCTTCTGCCGGTACTCCCCAGACAGCTTTGTTTCCTTTTACAACAATAGGACGGTTTATCAACTTTGGATTATTAACCATGATCTCAATCCATTCATCATCAGTAAATTCTTTTCCTTTAAATTCAGCTTTATATACTGCCTCCTGGGTACGGATCATTTCATGTGGTGTTGCATCCAGCTTTCCCAACAACTCTTTTAACTGTGCTTTTTCCAATGGTGTTTTGAGGTATTCGATTACTTTGAAGTCATCAGTACGATCTTTAATAAACTGCAAGCCTTCACGCGATTTTCTACACCTTGGATTATGGTAAATCTCTATCATGGTCATAATTTTAAAGTGTCAAATTTAACGAATAAAAAAAACCTGACCACATTTATGATCAGGTTTTTAAGTTTTGTTTTCTATATTTTTGAAGTGTAATTATTACATTTCCTTTACTCCTTCAATTAGTTGTGGAATTACTTTGTTCACATCACCTACTATTCCATAATCAGCAGATTCAAAAATAGGTGCTTCAGGATCTTTATTCACTGCAACAATAACTTTTGATGAACTAACACCTCCCAAATGCTGTATTGCACCTGAAATACCAAATGCAAAATACAGATTCGGTGCAATGATCTTACCTGTTTGTCCAACATGTTCAGCATGCGGGCGCCAACCTTCATCCGACACCGGACGTGAGCATGCCAGACCAGCGTTCAGAGAGTCAGCGAGTTCCTCAAGGCCTTCCCAGTTATCAGCACTTTTCATTCCCCTGCCACCGGCAACAACTATTTCAGCATCAGTTAGTAATACTTTTCCTGTTACTTTGTTGGTTTCTCCTACAACAGTTGAGAAGTCAGAATCTTCAACTCCGGGATCAAATGCTTCAATGGCAGCATCATTACCGGTTTCAACCAGCTCATAAGAGTTTTGTGAAAATGTTAATACTTTTATATCAGTATCGATTTTCACATTGGCAAGAGCTTTACCGGTAAATACTTTCTTTTTCACTACAAAAGGATCAATTGATATCGGTAATGCAGTTACACCTGATACCAATCCTGCGTTAAGTTTCACTGAAACTCTTGGAGCAATGGCTTTACCAAGGTTATTATTGGCAAAAATAACTACTCCGGCATTTTCACTACTTGCAGCAGCAACAACAGCTTTTGATATTGCTTTGTTATCAAGCGAACCAAACCGGCTGTCATTTATTGTTAAAATTTTAGAAGCTCCGTAAGCTCCTAATTTTTTCAGTTCGTCATCTGCAACTTCACCAATTGAAAGTGCTGTTACAGTTGTTCCTAATTCTTTTGCTATTGCGGCGGCATAAGAAACGAGCTCAAAACTCAATTTTTTAAATTTGCCGTCCCAGTTTTCTGTATAAGTTAGTATTGTCATCTTTCTCTATTTAAGTTGATTTGACAATTTGAAGATTTGATAATTTGAAAATTACTTAACAACTCCCTTTTTAGAAGTAGATATTATCTTGGAAAGTATCTTCTCAATTGATTGTATCTGATCAAAAAGAGTTTCATCAAATGGATAATTATCAGAGTGCTTTATCAGTTCAAGCCAATATTTTGATTCGTCTACCTCTTTAGCTGCAATTTTCATTTTATGGATGAAATCTGCTTTGCTCTCAGCATTTTGTGCTTCACGAACATTTGCTCCTATTGATGTTCCTGATCTCAACAACTGATTAGCAAGAACATATTTGCCATTTGTATTCAATAGTTCAGTAAATGATATAATATCCAGTGCAAACTGAAAAGTTATATCTACGATTATATTTTGTTTATCATTTCTCAATTTTCAAATCAAATCATTTTCAAATTAAATTACTTTCGCTTCTTCATGAAGTAAAGTGATTATTTCTTTGGCATTTTCTTCGTCAACCATTTTACAGGCAGCTTTTGGCGGAGGTAGTTCGAAGTTTACGAATTGTGTTTTTTCGTTTGCTTCAATGGGAGGTACAACTTTTAATGGTTTTTTACGAGCCATCATTATTCCACGCATCGCAGGAATTCTTGGTTCTTTTGCTATTCCTTTTTGCACTATGGCAACCAGCGGTCGTGAGATTGATAATACCTGTGAACCACCATCGATTTCACGGTTTACCTTAAAACTATCACCGTCAATTTCGATACCGGATACTGCAGAAACAGAATTGAAATCAATTATTTCTGCCAGCATTCCGCCAACAGCATTTCCATTATAATCAGAAGCTTCAATACCGGCAAGTATCAGATCATAATCTTTTGCAATCTCAGCCAGCTGTGTTGCAACATAATATGCGTCCCTGGCAGGAGCATCAATTCTTACCGCATCATCAGCACCTACAGCTAATGCTTTTCGTAATGTTGCTTCAGTAGTTTTTTCTCCAACATTCGCAACGGTAATGGTATCGACACCACCTGCCTCTTTTAACTCCATTGCGCGCGTCAGAGCTAATTCATCCCATGGATTTATAATCCACTGAACTCCTGAATCATCAAAAGCAGTATTGTCGCCCGCAAAACGAATCTTAGTAGTTGTGTCGGGAACATTACTGATTAAAACTAGTATTTTCATAGTCAGATATTTATAAGTTTAATATTTAATTATTAACAAAAGATTTTGAAAGCAACAAATTTCGTAAAAATTTGCTTACAAATATGCTAAACGATGTATTTACAACTACATCATATAAACCGTGAAATTGAACATATAATAATTACCCTGAAATCGGTGTAAGTTATTTATCAGCTTTAAAACGAATTATCTTTTACGCATCAGACAAACCCAAATCCTCGGAGGATTTTCCTGATCATTTCCAAAATGACTAACTGTTAATGTGAGTAATTTGAAATAAGGCTCTATAGCGTTTACTATGTCCTGTGCAGATCTCATTGGTGGACCTGAATCTCTTGGTGGAGCATCGGCATTTCCCATAAGTGTTAGCCATAATCCTCTTTCTGAAAGCGACTCGGCAATTTTCCCGGCAACATCTTTTCTTTCTTTCTCAGTATCGAAAGAGTGAAAGAAACCTCTGTCAAACGCAAAATCGAATTCACCCGAAGGAAATTCATCATTTTGAAAATCAGCCACTTTGAAATTACAGTTAACACCACCTTCCTTAGCAGCTTCGATTGCTTTATTGATAGCGATCCGGGAACCATCGATTGCTGTTACATCAAACCCGTTTTTGGCTAAATAGATTGCTTCAACACCGGTTCCGCATCCTATTTCCAATGTTTTACCTGGATAAATTGGCCAGTTCTCAACCATATCAATGAGGTTAAAATCAGGATCGGTATGAACCCATGGCGTATTACCGGTTTTGTACCTGTCAACAAATCTATTACATGTATCCATTGATCAATTGTTTTAATGAGAAGGAAAGAATAAACTAACTATCAGCCCCTTAACACATCTCTGGAGATAACTATTTTTTGAACTTCGGAAGTTCCTTCATAAATCTGTGTCAGTTTTGCCTCACGCATTAGCCGTTCAACATGATACTCTTTAACATATCCGTATCCACCGTGTATCTGCACTGCTTCAGTAGTTACTTCC
This sequence comes from Bacteroidales bacterium, assembly GCA_028277395.1. Taxonomy (GTDB): domain Bacteria; phylum Bacteroidota; class Bacteroidia; order Bacteroidales; family F082. Next base: position 2,122 of record JANQGJ010000052.1, on the reverse strand, counting down.
ATTGCAATATCAGCAGCATATTGTTTTGCCATAGCACTGGGAACCGTAATTGACTTATGGTTGTCTTTGAGCCATCCGGCTTTCAAACATAAATTTCGTGCATTTTCAACCTTTACCGCCATATCTGCAAGTTTAAAAGCAATGGCCTGATGATTTGCTATTTCTGTTCCGAAAGCTTTCCTTTCTTTTGAATAAGCAGTTGCACGTTCAAGAGCACCACTTGCAAGCCCCACTGCCTGGGATGCTATTCCAATTCTACCAGCTTCAAGAACTTTCATGGCAAATTTAAAACCAAACCCATCTTCGCCAATCCTGTTTTCTTTGGGAACAACAACATCACTAAACATCACCGAGTGGGTATCTGAACTACGCATACCCATTTTATCTTCATGAGGGCCAAGGCTAATTCCAGGGCTGTCTTTATCAACAATAAATGCATTTATACCCTTGTGCTTTTTCTCAGGGTGTGTTTGTGCAATTACAATATATACAGATGCCGAATTCGCACTGGTTATCCAGTTCTTTGTTCCGTTTATCAGGTAATGGTCGCCTTTATCTTCAGCAGAAGTATTCTGGTGAGTGGCATCTGAACCGGCTTCAGGTTCGGATAGTAAAAATGCTCCAATTTTTTCACCGGTAGCAACCGGAACCAGATATTTTTGTTTTTGCTCTTCATTTCCAAATTTATCCAACCCATAACATACCAATGAATTATTTACAGACATAATAACACTTACCGAAGCATCAATTTTCGAAATCTCTTCCATAGCAAGAATATATGATATAGTGTCCATGCCACTACCACCGTATTCAGGATCAACCATCATCCCCATAAATCCGAGTTCTGCAAGGTTTTTTATATGTTTTTCAGGAAATATCCCTTTTTCATCCCTTTCAAGAACGTCCAGTAGTAATTCACGCTGGGCATAGTCTCTGGCTGCCTGCTTTATCATTAATTGTTCTTCAGTAAATTCAAAGTTCATATCATTAATTTATTGGTTGTTATGCTACAAATCTAATTAAAAAATATCAAAAAATCATTCTAAATAATCCTTCACAACAGGTCGTTATTCCGGTCTTTCTCCCTAAAAATGTATAACTGTATAACTAAAGTTGAGTGTAATTTTTCATCCGGCCGGCTGTTGCATTAAACTCCGATATCAGTTCATCCATTATTTTCTTCACCGGTTTTATCTCATTAATAGTGGCTGCAACCTGTCCTATTTCCAGTTCTCCTTCATCAATATCACCCTCGAACATTCCAAGTTTTGCACGTCCTCTTCCTAATATCTCTGATAGTTCTTCCTTCGATCTACCCTCAAGCACAGCTTTATGAACTCTCTCAAAAAACTTATTACGTATCAGCCTTACCGGCACCAACTGTTTCAAAGTCAAATACGTGCTGCCGTCTCCGGAGTTTATTATTTCCTGTTTAAAATTGTCATGTGCTGACGACTCCAACGAACCAGCAAACAAACTTCCTATCTGAACACCACTTGCGCCCAATGCCATAGCAGCATAAACAGACATGCCTGACCCGATTCCTCCGGCTGCAATTACAGGGATGTTTACAATCTCTTTTAACATAGGTATCAGTACCATCGTGGTTGTTTCCTCATAACCGTTATGCCCACCTGCTTCAAATCCTTCGGCAACAATAGCATCAACTCCTGCAGATTGTGCCTTTAAAGCAAATTTACTATTGGCAACTACATGAACTACAATGATCCCGTTTTCTTTTAAAAGTGATGTATATTTTGCCGGATTACCTGCTGAAGTAAATACTATATTCACCCCTTCCCTGATAATTATATCTATAATCTCATCAGTTTGTGGATAAAGCAACGGCACATTAACACCAAATGGTTTACTTGTTGCCACTTTGCATTTTTTAATGTGATCTTTGAGTACACCAGGATACATACTACCGGCCCCAATAAGACCTAATCCTCCGGCATTGCTGACTGCTGAAGCCAGTTCCCAGCCACTACACCAGATCATACCACCTTGTACAATGGGATATTTTACATTAAACAAATTGGAAATATTGTCCATAAATGAAATTTAAAAATTACAAAATACATCTATGATTAACGAATCATGATTCTAAGATTTGTATTAT
>JANQGJ010000038.1 GCA_028277395.1 Bacteroidales bacterium | reverse complement strand
ATTTGATATTTTTGGAAGATTGGTTTGTAATCCTGAACCTTTAGAAACTTCAGTTTCGATAAATACTTCCAATTGGCAAAAGGGGTTGTATTTTGTGAGGGTAATGGAAGATGGTAATAGCTTAGGAGTTAGAAAAGTTTTGGTTGAGTAAGGTATTATAACTGAAACCCTTTAGAACTCTGAACAGAACCCGTTTCATTTTTCTGCTCCTTAGTTGACAACAATCCGCACGCAGCATCAATATCCTGCCCTCTTGATGCCCTTATTGTTGTTACTATTCCCTTGGCATTAAGCGATTCACGAAATTGCTGGAGTCTCAGTTCATCAGTACCCTTAAGTGGCGTTTTTGGAATTTCATGAAACCTGATAAGGTTTATCCGGCAATTTATACCATTTAGTATTCTTGAAAGTTCTTTCACATGTTTGGGAGTGTCATTTATTCCGTTAAATACAATATATTCAAATGATATCCTTCTCTGTCTGCCCAGATCATGTTTTTTAATTTCATTCAAAATATCCTGGATAGTATGTACATGACTAACGGGCATAAGGAGTTTTCTTTCAGATTCAAAAGGAGTATGTAAGCTAACTGCGAGATGGCATTCACTTTTTTCAAGAAACACTTTCATTGCAGGCACAATTCCAATTGTACTAACTGTTATCTTTTTCTTACTCCATCCCATCCCCCAGTCTGATGTAAGTATCTCAAGGCTTTTCATTACTTCCTCCAGGTTATCCATTGGTTCTCCCATTCCCATATATACAAGGTTTGTGAGACTTTTCCACTCAGGAATACTTCTTACCTGATTCAGAATATCACCTGCAGTTAAATTAGCCTTAAAACCCTGTCGTCCGGTCATGCAAAACAAGCAACGCATTTTACAACCTACCTGCGATGATACACATAATGTGTTGCGCTTCGATTCGGGTATAAAAGCTGATTCTACCGAACCCCTGTTTTCAATATCAAACAGATATTTTTTTGTTCCATCATCAGATACTTGTACTGATATTGGTGATGTTAAACCTATTGTATAGCTACTGTTTAATAATTCTCTTGACTTTTTGGAGAGATTACTCATATCATAAATTGATGAAATATTTTTTTTATAAATCCAGTCGGCAATTTGCCTGGCTGTAAATTTTGGCAGCCCAAAATCCAGTACTATTTCAGTTAGTTCAATAAGTGTTTTACCAAAAAGTTTTTCTTTCATCAAAAAATCAATAGTGTTGTAGTTACATTGCGGTAAAAATAATAAAATATGTACCAATCAATATCCGAATTACTTTACCTGGAATCTACTAAAGAAACCACATTTCACTAACAGTTTCATTATCTTTTAATTGGCATAATTATTTTACAGATGTTATTACTTAAAAAAAAGCCATGCAGGCATGATTGTTCACTAATTTCCGCTAATACCAGAAAAAAAACAAACCCCTTGTTTGCATTGGAATTATTGTGCATATAACTGGTTTCGTGTTGATTACACAATGTCTGAATAGAGTCAATCTACCCTTTACTGTAGGATTAAAACTACCTATCCCCTCCCTTGACTTGCGGTTTTTTCATGATGACCTTTAAAGAAAAAAGCCATGAGAAAAATTTTACTTACAATGTTAATCGTTGTTGCAGCAACAACCTTAACCACCAAATTGTCAGCGCAAAATCCCATTCCATCATTCAATGTACCGGTGATTACGGAACCAACAACCTTCGAAGAATCGACAGGTGACAATCCTATGTCTTATAATTATTTCGTACGGAGTAATCCGTTTAGTTCCAAACCTATGAGTCGGGGGGAGAGATTAATATTTGTTGATATTATAGATGCTGATGAGAACAATACGGCAACATCAACATTTACTATTTACTCTCTAAATGATTACTATGACTATGGGCCATACAATGTATCTGAAGGAACACCATTTTCGATGCCACTTACTGATGCTGTTGATTGGGGAGTTAGAGTATCTCAAGCAAGCCAAAGTTCCGAAATGAGTGTTTGGTTTGAATAACCTTTGAACCATATTGAAATGTGATCGCTATTATTTATTATTTTTGTTAATTAATGATAGCGATCATAATAATGAATCTACTTACCCACCGACATATTCATAATTACTTAGCGATATTATGTTTGGTTTTTTCCTGTACTGTTTCTGCCTCAACATACCCGAAAAAATCAGTTATTGACTTCATTGAAAAAGCCAATTATTACAGATACAAGAATACTGATTCTACACTACTTTTTGCCCATAAAGCTTATGAACTAGCGACAGATACTGACCCTAACTTAAAGCTAGATGCTCTTTATCTGATGATTAAAGCCTATATGAAAGCAGGGATGGCAACATCTGCCTTAAGTCTATGTGATACCGCTCTTATTGTAATTAAAAATAATAAGTTACTAAATAGAGAAAATGAAGTTCTTTTGTATAGAGGTAATCTTTACCAATCAATGGGATTCTCTCCAAAAGCATTAGAGATTTTTCTTGAGGTTCAAAGTAATATAGACAACAACTATTCTCCACAATATAAAGCTGATCTTTACTACTATATTGCGAAAATCTATTATGAATTAAATGAACTTGATAAAGCTAAAACATATTTAAGTAAGAGCCTTAAAGTTGCGAATGATGAAAACCTTATACAACATACATTCTCCAACTACCTCTTATTATCGGGAACCTCCAGAAAAAAAGATACTATTCAGAAATACCATGAATTGGCAAGAGAAATAATTGAGAGTAATCCAAACCTAAGTTATGAGAAAGTATCATTACTTAACAACCAAGCAATGTTTAACAAAGCATTAAGCAATTTTTCTAAAAGTAAAAAACAATATTTAGAAGCTATAAAAATCTCAATAGAAAACGGTTTCCAAAAACATTTATTAAACATCTACAATAACTACGCCTATCTTCTGATGGCAGAATCAAAATACGACAGTGCATATTATTACCTGAACGAAGCCCTTAACATTGCCCAAGACATTAAAAGCCTGGATCTTGAATCCGAAATATATGATTCGTTTAGTGATTATTATGAGCGGACTGGTGATTATGAGAAGGCCCTGAAATACACTGATATGTACATAGTAAAACGCGAAGCTTTCCGCAGACAGCAGAGTAAACAACGTACAATGTTCCTGTCAGCAGTTTTTGAAACCGAGCAAAAGGAAAAAGAAATACTTCAACAGGAAAATGAAATTGCTACCCTGTGGCTTTACATGCTGGGAACTTTTGCTTTTCTTACTGTTTCAATAGGTTTCGTTGTTTATTTCAGGCAAAAACTTTCTCTTAGCAGATCAAGACTTGAAACTGTTGAAAAAGGTAAGGAACTGGAAATTGCTGATGCAATGATAAATGGACAGGATGCAGAAAGAAAAAGACTGGCAATGGATCTGCATGACGGTCTGGGAGCCAGACTGGGGTCGTTAAGATTCCTTGTTGATGGTTTCTTTAAGCCAAACGAAAAGTACAATGATGTAATTTCATCTATTGACAGTATTACTCAAAATGTCCGTGAGTTATCGCACAGGATGTTACCCTCTCAACTGGAAAACCTTGGACTTGAACCAACCATTACTAACCTTGCCAGTTCAATAAACAAGTCGAAGAAATTTGTTGTCGACTTTGAAACAAATCTCGAAAGAAGATTAAGTAGTAAACTTGAGATCAATATTTACTATCTGATTTATGAGTTAATAAATAATGCAACGAAACATTCAAAAGGAAATAGTATATTTGTTCAGTTACTGGAACATGATGATGGCCTGAGCTTATCTGTTGAAGATAATGGAGGTGGATTTGAGATGAATGAAAACAGTAAAGGCCATGGTTTAAAAAACATAAAAACAAGAATAGAATACCTGGGAGGTGAGTTTTTCATCGATTCCAATGATGATGAAACAAACTTCCTGATTGAAATTCCAAATGAAAAAACATGATTAATATTTTCATTGTAGATGATCACGAATATTTATCGCATGGAATTATTTCAGTTTTTGAATCAAAAGACTACGGAATAAAAGTAATTGGTTTTGCAAATGATGGTAAAATAACCCTCGAAAAACTGGAATCTCTTGATGTTGATGTATTATTACTGGACCTTGTAATGCCAGAAATGGACGGTATAACATTATGCCGAAAAATAAAATCAAAACATCCGGAGATAAAGATCATTGCGTTTACAGGAGAACTTAATCCCACAATTTTGTTGAAAGTATGGCTTGAAAAAGCAAATGGTATTTTATTGAAATCATGTGGTGTTGATGAACTTGTAACAACTATTAAGAATGTTATGAAAGGCCAGAGGATAATAGGGAAAAATGTTCCAAGTTTTCTGGAAAATTGTGAAACAGAAACCGGTTCAGTACCAAAACTCACCAAAACAGAAATAGAAGTACTAAAATTACTGGGATCGGGTTTAACAAGACAGGAAGTTGCTGATAAAATGCACAGGACAAAATACTCTGTAGAATTTCATTGTAAGAATTTGCTTCGAAAATTTAACGATAACAGGATACATTCAGTACTTGCAGAAGCAAGAAAGGCAAGAATTATACAGTAACCAACTGTTTTGAAAAAAAAAGATTTTCCATTACAGAAAAGCAATTGCAGTTTTTAACCATTTGATTTTTTGCATATTACTAAGTACATTTGCAAAATATGTGTTTCTTATACTGCTCTATAAGGTAGGGTAAAAACTCCTTTTTACCTCCCTTGACTCACAAAGGTTGATAATTTACATTTATCACCAAATCACAAAAAAACTACTTAATAACGTAACCATGACAAATATTTTTGTAATAGACGATCATCCGGTCTTTATTGACGGCTTGAAATCAGTTTTTGCTGATGGAAAAGATAAGATTAGTATTACCGGTTGGGCAAATTCTGCCAAGGAAGCACTTCCCCTGTTGAAGCGATCACATGCCAAGGTTGTACTTCTTGATTTAATTATGCCCGAATTTACAGGGGTTGAATTCTGTCTTGTAATTAAAAATCAGTTTCCTGATAAAAAAGTTATCGCATTAACAGGTGAGTTAAACCCAACTTTACTTTACAATACCTGGATAAACAAAGCAGATGCAATATTAATGAAGTATTGTACGAAAGACGAGCTGGTTGAAACAATAAATGCAGTCCTTGGAGGCAGCCGAATTATTGGAAACAAAGTACCTGAGTTCTACGAACATCTCAGGGTTGGGAACAAGAAAACTCCAAAATTAACTCGCAGGGAACAGCAAATACTAAATCTTCTGGCAAAAGGTAATACTCGTGTTGAAGTAGGTAAGATACTTAACAGCAACACAAATGCAATTAACTTTCATTGCAAAAACCTATTCAGGAAATTTAATAAGAATAAACTGATTTCCATAATCGAGGAAGCTAAAAGGGAGGACCTTATACCTTAAAAGTATTATTGCCGGTTGAGCAGGGTTCCTGCAGACTCCTTAATTAAATTTACATCTCATACTTTTTACTAAAAAAAGTAGCACCACTTCGTTGTTTATTTTCAGATTGTTATGACAAAGTAGTAGCGCTTTATAAATTTATTACTTCTTAAGTTCAGATTAATCTCCTGTTGCATTTTTTGGCATAATATGGCAACAATTAAGTTAATTTTACTGAAATAATATTACATCAAAAGAATAATTAAAAGATGCCAGTAAATACAAAACTTATCTTAAGGTCTTTCATTCACAGGTATTCGAATAATATTTATTTTTACAAACGAAAAAATAAGCAATTCATAAAGACCTCTTAAATGACGAAAGTTTTTGTAATAGATGACCACCCTGTATTCGTTGACGGAATAAAAGCAATCTTTAAAGATAGTGTTGAAGATATAGTAATATCAGATTGGGCGTATTCTGTTAAGGAAGCATTGCCAAAACTAAGGAATTCGGATGCGGAAATTGTATTGCTGGATTTGGTAATGCCTGATTTTTCAGGTGTTGAATTTTGCCTGGTCATTAAAAATCAGTTTCCCGAGAAAAAAGTTGTCGCTTTAACCGGATCACTTAATACTACTATTCTTTATAATACGTGGGTTAACAGAGCCGATGCAATTTTAATGAAGTATTGTGGAAAGTCAGAATTAGTTAGTACGATTAAAGGAGTACTGTCAGGAAGAAGAATTATTGGAAATCAGGTGCCGGAATTTTATGACGAAATAACTAACAGCAGAAGTAAAAAGCCAACACTTACTAAAAGTGAACAACAAATCCTAAACCTGCTTGCACAGGGACATTCACGACAGGAAGTTGGAGATATGCTGTGCAGTTCTAAAAATGCAATAAACTTTCATTGTAAAAACCTGTTTAAAAAATTCAAGAAAACAAAACTAATTGCTGTTATTGAAGAAGCCAGAAAGGAGAATTTGATTCCTTAGCCAACCGTCAAATAAATGTTTTACGTTTTTTTACAACATCTTCTCGTTTTGCAAACAATAGATGAACCATGGATTAACTACCGGAACATGGTTAGTTAGTCTACAGTGCTGACATGGAGACTTATTCCCTGTTACATGAATGTGCATTCAATTAATTTGTACTTTTTTAGATAAATTTTCTGATCAGGAGTAGGGGTAAACAAGCTTTTAGCTGTCTAATATTTAGGAAGCTCTTTAAATAAATCCAGATGAAAATGGAATTTTATACGATTTTACTTAAAATCATAAGAGCTACTCATATTTTTGCTTTTGTAATAACTTGTATTTTATCTTTGAACCCGGTAGATACCATTGCCGAAGGCTCAAAGCAGTTGTGGATTGGTAATGATAAAACAGGTTTACTTCTCTGTAATGATTTCGACACGCAATGTGATAACGGAGGAGGAACCAGGACACAATTTGCCATTTATAATTGTAATGAACAGGACAGACTTTACTTTGAAACAAGATCGGCTGCCGAAAAGGTTTATATAGGTTTTAAAGGAGTTATTGAAGATGGTTATAAGATAGTTTTTCGAATTAAAAAGGAAAACGGAAACACGCTGTATTCTGAACATGATCTTCCAACAAGTGGTGAAGGTTATATTAATAATATCGGCGAAGCAAGAGTAGGCCCTGCCGAAATTTATGGATCGGCCGGTTATGATGCCATACTTATTCAACCAAACAATGCAGGCAAATATTACATTGAATTTCAAAGAGTTGAAGAATCTAGCGGGCAAATTTCCATAGGAAGGTTTTCTTTAGAACTAATCGATATTACTGTTGAAGCATATGGATCTGAAAAGCCTGGAAGATTATATTCCAAATCATGGCAGTTCGACAATTATCATGATGGTAATTTAACAGATTGCAGTGCAACATTTTTTATCTATTCAGTTGACAGTATTATAACGTCCTTAACATTGGATAATATGGATGGACGGCTTTGGGTAATTTTTTGCAACCAAACCGGAGTAGGTTCAACCGGTAACTGGATAGAGGATAGAAAATCTGTTGGTTACCTGTCAGGAGATCCTGAATATATAATTTTTATAAATGAGCCTGATGACTTCCTGTTCCCACCTTCAGCTTCACTGGGTAATATAATTGACCCACAGCCCTGGGCTACAACAACATGCGAAACTGACTCGGTTGAGTTCCATATTAATGTTAACAAAGATGGTATTATTAATATTATAATCGATCCACCCGATCCTTTTGTCGATGTAATGATTACAAGTGATGTTGTAGTTGGTGAAAATATAATCTATTGGAACGGGCTTGATTATAATGGTAACCCTGTATATCATAATACTGATGTTGATTTTTCCGTAAGTTTTGTAAACGGACTAACAAACCTGCCCTTATTCGATGTAGAAAATAATAGCGGCGGATACTTCATTGATCTTGTAAATCCTCCCAATCCAAGTGGACAAGCTCCATTCGTTTTTTGGGACGACTCGAATGTATCAGGAAGTGTAAACTTAAGCGGATGCCAAAGTCCTCCGGGTTGTCATGCGTATAGTAATTTTTACGGAGACCTAAAGACTATAAATACATGGTGGTACAATGTAAATGACACTACTGATCCTGCAATCATAACAGTTTTACGATACCCCGACTCATTACTCTGGAATCCTGTTCCCACAGGGTCGTATTGCAAAGGTGAGTCAGCAATATTTTCAGTTACCCCTGATCCCAATACTGATACATATACCTGGTTATACACAGGAAATGATGTTACTATTATACCAAATGCAGATTCAGCTACGCTAATTTTTGGAGATAATGCTACTGATGGTTATATCAGGGTATTTGGAACTAACAGCTGCGGCAATGGTGATACAACTTCATTTGCCATTACAATTCTTCCAACTGCAGAAGTATATGCAGGTCCTGATGAATCCATTTGTGCATCAGGGATATTTACCGTTACAGGTTCAACAGCTACAAACTATGACAGTATCTATTGGACAACTTCAGGAACCGGAACTTTTAACTATGATACATTAGTTAGTCCAACATATACACCAAGCACAGTAGATATTACGAAGGGGTGGGTAACATTAACAATAACTGCCCTGCCGGCTTATCCTTGCTCGGTCCCAGTATCTGATATCATGACCTTAACATTTACCGGAAGTGCAAATGCAAATGCAGGAAGTGATGAAACAATCTGCCAGTCATATTCGTTCGATTTTAGCACTTCTTCAATCCTGCCCGATACATCAAACTGTGATTCAATCTTATGGATAGGAGGTGCTGGCACATTTAGTGACCCACGAATTATTCATCCTGTATATAATTCTCACCCAAATGAAGTAGGCGATATAACATTGTCACTTATTGCATACGAAACTGAGTATTGCGGGAATGATACATCGCAAATGATTTTAACCATTGACTCTTTATCAAGCGGCAGCTTTACTATTACTCCTCCTGATACTAGTTGTGTAAATGAAATAGTAAATTTCCAGGCAACAGGAAGTTCGAATATTATTGACTGGAACTGGGATTTTGGCGATGGGACAACCGATATGGGTGCAACTGTTAATCATGCCTATGTATCGGGTGATTCAACATTTTTTATAACTCTAAACATTCTAAATAATTACGGTTGTGTTACACAAATAACAGACTCAATATATGTAGATTCAGTAAACGTAAGTTTCGATATTTTTCAAAATCCTTCCTGTATTAACGATACAGTTTATTTTATTGGTACCGGAGAACCGATATCATATACCAGCTGGAACTGGGATTTCGATGATAATGGTGCCACCGCAACAGGACATAATTCAAGTTACACATATGAAAATCCGGGGCAATATGAAGTTACTCTGACTATATGCAATGATACGACTAAAAAGGTAGTTTCTGTGGTTGATACTGCAACATCTTATGCAGGATCAAATGAAAATGTTTGTGCCAATATATCGTTCGATTTTTCGGGATCAATGCTACTTCCGTTCGCAGCTAATTATGATTCCGTTTTATGGTATGGAGGATCAGGCACTTTTAATGATCCAAATGATTTATTGCCGGTTTACACCCCTGCAGCGAATGAATCAGGATCAATAGAATTATTTCTTATCGCATATGGCTTATCTCCTTGTAGTAATGATACCTCATCGATGATACTTACACTGGATTCGATTCCTGCTCCATGGTTTACAACACATCCGGACGATTCAATTTGCTTTGGCGATAACATAAGTTTTTTCGGCTCGGATAGTAGTAATAGTACAATTACTACCTGGTTTTGGAATTTTGACGATGGAGAAACCGGTCAAATACAAAATCCTGTTCATTATTACAACGATACAGGTACTTATAACGTTTCACTGAAAATAACAGACTTAAATGGTTGTTACGATTCAACTGTCAGACAAGTTTCTGTAAATCTGACTCCGGAAGCCATAATAAACACAAATACTGACACCATATGCGCCGGATTATCAATAAATTTTAATGGAATTAATAGCAATAATGCAAACATTATCGACTGGAAGTGGGATTTTGGCGATGGAAATTTTGCTTATAGTCAGAATGTAGTTCATTCATACCCCAATCCCGGTAATTACACTGTAAGCCTATATATTTCAGGAGAATATGGATGTGAGGACACCACCTTTACCAATATTTTTGTTAGAGAACTTCCAGTTTCAGATTTTGTTGTCTCTCCAAACGACACCACCTGTACAAATGAAGAAATATCACTTACAGCATCCAATATTTCAGGTGACATTGTTCTGTGGGAATGGGAATTTGGCGATGGTAACAGTGGAATTGGTCAAAACATAAGCCACACATACAATTCACAAAACACATTTGAAATACTTTCAATCTACACAAACAATTTTGGATGTAAGGACACTGCTATTCACCACCAAAGAGTAGAAGATGTTTCCATCGACATGCAGATAATATCTAATCCTGCGTGTGAACAAACTACTGTTTATTTTACCGGTATTGACAATAATAACAATGCTGACTTCACCGAATGGTATTGGGATTTTGGTGATATGAGTACTGGAGCTGCCGGCAAACATGTTTCTCATATTTTCAATGAAGATGGAGTTTATAGTATAACTCTTGATGTATGCTCGCAAACTTCAACACAACAATTAACAGTAAATCCTACATGCGAGGTGTTTGCAGGGAACGACACAACAACTTGTGAACAAGTATCATACGACCTTTCTACGTCATCAATACCTGTTACTGCAAATAATACTGAGTCAATTCATTGGTTTAGTCACAACGGACTTGGAAGTTTTAACGACCCAACCTTACTTGAACCAATATACACACCTGATATTAGTTCAGGATCAATTACAAATGATACAATTTACTTATACATGGTTGGAAATGCCATTGCTCCGTGCGATAATGATACATCCATAATGCGATTGGTTGTAATTCCGGGAGCTTCGGCTCATGCAGGTTCTGATGAAACTACCTGCTTCGGGGAGCCATTCGACTTTTCAACTGCAAATGATACTGCTTATGCCCGAAAATACAATACTCTGTATTGGATTGGAGGTACAGGTTATTTTGAAAATCCAAACATTTCTCAACCTGTTTATATTCCTGGACCTGGTGAAATCGGTCCGGTAACATTGACCATGATTGCCTCCAATACTGTAGTTTGCGATTCCATTGATGAAATGATACTAACCATATTACCGAAATTTGAAACTACCCTGTTTGACACAATCTGTAACAATGATTCATTATTTGTACAAGACGAATGGAGATATTCAACAGGTGTTTACTATGATACATTAACTTCAATATCTAATGGTTGTGATAGTGTAATTATAACTGATTTATATGTCAGAGATGAAATTGATCGTAATTTTTCAATAAGCACAGGCAATTCAGTTTGTCGTGGAGAGTTGGTTGAATTTACATCAACAGGTTCATCAACTCTTTCAGATTGGCTTTGGGATTTTGGGGATGGATCAACTTCAGTTGATATGAATCCTGTTCACCAATACAATACAACAGGAGATTTCACAATAGTTTACTATTTTACCGACAATTTTGGTTGTTCTGATTCGGTAACAACAGATATAATTGTTTTTGATTTACCTGATGTTTCATTTACTCTGAGTGCTGCAAATGCCTGTGTCAATACTCTAATAAGCTTTTACGGGCATAGCGACTCAAATATCATAAGCTGGGAGTGGGATTTTGGTGATGGGCAAACAGGGACAGGACAAAACGTTGCATACTCTTTTACCTCATGGGGAGAAATGTACATAACACTTACTGTTACGGATGTTAATGGATGTCAAAATACAATATCTGACGTTATAGTAGTTGCACAACCACCCGAAGCTAATTTCACCTACAGTACAATTATATGCGACTCCTTGCAGTTTACAGATTTATCAACAAGTCCTGAAGGTTATAACCTAGTAATGTGGCACTGGGATTTCGGTGATGGAGATACTTCAGATCTCCAGAATCCAACACACCAGTTTCCCAGTAACACAACTCCAGGTGGGGAGATCTACTATGTTTCATTGGTTGTGTTTGCTGATTCAAACGGTTTTATATGTACCGATAGTATAACACTACCTGTCCATGTTCCATCCCTGCCTGATATATTCTTCACATGGACAGAACCATCATGTTTTGGCGATACC
>JANQGJ010000077.1 GCA_028277395.1 Bacteroidales bacterium | reverse complement strand
AAAAGTAATACTCTTTTTTAAATTGACAAAATAATTTTATAAAAAAATACCACTTTTTTTATCTAATCCGGTAACTGCCTTCACTTCAACTAATTCCCCGTTATTACTATTATACAATAACAAATCCCAAAATCAGAATGCAGATACTCAGTTTATCCTATGAACTCCCCGCTTTTTGCGAGCGGCAAAAGTAGAATACTTTTCTTACATAACAACACTTTTTATTAAAAATTTTTAACACTTTAGTAATTTTGTTTGTATTGTCCTGTATATGTTATGATTACAAAATAAAAAAACCGGCAATAAATGCCGGTTTTTTTATCATTTTCAGGATGTTCCTATAAAAACCTGAAATCTTTACCCAGGTAAGTGGCAGTATCACCAAGTATTTCTTCAATTCTTAACAATTGATTATACTTAGCTATCCTGTCTGTTCTGCTGGCAGATCCTGTTTTTATCAATCCTGTATTTAATGCAACAGCAAGATCAGCAATTGTAACATCTTCTGTTTCCCCGGAACGGTGGCTTATTATAGATGTGTAACTATTTCTAGTTGCCATTGAAACAGCATCAATAGTCTCTGTTAAAGTACCTATTTGATTTACTTTAATTAAGATTGAGTTTGCTACTCCTTTTTTAATTCCTTCAGCCAATCTTTCTGTATTTGTTACAAATAAGTCATCACCAACTATTTGCACCCTATCTCCCATTCTATCAGTCATGAGTTTCCAGCCATTCCAGTCATCTTCTGCCATACCATCTTCGATGGAAACAATTGGATATTTTTTTGTCCAGTTATCCCAGTAGTCCACCATTTCTGCAGGTGTGAGTTTATCACCGGTTGACCACTTCAAATGATAAACATTCTCTTTTGGCAAATAGTATTCTGAAGATGCAGGATCAAGTGCAATATAAATGTCTTCTCCGGCTTTATAACCTGCTTTCTCAATTGCTTCCAAAACAACCTTTACAGCTTCCTCATTAGACTTTAGATTTGGTGCAAAACCTCCTTCATCTCCAACGTTAGTTGAATAACCAGCCTTTTTCAATACTGCTTTTAAGTTATGAAATACCTCAGCTCCCATTTTAAGTGCTTCAGCAAAATTACCAGCTCCAACTGGCATTATCATAAATTCCTGAAAGTCGATACTATTGTCAGCATGCGATCCGCCATTTAAGATATTCATCATTGGTATAGGTAAAGTTTTAGCATTTGCCCCACCTATGTATCGGTAAAGATGCTGATTGGTTTCCTGAGCAGCTGCATGTGCTACGGCCATTGACACTCCTAATATGGCATTTGCTCCAAGATTCGCCTTATTTGGTGTTCCATCAATTTCGATCATCCTGTTATCTATCTCAACCTGATCCATAACATAATATCCGTTGAGTTCTTCGGATAGTATATTATTTACATTTTGAACGGCTTTTAAAACTCCTTTGCCCATGTAGGTATCAGAATCCTGATCCCTTAACTCAACTGCTTCATGAACTCCTGTTGATGCTCCTGAGGGTACTGCTGCCCTTCCTACTACACCTGAAGCTGTATAAACATCTACTTCAACTGTTGGGTTACCCCTTGAATCTAAAATTTGTCGTCCGTGTATACTCGTTATTTGACTCATGTTTTTATATTTAAAATTGCACTGCGAAATTACCATTTTTTTAAATAATGATAATAAATTGTACTGTTATAACAATAATTAACTGCAATGATTAAGAACAACATGATGCTCCTGCAAATGAAATCGATTGCAAAGTGTACCGGCACAAAAACTCACATGTTATTCACCGGATATCCTTTACAAATTTTCAGAAAAAAAAGAGGCAACCATAATTGATTGCCTCTTCAAATTTTTATCAGCTTTTATACTGCTATTCTTCTTTTTCTGCATCTTTTGCTTTAGTATCTTCAGGAGCTTCGGGTTTTTCTTCCTTCAATTCCTCAACTACTGCATCTTCAACTATTTCATCAGTAGCAGCTTCAACAGCAGGTGCAGTTGCAGGTTCACCGGCTTTTTTCTTACCACCACCTCGACGTCGACGTGTTGATTTAGTTTTCTTGGTTTTGTCGGTTACCAACAACTCGTTGAAATCAACTAACTCAATCATTGCCATTTCGGCATTATCACCAAGACGTTTACCCAACTTAATAATCCTTGTGTATCCACCTGGTCTGTCTGCAATCTTGCCAGAGATGTTTCTGAACAACTCAGTTACTGCATATTTGTCGTTTAAATAGCTAAATACAACCCTGCGCGAATGAGTTGTGTCATCTTTTGATTTTGTAATCAAAGGCTCCACATATCCTCTAAGGGCTTTAGCTTTTGCAACTGTAGTGGTAATTCTTTTGTGTAATATTAATGAAGTTGCCATGTTAGAAAGCATTGCTTTCCTATGTGAAGATGTTCTTCCTAAATGATTAAAACTCTTTCTGTGTCTCATCTCGCTTAATCCTTATCTAATTTATATTTTGCTGTATTCATTCCAAACTCAAGACCTTTTTGTTCCACCAGTTGGTCAAGTTCAGTAAGAGATTTCTTTCCGAAGTTTCTAAACTTCAGCAGATCGTTTCTGTTATATGCTACCAGTTCACCTAATGTTTCAACGTCCGCTGCTTTCAAACAGTTGAGAGCTCTTACTGAAAGATCAAGGTCAACCAGCTTTGATTTTAGTAACTGACGAATATGAAGTGTATTTTCATCAAATTCTTCATTTACAGACTTCTCTTCGGTTTCAAGAGTTATACGTTCATCTGAGAAGAGCATAAAATGTTGAATCAGAATTTTTGCAGCTTCTTTAAGGGCATCCTTTGGGTGTATAGATCCATCGGTTATGATATCAAAAACCAGTTTTTCGTAGTCTGTTTTTTGCTCTACCCTGAAATCTTCAACATGATACTTCACATTTTTTATTGGAGTATGGATTGAATCTATTGCGATAGTACCAACCAATGCATCTTCATTTACATTTTCCTCTGCAGGAACATAACCTCTTCCTTTGCCGATTGTAAGCTCCATGCTAAGTTTCACTGAAGGATCAAGATGACAAATAACTTCTTCCGGATTTAACACCTGGAAAACAGACAGGAATTTATTTATATCTCCTGCATTAAATACTTCCTGATCGCCAATTATTATATTAACTTTCTCGCTATTCTCGCTTTGAATTTGCTGTTTAAAACGGATTTTTTTCAGATTGAGAACAATTTCCGTGATATCTTCAACAACACCTTTAACAGTTGAAAATTCATGAACTACGCCATCAATTTTTACTGATGTAATGGCAAATCCTTCTAGTGATGATAGTAAAATTCGTCTGAGGGCATTGCCTATAGTTATACCAAAACCAGGTTCCAATGGTCTGAATTCAAAGATTCCATGGAATTCATCGGCTTCGTTCATTACAACCTTATCAGGCTTTTGAAATGCTAAAATTGCCATAATTTATCTAACTTTAAAATGATCAAATAGTAATTATTTATTATTTTGAGTATAACTCAACAATAAGTTGTTCCTTAATATTCTCAGGAATTTCCTCACGTGGAGGATAATTCAGGAACTTTCCCTGAAGTTTTTCCGAATCCCACTCCAACCATGAATAACTCTTATGTGATTGTTCAAGTGATTCAGTTATAGCGATGAGGCTTTTCGATTTCTCTCTTACTCCAACAATATCACCTTCTTTAAGAGCATATGATGGAATATTTACGACATTACCGTTAACAGTAATATGTCGGTGTGAAACTAATTGACGTGCCCCTGATCTTGTTGGTGATATTCCCAAACGAAATACAGTATTATCAAGGCGCGCTTCGATTAATTTAAGAAGGTTTTCACCTGTAATACCTTTTTTACGGGATGCAAGTTTAAATACATTACGAAATTGTCTTTCGAGGATTCCATATGTATATTTAGCTTTCTGCTTTTCCTGCAACTGAATACCATATTCAGATTGTTTCTTCCTTCTTTTATTGGCACCATGTTGTCCCGGAGGGAAGGCCTTTTTCTCAAGAAATTTATCTGGTCCGTAAATTGGCTCATTAAATTTACGTGCAATTTTGGATTTTGGTCCTGTATATCTTGCCATAGTTTAGATTTTTTGTCAGTTAATTTTAGAGTTAAACTCTTCTTCTTTTTGGTGGACGACAGCCATTATGAGGCATTGGTGTTACATCTACAATTTCAGTAACCTCAATTCCTGATGAATGGATTGTTCTAATCGCCGACTCTCTACCTGAACCTGGTCCTTTAACATACACCTTAACTTTACGAAGTCCTAAATCGTATGCAACTTTTGAACACTCGGTTGCAGCCATCTGGGCAGCATAAGGAGTATTCTTTTTAGAACCCTTAAAACCCATCTTACCTGCGGATGCCCATGAAATCACCTGTCCTGTTTCATTCGTTAATGATATGATAATATTATTGAATGAAGCTTTAATGTAGGCTTTTCCTGTTGGTTCAACCTTTACAATTCTCTTTTTTGTATTTCTGGTCCTTTGTGCCATCTTTATTCTTGTTACTAGACTATGAATTGATTATTATACTATTTAGTAGCCATTTTTTTGTTGGCAACAGTTTTCTTACGTCCTTTACGTGTTCTGGCATTGTTTTTCGTATTTTGGCCTCTAAGTGGTAATCCAATACGATGTCTTATACCTCTATATGTACCGATATCCATTAAACGCTTAATGTTCATCTGGGTTTCTGAACGCAATTCACCTTCAACCTTGTAATTCTCACTAAGAATATTACGAATATCATTTTGTTGACTATCAGTCCAGTCCTCTGCTTTAATATTCCAGTCAATACCAGCTTCTGTTAGTACCTTTTGAGCGGTGCTTCTGCCAATACCATAAATATAGGTTAAAGCTATTTCTCCTCTCTTTTTATTCGGGATATCTACTCCAGCAATTCTAGCCATAATTATTATTTTTTTTCAGCTAAACAACAACAGGTTAACCCTGTTTTTGCTTATACTTAGGATTCTTTTTATTAATAATATACAATTTACCTTTACGACGAACCAATTTATCGTCAGGTGTTCTTTTTTTTATTGATGCTCTTATTTTCATCTTATAATTACTATTTGTATCTGAACGTTATTCTTCCTTTTGACAGATCATATGGTGACATCTCCAATTTCACTCTATCGCCAGGTAATATTTTAATATAATGCATTCTCATTTTTCCTGATATGTGAGCAGTTATTATGTGCCCATTTTCAAGTTCAACGCGAAACATCGCATTTCCCAGAGATTCAATTACAGTACCATCAAGCTCTATTGACTTCTGTTTTGCCATAAGTGTTGACTATTTATTTTTTAAAACTTCTTCAATATATTTAAAAGTTGATAAAATATCCGCTTTACCGTTTCTAACTACAACATTGTGTTCAAAGTGAGCTGAAGGCTTTTTATCAGTTGTTCGTATTGTCCATCCATCATTATCCTGAAGCACATCTTTTACACCAAGATTGATCATTGGTTCAATAGCTAAACACATTCCCGACTTCAATTTAACCCCTGAACCTCTTCTGCCATGATTTGGTATTTCCGGTTTCTCATGAAGATTCCTGCCAACACCATGCCCAACTAAATCTCTTACAACCGAATAACCAAAACTTTCTACATACTTCTGAACTGCATATCCAATATCTCCTATTCGTTTCCCAACAATTGCCTGTTCAATCCCAAGATAAAGCGATTCTTTAGTTCTTTCAAGTAACAACAGTACTTCATCTTCCACTTCTCCAACTGCAAAAGTATATGCAGAATCTCCATAAAACCCATTCATATAGGTACCACAATCAATGGATACGATATCGCCATCAATTAATTCTCTATTTCCGGGAATACCATGTACCACTTCATCATTAACAGAAATGCATAATGTGGCAGGAAATCCTCCATAACCTTTAAATCCTGGTGCTGCTCCATTGTCCCGGATATAACTTTCAGCAACTTTGTCTAACTCAATTGTTTTTATACCAGGCTTAATAATTTTAGCAACTTCGGCTAAAGTTTTTCCAACAAGTAAAGAACTCTGTCTTTGTATTTCAACTTCCTCATCTGTTTTAATGTATATCATAAAACGGAAGCTAAATTACATATTAAATGGTGATTTGCCCTTAATTCGTCCTGACTTGGTCAGTCCGTCATAATGGCGCATCAATAAATAACTTTCAATTTGTTGCAATGTATCAAGAACTACTCCAACCAGAATTAACAATGATGTACCACCATAAAACTGGGCAAAACCGCTATTCACTCCTGCAATCATTGCGAATGCAGGCATAATTGCAATTATTCCCAGAAAAATAGATCCCGGCAATGTTATTCTCGATAATATATTGTCCAAATATTCTGCTGTTTTTTTCCCGGGTTTTACGCCAGGTATAAACCCTCCATTCTTCTTCAGATCATCAGCCATCTGTTTTGGGTTTATGGTAATTGCAGTATAAAAGTATGTAAACAATATAATCATTATGAAAAATACAAAATTGTACCAAAAACCCGTAAAATCAGCAAATGCAGAAGCGATTCCTGTCATGGAATCAGATTCGGCAAATCCAACCAAGGTAATAGGAACAAACATAATTGCCTGAGCAAAAATAATTGGCATAACACCTGCTGAGTTAACTTTTAATGGAAGATACTGACGTACTCCACCGTATTGTTTGTTGCCGACTATTCTTTTAGCATACTGAACAGGTACTCTTCTTGTTCCCTGTACCAGAAGGATTGTAAACAAGATTACAAATATCAGTATTACAAGTTCCATCAGGAAGTATACCAGTCCGCCACCAAGGGCTCCCATCTTTGAAACAAATTCCTGAACAAGAGAACTGGGTAATTGGGCAATGATACCTATCATAATTATTAATGATATTCCATTACCAATTCCTTTATCTGTTATTTTTTCACCCAGCCACATCACAAATAGTGTTCCTGCAATAAGGATAACTGTCGACGACACCCAGAAGAAAAACGGTGGTGTTGTAACAGCAGCACTAAATGGTGTAATTGCTTCAGAAGGTAATTGAGATACGAGGTTAGCGATATAACCAGGTGCCTGCAATCCAACGATAACAACGGTCAGATATCTTGTAATCTGATTAATTTTACGCCTTCCACTTTCTCCTTCACGCTGCAAACGCTGGAAATATGGGATAGCCATACCTAACAACTGAATAACAATCGAAGCACTGATATAAGGCATAATACCCAGGGCAAAAATTGAGGCATTTGAAAAAGCCCCTCCAGAGAACATATTCAATAATCCCATCAAACCTCCTGAACCCTGTTGTTTAAGGTTTGCTAACATGTTGGGATCAACTCCGGGTAATACAATATATGATCCTAAACGATAGATCAAAATAATACCAAGGGTATAAAGAATTCTGTTTCTTAATTCCTCAATCTTATTTATATTTCTAATGGTTTCGATTAACTTTTTCATCTAATTTTAGATTTTAGTAACAGTACCACCTTGTGCTTCAATGGCTGCCTGTGCTGTTTTTGTAAA
Source organism: Bacteroidales bacterium (assembly GCA_028277395.1). GTDB lineage: Bacteria > Bacteroidota > Bacteroidia > Bacteroidales > F082. The sequence goes on along the minus strand of JANQGJ010000077.1, from coordinate 16,729 downwards.
TCCATTTGCAGTAACTTCCAGTTTAGCTTTTAACTCACCGGAACCTAATATTTTTATAAGGTCATTTTTCCTGGCTAATCCGTTTTCGATAAGCACATCAATATTAACTTCTGTAATATTTTTTTTATCTACCAGATCCTGTAGAACCTGTAAATTGATGCCTCTGAATTCCTTACGGTTGATGTTTTTGAAACCGAATTTTGGAACACGGCGAAATAATGGCATTTGACCACCTTCAAAACCAATTTTTCTTTTGTAACCGGCTCTGGACTGTGCTCCTTTATGACCTTTTGTGGCAGTACCGCCACGGCCAGAACCCTGTCCTCGTCCAATCCTCTTTTTGTTCTTTACAGAACCCTCTGCAGGTTTAAGATTACTTAAATCCATTATTGTATATTTTTTAAATTTCTTCTACCTTTAATAAATGCTTAACTTTATCGATCATTCCTTCAATCTGAGGAGTAAGGTCATGATCTTTTGGCTTATTAAGCTTATTAATACCTAATGCCTTTAGTGTCAATTTTTGCCTTTGCGGTCTGTTAATTGCACTTCTTATCTGTGTAATTCTAACTTTCTTCATGTCAAGCTTTAATTTAACTTTTATCCGTTAAAAACAGTATCCAGTTCAACACCTCTAACCTGAGCAACGGTATATGGATCTCTCATTCTGGTCAATGCATCAATAGTTGCTTTTACTACTGAGTGAGGATTTGATGAACCTTTTGACTTTGCAAGTACATCTTTCACACCAACGCTTTCAAGCACAGCACGCATAGCACCACCGGCAATAACTCCTGTACCGGGAGCAGCAGGTTGTACATATACTCTTGCACCACTATATTTACCAACTTGCTCATGTGGTAAAGTTCCTTTAAGTACAGGGACTTTTACAAGGTGTTTCTTTGCATCATCTATACCTTTGGCGATAGCAGAAGTAACCTCTTTCGCTTTACCAAGACCATAACCAACAACACCGTTTTCATTTCCAACAACAACAATTGCAGAAAAGCTGAATGTACGACCTCCTTTAGTAACTTTGGTTACCCTTTGAATGCTTACCAGTCTGTCTTTGAATTCGATTTCACTGGATTTAACACGTTTTATATTTGCGTTTGTCATGATCTATTAAAATTTAAGTCCTCCTTGTCTGGCAGCTTCAGCTAATGATTTAATTCTGCCATGATATAAATATCCGTTTCTATCAAAAACAACCGTTTCGATTCCAGCTGCTTTTGCTTTTTCTGCTATTAAGGTTCCAACTATTTTAGCCTGCTCAATCTTGTTAACTTTAGCTTCAATAGCATCTTTGGTTTTGGATGAAGCAGTAACGAGTACGCTACCGGTGCTATCATCTATTAACTGAACATATATTTGTTTGTTACTTCTAAACACAGACATTCTTGGTCTTTCAGCAGTGCCAACGATGGTTTTTCTGATTCTCCTTTTTATTCTCAGTCTGCTATATGCCTTTTTATTCTTTATTCCCATTACTCCTAGGTTTTACCTGTTAATAGTATCAAAAGTTATTATTTTTCCCCGGCAGCTTTACCAGCTTTCTTTCTGAGTTCTTCACCCTGGAATTTAACACCTTTGCCTTTATACGGCTCAGGTTTACGAAGAGACCTGATCTTGGCTGCTACCTGACCAATGAGCTGTTTATCAATGGAAGTCATCTTTATCAAAGGATTTTTACCTCTTTCTGATACTGTTTCCACTTTAATTTCCGAAGGAAGTTCAATGTAGATATGGTGTGAATAACCTAAGGAAAGATCAAGTAACTGGCCTTTAGCTTCAGCTTTGAAACCTACACCAACTAATTCCTGAACAGTAGTAAATCCTTTTGAAACTCCTTCTACCATATTTGAGATCAAAGCCCTGTACAATCCATGCTTTGATTTATGTTCTTTTTTGTTTGTAGCTCTTTCAAGCTGAACACTACCATTATCAACTTTTACTGAAATAGCAGGATCTACAAGTTGTTCGAGCTCCCCTAATTTTCCTTTTACCTTTACAATGTTTGTATCAGTAACATTTACTTCAACACCTTCCGGTAAAGTTATGGGCATTTTTCCTATTCGTGACATTGTCTTACTCCTTCTTATTAACTTACAAAACAAATTACTTCGCCACCTACACCAAGTTTTCTGGCTTCTTTATCGGTAATAACACCTTTTGAAGTTGACATTACAGCAACACCTAATCCATTGAGAACTCTTGGTAGTTCACTTGCATTTACATACTGACGTAAACCCGGACGAGAAACTCTCTTTAGTTCGGTTATGGCAGGTAACTTAGTTACAGGATGATATTTCAAAGCTATTTTAATAGTTTCCTGAACCTTGTTTTCTTCAAACTTATAGTTTAGTATATATCCTTTTTCAAAAAGGATTTTGGTAATATTCTTTCTGAGGCTAGAAGACGGCACTTCCACCATTCTGTGTTTTGCAGCAACAGCATTTCTAATCCTTGTTAAATAATCTGCAATTGGATCGGTTATCATCTGACTAATCTTTTTATTTTATTATTACCAACTGGTTTTCTTTATACCAGGAATTAAACCTTTTAGCGCCATTTCGCGAAAGTTTATACGAGAAATACCAAATTGTCTCATATATCCTTTAGGTCTGCCTGTTAACTGACAACGATTATGCAAACGTACTGGAGATGCATTCTTGGGTAATTTTTGTAACCCTTCATAATCTCCGGCAGCTTTTAATGCAGCACGTTTTTCAGCGTATTTCTCAACCATTTTCTTTCTTTTGCGCTCACGCGCTTTCATTGATTCTTTTGCCATGAGCTATGCTTTTTTCTGATTTTTAAAAGGTAAACCAAATGCTTTCAACAATCCAAATGCTTCCTGATCAGTATTTGCTGAAGTTACAATGGTTATATCCATACCATTTATATTATTAACTTTATCGATATCGATTTCAGGGAAAATCAGCTGTTCAGTAACACCAAATGAGTAGTTACCACGTCCGTCAAAACCTTTATCGTTAATTCCTCTAAAATCACGTACACGAGGTAGTGCAACAGAAATCAGTCTGTCAAGAAACTCATACATTTTCACACCGCGAAGGGTTACACGAACTCCAATAGGATTACCTCTTCTAAGCTTAAAGTTTGACACATCTCGTTTTGAAATTGTAGGAACAGCTTTTTGACCGGTGATTGCAGTCATCTCAGCAATTCCTAAATCAATTAACTTCTTATCGGTTAGTGCTGCACTAATTCCCTGGTTAATTGATATCTTCTTAATCTTAGGAGCCTGCATTACAGATTTATAATTAAATTCTTTCATTAATGCAGGAACTATCTCCTCTAAATACTTTGTTCTTAATCTTGGTGTTGCTTCCATTACTTAATAGCCTCCCCTGATTTTTTTGATATACGAACTTTTTTACCTGTATTTTCATCAACACTTATTCTTGTACGGGTAGGTTGTCCTGACTTATCCACAAGCATTAAGTTTGATATATGTACAGAAGCTTCTTGCTTAACAATTCCTCCTTTAGGATTATTAGCATTGGGTTTGGTGTTTTTAGATATTAAATTTACACCTTCAACAATGGCTCTCTGGTCAGCAACATTAACAAGAAGTACTCTTCCTGACTGTCCTTTGTTGTTGCCGGAAATCACCATTACGTTATCCCCTTTTTGTATGTGTAACTTAGCCATAACTAAATTTCTTTCTGTTTAAAGCACTTCCGGTGCCAGTGATACTATTTTCATAAATTGTTTCTCACGCAGTTCACGGGCAACAGGTCCGAAAATACGTGTTCCCATCATCTCACCTGCCTGATTTAACAATACACATGCATTGTCGTCAAAACGGATATAAGAACCGTCGGAACGGCGAATTTCTTTTTTCGTTCTAACAACAACAGCTTTCGCAACTGCACCTTTTTTAATATTTCCAGATGGCAGGGCATTTTTCACCGTTACTACCACCTGATCGCCGATTGATGCATAACGGCGCCTTGTTCCGCCAAGTACCCTGATGCAAAGTACTTCTTTTGCTCCGCTGTTATCAGCAACAGCAAGTCTTGATTCTTGTTGTATCATGGTTATTTAGCTCTTTCTATTATTTCTACTAGTCTCCAGTTCTTATTCTTGCTCAAAGGACGTGTTTCCATGATACGAACTGTATCACCAATTCCGCAATCATTGGCTTCGTCATGAGCTGTAAATTTGGTAGTCTTCTTGATGAATTTACCGTAAACAGGATGCTTAACACGGCGTTCAACCTGAACCACAATAGATTTCTCCATTTTATTGCTTACTACAAGACCGGTTCTTTCTTTCCTTAAGTTTCTCTTTTCCATCATCTGATTACTTATTATTGTTTTCTGCGATAATTCTACTCCTCAATTCAGTTTCAAGTCTTGCAATGGTCTTCCTGTTTGCACTGATATCGTGTGGATTTTCAAGTGGAGAAACAGCATGATTTAACCTTAATTTTGTTAAATGCTTACGCTCTTCTTCAAGTCGTTCAATGATATCTGCTTTACTAAGCTCTTTTATAACTTCTTGCTTCATTATCCTATTTTTTTACTCAGTGTAATCTCTTCTTACAACAAATTTTGTAGTTACAGGTAGTTTCTGTGCAGCAAGTCTCATTGCCTCTTTTGCGATTGCAACAGGTACACCTTCTGCTTCAAAAAGAATTCTTCCCGGAGTAACACGTGCAACGAAATATTCCGGAGCACCTTTACCTTTACCCATCCTTACCTCGGCTGGTTTTTTAGTAACCGGTTTATCTGGGAATATTTTTATCCATATCTGACCTTCACGCTTCATGTAACGTGTAACAGCCTGACGTGCAGCCTCTATCTGGCGAGATGTAATCCATCCTTCTTCAAGAGTTTTAATACCAAATGATCCGAATGCCAATTGATGACCTCGTTGGGCATTACCCTTCATCCGGCCTTTTTGCTGCTTTCTAAATTTCGTTTTCCTAGGTTGTAACATGCCTATCTAACTTTAATAATTTCTAAATAACTTACTGCTACCTTCTTCTTCTTTGACGACCGCCACCACCTTTTGGTGCAGTTGGTCTTGGTTTTGAACCTCCAACACTTGGTGAAACCAGTTCTGGTTTACCATAGATCTCACCTTTGAAAATCCAAACTTTTATCCCTATACGACCATATGTAGTATGTGCTTCAACCAAAGCATAATCAATGTCGGCACGAAGTGTTTGCAGAGGGATACGTCCTTCTTTATACATTTCGCTACGTGCCATCTCAGCACCACCTACTCTACCGGAGATTAAAACTTTAATACCTTCTGCTCCTAATCTCATTGTAGATGCAATTGAAGTTTTAATAGCTCTACGGAAACTTACCCTTCCTTCAATCTGACGTGCGATACTTGTAGCAACGATATGCGCATCAAGCTCAGGTCTTTTGATTTCAGAGATATTGATTTGAACTTCCTTATCAGTCAGTTTTTTTAACTCTTCTTTCAGTTTGTCAACCTCAGAACCACCTTTTCCGATAATTATACCAGGACGGGCAGTAAAAATTGTAATTGTAACGAGTTTCAGAGTTCTTTCGATCATTATTTTCGAAACACCGGCTTTAACAAGACGTGCAGTAAGATATTCTCTGATCTTTCCATCTTCTACAAGCTTACTTGAAAAGTTTTTTCCTCCATACCAGTAGGAATTCCAACCTTTGATAATTCCTAATCTTAGTCCTATTGGATTAGTTTTTTGTCCCATTATTTCTCTGTGTTTTCGGTAATAACTTCTTCTACAACTTCTTCTTTCTGAAGGCGATTGCCCAATATAAGAGTTACATGATTTGATCTCTTACGTATTCTGTGTGCCCTTCCCTGAGGAGCCGGTTGAATCCTTTTAAGCATTCTACCGCTATCAACACTGATCTCTTTTACATATAACTGATTATCTTCAACTCTTTGTCCTTCGTTTTTAACTTCCCAGTTAGCAATTGCAGAGCGTAATAATTTGTACAGCCTGCCTGCAGCCTCTTTTGGAGTATGTTGTAGAATGCTCATTGCATTTTCAACATTCATGCCACGAATCAGGTCGGCAACAATACGCATTTTACGTGGAGAAGTAGGTACATTGCGAAGGCGTGCAACGTAAAGAGTTTTACGCGCTTCTTTCCTTTGTTCTGCACTTATGTGTTTTCTTGATCCCATTATTCTGTACTTTATTAATTACCTTTATTCTTTTTTCCACCATGTCCTCTAAATAAACGAGTGGGTGCGAACTCACCAAGTTTATGTCCAACCATATTTTCAGTAACATATACAGGAATAAATTTGTTTCCGTTATGAACTGCAATAGTTTGGCCAACAAAATCAGGAGAGATCATCGATGCCCTCGACCAGGTTTTAATTACGGTTTTTTTACCGGACTCTACATTGACCAATACTTTTTTCTCGAGTTTAACATCGATGAATGGTCCTTTTTTTAATGATCGGCTCATATTAACTTCAATTAACGCTCCTTAATTATTTCTTTCTTTTCTCTACAATATACTTATTGGATGCCTTTTTCTTGGCACGTGTACGATAACCTTTAGCCGGCAATCCTTTACGTGAACGTGGGTGTCCTCCAGAGGCTCTGCCTTCACCACCACCCATTGGGTGATCAACAGGGTTCATAGCAACACCACGTACTCTTGGTCTGCGGCCTTTCCAGCGACTACGACCGGCTTTACCTGATTTCTCAAGGTTATGGTCAACATTTGAAACCATACCGATGGTAGCTTTACATGTTTGTAATATCATACGTGTTTCACCTGAAGGTAACTTAATAATTGCAAATTTACCTTCACGGGTCATAAGCTGGGCATATGATCCGGCACTACGTGACATTTTTGCACCCTGACCAGGACGTAACTCAATATTATGAATTACTGTACCAAAAGGTATCTCACTTAAATACATTGCATTTCCAATATCCGGAGTAGCATCTTTTCCGGATAATATCTTCTGTCCTACTTCCAGTCCGTGCGGAGCTACAATGTACCTTTTCTCACCATCAACGTAATTGATCAGCGCAATACGAGCAGTTCTGTTTGGATCGTACTCAATTGTCTTCACAATACCGGGAATATTTTCTTTATCCCTTTTAAAGTCGATGATTCTGTATTTTTGTTTATGACCACCGCCAACGTTGCGGATTGTCATTCTTCCCTTATTATTTCTACCACCTGTGCTTTTCTTACCAACTAGCAAACTCTTCTCAGGTGTACTGGTAGTAATATCGTCAAATGCGCTTATTATTTTAAAACGCTGACCTGGGGTTGTCGGTTTATATTTTTTGAGAGCCATTTCTAAATGTTGCTAAAGAAATCAATTGATTCACCTTCTCCTATTGTAACAATAGCTTTTTTGAAGGCATTTGTCTTACCAGAAATTACGCCACCTTTTGTAAAACGTGATTTCCTTTTACCTGAATAATTCATGGTGTTTACAGATAATACTTCTACACCATACAGTTGTTCCACCTCACCTTTTATCTGGAGTTTATTTGCTCTTTTGTCAACAATAAACCCATATTGGTTGAGCTCCTCACCTTTGGTGGTCATCTTCTCTGTAATAACCGGTTTTAATATTACACCCATCTCTTTTCAGTTTTATTTATTCGCGAATACTTCAACGATGGTTTTTAATGAACTTTCTACAAAAACGATATTTTTAGCATTTAGAATTTCATAAGTATTAATTCCTTCTGCTCTTAAAACTTTAACTTTTTGCAAATTTCTGGCTGATAAATAGATATTTTCATCTCCATTCGCAAGTACAAACAAAGTTTTCTTGTTATCGATTTTAAAGCTTTTCAATATATTTCTGAAATCCTTCGTTTTTGGATTTTCCAATTTAAAGTCTTCTACAACCAGTATGCTATTCTCCTGTGCCTTATATGACAAAGCGGATTTACGTGCCAGTCGTTTTACTTTTTTATTCAGTTTAAATGAATAATTGCGGGGATGTGGTCCAAAAATTCTGCCACCACCACGAAACAAAGGATTTTTGATACTTCCTGCACGGGCAGTACCTGTACCTTTTTGTCTTTTAATTTTTCGTGTACTTCCAATTATATCGCTTCTTTCCTTGGAATCATGAGTACCCTGACGCTGATTTGCCATATATTGTTTTGCATCAAGATATATGGCGTGGTCATTTGGCTCAATCCCAAAGATGGAATCATCAAGCTTCACCTTTCTGTTGGTTGCTTCTCCGCTTACGTTATGAACTACTAACTCCATCTTTCTAATATTACTAATGAATTATTAGGACCTGGAACAGCTCCTTTTACTACTACAACATTTTTCTCAGGAACAATTTTTATTACCTGAAGGTTAATTAATTTAACCCTTTTTCCTCCTGTACGACCAGCCATACGCATTCCTTTAAAAACACGTGAAGGATAAGATGACGCTCCAATTGACCCGGGTGCCCTTAACCTGTTATGCTGACCATGAGTTGCATCATTAACACCTTTAAAGTTATAACGCTTAACAACTCCCTGGAATCCTTTTCCTTTTGATGTTCCTACAACATCTATATATTCACCTTCGTTAAAAACATCAACGGTCAATACATCACCAAAACTTTTCTTATCTTCAAATCTGCTAAACTCAGCAAGATATCTTTTTGGTGTTGTTTTTGCTTTTGCAAAATGACCCTGCATTGCCTTTGTGGTGTGCTTCTCCTTTTTATCCTCAAAAGCCAGCTGAATAGCTTCATAGCCATCATTTTCTTTTGTACGAACCTGGGTTACAACACACGGCCCGGCTTCAATAACGGTACATGGAATGTTCTTTCCATTTTCGTCGTATATTGAGGTCATACCGATTTTCTTTCCTAATAATCCTGACATCGTTAAAAATCTTTAAACCGTTTATAGTTATACTTTAATCTCTACTTCAACACCACTTGGAAGCTCAAGCTTCATTAATGAGTCGATGGTTTTTGAAGATGAGTTAAATACATCCATTAATCTTTTATAAGTGCTTAACTCAAACTGCTCACGTGACTTTTTGTTAACAAAAGTTGAACGGTTAACAGTAAATACTTTTTTATGAGTTGGTAAAGGTATGGGACCATTTATAACAGCTCCTGTTGATTTTACCGCCTTTGCAATCTTTTCTGCTGATTTATCAACCAGATTATGATCGTACGATTTAAGCTTTATTCTAATTCTTTGACTCACGTTAGTATGTATTTATCTAAAAATTTCCTTTAATTTTCTTTACTACTTCTTCTGAAATAAATGATGGTGCTTCTTTGAAGCTATCGAATTCCATACTTGAAGTTGCCCTGCCTGATGTTAACGACCGTAATGCTGTAACATAACCAAACATTTCCGATAATGGTACTGTTGCTTTTACAACCTGGTAACCAACTTTTGCTGTAACATCCTCAAGGATGGCTCTTCGTTTATTTAAGTCGCCTGTTACTTCTCCAAGATAATCATCGGGAGTAACAACTTCTATTCTCATTATTGGCTCAAGCAGAACAGACTTTGCCATTCTTGCTGATATTTTAAATCCAATCTTTGCAGCCATTTCGAAAGACAGCTGATCAGAGTCAACAGGATGGAATGAACCATCAATCAACCGCACCTTCAGGTTATCAACAGAAAAACCTGCCAATACCCCGTTTTGCATTGCTGTTTCAAACCCTTTCTTCACAGATGGAATATATTCCTTAGGTATATTTCCGCCTTTAACCTCGTCGATAAACTGTAATCCTTCTTCTCCATTATCAACAGGTCCTATCTCAAACTCAATATCGGCAAATTTACCTCTACCACCGGTTTGTTTTTTATAAACCTCTTTATGCTTAACTGTTGAGACAATTGCTTCCTTATAATTAACCTGAGGAAGTCCGATATTACACTCAACATTAAATTCTCTTTTGAGACGATCAACGAGTATATCAAGGTGTAATTCACCCATTCCGGAAATAATTGTCTGTCCTGAATCCTGATCTGTTGCAACCTTAAAAGTTGGATCTTCTTCAGCAAGCTTTGCTAAAGCAACAGTCATTTTATCAATATCTTTCTGAGTCTTTGGCTCAATTGCAATACTGATAACAGGATCAGGAAATGTCATGGCTTCAAGAACAATCGGGTGTTTTTCATCGGTTAAAGTATCACCTGTATGAATTTTTTTGAACCCAACACCTGCGCCAATATCACCAGCCTCAATTACGTCAAGAGGCTCCTGTTTATTGGCATGCATCTGCATTATACGGCTGATCCTTTCCTTTTTACCTGTATTCACGTTATACACATATGAACCGGCTTTAAGACTTCCGGAATAAACTCTGAAAAAGCAAATTCTTCCAACGAAAGGATCAGTGGCAATTTTAAATGCCAATGCGCTAAAATTATCTTTAGGATCAGCAGTACGTATCTCTTCTTTATCTGTTTTTGGATTGATACCTGTAATTGAATCTACATCAAGTGGACTTGGTAAAAATTCAATAATTGAATTCAACAGCATCTGTACACCTTTGTTTTTAAAGGCAGAACCACACATAACCGGTGTAATGCTCATATTCAGGGTTGCTGTACGAATTACATTTATCATTTCCTCTTCGGTAATTGAATGCGGATCCTCAAGGAACTTTTCAAGAAGTTCGTCGCTTTCTTCGGCAACTCCTTCAATAAGTTTCATGCGGTAATCCTGCGAAATCTGCTCAAGATCTTCAGGTATTGGTATTTCAACTATTGTTGTTCCATCACTACCTTCTTCCCAAACAAAAGCTTTGTCTTTTACCAGATCAACAACTCCCCTGAAGTTTTCTTCAGAACCAATTGGAATTTGAATTGGTACAGGATTTGCTCCAAGACGATCACTTATTTGATCAATTACACCAAAAAAATCGGCACCGGATCTGTCCATTTTATTAACAAAACTAATCCTTGGCACCTTATATTTGTCCGCTTGTCTCCAAACAGTTTCAGATTGTGGCTCCACTCCGCCAACGGCACAGAATAATGCAACAGCACCGTCAAGTACACGTAATGAACGCTCTACCTCAACGGTAAAGTCAACGTGCCCGGGAGTATCAATAATATTTATCTTATATCTTTTGTTGAACAGTTCCCAATAAACAGTTGTTGCAGCAGAAGTAATTGTAATTCCGCGTTCCTGTTCCTGAACCATCCAGTCCATAGTGGCACCGCCTTCATGAACCTCCCCCATCTTGTAATTACGACCTGTATAATACAAGATACGCTCCGTACATGTGGTTTTACCGGCATCAATATGCGCCATAATACCAATGTTACGGTTTAGCTGAAGGTTATTCATATTTTTATCCTGCGTTGCCATTGTTATTCTCTATCGAAATCTAGAATCTAAAATGTGAGAATGCTTTATTAGCTTCAGCCATACGATGAGTATCTTCTTTCTTTTTGAAAGATGCTCCTTCTTCTTTATAGGCAGCAAGTATTTCACCGGCTAATTTTTTCCCCATACTCTTCTCATGACGTTTTCTTGAAAAACTGATCATATTTTTCATTCCAATCGACATTTTTCTGCTTGGGCGAATTTCTGAAGGTATCTGGAAAGTAGCACCACCAATTCGTCGACTCCTAACCTCAACAGCAGGAGTTACATTTGCCAAAGCTTTTTTCCATACTTCAACAGGATCTTCGTTAGTTTTTTCAGCTACAATGTCCATAGCCTCGTAAAACAACCTGTATGCAGTACTTTTTTTACCTCCCATCATCATGTTATTTACAAACTGAGTCACCAATACATCACTGTATTTAGGATCAGGAAGGATAATACGTATTTTTGGTTTCGCTTTTCTCATGATATAAAGCTTATGCTATTAACTATTATTTTTTAGGACGTTTTGTTCCATACTTTGATCTGCGCTGTGTACGACCTTCAACTCCGGAAGTATCAAGTGCTCCTCGAATGATGTGATATCTTACACCCGGAAGATCCTTAACACGACCACCCCTGATCATTACAATGGAGTGCTCCTGTAAGTTGTGACCTTCACCAGGAATATAAGCATTTACCTCTTTTCCATTGGTAAGCCTTACCCTGGCAACCTTTCTCATCGCTGAGTTTGGTTTTTTTGGCGTTGTTGTGTAAACACGAACACAAACACCACGACGTTGTGGACACGCATCAAGAGCAGGAGATTTACTCTTATCAACGAGTTTCTTCCGTCCTTTTCTTACTAATTGTTGTATTGTAGGCATATTAAATACTAATTTTTAATCCTATTTTTTTGAGCGCGCAAAAGTATAAATTCTTTTAACACAATCCTCACTTTAATTTTAATAATTTCTGGAAACTTATAAGCAGATATACCGGGAGGGCTTTTTTAAAACCACACAACGTAAAAATTTGATTTTTTGTTGCGCCGGAAACCTATATCGTTTTACCTTATCAGGTTCCTTTAACTATTACTGTTTCAGCAAGTTTCGTAATTTCCTGCTTAAAACGGGCTGCAAAGGTAAAAATATATTTCTTATTAACAATAGGTTATGGATAAATTTTTTGTCTTTTTTTACAAAAAGAACACTTTAAGGTTTAGCACAGGGCCTGTACAGGCAATACCTGCGTGGATTTCCGGGTTTTTTACTTATTTTTATATTATTTATCAGCAGATTTATTCTGCTGATATTCCAGATATTAATTTTAAGTTCCATTTCATCAATCCCTTCAATTCTTCTCATCTCATCCTCCATATCAATACTCATATATACTTTTCTCCAGGCACCTGTATTTACTATGTACGACGCCATATCAATGGTTTTCCAGTAAACGGTAATCCCTTCGTTTTGAATGCTGGCAGTAATTAATGTTTCTGCTATTGTATCAGGCAGGGTAACTTCCATTTCCAGATCCAGAATGCCATATCCGTCACCCGGTATTTCTTTAACGGGAATAACAATTGATGGCCCCCATTCATTATCAGATGTAATTTGACAAATTAGAGAGGATATTGTTGTATCGAAGACAACCATATCTGATACATCCTTCCAGTTGCCGGATTCATCCTCAAAATCGGTATATGCGACAGGTGTTTTCTCAAAGACCGAACTATCTGACTGCAATTCCCTTTCAAAAGTACATATCTCATAGGTAAAACCAGTGCTATAACCGGTCTGATACGGGAAATACGACTGAACAATCTGTAATTCCTCCCCGGTAAGAGCATGAGTTACTACCTTATTTTCTTTTATGTTCCTAACTACATTTTCAAAACCTGCTATACTGATATTTGTATTTCTTTTTGTAAAGTAGTTTGCAGTTTCATTGTACTTATTAAAATAGTACTCATTATAATAAGGTACACAGTCATCTAATATAAATACATCATCAACTCTATTATCTAATAGTGCTGTTTTAAATAGTTCCTCATATGGCTGATGATAAAAATAGTTGTAATAATCACGCTGGTAAACCAAAGTTATTACATTTACCAAAAGCAGGATACTTACCAAAGCACATTGTTGCCATACTTTTACTTTTTTATGATATGAGAAGATTAGTATAAGCAAATAGGGGGTTGAAAAAATAAGCATTGAATACTGGATAACCGGGTTTCTTAGTACAGAATAAGCGTACCCGATGACAAGTGGCAATATAAACCACGAAAACAATGTTACTCTTTTTTTATTACCATTCTCAAACTTTATCTGTTTACCAGATCTAAGAACAATAAATAATAGGACTCCAATAACTGTGATCCATACCCAGGTTGAAAAATGAAAAATCCAGCTGATGTAGTGGAAAAAGAATGAAGGAGTTGGTTTGGCAAGCCATCCCCCCTCTCCGCCTATCCCTCCCTGTGAAAGCTGGCTAAAGAAAATATTAAGGTGTGGAATGTAGAGAACAAATATTGATACACCTGCAACTGCATATGCCGTGAGGTTCTTTCTTTTCACAAAAAACAAACCACTTATCCCGACTATCGCTGCAAACAATAAACTAAAATGATGATTGTATGCTGACATAGCCGAAAACACAACATATAATATAAGGTATATGGTTTTCTTATTTTTAAAGAAATACAGGCTCCAGAAATAAACCATTAGCAAGGTTAGAAACAATCCACTAATATATGGTCTGGCTATCTGGCTATACATTATAAAAAACTGAGCAGAGGCAACTATTGCAGCAGTAAACAGACCAGTTGTACCATCAAACCAAAGCCGGGCTATTAGGTAACTGATCCATATTGATATTATACCTGAAATTAAAAAGGGCAGTTTGACCCAAATTTCAGATGTACCAGCAATGCTTGTCCAGAAATACAGAAAAACCTGTACTCCTGCAGGATGAGTATCGCCAAGCATTACACCATGTTTAATAACCTCATGTAGATCATCAAACTGAAGCCGACTAAGTGCACTCAGCTCATCTTGCATGAATGGTATGCTGTTAAAATTCCATAAACGGAGGATAGCACCTATAATTATAATGACAGCAAGAATTAAATGTTCTTGTTTTTTCTGGTTTGACAGCATATTACTAAATCGAAATAAATGTGGGATCAAAAATAGGGAAATGTTAGTTAAAGAGGTTGCTTTTATTGGATAGTATCTCCTTTTTTACCAACTCCATAAATATTACTTTCAAGTTCTTTATAATACAATGCAGAGATCAAGTGTATTACAAAAACAAAGTGAAAATCACAGTCACTAACTACCGAACTGTTGTATTTACTAGAAAACACATTATTTGCAGTTATACTAAGGTTGCTATAATGGAGAATTTCTTTACTATAATCTCGGTAAAAATCACTATTATCATGTAGCCTTTGACGTCCTCTGACTTTTAGGCAACCTCTTTCTCTAAATATATTGATTAGTAAAATACAATTCAAGAAAAATCGACTACTCATAAAACTATTATGGAATAATTACTTGTTATAATCATAACAATTGTAATCTTCTCATTGTTAAACTAAATCTAATTTCACAAGAACTAGTCTCATTTGTATTGATACAGAGGTCAAAACTTCATTAAAATTATTCCCTCCTTCTCTATACAAAGGAACTAGCATAACTTATTCAACCCACAAGTTTTTATTGTAATAAAATGAATATTCAATTATTGACAGAAATTGTATTGAATAGAAAAGTTAAATCCTATCTTCAGTTTATCTTCAGGTATACTATAAACACTTGGTCTTCGATTATCTGAATCCTGAACCAACTTATACTCAAAATATGTCACCAATGAAATATCAAATTTATCATTTAATTTTCTTACCCAATCTATTCCTAAGCGATAGGAAAAGCCGGTTTTTTGTCCCTCATCAACTCTTTTCTTTTCAATAGAAGCTTTATTTGCGTAATGTTCTGTTACATTAAGGTATAACGGAGCATTAATTATAAATCCTGTATTTATACCTATCCAAATATTACTATTTTGTTTTGGAATATAGGAAACTAATATCGGAAAGCTAAGTCTGGGAAATTGAAAATCCATTTTTGCTAATGAATCATTAAAGTTAGATGGTTCTGTTTCGTAAAAATAATTCTTGGAAACATAGCTAACACCAAGTTTAATACGAGTTGAATTTGTTATTTTGTATGATGGCAAGAATGAAACTTCAAAATTTAAATTATTCTCATGATTTTTCATAAAATAATATATATAACCAGTAGAAAACTCAATTGAATATTTTCCATTCTGCCCAAAACTAGATACCGAAATAATCAGTAGTAAAATCCCTAAAAATAATCTTTTCATTATTGAACAATTATACGATGTGTTATAACAGGATCACCAAACCAAACTTTAACATTACTTTTTGGTGTCCATTGTCTGATTTTGGTAATAGTTAATGTGTGCCCACCACCAATATTCTCATTAATTACAGTTGGATTCCCCGTTTTCATTAAATTACCAATAAATCTATGATATTTACCAGCAGGATTTTCAATATTATAACCAAAGTACTCAAAATATTCATCCAATTTTGTATTCGGATTTTTTGATAAGAAAGCATCTCCTAACCTTTTAAAATCCCCTTGAGTTCTTGTACCACCATTCATATTTTTAATTGATTCCAACGTGGCATTTTTACAATTCATAGGGTCATTTTGGTAAACTAACGAAAAATCTTTGAGATTTGCTTCATAATGTGGAGGTTTCCCTGTAAAAGGATGGTTACCAGCAAAATGAGCAGAAAACCCACCTACAACTCCTTTAATATTCTATTTGCAATTAATCTATCATGAATTTAATATATTTTTTTTACCTTAAGATTACTTTTTTCTAGTAGGTACAAACAGAGTTCTCCTATCTCTTTTCGCTTTCCACATACTCGATGTACCATATGATATGATTTATCATTTTTCCCTTCCAATATCCATACTGAACCATCCATTGTAACTATATCGGTCCTTTCAACTGGTGAAATACTCCAAAAATCTAAGCTGTCAATTTTATTTTTGAATACATCCCAATCATTTTTATCCAAAGTAACAGTATCGGTTATCAATTCATTCTGATATTTTTTACTCTTACCATTAATGTAACTAACGAATAATAAAACGGTATCATTGTGACTCTCCAACCTTAATGAAAAAGGATTGTGCTTCTGTTTTAAATATCCAAACCATGTAAAACGATAAACTTCATGCGGATAATCTTGATACTGCAAAATCCGGATCAAAACGGACACCCATTCCGATTTAAAGCGGACAGGCATTCCGGTTTAAAACGGACACCCGTTCCGGATTAAAGCGGACACTTTT
>JANQGJ010000015.1 GCA_028277395.1 Bacteroidales bacterium | reverse complement strand
ACCCATGGTACCACTCCGATAAATCTCCGCTTTCGCAAAAATTTTAATCATCCTCGGTTGGTATATTAGGATGCTGAAAATTTATGCTCATTTCATCTGATATATTATTTATTGAAACACTATTTTTATACCAATGACACAAAAATAAACTATTTGGTTGGTTTCTGTATTAATGAAAATCTAAACATGGATTTTTAGCATAAAAAAACCCGAAGCTCATTTACAAAAACTCCGGGTTTTAAATAAAATTTGATTAATTACTATCTGCCGATAAGTATTTTACGACCATATCGGGTGCCTTCGTGTTCAATGTTCAGGATATAAACACCTGCCGGAAGTGATGTATTGTTCATGTGATAAACAAATCCATTTCCAGCCTCTATATTTTCTTTTTTAAATATTTCTATTCCCAAATAATTCACCAAAGATAAGCTAATATTTTTATTATCATCAGATATAATGTTCACATCAAAGATACCATTATTCGGATTTGGAATAATTTTAACTGAAAAGTCAGCGTTTTCAATATTCCATAATCCCACAGTATTATCCACATCAATAGTCAACACTTCTGAATATGTACCTTCGCCACATTGATTTTCTGCAACTATCGATAATAATGCTTCACCAAGATATGCATTATTCCACTGTACAACAGCAAAGGTATCAATGCTGATCAATATACCTGCTTCTTCAGGTTCAAGTAACCATGTATATCCGGTTGCTCCGTTTACCTTATTAACTGAATACTCTGTCTCAATTGTTTTATAAACATCTACATAATCAGGACCCATAGGCATTTCCGGAGCTTCAGGACCACCAACTAAAGTAAGGATCATTTCATCATCATATGATTCTCCGGTTGGATCTTCAATTGTCAATGTCAGATCAACATTACCGTTGATAATATCCTGAGGACCTGCAGTATATTTAGGTTGAAGAATCTCAGGGAAGTCGAATGTACCATCTCCTGATGTTGTCCATAATGCTGATGTGTGATTCGTTGCAGAACCCACACACTGGAATTGATTTTCTTCACAGGTTTGATCATCTGGACCTGCAAACACTGTTGTTACAAGCATAGTAGGTAATTCAATGTAATCAATCCAGGCACAATCCAATCCACTTGTACCACCGTAATCTTTTGAATATACCCACCTAAAGGTATGGTTACCTGGTGTTACAGGAAATGTTTCATGTGTCCAGCTTTCGGCACCCGACCAGCTTGCTACTTCAGTATTATCGATGTAAAAGATCAGCTCATCGGCATTTGCTTCGCTTGAGATCTTTTTATAGAAGCTTATTTGATCGTTAGCCATTACATTGTAAGTAATCTTAAACTCGCTTGTTTTTCCATCTCCCAGGGTACTTGAAGAGCGCGCATGAAAATTACCTTCCCATGGATACTGATTTGTAATCTCCCATTGCTCATCACCATCATGAACCCAGTTATATTTACTGAAATCACCTGTTTCCCAGTCTTCAAGGAAAACACCAATCTTAGGATAATAGTTCTCATCAACGGAATAACCTGCAGCCGAAGCATTAAATAACATCTCTGCAATAATTGCATTTGGTGCATCATCAGCAACAGTAACATTAAAGGCTACCTGGGTTGCTCCAAATATTCCAATTCCCAATGTTGGAATTGTTTGTGTTCCTGAATTCACGGTAATGTATGGATTATAAGCTGTTATGTTACAGATAACATCATCAATGGCACAGTGTCCCGGATTAGACATCTTTACAATCATATCTACATTTTCACCAGGATCAAGACGTCCGTTATCGTTTCCGGTTTGTGAATCATCGATTACCATTTCACCCGGTGTAATTATCGGAGCATCAACAACGGTATAAAAATTACTTGTCCATGTTGAATCATTTTCATCACTGGCTATCACTTCAAAATTAAGCTGATACTGATCAGGGATTCCGTCACTTATATGCAATTTGTAACCGTAATCACGGGTTACATATGAATTCATCAGGATGGTATCATAATTTTCAGTGTCATCAATGAAAGTAGCAAACTCGTCTGTAACAAGTGTTACATCTACATCAATGGCATCCTCAATACCCAGATTCTTCATTGTTAATGTGTAAAGAATATCTTCATCAAACTCAACAATGCCGTTGCTGTTTCCAAGTGTATCATTAATGGTATGACTGGCATACATACAATATGGTCCGTCAGGAGGAATTACTTCGATTGTTGTTTCATATCTGTAGTAATCCTGTAGTGTTATTACCAGGTCAATCATAATTCCTGGTTCCTGAGGAATAATTGGCATATCAATCGGAGAACCTGTTCCTTCTGCCAATCCAATTACTTCTTCACCAACAGTCATACAGATTGTAGCACCATCGTTAGCCTGGATTGTAAAGAAATCCAATCCACTGAGTATGATATCATCATGAATGGCTGTAAGATTTTGTGGTACCTGTGTATAAATAGTTGAAAATGCATCACCATGATGGTGAAACAGGTAATACGTTACCTCTTTGTTATTTGTATTATATGGCCATGAAGACTGTTTCAGAAAATACTTGCCGGCCGCATTTCCAAACGCTGGAAGAACACCACGATGTTCCGGTGTTGTTCCGTAATCAGGCATAAAATCAGGCCACATATTATCATAAATACCCCAGGTATACGTATCATTTACAAATGAATATGAAACTTCAGTTGCCGCCATAATTCCGAGAGCACCTGAGTTTACTCCGTTATATCTATAGCGATGGAATTTTTCAGCAAAACATTCTCCGGATATATCAAATTTACCTGTTAAACAGTTAATTGAGAAAATGTAAACCAGGTCAGTATTATAAAGTCCATCTATATCACCTGAACTGTATGCAGGTTCGCCCCATCCTGTTTCACTACCGTGATCACGGTGCTGTAAAAGAAAGGCTCCACTATTTATATCGTTGTTAACTCTTGTTGCATTTCCTCCCCAATCGGTAAGGTAACCTGGAGAATCAGGGATATAATTCAGTCCGCTTTCTCCAAAATAATCAAGAATTGTCTGTGTATTTTGAGCAGTCGACCATGTATTAGTACTTCCACTGTAAATTGCATTTTCACGAACAGGTGATTTATTCAGTGAGTTTTCAAAAAATCCGGCAATTACCTCTGAACAGATCTGGAACCATCTTTCAGTTTGCCACCCCATGGCAGTTATAGGATTATCATAGAATCCGGGATTTGTGGGAGGATTACGCTCATAATTCAGAAACTTGGTAACCATGGTTTCCAGATGAGTTTCATTTTGAGCTGTCATACGGGCAAAAATAACATCGGGCATCATATCATTATCAACATCTGCGTAGAAGTTATCAGTGATACAATAGTTATCCCATTTAGGTGCATAAATGGTATTTCCTGATGAACCCCAGTCAGCCATAAGCAGAGTTGCAGCTGGTGGTACATCCCATGTATTATACGCGTTATTAATATAATCTTCAATGGCAGTTGATGTGTTTCCACCTATTTCTGTGGTAGTTACAACCTGTGTGCTAATTCCCTGTTTCAATCTGAATATTCGAATTGAGTCAGCCCAGGATAGATATGCAGGATCATCCGGTACAATAATTATGTATTCACTTCCTGTTGAACGTTGTGTATTGACATTTGTAACTTTCCTGGTTGGTATTGAAGCTTCATTGATTACGGCATCACGAATTATTGGATCCCAAAAACGGCTTGCAAGTCTTTCATCACCAAACTGTCCATTTCCACCTTCAAATTCAACATCAATCTCAATATCTTTATTAACAATTAATTGCTTTGTTACAGGATTGTACTGAAAGGGGCTTATAGCTATAATAACAACATCAACACCTCTTATTTTCATTGGTTCTGAAACCTGGATTATATTTTCAGGATAGAAACTGTTAATGGAATAAATATCAGAATTCTTTTTAAATGATAAAGGTCCTTTTTCAGTATCAAGTGGAATACGTGGTGCAGGTGCAATTTCCATATTCTCAAATATCTCTGATTGCTTACGAACTATACTTGCCTTTACCTGCGCTCCCTGAGGAACTGCTATATAACGACTATAGCCCGGAAGGTTAGGCGCTCCTTCTGAGTTTTGAAGAAGTACACCTTTCATTGTGATTGTGTTCATAACTTCCCTTTCAACTTTTGTATCGGAAAGTGTATATTCCTGAACACTAAAGTTCATTTTAATCCCCTGTGAACTTTGATCGAGCAAAGTTGCTCCATGTTGTCCCCAATTGTTTTTCATTGTAACTTTTTGTGCAATTGTTTGCTGTGTAACTGAAACAAACAATATCATTACAATAATTTTAATCGTAATGTAAAAAATACGTTTCATAGATTATTTTATTTAAAGATTGGTTTCGACCGACGAATTGATTATCTGCGCTAATCTGAATTCTGTCTTCAAAAGTAATAGTTTTATATCTTAAAATGATTCTAAATTACTAACCCTCAAAATACTATAATATAGTTGTATTTTAGTTAGTTCAATCTGGATTTTGTATAATTTTGCCTTTGTTATGAATCAGCTTTTCAGCAAGAGAACAGGCTGGAATTTCATACACATTAGAAAGAAATATAAAGACAAAAACAAAATTGGATAAGAAACTAAGAAAACCTGAATGGTTAAAAAGTAAAATACCATCAGGCAAGGAATATAGATTGGTCAGGGAAATTGTTGAAGATAACAAACTACATACAATATGTACAAGCGGACATTGTCCCAATATGGATGAATGTTGGGGTCGTGGTACTGCTACATTAATGATACTTGGAGATATCTGTACACGTTCGTGTGGGTTCTGTAATGTTAAAACAGGCAGACCATTACCCGTTGATACAAAAGAACCTGCCCGTGTTGCAAATTCAGTAAAACTAATGAAGCTAAAGCATTGTGTTCTCACATCTGTTGATCGTGACGATCTGGACGATCTTGGTGCAGAAATCTGGATTGAGACTGTACAAGAGATTAAGAAAGTAATGCCTGACACAACAATAGAAACCTTAATACCGGATTTTGATGGCAGAGAAGAGCTCATTACGAATGTATGTAATGCAGGTCAGGAAGTTGTTTCACATAATCTTGAAACCGTAAGAAGAATTACTCCATGGGCCAGAAGCAGGGCAAAATATGATGTAAGTCTTAGTACCCTAAAAATAATTTCAAATACCGGAGTTGTTACCAAATCAGGTATAATGGTTGGTTTAGATGAAACTCATGATGAAGTAATTGAAACGATGAAAGACATGAAAGAATCAGGTGTTCAGGTTGTTACCATCGGACAATATTTACAGCCAACGAAAAAACACCTTATGGTAAAAGAATATATCTCACCTGAAAAATTTGAGGTTTATAAAAAAGCAGGTCTGGAAATGGGATTCAGGTTTGTTGAAAGCAGCCCATTGGTAAGGTCATCATACAGAGCTGAAAAACATGTTCAAAAATAAAACAGGATCAGGAATTATTTCAAATCGTTAAACACCTGAGAAAAAGAATAATTAAATCAATTGTGAGTAAAAAAACCGAATACAGAAACATTGGACTTATTGAATATAAAGAGGCCTGGGATTACCAGGAATCATTATTTAATGAAATCGTAGCCATCAAAGAAAAGAACAGGAAGGCTGCAGTCAAGACTGAATCGAATAATTACCTGATATTTTGCGAACACCCGCATGTTTATACTATCGGAAAAAGCGGTAATGAAGACAATTTGCTTATTAGTGAAGATTTTCTCAAAGATAAGGGGGCAACTTTATTTAAGATAAATCGCGGAGGAGATATAACTTATCATGGTCCCGGACAGATTGTTGGGTATCCAATTCTGGATCTGGATAGTTTTGGAGTATCCATTAAAAA
Organism: Bacteroidales bacterium; assembly: GCA_028277395.1. Classification (GTDB taxonomy): domain Bacteria; phylum Bacteroidota; class Bacteroidia; order Bacteroidales; family F082. Next base: position 14,461 of record JANQGJ010000015.1, on the reverse strand, counting down.
TTACATTTACGGACTTGAAGAGGTGATAATACGGACTTTGCAACATTATAACATTAAAGCCTCACGTTCCGATGGTGCTACAGGAGTCTGGCTGGATGCAGAAAACCCGGCTAAAGCCAGAAAAATTTGTGCTATTGGTGTACGTACAAGTCACTGGGTAAGCATGCATGGTTTTGCTTTTAATATAAATACAAATCTTGATTACTTTGGTTATATAGTTCCCTGTGGCATTCAGGGCAAATCAGTAACCTCGCTTCATAATGAATTAAGCAGAGAAGTTGATGTTAAGGAGGTTCAGAAAATTCTGCTGGAGGAATTTTCAAACGTATTTGGTATGACCTTCGTTAATCATCATTAGTGAAAACATGAATATAAACGGTGCAAACAGACAGACAAAAGTATTTGTTTTTATTAGTCTCATTTGGTTAATATATTTTTGGTTAAGAGCTTTGTATGTACCGATAACTTTTGATGAAGCTGCCACTTTCTTCCATTTTGTACAGCGTGGTGATTTTTGGTTTTATTCTGCAATACCCGATGCCAATAATCATTTTATCAATTCTCTGTTTTCTTTTTTTAGCATCAAAATATTCGGAGTATCAAAACTTTCCTTAAGGCTTCCAAACTTAATATCTGCAATTGTATTCCTATATTATCTTTACAGATGTTCTTCCATAATCAAAAATGGTTTACTACGATGGTCATTTATCATCAGCCTGATGTTCACTCATTATTTTGTGGAGTTTTTTGCTGTTTCAAGGGGTTATGGTTTATCAATGGCATTTCTGATGGGTGTTTTTTATTACCTGGTCACATTTATAAATCATAAATCACGAAGGAGTTTGATACTTATCTCAGTATTTTTAGTTCTGGCAGAATTGTCAAACCTTTCAATACTGGTTCTTGCACTGGCAACAATTGGTTACCAGATTATATACATTCTTACAAAAAAAGCAATAATTAAGAAAGAAAGATATGTTCTGTTGCTGATAATACTTATTTTTCAGATACTACCAACCATATTTTCAAGTAATTATATGTTTTACCTTCAGGAAAAAGGGTCGTTGTACTATGGTGATGGAAGCGGACTCTGGACACTGACTGTAAAATCTTTAATTTTTCTTGTAACCGGTACGAATACAACTGTTTATTCAACATTTACAATTATATTGTTTATATACCTGATGGTAGCAGTTGTACTGGTTATAATAAAAGAAGGATTTAAAGAGGTTTTCAACCCTCTTCTTATCTTCCCCGTTTTACTTTTTACTTCAATCACGGGCATCTTACTCCTTTCTACTATTTTTAAGATCAACTACCCGGAAGACAGGGTGGCTATGTATTTTATTCCTCTTTTCATATGTGCCATACCAACAACAACATATAAATTGTTTGGTCTTTCAAAAAGGAACTACATAATGTTTGTACTAATTCCTCTTTTATTTTTTCCTGCACATTTCGTTTATTCACTCAACTTTAAATATGTAAACGGGTACAAAACTGAGGTTCTTCCTGAAAGATATTACCATACAATTGCTAATGATCCGGATAACAACGGAGAATTCCCGGCAACAATTGGTGGATACAGGATGAGAATGTTTTGCTGGGCTTTTATGAATTATGTAAACGGAGGATCGCAAAACCTGCTTGATTACCAATCATATCCTGAAACTCAATCTGATTACCAAATTGTTGATATAGATGAAAACCCCGAGTGGCTTGAACATTATGATATAATTGATTCCGAGGGCACTATGAACAGGAAGCTTCTTAAGAGAAAGAAAAAAATAGTTTCTTACCCCATAAAAAAATACACCATTTCAAATCCCCCGGTATCAAACAGGGAATTTTATAGATTGATCGACATAAAAGCAGATTCGATAATCAATAGTTCATGTTTAATAACATTTAATCTGGATCTGAACTCTCCCGAATCACCGTTTTATGCATGGGTTGTGGTACAGTATAATGATGATCAGGGTAATAATATACTATACAAAAGTATTCCGGTTAATTGGTTAAGAAGCAAATGGGGTGGTACCCACACCAGGTTTGTTCACAGCATATTAACGGGAGTTGTTCCGGAAGATGCAAGTCAGATGATTGTATATGTCTGGAATATTAACAAAGACGAGTATTCCATTATAGATGGTGAAATCATAATCAATAAAATTGATATCGAAGCAGGTAGTTAGTGAACTTTACACTATTTTTCAAGAATAACGGATAATACATCAAGCGACTTAAATTCACCCATTGATGGTATATGCAGTTTAAAATAACTTATAAGAGTTTCCAGAATAGATTTTCTGGTGTTGTTATCAAGTCTTACCTTAACCGAATCTTCAAATTTCGTTTCATGTAGTTTGCTCAATATCAATGCCGTATTGCCAGTAACATAATATGGATGAACAGGAATATCTTTTCCAAACCTGCCCTCCTGCAAATCGAATACAATATTATGATTATTACCATGCTGTTTAGGATAAAAACCCATAAACATTGATAATTGCATCATGAATATTAGATGAAAATTCACATACCCGTCTTCAGCAAGATCCAGCCACACAAGTGAGTTTTGAATCCAGTTAAACAATTCCCGATTCTCAGTTTCTTCCTTAAGGCATTTATACAACAACTCAACAATGAAAAACAATAATGTCCGTTTTATCATATTTGTTGTAACAGACTGGTAAGAATACCATATTTCTACTTCTTTAATATGGTGCAATGTTCTTTTATCAGAAATATTGATCACCATATCTAAAATTGTAAGAGGTTGAAACATTACAGCCTTAGTTTTTGCTTTTTTACTTTTAATTCCTCTTACAAGAAAAGCCTGAACACCGTATTCCTCAGTGAATATTCTCACTACAATCGCTGAATCAGAGAATTTTGTTTGCTTAATTACAATCCCTTTGGTCTTTACAAGCATAATCAATTACATTAAAACAAATATAGTTATTGTAAGGAAATATTCTAATCTGCGACAATATCATAAAAACAATACTATGCGTTCAATAATTTTAATAACAATAATATTTCTGGCTACACTAAATATTGCAGTTGGTCAGGGTTGTAGTGATGCAGGATTATGTACAGTTGCCGGTCTGGATTCAGGTGATGACAGTAAAACTGATAATGTAACATTTAAAATGTCAACATTATTTGGTTTAGGTGAACAAAATGTTTTTCATGTTACCGGTCAGGTTGAAGCAATAATTCCAACATCGAAGTCACAAATTCTACAGGTTAAAATACCCTATAATTCTACATTTGGTAACCTTGGTAATGTCAGTGGACTGGGTGACTTATCAATAACTTTTAATCAAAACATTTATTCAGGTAAAAATACCGGTATCAATATTGTTGCAGGGTTTAAGATCCCATCTTCAGATGCAAATAAAACTCTTGACGGATATTCACTGCCAATGGCATATCAGCCCAGTTTAGGAACCTATGATATTATCCTGGGATTAAGCAGTACTATAAACATGTGGCATATAGCAGCAGGATATCAGCATTCGTTTGGCAATAATCTGAACGAATTTCTACATAGTGATGATAACCCGGCTTATTTTAATAATTACAATGAATCGTTTCATCTTAAACGTGCTGATGATATTATGTTAAGGGTGGAACGCAGGATTCTTATAAAAGAATCAAGCCTGATACTGGGAGCTCTTCCGATTTATCATTTGGCAAACGATCAGATAAAAGATGGTATTGAGGTTGATAATTCTTCAGGATTAACTTTTAACCTTGTTTCTAAATTTGAGAAACAAATTGCAAATAACTGGGTTTTTGAAGCTGTATTGGCGGCACCTATAATTGATAAAGAAGTTCGTCCTGACGGTTTAACAAGAAGTTTTGTGGGTGTGATTTCTTTCGCAAAATCCTTTTAATAAGTAAAAGCAATCTGTTTTTTGTTAAATTTTTGACTTAATCGCCTAATTATCTTACTTTTACATCATGGAACGGTGTTTCGAGTACTTTAATTGTAAAAAAACAGACTGTATTGCACACAATAAAACGAATGAAACAAAGTGTTGGGATTTGAAGGATACACAATGTGTTCACCCACTGTTTGAACATCTAAAAGTTAAAAAATGTTCTATTTGTTTGTATTTTAAAACCACTAACACCAGATATGCATTCTATCCTTGAATAGTGTAATGACATTCTAAAGCTGGAATTCTGAAAAGTTAATTACAACATTTCAGGTGAAATTGTTGTATGCATTTTTCAGTAAGCAGGAATATAGGTTATCAGCAGTTTCATTTGACCTATTACCTTTTAAGTGAATAATTAATTACCTGATCTGTTCATAACTATATTTCATTATAGTAATAACTGAATCAAATCTTCAAATTCCAATTACATTTTTACGATTCTCTTAACATTTAGGTAATCAGGTATTTCAAAACTATTTTATACTTTTGGCTGTTTTAAAATACTTAACAATAAGGATCAATAGGTTTAATCTTATCAAAGATGTTTTAACACTATTGATTCAAATTAATTATCAAATAACATTTCTAACTATAAATCAATTAGAGAAGCTATGGGAAAAACAGTCAAATTTGGAGAAGATGTTGAAGGATATGATATTCCTGTTTTAAATGAACGTGAAATAAGAGCAGCAGCAGGAATTCTTTTTGTACTAATGTTTGTTGCCATAATGATCGTAATACTTAAAGGAGATTTTCTTCTGTTGAAATATGCTATCACTATCTTTCTGGCTGATATACTTGTAAGGGTATTAATAAGTCCCAAATTTGCACCAACTCTTATTCTGGGGCGTCTGATTGTTAGAAACCAGGTTCCTGAATATGTTGGTGCACGACAAAAGAAATTTGCATGGATTATTGGAATTGTACTTGCAGCAACAATGATGATACTTCAGGTAATTGTAAATGCCTATAGTCCTATTACCGGGCTTATCTGCTTTATTTGTCTGATATTTTTGTTTTTTGAATCTGCTTTTGGAATATGTTTGGGTTGTAAGTTTTATCCATTGTTTTTTAAAGACAAAGTACAATACTGTCCGGGAGAAGTTTGCGATATTAATGACCGTCAGGAGATACAAAAAACATCATGGTCGCAAATTTTTATCGTATTGGGATTTATTGCATTCATAGTACTTACCGTATTATTTTTAAATGATTTTTATAGTATTCCTCCTTATGATCTGTTCGGACTGGAGAACTAACAATAATAGTTATAAGACTTTAGGTGTGATTGTGCCTATAATTAAACATTAAGATTTCTTGTTACAGATTTTTTTTAATATTTTCGTATTGTATTATTTATACAGCAGTATCCAAAACCAAACGAAAACATTAATACGTGGAAAGAACCATTGTTGTTTATTATTCAAGAACAGGAAGTAATAAGTATCTGGCAGAAAAGATTTCTCAAAGTTTAACCTGCGATATTGAACCAATAAGGCCAAGAGTAAATATCGTAATTCTGATGATGTTATTTCGTAAATTAGGTCTCCCTATCGGCAATCGCAGAATAAAGCATAAGCTTATTGATTACGACAGGGTGATACTTTGCGGACCTATTTGGATGGGTCAGTTTATATGCCCTCTTCATGATTTCATAAACAGATACAAGAATCAGATCAATAAACTTTATTTTATAACCTGTTGCGGAACAAGCTACAGGGAAAAAGATGACAAATTTGGTCATGAACATGTATTTACCGAGATAACAAAAATATACGGTGAAGATAATATACACTGTGAAGCACTACCTATACCTTTAGTAATCCCGGAAGACAAACTTAAAGATAGCGACCTGATCATGAAAACAAGGTTAACTGACGGTAATTTCACCGGAGAAATTCAGGAAAGATTCGAGAACTTTGTAAAGTCTGAACTTCTCAATTAAAACTGAATCAGATATCGGAAAAACACAGGTTTTTCAACAAACCTCAGCAAATTAACAGCGATTGCTGGTTTGTTTGTTTGTTAAATTTTATATCTTTGATCTGAATAGCAATAAAAACAAAACAAATCAGGAACAATCACTATTTGCTGTTCTAATTTCAATATTGTATCATAAGATCTAATTTACTTGATGAAGTAATATTCAAAATCACTATAGCAACATACTAATTATAATTTTATTCACTAACTAAAAAAATCTCTTATGAAAAAACTAATCTACACAGCTGTAGTATTATGTATTTCTGTACTACTTACAGCACAAAACAGCAACAAACCTAACATTCTGGTGATTTGGGGTGATGATATCGGCCAATCCAACGTCAGTGCTTATACGATGGGACTTGTTGGTTATCATACTCCAAACATTGACAGGATTGCTGATGAAGGAATGATGTTTACGGATTATTACGCCGAACAAAGCTGTACAGCCGGACGTTCATCTTTTATACTTGGCCAGAGTGTTTTTCGCACCGGACTCAGTAAAGTCGGATTACCTGGAGCAAAGGAGGGTATTTCAGAAGATGATCCTACCATTGCCCAGCTACTAAAACCATTGGGATATGCTACCGGACAGTTTGGGAAAAACCATCTGGGTGACCGTGACGAACATCTCCCGACAAATCATGGTTTTGATGAGTTTTACGGTAATTTATACCACCTTAATGCTGAAGAAGAACCGGAACTTCCTGATTATCCCGATCCGGAAAAATACCCTGACTTCAGGAAAAAATATGGTCCTAGAGGAGTCATCCATTCGTTTGCTAACGGAAAAATTGAGGATACAGGCCCTTTAACGAAAAAAAGGATGGAAGTTATTGATGATGAAAGTACTAAAGAGGCCATAAGGTTTATTAAAGATGCAGTAAAAGATGGAACACCTTTTTTCGTTTGGTGGAATGGAACCAGGATGCATTTCAGAACACATGTGAAAGAAGAATTGCGTGGTATTTCAGGGCAGGATGAGTATGCCGATGGCATGGTGGAACATGATATGCACGTTGGTAAACTATTGGATGTAATTGATGAACTTGGAATTGCTGACAATACAATTGTAATATATGGTACAGATAATGGTCCGCATAAAAACACATGGCCTGATGCAGCTGTAAGCCCTTTCAGAGGAGAAAAGAACACAAACTGGGAAGGTGGCTGGAGGGTTCCTGCCATGGTTAGATGGCCGGGAAAAATTAATGCCGGATCCGTTTCCAATGAAATTGTATCGGGTATGGACTGGATGCCAACATTACTGGCAGCAGCAGGGAAGGATAATATTAAAGAAGAACTGCTTGACGGTTATAAAATTGGTGACAAAACATATAAAGTACATCTTGATGGCTACAATATACTTCCAATGCTAACAGGTATGACTGAAGAAAGTCCCAGAAACGAAATATTCTATTTTTCTGATGATGGTGACCTAACAGCCATCAGATACGACGACTGGAAGTTAATTTTCCTGGAACAAAGAGCTCCCGGTACTATGACAACATGGTCAGAACCATTTATACCACTCAGGGTTCCATTGATTTTGAACCTGAGAAGAGATCCATATGAATTTGCTCCCATAACTTCAAATACATACTACGACTGGTTATTGGATCATGCCTTCTTACTTGTTCCTGCCCAGGATATTGTTGGAGAATTTTTAATGACCTTTAAAGAGTACCCACCGCGCATGGAGGCAGCCAGTTTTAGCCTGGATAAAGTTATGCAGAAGCTATCTGAACCCACGAATAATTAATATTTTAGCTATTATACTCCAGTAATCACCCCTTTTGAAACACAGGTCATATTCCTGAACTTTTCAAAAGGGGTAATTTTTTTGATATTCCGCAACTGAAGAATAGTTGAAATGACTTTAATTAATATTGTTTTTTTAGTCTATTGCGATGTCTATCTCCCGGTCATGAACTTTACAGTTTATTAATAATATAAGCGAATCATTGCACGAACAAGATTATCCAACCATTATTATTCTCAAAATCTAAATCTGGTCCATTTTATTTAAACCGCTCTATTTCCGATAGTTACCCAATTGCACAGGAAGAAAAACTACCTTTTTGCTTAGAAACAGCGCCTACCCTTTTAGGGTATTGACTTTCAGGCATTTAGTACATATATTTGGCCTTTTGGGCCTTTTGAAACCAACAACTAGCACAAAACAAACAAATAAACTTAAGTAGTTGTATAGTATAAAACTGAAATACGGAATGGGTTAAGGATAGTCAGCTTTCATTTCGATTCAAAGACCATAGGCAAAAGAACACTTATTGAGAATTAAAACCAATAGATATTTTCTAATAACTAAAATTTTGAACAATGAAGAAAAAAGTTACTAAAAAAGAAACTGAACCAAAGAAAACAACCAGAAAGACCAGGGCAAAAACTGCTACAACAAAGAAAAAAGCAGCTACAAAGAAAACAGAAGAAACTAAAGTTGAACCAACAGGAGAACCCGTTTTGGCTGAACCAACCCATAAAGGTATTTCCATGAATGTTCCCACACCACAGCCTCAAATTAAAGATGACGGCAATCTCCCGGCTTATGCCTGCGCTGATCCTGCGAAAGCAGCTACAACTCAAATACCTGATTCAGCATGTAAAGCACCTGCACATGAAGGAATTACCGTATCTGCAGCTCCAACAGAAGATATACCCGGTGCTTGTGCCAAACCTGCTTCTGCATGTGCTGATCCAATGAAAACTTTCACTCCTCCCGCTCATCCATCTGCTTGTAAAAGCCCTGATATTGGTTCTGCCTGTAAGGCACCTTCACATGAGGGAGTATCAGTAAGTGCAACAGCACCATCTGATATATCTGCAACTCATATAAGACCTGATGTTGCGTGTGCAGCATTTACAAATGATATAAAACCACCTGTTCATCAGTCAGCATGTGTAGCTCCTGAAATGAGTTCGGCATGTAAAGCTTCAGGTCATGAAGGAATATCTGTAACAGCAGAACAACCATCTGATGTTTCAGGAGCAGGTACCGATCATGTTTCAGCATGTAATGCCCCATCACATAAAGATATCCATTCAACTCCAAAACATAAACATATTGACCATTGTGCTAAACCGGAAACAGCATGTTTTAATCCTGTTACTGCATGTGCAACCCCAACTGCAGCAACTGCCTGTGTAGCTTTCACACCTGTTCATTCATGTGCAGCATGTGCTCCGGTTCATGCTTGCGCAGCATGTGTTCCGATCCATGCCTGTGCTGCATGCATGCCAGCTTCAGCATGTTCAGCCTGTTACTCCTACTCTCCGGTTGGTGCCTGTACAACACCACCTGCAGGGTTACAGGGAAAATGGAAAAAACATAGCTTCTAGACCTGTTACGAGATATTGTTTTACTGTATATTAAATATTGACCGTGAGTTACATTACAGCTCACGGTCATTTTATCCGGCTAATTAGTTGTTATGATTTGATGAAAATATATAACTCTCACGAATATTAATTAAATGAATAAACTCAGAGTATTGTGGCTTGAAAATAATAATGAATGTATACTTTTTAATTCATTCGATAAAAATGTCTCCGGCCGTTGTCCCTCCTTCGTTGGCAAAGTAGCAGAAAGAGTCAGTAAAGGTGAAGATCCTGAAATGGTAATGAATGAAGTTGGTATTGACAAATCTAATTACCATAGAACGAAAGAATTAATCAGGAAAATATCAGGAGATGATCTTACACTGAGCTATCCGATTGATACCGGTGAAAAGAAGTTTGGGAGAGTTCTGGTACTATGTCCCACTGCCAGTTGTAACTTAAAGTGTATTTATTGTTCGGGGACTGCAGGTGAGAAATCCAAACAAATGATGAGCTGGTCTCTGGCAAAGAAATCAATTGACTGGTTTTTTGACCATTGTGCTGATTCAGGACCATACACTTTACAATTCCATGGTGCAGGAGAACCGCTACTTAACATAAATGTAGTACAGAAAGCGGTTAAATATGCAAGGGAAAAAGCCTCTCAAAAGGGACAGAAATTGTTTACAAGGGTATCAACAAATGGGATTATAAACAAAAAAACAGCAGAATGGGTAGCAAAAAATATGGACCATATTAGCCTTTCACTTGATGGTCCTCCTGATATACACAATCTTCACAGGCCAAAAGTATCAGGGAATAATAGCTACGACAACGTTCTTCAAACAATTATTGAACTGGAGAAAACCGGTGTGCTAAAACGTATTAACACTGTGGTAACAGCCCATAATATTGACAGACTTGAAGAAATACTGAAACATATACGTAGTGTTTCCAGCGTAAAAGAACTGCGTTTACTTCATGTTTCAAACTGTGGTAGGTGTGAACAATATGCAGTAAAGGAAGTTGATACCAATAAATTTGAAGCTGAACTTGAAAAGATAATTCCTGTTGCAGAAAAACTGGACATCAAACTACTATCTTTAATTGAACAGGTTGATTACTTCACAGAATATTACTGTGGAGCATGTGGTTTTAATATGGTAGTTGCACATAATGGAAATATAAGTACCTGTATTGAAGTACTTGATGAATATGATGCCGGAGCAAATGACATGATTATTGGTAAATACGATCCTGATGTTGATAATTTTGATATTGACTGGGATAAAGTTGCATACCTGCGAACAAGAACTCACGAAAATATTGAAGGTTGTAAAGAATGTACTTTTCGAACGAACTGCTCAGGAAGTTGTCTAGTAAGGGCTGCAAGAAAACATGGTAATATAATGTCGTATGATGAGGAACAATGCACAATGGTAAAAGAAGTATTAACTAAACACTATAAGGAAATGGCAGGAATATATAAACCTAATACAAATGGGGACTCAAAAAGTATTAACAACACCGATACCCTCACATTGAAAGAGGTGATAGATCATTCAAAAAAAGTGATTCACAGTTTCAACAATATTAATCGCCGCAACTGGACTGTCGAAGTCGCCATGATTGAGTTAACAAAACAACTTGGTGATCTTTCGAAGCATATTTTGACATATGAAGGATACTATTTGAAGGATCGTTCTACACATCCTAATTATAGCTCAACAAAAGAAAATATAGCAAATGAACTGGCTGACATACTACTGGGCATTATAAGAATTGCTGATAATTATGATATTGATTTGGGAGAAGCCCATCTAAAAGCCCGTCATGATGAATTTGGCTATATCAGTTCATCATCTAAAAAAAAATAAGCATCATAAAACACAAATAAAACAAGGTATGAAAACAGAATTTCCCTTTACAGATCTACACGCAAACATTGAAGAGTACTACGAAAAGACTGATCATAAAATTAGGGCAGATCAGCCGCATAAGTTTACGAACTGGGAAGAAATACGAAGCTATTATCCTTTAGATAAGGACATTGTATATTTAAATTCGGGTACAGAAGGATCTATGCCGGTTCAGGTATTATCAGAATATAACGACTATCTTCATAAATGGGCCAGTAATCCAAGCTATTACTTTGCTTTCAATAAAATTACCCAGGACTGGCAAAAAGTTAACCGGGCCAAAGTTGCCGAATTTATTTCAACAACTGAAGAAAATCTATGTATAACAAGTAATACAACTGAAGGCTTAGGAATGGTAATAATGGGCCTGCCATTTGAAGAAGGTGATGAAGTTATTGTTTCGCTTCAGGCATATCCAAGCTTAATATCTCCTTTAAATGTACTATGTAAAACCAGGAAAATTAAATACAAGATAGTACCCTTACCTACCTATCTTGACACAAAGCAGGAGATTGTTGATGCTTTTGCGGCAGCCATTACACCTAAAACTAAAGCGATATGTGTATCACATATTACATATACAACCGGATTAAGATTACCTGTTAAAGAAATATGTGATCTTGCAAGAAAACACAATGCCATTTCATTGATTGACGGAGCGCATGCTACAGGTATGATTCCACTTGATATGGAACAAATAGGATGTGATTTTTATGCAGCTGCCGGGCACAAATGGTTAAATGGTCCTCCTGGAACCGGAATTCTTTATATCCGTGAAGCACTAAAAAATGAACACAAACTACTTCCAATACTATCTGAGTTATACGGGTTTGAAAACACTTACTCAATAACAGATATGCTTCAGATAAGAGGCTGTAACAACACTCCCGGATATACCGCATTATGTGGTGCAATCAGGTTAAATACCGATATAGGGAAAGAACGAATTCTAAACAGAATACTTGAACTTAATGATTATGCAAAAGAAAGAATAATTGAAGAGTGGGGAGAAAATGCGCTTATTTCACCGTTTGGCAGTGATAAACGCGATCTTTGTTCCGGTATTGCATCATTCATACCATCCAGAGATTACAATAAAAGATTCGATGAAGCATTTATAACAGGATTATCCTCAGAGCTTATAAATAATTACAATATTTGGATCAGATATATTAATTTTGTAAATGATCCATCAGTTACAGAAAATAAAACATGGGCATTAAGGGTATCAACAAACTTATTTAATAATACTGATGATATAGATAAACTATTTGATACACTTGTAAAAATTGCCTGAAAAAGTATAACAATGTCAAATGTTTCAGATCATTACCAAAAACTTCTGGCCAGGTATTACTCATGGATGTTTGGTGACTTCGATAATAAAGTTCTGGAAAATGTAAAATTTTTCTGTGAACATCAAATACAACCTAATTTATCTGGAGAAGCAATTGATCTTGGTTCCGGCCCTGGATTTCAGAGTATTGCACTTGCAAATGCTGGGTTCACAGTAAAATCTGTTGATCTAAGCAAAGAATTACTCGATGAACTTAACAGCAAAATAAACAAGCTGTCAATACTGACTGTTCAGGATAATTTACTGAACTTTGAAAACCATATCTCAACAAAACCTGAACTGATTGTATGTATGGGTGATACTCTCACTCATCTTGAATCAATGAAAGATGTTGAGTCGTTATTAAAATCGATATACTCCGCACTCCAAAAATCAGGAAAGGTAATACTTACGTTTCGTGATATGACGTTCCGATTAGAAGATACTGACAGATTTATACCTGTAAGAAGCGATGAAAACATAATCTTTACATGTTTTTTGGAATATGAAGAAACACATGTTCAGGTAAATGATATAATTTACGAGAAAGAGAGTGAAACCTGGAACATGAAAAAAAGTAATTATCGGAAATTAATTATTGATCCCGAATGGTTAAGAAATTTAATGGAAGATCTGAACTTTAACATTAGGCTATTTACCATAAATAAGGGTATGGTATCCATTATAGCTGAAAAGTAATAAACATTATTTTACTAACTACACAAAAACGAAAGAGGCTGATAACAAAATATTATCAGCCTCTTTCAATTTTACCGGTCAAAATTAACTACTGATTCCAACACCAAGGGTTTGCGTAGTAAAAGGAGTAAACGGACCGTTTTTAGATTGGCCCAATATAGTTTCATTCTGACTACATTTCTTACTCATGCCTGAACTAATCTTATCACAATCTGCAGGAATACCTGTAAAAGTGTACAATGTTGTACCACTTACATACTGTTGTGAAACGCCAATTTTCATTCCATTTATTTCATAAGTAAGAGTTACATTACGCGCACATTCATACTGGCTGTTATCCGTAACAGTAATGGCAACAGAAATGACGGTTGGTATTGGTGCTGGAGTTTTGTTTGTGAAACTGTATATTCCGGTAACAGCAACAATAATTCCAAGCAAAACGAATAATTTCAGAATCTTTTTCATAATAAATAAATTTTAAGTTTAAGTTGAATAATAAAGTTTTAGATTTCGAATAAAAAGCCTGCTTTTCAAAAACAAAATTAAGGTGAGATTTTTCAGAAGTCAATAATCAATGAACAACTGTAATACATAATGTAATATATGTGCATCTAATGAAGAATATCGTAAACTATTTGAATATTCTTCTTCAAGAAAACAGAAGTATTTGTATATGTAAAATGAAAAAAGGCCAAAAGCAATATAGCTTTCGACCTTTTTCCTATTATCTCCTTATCACACTAGTTATTAATCCCAACACTAAGATATTGTGTACTACCGGCTGTAAAAGGTCCGGTTTTAGCCTCTCCAAGAATAGTTTCATTCACGGTACATTTTTTACTCATTCCGGAACTTATCTGATCCACTCCTGCCGGAACATTATAAAAAGTATAAGTTGTAGTTCCAACTGAGTACTGTTGAGTAAACTGCATTCCCAATCCACCTGATTTAACCTTCAATACTACATCACGATCACATGTAAATGGAGGAGGATTTACATTTGTTACGGTTATTACAACTGTCATAGTTGTGGGTAATGTTGCCTTGTTTGTGAAGCTATATACAGTTGTTACAGCTACAATTACACCAAGTAAAAGAAATAATTTTGCGAATTTTTTCATAATTCAAAAATTAAGTTAACGTGAGTTCGATGTAAGAAAAAGAAGTTTTTTCTAAAAGAAACGAGGTTTTTGATTATATTTAAGTTTCTGAAATTTAAATACATAAACAAAAAA
>JANQGJ010000085.1 GCA_028277395.1 Bacteroidales bacterium | reverse complement strand
AAAAGAGGCTGTCTCAAAAGGTTTTTGTATTCGGGTAGGTGCCCGAAAGATTTTCCAAATATGGAAATCTACAGCACATAACCTTTACTTTTGAGACGGTCTCTTTTGATCTTTTGTTAATCAATATCGGTTATTCAGTCTTTGGCAACATCACAACTTCAACATTTTTGCTGCTTCCAAATAGTTTATTCGCAAATTTTTGAAGTTTTTTTACAGTCATACCCTTTACTATTTCTTCATAATTGGATTTTTCAAGAGTGTTTAGTTCGTATTTATCCATAGAAACCAGTGCTTTTAACCAGAATTTGTTTTCTTTTAAGTCCTCTTCACGGGTTTTAATGAAGTATTCAATGGTTTTATGTACATCAACTTCTTTAGGACCATTGTTCTGAAGTTTATTAACCTCTTCAAATACAATTGCCTTCAAAGTTTCTGCCCTTTCAGGATCACAATCGAATTGCATATTGATTTTAAATCCTTCATAAGGATATTTTATTTTGGATGTCCAAACACCAACACCATACGATCCTCCTTCTTCTTCCCTGATAGTTTCTGTATATCTGAGGCTAAGGATGTATCTGATCGCATTTAAATAAACTAAATTTTCGGCATTGTACCTGAATTTACCATTATAATTTACAAAAACTGTAGCTTTTGGGGTTTCCATAGGAATATTGAAAACATTAACGGCATTATCTTTTGGAGGTCGTACATTATTGTCTTTCCATGTTTCTGAACGAGACTTATCAGATAAACCACCAATATATGTTTCAACTAAGGGTTTTAGTTTTGCTTCATCAATGTTACCAACAAAATAAAACCTGAAATCTGCCCCGTCGTTGAATCTGTCGGTATAGATATACTTAATATCCTCAAAAGTGACTTTGTCAAGCTTTTCAACATTCATTGGAGACTTTCTTGGATTTCTGTCTGCCATTAAAAATGAAATGGAATCTCTGGCAACTGTTCGTGGATCGGTACTGGTATTTTGTATCCATGCTTTAATACGACCCATAAATGCACTATAGGACTCTTTATCAAACCTTGGCTGTTCAAATTTTAAATACAGTAATTGCATAAAGGTTTCCAAATCTTCAGGTGATGTTGATCCGTTGAACCCTTCAGCGATATCAGAAATATATGGATTAAGTCTGAGTACTTTTCCTGCCATCATTTTTTCAAGAGAAATATTATCAAATTCACCGGCACCTGATTGTGAGGCAATAGTTGTGGTCATATCAGCCGATGGAATTTTATCCAGATCAATAAGAGAGCTGCCTCCAAAGCTGTATGCTTCGAATAATATTTCATCTTCTTTAAAATCTGTTTTCTTTATTATTATCTCTGCACCATTTTCGAGAGTCCAGATTGTAACACCGAGGTCTTTTAATTCTTCAGTTTCTTTAACCGGTGATGGTTCGGGAATGTTTGCAACCAGGGGTATGTCCAGAACGGCATCAACATAGGCTTCGAGTTCAGCATTTCGTGATTTTTTTATAACCTCAAGAACTTCTTCTTCTGTTGGCAGTGATACTCCTTCTTTCTCAAGTCCCGTAATAGAAACCACAATATTTTCTTTGGTGATCCACTTATCAGGTAGTGTATTGATCTCTTCAAGTTTAATTCCGGGAAGAACATTTTTTGCAAAATCATATTCAAACTCAATACCGGGTATTGGTTCATTTGTTAAGTAATTTGAGAAATATTCCCAAACGTAATTATTGTTTTTTTGTTTCTCCCTTTCTTTGTATGATTTTTCGTATCCACGCAGAATATCTTTTTTAGTACGGTCTAATTCGCTTTGTGTAAAGCCGTGCTGACGAACTCTCTCATTTTCAGTTAGTACACTGTTAAGTGCTGTTAACACTTCGTTATCCCTTGCAAACGCTACTGCCATAAAAGCATCTTTTGATCTTACCATATTTGTGTAGGCAGAGTATCCAACAATAAAAGGAGGGTTTTCTTTTTGAACCAGTTCATTTAAACGATTGTTTATCATGTCGTTGTACAAACGTCTAACCAATAGTTCACGCATATAGTCAATATTCTTGTCTTCGGGTTCAACAATATCATGTTTAAAATAAACCATGATAGAGTTTCTTTGAGCTTCCGGATCGGTTGCTATTCCAATTAAAGGTTCTGCATTATTTGGGACTTCATAAGTTGGCCTTTCTTTTGGATTTTTTGCTTTAGGTACTTTTGAAAATAGTGAAACAACTTTTTTCTCCATTTCATCAGCATCAAAATCACCAACAATAATTATTGCTTCCAAATCCGGACGGTACCAGTCGCGATAGAATGAACGCAAAGTTTCGTATGAGCAATTATCTATAACGTCAAGACTGCCAATAACATCGCGTTTCGCATATTTAGAATCCTTGTATATAATTGGCATGAGTTCTTTCATCATTCTGAAATCAGCACTGCGTCGGGTTCTCCATTCTTCATGCACTACTTTTCTTTCGGCATCAATCTCCTCATCTTCAAAAGAAACATAATTCGACCAGTCGTGTAGTACAAGAAGTGAAGAATCTACTATTGATTCATCAGTAAGTGGTACATCATTCAGGTTATATGCAGTTACATCAAGGCTAGTAAAAGCATTTACGTTATGACCGAATGCAACACCGTTTCTTTCAAGAAAGTCAAGAATTCCTTTTTTAGGAAAGTTCTTGGTTCCGTTAAAGGCCATATGTTCTGTCAGGTGGGCAAGACCGTCCTGATCATCATTTTCAAGAATGGCGCCAACATTAAATACAATGTAAAAATCTGCACGATCTTCAGGGAGTTCATTTGCCCTGATATAGTAAGTCATACCATTATCAAGTTTACCGTAGCGAACTTTGGGGTCAAGAGGAACTTTTTTATCATCCGGTATGTTCGCAGCAGAGGAAACAAAATTCCCAAATAACATAACAGCACACAAGACGTGTATAAGTTTTTTCATAATAATTAAATTAGTTTTTAATTTATAAAATTGATACAAATGTATTTTAATTTTGAACGTTAAATATGTACTCACATTGTAAAAATTGACAATTTGAATACGAAAGGTGTTGCATTATTATTTATAGAAACTGATGCAACAAAAAACCCGATCTCTCGACCGGGTTTCGCATCCAGTTAATTAAGTATTATGAAATTTTAATCTCACGACTCAGTTTTGCTTCTTCTTCTTTTTTTGGAAGGGATATTTTTAGTATTCCTTCACTGTAATCAGCTGTAATATCATCATACTTAATTGTTTTTGGAAGAGTGAATGATCTGCTGAAGTTGCTGTAAACAAATTCTCTCCTGGTATAGTTATCGTTCTTTTCTTCCTTTTTTTCCTCAACCTCCCTTGAAATTGTCAATAGTTGATTTTCAAGTTTGATGTTGAAATCATCTTTTTTTAATCCGGGAGCGGCAAGTTCGATCACAAAATCATTATCATTATTGATAATATTTACTGAAGGAATACTCCCTTTTGTGTCGTTAAAGTATCCATTGCTGCATTTCTCCATGTGGTCGAAAATGTTTGTAAATCCGAGGTGGTTAAATCTTACTAAATTCATTTTAAAATCTCCTATGTTTATTGTTAATTAATTTCTTTTTACTCATTTTCAATTTCTGTTCCACTACCCTTTTCATCTCTAAAAATTGCCAAAACGCGACAATATGACAGGCGCAGTCTTTATAACCTGCCATAAAGGCATTATTTTTAATAATAAAGTAACAACTTATATAAGATGAACTATGTTGATATGAACTATATTTGCACTACAAGTAATTTGTTTTGGATAAAATAGTAAACACCCTTAAACCTGGTAGGATAATCTGGCCCATATTGATTGGAGTTGGAGTAAGTGCATATTTAATGTTTAAAAGTTTTGATGAGGATACATTTTCCTTTTTATCATTATCATGGCACGTACTTTTCTACATTCTGATGGCTCTTTTAATGATGGCTGTACGCGATTTTGCCTATATATACCGGTTAATTGTTCTTACAGATGGTGGTATAACCTGGCGTCAGGCTTTTAATATTATCATGTTATGGGAATTTAGTTCGGCAATTTCACCATCAGTTGTTGGTGGTACAGGCCCTGCAATTTTTTTCCTTTATAAAGAAGGTATTAACGGAGGTAAAAGTACAGCTGTGGTATTAACAGCTATATTTTTGGATGAAGTATTTTTTATTATTTCGGTTCCGATTGTTTATTTTATATTTGGAAACAACATTTTTCCTCCGGATTCTGTTTCCATTGACCAAATCATTTATGCATTTTACGGTGGCTATGCAATAATTTTCATTTATACTTTATTCCTGACTTATGCCTTATTCATCAACCCTCATATGTTCAAATCGTTTATATCCTGGGTTTTTCTTTTCCCTGTATTAACAAGATGGCGGTTAAGAGCTCGTAAATCTGCAAATCAGTTAATACAAACATCCCGTTCAATAAAAAGCAAACCTGCTGCATACTGGATCAAGAGTTTTCTGGCTACCATACTTGCCTGGACAGGAAGATATTGGGTGGTGAATTTTATGCTAATTGCCTTTTTTGCGAACAAATATAGTATTGCTGATCATTTTTTGATCTACGGACGACAGTTGAGCATGTGGATTATCCTTCTCGTTAGTCCTACTCCCGGAGGAAGTGGAGTAGCAGAGTTTGTATTTTCTGATTTCCTTGGAGATTTCATATCTAATAGCTCATGGTATGCTCCACTAGCTATATTCTGGAGGATGTTGTCATATTACCCTTACCTTTTTATCGGAGTAATTATTCTACCTATTTGGTTACGAAGAGTATTTAGTAAAAGTAAATCAGATTAGAATCCAGATTCAGGTATTAACTCTAATCAGCATCTGCAAGTATCAGGTTGTCAGAAAATAAATTAAACAGGATAAATCTTATTGTCTGACAAATAATCCAACAATTCGTCCAGTTTGTTATTATTATCTGTTGCATCAAAACTTAATGAAGGTTTTTCCGGTACATGATATTCCATATCAACACCCGGCAGATATCTTAATGTACCTTCATCTGCTTTTTCATAAATACCATATTTATCATTTTTACGGCAGAATTCTATATCGGCATCGATATAGATTAGATGAAAGTTATTTTCTCCAATGATTTCTTTAATTTGCACTCTGATAGAATCGTCGGGAGAAACAAAAGAACATATAACAAGAATTCCCTGATCATTCATTAGCTTACATAAATGAGCAACTCTTCTCATATGCTCAGCCCTATCAGTTGGTGAATAATCTAATTCACGAGACAACCCTGACCTTACAGACTTTCCATCCAATAACATTACTTTTGCTCCCATATCAAAAAGATGTCGCTGAAGGGTATATGCCAAATCGTTTTTTCCTGAACCATGCAGGCCGGTAATCCAGATTGTATTCCCCTTTTGCTGGTAGGTCTTTTCAAACTCCGGTTTGGATATCAATCCTGTTCCGCTTGCTATTTTATTAACGTCTAAATCAACAATCTTACTTGGTAGTTCATCGCTGCTCAACTTGTCAATTATCATCCCAACAGCACATGTATTATGAGTTACCGGATCAATGAAAATAAATGACCCTGTTTGCCTGTTTTTTTTGTAAGCATCAAAAAACAATGGCTTAACAGTAGTTATTACTACCCTGCCAATTTCGTTTAATGCGAAACTATCAGTTTCCCTGTTCTCAAGTGTGTTTACATCAACCAGATGTCTGATCTTATCTATTCTGGCTTTTGTTGTTTGAGATCCCTGTTTAATAAAGAACTGTGTCCCGTTTTTCATGGGTTCTTCATCCATCCAGACCAGCATAGCTTCGAAGTGCCGTTCAATTTTCGGTAGGTTGTTTGGATGTACAATCATATCTCCTCTTGAAACATCGATTTCATCCTCAAGTGTCACTGTAACTGATTGTGGAGGAAATGCATAATCGATTTTGCCGTCATATGTAATAATATCCTTAACAATAGATTTTTTTCTGGAAGGTAATACCATTATTTCGTCACCTTTACGGATAACTCCTGAAGCTATTTCCGCAGCAAAACCACGGTAATCCAAACTTGGTCGGATTACATATTGTATAGGGTATCTGAGGTCTGAAAAGTTCCTGTCGCTGGTAATATGTACTGATTCCAGATGCTCCAAAACACTTTTCCCATGGTACCAGGGCATTCTGTCCGACAAATCAACTATATTATCACCTTTCAACGCGGAAATAGGGAAAAACCTTACATCAGATATTCCAAGAGGTGTAACAAATTCTGAATAATCCTTACATATTCTATCATATACTTCCTGACTGTAATCCATTAAATCCATTTTATTTACAGCAAGAATAATGTGTTTAATTCCAAGTAGTGATACAAGAAAAGTATGTCGGCGAGTCTGGGTAATTACACCTTTTCTGGCATCAATCAGGATAATTGCCAGGTTAGCTGTTGAAGCCCCGGTTACCATATTTCGGGTATATTGTTCATGACCAGGGGTGTCTGCAATTATGAATTTTCGTTTTGCAGTTGAAAAATACCTGTATGCCACATCTATTGTAATACCTTGTTCACGTTCGGCTTTTAACCCGTCCAGCAACAGAGCATAATCTATTTCTCCACCGGCATGACCTTCTCTTTTACTATCTCGTTTCAATGCATCAAGCTGATCTTCGTACAGCTTTTTACTATCAAATAATAATCTTCCTATCAATGTTGATTTACCATCATCAACAGATCCGGCTGTGAGTAATCGCAGTAAATCTTTTTTCTGGTCCTGATCAAGAAATTCTTTTATATCCATTTTGCAATTAATATTTCATTAGTTTGAAGATGCCTTTTTTGATTTTGACAGGTATTTAAAATACAGATTGTTTATTACGACAAATTAAAAATACCCTTCTCTTTTCTTTTGTTCCATGCTCGCCTCCTGATCAAAATCAATTACACGGGTAGTACGTTCACTTTTCGTAACAGTCATCATTTCTTCTACGATTTTTTCAATTGTATCCGCACCGGATTCTATGGCACCGGTAAGTGGATAACATCCAAGGGTTCTGAAACGAACCTTTCTCATTTCTGCTTTATCTCGTAGTTCCTTTGGCATTCTGTCATCATCTACCAAGATCAGGCTGCCATCAACTTCTACAATTGGGCGTTCTTTCGCAAAATACAGTGGTACAATAGGTATTTTCTCAAGTCTGATATATTGCCAGATATCAAGTTCCGTCCAATTTGAAATTGGGAAAACCCGGATAGATTCACCTTTGTGAACTTTTGCATTATAAATATTCCATAATTCGGGACGTTGATTTTTCGGATCCCATTGATGAAATTTATCCCTGAAAGAATATATCCGCTCTTTTGCTCTTGATTTTTCTTCATCGCGTCGGGCTCCGCCAAATGCTGCATCAAATTTATATTTGTCAAGACCGGCAAGCAATGCCTGTGTTTTCATAACATCAGTATGTACTTTACTACCATGTGTATACGGTCCCATACCGGATTCAAATCCTTCTTTATTATAATGAACAATAAGGTTCCAACCCTTTTCTTTTGTGTAATCATCGCGGAACTTTATCATTTCTCTAAACTTCCATTTCGAATCAATGTGCATCAACGGGAATGGTACCTTTCCCGGATAGAAAGCTTTTTCGGCCAGACGAACCATTACCGAAGAGTCCTTACCGATGGAGTATAGCATTACAGGGTTTTCAAATTCAGCAGCAACCTCACGAATGATCTGAATAGATTCAGCTTCCAACTGACGTAAATTATTTATGGAATATGACGGAGTATTCATTTTCATTAAATTTAGCCGGTAAAAATACTATAATGATTGCAAAAAATAACCATCAAACTATAAGAATGATAATACGATCATAACTGAGAATCATTCAATCACCTTATTTTCATGCTCATCAGAAGATGGATAAATACAAGATAAAAATACTAATCACAAAAAACAGCTATTTACAATATTCTTAATTTACTTTTAGGAATTTGGATCAATATTGCACTTCCAACGGTTTCGATCTGGACTTTTACTTTCTGTTTTCCTTTAATATCAACAAGTTCTCCCATTAGTCCGGTCATGCTTCCGGAAATTACTTCAACTTTTTTACCATAAGTCCAGTCAGCATCATTTAGTTTTTCCGGTTCCGTTTGTTCCAGAAACTGTTTTATTGCTGTAATCTGTACATTTGGTATGGGTACAGCTTTGCCTTCAAAAGAAACGTATTTTACAAACCCCGGAGTATGTACAACTTTATAAAATTCTTCTGTATTGACATTAACAAAAACATATGATCTGAAGAGAGGTTCTTCAACCAGTTTTTTTCTGTCGCTCCATTGTTTCAGAACTTTTATTGTTGGTAAAAAATGTTCGATACTATTGATCTGCAGTTCACGGGCAACTTTTTTTTCCGATCTTGATTTAACGTATATAGCGAACCAAAATTTATCGGTGCTCATAATTATTTCATCAGAGGGTGAGTTTCATTTGAATTTGAAGTAATTTTCTGATTTCTGATTAAATGTGCTATTTCGATACTGTTTCTTGCATCATTTATCCCAAATCCATTACCAAGCAATATGTTTTTATAACTTTCGGTGTGAAGTTCAGTAAATCCACCACTAAACTCAAATTCTTCATCATTGACCTTTATTGACCGGTAAGTGGTTAACTTATTATTTGTTGCTTCTACCGGCAGATCATTTTTATCTATGCTAAGATACCATCTAACATTGGCATTTTTTAATTGTAACATTCCTGATGCCTTGTCAGCTTGTAACAAGTGCAAAGTGTTGTTCATAACATTACCAAATATCCACCCCAACATATCAAAAAAATGAATACCAATATTAGTTACAATGCCACCGGATTTCTCAATATTTCCTTTCCACGAATAATGATACCATTTGCCCCTGGAAGTAATATATGTTAAATCAATATCATGAATACGGTCTTTTGGCAGAGTGTCAATTTTTTTCTTTAATTCAATGATTGATTTGTGATGCCTAAGCTGAAGGATATTAAATATTTTTTTTCCACTTCTTTGTTCAATATCTGACAAACTATCCAGATTCCATGGATTTAGCACCAATGGTTTTTCACAAATAGCATGAGCATCATTTCGTAATGCCATCCTGATATGAGCGTCGTGTAAATAATTAGGAGAACATACACTTACAAAATCAACTTTATTGGTGTTTTTACGTCTTAATTTATCCAAATGTCTGTCAAAACGTTCAGGCTCGGTAAAAAAGTCTGAATCAGGAAAATAGCTATCGATAATACCTACACTGTCCATAGGGTCTAACATTGCAACCAGATTATTATCAGTGTCTTTAATAGCTCTCATATGCCTTGGGGCAATATATCCTGATGCACCAACCAAAGCAAAATTTTTGCAAGGATTACTCATATTAAAATAGATTTTGTATTACTAATTTAAAGAGATGTCAGATTTTATTAAATAATCGCTTAGCAAATGACTTTCTCTTATCTGGTTTATCATCGGTATAATACCCATACCCATATCCGTATCCATACCCATACCCGTAACCATATCCATATCCATACCCATATCCGTAACCGTACCCATATCCTCCTCCGGTTAGTTTTATGTCATTAATTACAATTGCCATTTTCATTCCACGATCTTCAATATCTTTAATTATGGAGGCAAACACTTTTTTATTTGTAATTGATTGACGAACAAGGAATATGTTTATGTCTGTATGTTCCATCAGGAGGTAAGCATCGGTTACAAGTCCCACAGGTGGTGTGTCGATAATAATATAATCGTATATTTCCCTAAGCTCTCTGAACAATTCAGCATTTCTTTCCGATGCAATCAGCTCGGCAGGATTTGGAGGAACAGGACCTGCCATTATTATATCAAGATATTCGCTTTTACCTGATGGTTGAATAATATCATCCAGAGATGCTTTGTTTATTAAGTAAGTTGTAAGTCCCACATTATTACTCAAACCAAAATCCTGATAAATTTTAGGTTTACGGAGGTCAAAACCAAGTAATACGGTTTTCTTACCATACTGAGCATAAATACTGGCCATATTAATGGACACATAGGTTTTACCTGCACTCACCATATCGGCCGTTACCATTATGGTAATTTGTTCCTTACCTTTTACAAGGTATTGCATATTTGTTCTTAAAGATCTAAATGCTTCTGAAACGCTTGATTTTGGTGAATCCAATACAACAAGCTGACTATCTTTACTGGAATGGAGTAATTGCCCGATAATTGGGAAATTAGTATTGTTTTCAACATCCTTTTTCTCAATTATTGAGTCATTGAAATAGTCTTTACCAAGAATATAAACTACAGGAAACAAGAATCCCAGAATAAGTGCAATCACGTAGTTAAGTGATTTCTTTGGAAATACCTGGTTAGTCATGTCATCACGGGCAATATCAATAATTTCGTTATCAGGCATATTTGATGCCATAGTAATTTGAGCCTCAGATCGTTTCTGTAACAAATAGGTGTATATTTTATCAGCAATATCAAACTGGCGCTGGAAGTTTATTAATTCTCGTTGAGTAATAGGTAAATAACTGGCTTTTTGAGTAAATTCATTAATTCTATTATTAATGTCTTCAAGGGTTTCATCAGAATTATCAATTATGTTACCAATATTCCCCAAAATAGCATTTTGAGTACTCCTTATTTGAGTATTAATGCTAATGATTGAAGGATTCTTCTCGGTAGAATAAAGTAATACCTCTGATTTTTGACCGTATAAACTTATCAATTCTCCCACAAGAACATTTAGAACAGGGTCTTCAATTCCCATTGCTGAAGGGGCAACAAGTTTATCAATATCTTCGGAGTTTTTTTGAATATAATTTTTTAAATTATGATAATATTTAGATTTTACTTCCAGTTCGGCTTTCTGTTTATGCAGATCCTCAATGTAGGTAAAAACCTGTTGGGCCTGAAAACTTAGGTCCATTACTTCATTGGCAGATTGAAACGACTGGAGGTTCAATTCAGCAGACCTCAGGGTATCAGCAATAACTGAAAGCTGACCATCGATAAACTTAATCGTATTAGATGCAATTTGATTCTTTTTTTCCAGACTCCTTTTGAGGTACACCGTAGTCAGCATGTTAAGAAAGTTAACAGCTTTTTTAGTATTACTGTATTTCAATCTGATATCCAGAATAGAAGCATCCCTGTTTATCGGATCAATGTTAAAACCTCTAAACGCCTGTGTTAAGCTTAAGTAGTCTTTAAAAATAAAATAGTAATTATTGTTTAAACTTTCTTCAGGATTGAAATTATCTGTGAGTATTATTTTAAATGATCCTAAATCAGACTCCACCAGTTCTCCAAAATTAAATGTACCATTCCATTTAACATTTTCGAGTTTATCATCATCATACTTTGTTGTTGAAAAGTTAAATTTTTTGACTACTTCACCCTCTGCCTGTATTGTATACTTATTTTTATCAATGATTTCCACAAGGAACCTTAATCCAACTGCCTGCGGAGTACTTGTATCCATTACAACTTCAAATGGTGATGTATGATACATTTCTGTATTAATCAACCCTTTATCGGAATAATAAGAAACTTCAAAATCAAGCTCTCTTATTGCCCTGTAGGATAATGAAAAAGAGGTTATTATTCCTATTTCGTTTTCAATGTTTTGCTGGGTATTACTAAGGCTTAATCCACCTAGCATAGCTGACGGGTCAAGTGCCCCTTTATCATCTTTAACAAGTACGGTTGTATTTACTTCATAAATCGGACTGGTATATTTATTAAATAAAAAAGCCACAACTATTGAAACAAATACTGTGAGTGCAAATAAGTACCAGTATCTTACAAATTTAAAAAACAGAGCTTTAATGTCAATGCTTTCTTCATGTTGCTGAATTCCTTCAAAATTATCGATTGCCATTTCGTATTATTTATAATTACTTTATGTAAGAAAGAATAAGTATAGTTGATGATATAAATCCAAAAACAACTCCGTATGGGAAATTAGCAAATGTAAACTGTTTCCCTTTTACAGGCTGGGCATACACAATGTCATTGGGCTTAAGGTAGTAGTAATCAGAGAGTAACAGGTCGCGTTTGGTCATGTCAATATAAACTACCTCAGAGCCTGTTTTTGTTTGCCTGATAATTGCAACTTTATTTCTGTTAGCAAAATCTGTAAGGTCGTTTGCCATTGATACAGCCTCAAATATATTTATGTTATCCTGATAAATTTTGTATTGTCCAGGATTATTTACCTCACCAAGCATTGTTATATTAAAGTTTACCAACTTAACAATAACTATGAACTCTTTCATATAAGTGTTTAATTTCTCCTGGATGTTATCCTTAACTTCTTCGATACTGCTATTTTGAACAAATATTTCTCCAATCATTGGAAAATCCAGATAGCCGCTCTCAGATACGTTATAGCTATTGAGGTAAACTGATGCGTCATTACTAATATTTGTAGATGTGCCTGATGAAAGAGGGTTTAGTAACAATGTAGTTTTTTCATCAAGAGTAACCACTCTGATGTACAGATTATCCCCGGGCTGAATTCTATATTCAATTTTACGTTCATTTTTAAAGGAGGTTAACGTATCTGTTTCTTCCTGAACCTGGAGGTACAGCATTTTCTTTTGGGGAATACATGAGGAAAAAATCAGAGAAACCAGACTTATCCAAATTATTGCTCTGAAACTCCTTAGGAAATAATTATTCATCAATAAGTTTATGTTATATTATTAATTGTACTAGTTAGTTTTTGGAATGGTCGATGCAAATTTAATATTTTTTCACGTACGTAAATATTTGGTTCAAAATAAAGTTAATTTATAATTCACAACAAAAATATAATTAATAATTATTTTTGACATTAATTAATTAATACTTCCTGAAAAAACATTGCAAAATGAAAACAACATTACTTTTTTTATTTATTCTTTTTTCACTAACAGTATCTGCTCAATCTGGTAAGGAATCAGGTACAAACTATGATATCCCTTCGGTTTACTCAGGTATTTCTGTTGATAGTACTGGCCATTTATATTTTGTTTCAGTCAAATCAGGTGACACTGCCTGGATGGACAACTCAGAGTCGGTATTTACACTGAATAATTTTCGCCCTGATATTGCAGGTACGGATAATGGATTATTACTTGATATAAATAACAGCGAGTTTTATGGTACAGTTTATTATGGCTTATACCCTGATGAGAATATTCGGTATCCTCAACCTGTGTATTTCAAGAAAAGTTCAAAAATTATAACAGGCAAATCTGAAATAGCAATAAATAAGCTCAGAGGTAAATATGATATTGCCGGATGGGAAAAATCAGGAAAAGCAAGGGTAGGTTACAGGATTGCCGATAATTACGGTAAAATAATATATAATGGAGTTGTGAATATTATTGGTAAAGGTCCTTTTGAAGTTGATTTATCAGTTGTTGCAGGGCCTTACCTTACAAATCTTACAGATACCTCTGTTGTAATTAGTTTTGAGACTAATATGCCATGCGAACCTAAAATCACTATAAATAACAAACATTACCATATAAGCAAGGATAGTGATAAAAATTCGATGAGTTATGAAATAACCGTTGATAATCTGATACCTGATTCAAAATACGAATACACTTTACAATATGGTAGTAATAATTTAACATATGATTTCACAACTGCACCACAAAAGGGAACCCGCTCATCTTTTAGTTTTGCATATACAAGCGATTCACGTGCCGGTGCCGGTGGAGGAGAAAGAAATATATTTGGTGTGAATGCTTATATCATGAGAAGAATGGCCGTACTGGCGTCATTTCAAAATGCTGCTTTTTTTCAGTTTACGGGTGATATGATTAATGGTTATTCCCCAAGTATCGGTCAAACATTATTGGAATTTGCTAACTGGAAAAAAGCAGTTGAACCTTACTGGCATTATATGCCCTTTAATATTGGCACCGGAAATCATGAAGCGTTAGTTAATGTTTTTGATGATGGAAGTAGTTATGGAATTAGTATCGATAAATTTCCTTTTAATAAATCAGCTGAAGCTCTTTTTACCAAAACTTTTGTAAATCCTGAAAATGGACCTGTAAGTGAAGACAATACTTATTACGACCCATCTCCTGATAAAATTGATTTTCCGCTTTATGGCGAAACAGTTTATTATTACGTTTATGATAATATAGCCATGATAGTGCTCAACTCTGATTATTGGTATGCCCCGTCAACTAATATGATACCTGAAATCGGAGGTAATCCGCATGGTTATATTATGGATAATCAAATGGAATGGTTCGAAAATACAATTGAAAAGTTCAATAAGGATAAAGATATTGACCATATTTTTGTTACAATTCATACTCCTGCTTTTCCAAATGGTGGCCACGCTTCTGATGATATGTGGTATTACGGGAATAATAACATAAGACCAACGGTTTCAGGAATGAAATTAGAAAAAGGAATAATAGAACAGCGAGATAGGTTTCTTGATATTATGATAAATAAAAGTGAGAAAGTTGTTGCTTTATTATGTGGAGATGAACACAATTACAGCCGATTAAAATTAACAGGAAAAACTCAGATTTACCCAGATAATTATAAAGGGAAGAAGATTGATATCAGCAGACCTTTTTGGCAGATAACTAATGGGTCGGCTGGTGCTCCTTATTATGGTCAGCAAAAATTACCCTGGTCAGAATCAGTTGAAAAATTCTCAACACAATATGCTTTGATGATATTCGATATTCATGGTAAAAAAATAAATCTGAGAGTTATTAATCCTGATACAATGGAAAATATAGAGACTGTGTCATTAGTTGAGTAATCCATATAATTAAGTCTGGATTAAGAGATTCCAATACGAAAACTGTCCAATAATTTTGATAAAAATATTCCGTATTATAAGAATTATATACTTTTGCAGCTTTTAAAAACTCATCTGATAATATTATCAGATGGATATAAAGGTATTGAGTATGGCAAAGAATCTTGTGATAGTGGAGTCACCTGCGAAAGCAAAAACAATAGAAGGATTTTTAGGTAAAGAATTTGCTGTCAGGTCTAGTTTTGGTCATGTTATGGATTTAAACAAGACCAAGCTTAGTGTTGATGTGGAGAATGAATTTGAACCCAAATTCGAAATTAGCCCGGATAAGAAAAAAACTGTAAGTGAACTTAAGAAGTTAGCAAAATCAGCAGAAACTATCTGGCTGGCATCTGATGAAGACCGTGAAGGAGAGGCAATATCATGGCACCTTTATAATGCTTTAGGATTGAAGGATGACAATACCAAAAGAATTGTTTTTCATGAAATAACCAAAAATGCCATTACCAATGCCATCAATTCACCAAGAGGGATCAACCATAATCTTGTTTCAGCTCAACAGGCAAGACGAGTACTTGACAGACTTGTTGGTTATGAGCTGTCACCATTGCTATGGAAAAAAGTAAAGCCTTCACTATCTGCAGGAAGGGTACAATCTGTGTCAGTGAGGTTAATAGTAGAAAGAGAAAACGAAATTAAAAATCATGTCAGCACTTCTGCATTTAAAATAGTTGCAGAATTTAGTCTTGAAGGTGATCCGGGGAACAGCTTTAGTGCAGAATATCCTGTTAAGTTTGAGGAAGAAAAACAGGCTTATGATTTTTTAAATAACCATATAAATGCTGGATTTACAGTTAGTTCAGTTGAAAAAAAACCTGCCAGAAAATCACCGGCTCCTCCTTTTACAACATCAACACTTCAGCAGGAAGCATCCAGGAAATTAGGGTTTTCTGTGGCAAATACCATGAGAGTAGCTCAGGGTCTTTATGAATCAGGTAAGATCACATATATGCGTACCGATTCTGTAAACCTGTCGAATACAGCTATTGGTATGGCGAAAGATGTTATTGTGAGTCAATATGGAGAAGATTATCTGAAAGTAAGAAAATATTCCAATAAAATAAAAGGCGCTCAGGAAGCACATGAAGCCATCAGACCAACTTATCTTACAAATCAATCAATTGAAGGGGATAATGATGCAAAACGACTGTACGATTTGATCTGGAAACGTACTATTGCTTCGCAAATGAGTAATGCTGCACTTGAAAAAACGGTTGTAAGTATTGATACTACAGGAGCAGATAAAAATTTTACCGCAACGGGTGAGGTTATAAAATTTGATGGTTTTTTAAAAGTGTATCTTGAAAGTACGGATGATGAGAATGGAGAAAAACAGGGATTATTACCAGTTATGAAGTCAGGCGATAGTCTGTTATTAATTGAAATGAGAGCACGGGAAAGGTTCACTAAACATCCTCCAAGATATACAGAAGCAAGTCTAGTTAAAAAACTTGAAGAACTAGGTATAGGACGTCCTTCTACTTATGCCCCGACAATTTCTACAATACAGAAACGTGAGTATGTTGTTAAAGAAACCAGAGATCCGGGTAAGCAAAAAGCACAATGCCTTACTTTAAAAAATGGAAATATCTCATCTCAAACATTATACGATAACATTAGTTCTGACAAATCAAAATTATTCCCAACCGATATAGGCACCCTGGTTACGAAATTCCTGGTTCAGTATTTTGATAAAATAATGGATTACAACTTCACAGCAGATGTTGAAAAGGAATTTGATGAAATTGCTGAGGGTAAAAAGGAATGGAACCATATGATCAAAGAGTTCTATGGCCCGTTTCATTCGAAAATTGAAAAAACTCAGGAAGAGTCAGGCAAATTTAGTGGAGAAAGAATGTTAGGTGTTGATCCCAAATCCGGTAACAATGTTTATGTTAAAATAGGACGTTTTGGGCCTCTTGTACAGATTGGAGAAACAGAATCTGAGGAAAAACCAAAATTCGCCGGACTTAGAAAGAATCAGAGTATAGAAACTATTACGCTTGAACAAGCACTTAAGCTCTTTGAATACCCTCGTATTCTTGGTAATTATGAAGAAAAAGAGATAAGTGTCGCCATTGGCCGTTTTGGACCTTATGTGAAACATGATGGTAAATTTATTTCAATTAAAAAAGATGATGACCCGGCATCAATTAAGATTGACAGGGCCATAGAACTAATTGAGGCTAAAAGAAAAGCCGACAGGGAAAAAATCATCAAAACATTTCCTGAAGACGAGAAAGTTCAGTTACTCAATGGAAGATATGGAGCCTACATGGTAATTGATAAGCAAAACTATAAATTGCCAAAAGGGACCGATGCAGCAGCATTAACCCTTGAAGAATGCTATAAAATAGCTGAAGATCCCAAAAGTATGTCGAAGAAAAGATATACCAAAAAGAAAAAATAAGTTCAGAAAGATCATAAGATTAACTATTTTATGATTAGTGGTGGGAAACCATCATAACTACTGATGCCTTAATTTCATAATTTCATTTGTGAATTTGTTTTTGTAAATCTCATATTGAGAATTATGTTTTTGATACATGAACATAAAATGACTGATGATCTTTTTTGCAGGTAAAATCACAATCCTCGAAATATTATTTATCTTCGTCCATCAATTACTACCTAAAGTTGAACAATGGATATTAGTACATATCTTGATGCAATAAATATTGAGAAAATTCAGCTGGCCGAAGATACAGGACGAAATCAACTATCCGATATAGTTGAAATTCATAAAGATAAACATAATTTTCCCGATCTTGATAACATTGATATCGTCATAATCGGTGTTTGTGATGACCGGGGAACACTCAACAAAGGGTGCAATAATGCTCCTGATGAGGTACGAAGCTGGTTTTACAAACTATTTTCACACTGGAATAATATCAATATTGCTGATATTGGTAATATTAAAAAGGGTCATCGTATTGATGATACATATTTTGCCCTTAAAGAGGTAGTATCATACCTGCTTAAAAACAACATTGTTTCATTAATAATTGGTGGAGGACAGGATATTACTTATGCAAATTACCTGGCTTATGAAAATATAGGTCGTATAATTAATATTGCATCGGTTGATCCGTCTTTTGACCTTGGTCATGATGAACATGAATTAAACAATCGGTCATATTTAAGTCATATAATTCTACATCAGCCAAACTTCTTATTCAATTTTACCAATATTGGTTACCAAACTTATTTTGTCGATAAAGATTCTTTGGTGTTAATGAAAAACCTGTATTTTGATACCAACAGGTTAGGAAATGTAAAGGCTGATATGGAGGAGGTAGAACCTATGGTAAGGGATGCAGATATCCTGAGTATTGACATTTCAAGTATTAAACACAGTGATGCTCCGGGAGTGGATAAAGCGATGCCAAATGGATTTTCAGGAGATGAAATGTGCAGAATTTGTCGCTATGCCGGAATGAGCGATAAACTTTCAAGTATTGGTTTTTATGAGTTAAATCCATCTTTCGATGAAAATGGTAAAGCAGCCCATTTATATGCTCAGATGATGTGGTACTTTTTAGATGGGTTCTCGAACAGAAGAAATGATTTTCCCGAAAATGACAATCAGAATTATGTAAAATTTAAAGTACAGATCGACAATTTCGAGGAAGAACTCATATTCTTGAAAAGCAAAAAAACCAACAGGTGGTGGATGTTGGTAAGTTCGAATGATATGGTAAGTCAAAAATACAAACGACATCAATATGTACCATGTTCATATGATGATTACAATACTGCACTTAATCATGAAATACCCGACAGGTGGTGGAAAGTTCAGCAAAAATTAATGTGAAAAGAACCTGATATTTTGAATCATCTGTTACTCCTTAATCTTTGCAAAGATCCTATCAATTAAGTATTCGGTTTGTATTTTTAAATTAGCCGTTTAAAGATCACAAATGCCGTTAAGATTAATTATCCAATAGTTACACAATCAGTTTCATACAACCTTGGCCCGTTTATTTGTATCAATATAACTATATTGCGTAATATTTAATGGATATTAAAATGAAAGCACTAAATATTGTATTAACAGTAATTATACTGATTTTATTAGGGTTTGGAATTACCTTGGCAATTGTAAGTAATAATAATAGTGAAGAAATTGATACCCGAATTGACAATATGGGCTATTGGGAAAGGGCAGCAAAAAAAGGTCTGGTACCGTATAATCCTGATGTTAAAGTTAAAAATGCTGTTTTTACAGGAAGTACAATAAGGGCAACTACTGTGGCTACACTTGATTCTCCTGATGTTCCTGTTACTGATATTAACTCTGTTCAAAGTGAAAATAGTGTCTTTATAAACCCAATTGATGAAACAAATGTTCTTAATTCAAATAATTCTGCAGAAAATAATGCCGGAACCCCTTTCGGTGCAGATTATTTTTTTTCATTTGATACCGGAACAACATGGGACGGAAGCATAGAAGGGGCCGGAGGCAATAATAGTGGTGACCCTGCAGCAGTAATTGGTCTTAACGGCAGGTGGTATGTAAATTATATTAATTATAACCAGGGAATGGGAGTGGCCTACTCTGATGATCAGGGGCAAAGCTGGACATATGTGGATGCATTGAGTAATCCGGATATTGAAACCGATAAAAACCATATGTGGATAGATAATAGTCCTGATAGCCCGTACGAAGGAAATGTTTATATTGCCTGGACAAACTTTGCAGAACTAAACCAGGGAGAAATAGGAATATGTTATTCAACAGATGATGGTGAAACCTGGACATATAACAGCAATATCAGTTCTGCTGTAAGTGCAGGAAGTCATAATCAGGGTGTAAATCTTAGTACCGGACCAAATGGTGAATTATATGCTGTTTGGGCAATTTATGATACATGGTTATCAGGAGGAAGTGATGAAGTAGCAATAGGAATGTCAACTTCATTTGATGGTGGTGTTACCTGGGATCCGGCAAGAAGAATTATTAGTAATATCAGGGGTATCAGAGCTTCTAAAACTAGTAAAAATATGAGGGTGAATTCCTTTCCTTCAGCAGTTGTTGATAACAGTAACAGTGCTGACAGAGGGGCAATTTATGTAACATGGTCAAATATCGGAACTCCCGGTATCAATACTGGCGATGACATTGATGTTTATGTAATTAAATCGACAGATCATGGCAATACATGGACCACTCCATTAAAAGTAAACCAGGATGAACCTGGTCAGGGTAAGGAACATTTTTTCCCCTGGATTACATGTGACCCTACGCATGGCATCTTAAGTATGATCTACTATGATGACAGAAATGTAGGACCCGAACAATGTGAAGTATTCTGTGCTAACTCTGTTGATGGCGGTGAAACCTGGGAAGAATTCAAAGTTAGTGATGTCGGGTTTACACCTGCACCAATACCTGGTATGGCAGTTGATTATATGGGTGATTATCTGGGAATACATGCAAAAAATGGTGTAGTATATCCGGTATGGACCGACAACAGACTTGGTCACGCAATGTCATTTTGTTCACCTTACCAAACAAATCCGATAAACAGACCTTTTGATATCGAAGGTAATGTAGTTTTTGAAACAGGCGAAGCAAACCTATACTGGTCATATGAATATGCCGATGGATTTGACAGATTTGTAATTTACAGAGAAGGAGACTCAATTGCCTCTACAACTGATACAAGCTTTACACAGTTACTTCCCGAATATGGAGTATTTAAATACAGGGTAACTGCTTCATATGCCGGAGGAGTAGAGTCTGGTGCCACCGGAATTGAACTTCAATGGGGAACTGTTGACATTGACATTAACCCTGACGAAATATCTGATTATGTTGCCATTGGAGAGGAATCTGATCATTTTCTCAAAATAAAAAACAATGGACAACTGGACCTGGAGTATAGTATTGAACTGAATTCGGTTATCGCTGAAGGAATACCCGTTAAGGACAGGCAACGTGAATATTGTGAAGCATCAGGTGGAAGCGGCCTCGATCATGAATATATAAGTGGAGTGGAAACAGGTGATATCAGTAATTTAAATACCGGAAATGATAATTATGCTGATTACTCTGATCAATCAACTGCCATGCAGGTAGGAACAAATTATGAAATAACTGTTACAAACGGCAAACCGTATGACATGGACCAGTGTGCGGTGTGGGTTGACTGGAATATAAATGGTGTTTTTGATGATGATGAAATCACTGTACTTACCGGAATTAATGGAACAGAAATATTTAAGGGATTATTGTCGCCAACACCAGGATCATCAACCGGGTTAACTAAAATGAGGGTCAGACTAACATATACCGGAGCGTTAAATCCATGCGGGGGAACGAATTTTGGTGAAGTGGAAGATTATTCTGTATTTGTAAAGGGATGGATGGATATGGATCCACTTTCAGGATCTCTTCCTCCCGGAGATTCAGGTATGGTTTCTGTTAAATTTAATACTACTGATTTACCTGTTGATTTATACTTTACGAATGCATTGATACATTCGAATGACCCGAATGACCCGGTCATAATAATTCCCATAAGCCTTAGAACAGATAGTATTGTTGTTAGTGCTTCGTCAAATCCGGAAATTGCCTGCAAGGGAAGTATAGTTGTATTGAGTGCAAATGTTTCCGGTGAGTTTGATTCCATAACTTATGTGTGGTCATCCAATCCCGAAGGATTTGTTTCAACCAAAGCCCGAACGTTTGCAATTGCATCAGAGCCTACATGGTATATTTCAGAAATATGGGATGGTACAAAATATTCCAAAGACTCAGTATTTGTTGATGTAATACCATCACCTGTTGTTGATATAGGCTCAGATACCAGCTTATGCGGAGATATAAGCTGGACCCTGGATGCAAAAAATCCTGGTTCAGAATATTTTTGGTCTACAGGTGAAACTACACAAACAATTATGATTGACACAACAGGCAAAGGGCTTGGCAACCAAACAATTAATGTTGATGTAACAAATTCCTTCGGGTGTGTTACGTCCGATCAGATTGCAATAAATTTTGTAAACTGTACAGGTATTGATGAAAAAGAAGTTAGTCGTATAACCATATCTCCAAATCCAAATAATGGAGAATTCATAATAAAAACAGGCATAACCGATTACAAAAAATGTCAACTTAGAATATTCAGTTCCACAGGAAATAAAGTTTATAACAATTCAAATTCTGAGATTGGGGCAAACGGGGAAATAATTGTCTGGCTTGAAGATCAGGATCCCGGGTATTACACTGCAATATTAATTGTTGACAGCAGGATATTGACTACTAAATTCATATTAGTTAAATAATTCCTGCATGATTTAATTTATGATTTATTTCATCTTTTTTTACAACTTTATCTGATAACCTGTTAAGCGTGCAACCTTTGGTTAATAACAGGTTGTCAGTTCATTTAATAGTAGTATATTGCGTTTCAATAATTTGGTTCGTAGCACATTTGTTTGGGATTTCACTAAATAAACCAGGTAAACCAAAATGAATTATAATACAATTGCTCAAACTTTATGTTAAAACAAGTCAAAATAACAGGATATAATCATTTAAAACATTTACTATGAAAAAATTGATCTTTACTTTTTTAGCAACTTTTGCAATTTTTGCTCTTTCTGCTCAAATCGACAGAGAAGAAGTATTAGTAGAAATTGGAACAGGAACAGGTTGTCCATATTGCCCGGGAGCAGCAATGGGATTACATGATCTTTATACGAATGGTGACCCTGTTGCAGGAATTGAGTACCACAACTACAATTCCGGTGATCCTTTTAACACACCAGAAGCTCAGGTTCGTTGTCAGTATTATAATATTACAGGATACCCAACTGCGCAGTTTGATGGTGAGTATAATCAGGTAGAAGGAGGTAGTAACAGTAGTTCACTTTATAGTAGTTATCTGCCAATTGTAAACGCCCGAATTCAGGAGCAAACATCATTTGCTGTAGCGATTAACGGAGACAACACCGG
The DNA here is from genome assembly GCA_028277395.1 of Bacteroidales bacterium. Lineage (GTDB taxonomy): Bacteria > Bacteroidota > Bacteroidia > Bacteroidales > F082. Next base: position 135,012 of record JANQGJ010000085.1, on the reverse strand, counting down.
TGATTTGTACAATATTAAGGTTACTATCGACAAAATAGCAGCATATTCAGGAACAAACCTTGTTATTCATTTTGCACTTACCGAAACAGATATACCATACAACTGGCAAGGTATGACAACAATCGATTATACTGAACGTTTAATGATTCCTGATGGAAACGGAACAGCTGTAACATTTCCATCAAACAGCAGTACCGTTGAATTGGACTTAACATTTAATTTTGATAATACATGGGTGGCTGAAAATTGCGAACTCATTAGCTGGATACAAGATAACGACAATAAATATGTATTAAGTACAGGTAGTGTTATGCTTGAAGATCTGGAGCCTGGTTATCCTACATGGTTAGCTGATTTTGAAGCTGAACCTGCTGAGATATGTGAGTCAGGTACTGCGCATTTCCAAAGCACAAGTATTGGTGATGTAATTCAATATCAATGGACTTTTGAAGGTGGTTATCCTGAAACATCTGAATTGATGAACCCTAATGTATATTATGCAGAACTTGGTGAATATGATGTTAAGTTGGTAATTTATGACGGTACCCGTTACGATACTGCATTCAAAGAAAACTATATTACTGTTAGTGAGTTACCTGATGTAGCCTTTGGTGACGAAGGTGATGTTTGTAATGAAGACTGGGATCCGTATCTTCTTACAAAAGGATCACCTGAAGGAGGAGTTTATTCCGGTGATTATGTAACTGAAGGTATGTATTTCCACCCAACGGAAGCAGGTGTTGGTGAACATACGGTAACTTACACATACATAGAAAATGGATGTGAAAACTCAGCTGAACAGATCATAAATGTTGTTAATTGTGTTGGAATTGATGAAAATTCTGAAGCTGTTAACCTCGAAATCTATCCAAATCCTACAACAGGACAGTTTAGTCTGAATATTGATGCAGTTGATCTAAACAATGCTGAATTACAGGTAATTGATATTGTTGGTAAAGTGATTCATGTACAAAATATCAATGTAAACGGTTCTGAAGTTATTAATCTTGATATAAGTAATAATCCTAAAGGAATTTACTTTGTTCAAATTAAGAACGAAACACAAAACATTAGTAAAAAGGTATTCCTGAAATAAGGGAAGTAAAATACGAAATTCGAAATAAAGCTGCTTCCTCTGCCATTTCAGAGGGGCAGCTTTTTTTTATCTTTGCAAAAATTTTTTTGAACATGCAACTTAGTGAACAAGAACAAATACGGCGCAATGCGCTTCAGGAGCTGAAAGACCTTGGAATAAATGCTTATCCACCTGAGCAATATAAAGTAAATGCATTGGCTGCAGATATATGTGCAAATTTTTCCGGAAACGAATCAGAATATCAGAATGTGTGCTTAGCGGGAAGGATTATGAGCAGGAGGATAATGGGGGCTGCTTCATTTCTGGAATTAATGGACTCTTCCGGTAGGATCCAATTGTATTTCAAACGTGATGAAATATGCCCCGGAGAGGATAAAACAATGTACAATACGGTATTTAAAAGACTTCTTGATATTGGAGATATCATAGGAGTTGTAGGGTATGTATTTATTACAAAGATGGGAGAGATAACAGTTCATGTTAAAGAATTTACCCTGCTCACAAAATCATTAAGACCACTGCCAATTGTAAAAGAAAAAGATGGGGAGATTTATGATGCATTTACTGATCCGGATCAGCGTTACAGACAAAGATATGTTGATTTAATTGTAAATGAAGGCGTAAAAGATACTTTTGTAAGAAGGGCACAGGTGATAAAATCAATGCGTGACTTCCTTAACGCCAAAGGTTATCTGGAGGTTGAAACACCTATATTACAGGCTATTCCGGGCGGTGCTGCTGCAAAACCATTTATAACACATCATAATGCACTAAATATTCCACTTTATTTAAGAATTGCAAACGAGCTGTATTTAAAAAGACTTATCGTAGGTGGTTATGATGGAGTATTTGAATTCGCTAAAGACTTTCGCAATGAAGGAATGAGTCGTTTTCACAATCCTGAATTTACCCAGATGGAGATTTACGTAGCATATAAAGACTACTTCTGGATGATGGAAATGACTGAGCAGATGATCGAAAAGATCACCATTGACCTTCATGGTACAACAAAAATTCTTGTTGGTGAAAACACAATCGACTTTAAGGCACCATTTAAGCGTTTAAGCATATTGGATGCAATTAAAGAATCAACAGGTTACGATGTAAGCAAAATGGATGTTGAGCAATTACTTGATGTATGTAAGGAGCTTGATATTGAAACCGATCCTTCAATGGGTGTTGGTAAACTTATAGATGAGATTTTTGGAGAGAAATGTGAAGGTTCTTTTATTCAACCGACTTTTATTACTGATTACCCAGTTGAAATGTCTCCTTTATGTAAACGACACAGAGATAATCCGCAACTAACAGAAAGATTTGAGTTAATGGTTAATGGTAAAGAACTGGCTAATGCTTATACCGAGTTAAATGATCCCATCGACCAAAGGGCAAGATTTGAGGAACAAATGGAGTTGGCTGCCCAGGGGGATGATGAAGCGATGTTAATAGACCAGGATTTTCTTCGTGCCATTGAATATGGAATGCCTCCAACATCAGGAATGGGAATAGGAATCGACAGATTAGTGATGATTATGACAAACCAAACATCAATTCAGGAAGTTCTGTTTTTCCCTCAAATGCGCCCTGAAGCCGTTAAAAAAGTAATTACTGCAGAAGATTTTGAAAAGATGGGTGTTTCTCCGGAATGGGCTGAATATATGATACCTGCGGGATTTACAAGTCCCGAAGTTTTAATCAAAACAAAGCCATCAGCAATACAGCAAAAGCTTAACGGATACAGGAAAAAAAATAAACTTGATATAGTTGCAGTTCAGATGGAAGATATTAACAATTGGTTGGCGATAATTAATTAGAACTCAATTGTAGAACGTAATTTTATTATATATTTTTAGGGTCATTGCTATCCACTATTTATTAATTGATGCTATATGCGATCCTAATGGTGAAAATTATGTTCGACAGATTTACCTCCAAGCTAATTCGACTTGTTTTTGTTCTTGTATTATTTTTATTTTCAGGCAGTGCCGTTTTTGCACAGTCTTACAATAAAACCAGCAATTTCAGGGGATATTGGCTTGTAAATGCAAATGCCGGAACAAGTTTGTTTTTTGGAGATATAAAACAATATCGATTTGCTCCTATATCAAACTACGAAAACGAATGGCGATTTGGAGCTGGGTTGATGCTGGGTAAAAGAATATCGCCGGTTTTTGGAGTCCGGGGACAATTTTTGTACGGACAATTATCCGGAACAAGGAGGAGCTGGAATATGTTTTTCGAATCAAACTACATTGAATTTAATCTAAATACATCTGTAAGTATTCGTAACATCGTCCGTAAATATAAGTCAAATCAAATATGGGATGCATATGTAATATTAGGATTAGGACTTACAAATTTTAATACAGAGCTCAAAGATCTTAGCACAAAAGAAGTAATTAAAAAGGTGGGGCATGGCAATGGAAAGAGTTTTGCAGGGAGGTCGTTGCAGGGAATGGCAATGGGTGGACTGGGAATTGATCTTAAAGTCTCGAACAGGGTAGATCTTAATATCGAAACTGCTAACAGGATATTAAACACAGATGAATTAGACGGATTTACCAATCAATTCAAATACGATGTATATAATTATACATCATTTGGAATCTCCTACAAATTTGGTGGGTCAACTACGTTAAAGACAAAAAAGTCGGATGATTATAGTTATTTCGACAAACCATCACAAACAAAATCAAAGGATAGTGGTGTAACCCAGACAGAATATGATTATAATCCATATAAACCTGTAGAACCTCCGAAAGTAGATGCTCTTACTATTGAACCTAAAGAGGTTTCAAAACCTGTTCTTCCACCTGTTGAGGAAAAAATTGTTGAGTATGTTCCCGTTGAAGTGGTTAAGGAAACACCGGTTGTTATTGAAGAACCGGTAATGACAGCAGAAATAGAGTACCGGGTTCAAATCCGGGCAAAATATGGAAATGCAATATCCATCAGGTTTTTGAGTGACACCTACAATATCCCGATGGAAAATATTCGCGAGAATGCTTATAATGGGTTTTACATATATTCAGTTGGTTCATTTAACACTTATGATCAGGCACGTGAAAGAAGAAATCAGCTACGAAGCAGAAATGGAATAAGTGATGCCTTTGTTGTAGCATTTAAAAACGGAAAAAGATTAAGCAAACTACCTCAACAATAATAAATAGAAATGCCGGAAAGTATATTTGATTATGATCCTGAAAAAGATAAACTACCTCCGATGGTAACATTCTGGATAATTGTTGCCTCTGTAGGGATGGCAATATATTTATCGCTGATTCTTGTTTGATCGGATTATTTTGGAAGAACTGTTATTGTTTAGCATTTACAATATTACCATTGTTTATTGTTATTACCTGAAAGAATAAATCTGGCAAAATTCATCGAAATTAAGTTAATGGTAAGTATAAAAATCACCTTGTAAACATCAATCCAAGGTGGTAATTTATTATTATTTTTGTTAAACACATTATTGAATTAAAATATAATAGCAGGATGAAAGTAATTGATTTGTTCAAAAAGCAAACTAAACAACTGGCCGTATTGATTGACCCTGATAAGTTATCTCCCGAACAGCTTGTTGAAACTGCTGTTATTGCAGAAAAAGCTAATGTTGATTTCCTTTTTGTTGGCGGGAGCCTCATGACAAGTGATTCCTTGTTTCATTGCATTCGTACAATTAAAGATAATACTAATATTCCGGTTGTACTGTTTCCTGGTAATTCTTATCAGATAAGCCGTAATGCTGATGCTATGCTGTTCCTTTCGTTAATATCAGGAAGGAATCCCGACATGTTAATTGGTATGCACGTTTTATCAGCTCCATATATTAAGTTGAGTGGTCTTGAAACCATACCTACCGGTTATATGCTTATTGATAGTGGCAAACCCACATCAGTTACATATATGAGTAATTCTTTTCCAATACCAAATGATAAAAAAGATATTGCTGCATGTACTGCAATGGCAGGTGAAATGCTTGGGATGCAAACAGTATTTATGGATGCCGGTAGCGGTGCAATTCAAAATGTTCCCGAAGAAATGATAGAATTCGTAAAGGGATCAATAGATATACCACTTATAATAGGAGGAGGAATTCGTACGATTGAGAAAGCAAAAAGTGTAATAAATGCAGGAGCAGATATTATAGTTGTTGGGAACAGATTTGAGGAAGATCCGGAATTGATTTATAGTTTTGCAGACACGGTATCTTCTTTTAACAGGTAATTATGGAATTATTATTCCGGTCAGGGGAAATTTATATTGAAATGAGTTTACTGTTAAAATTGGTTTAATTTATAACTAACAAAACTACAAATGAAAAAACTATATTTTATTTTCCTGCTGGTATGCTTTACAACCGGAATTGTATTAACAACACTATCGCAGAATGTAAACCCGTTGTTATATTCAAACACATGGCTTGATAATGAAACAAGAACCTTTGAGGGCTATGAAATAACAAAAATTTTTGGACAACTCCCGGATAATCCAACTACATATAACTTCGCACCAATTACAGCCGTATTATATACTGATAGTTCTCATGTTGATAGTAGCCGGAATAAGTCCCCCGGAGGGCAGCTGCTGATATATTTAACCAGGTATGATGAAGAAAGGGCAAATCTGAAGTGGTATTTCATTATTTTACGTGATATGGACGATAAAACTAAAATATGGGAATATGATTTACCATACCAGTTTCCTCAGAATCCTACACATAATGGTTGGTGGAATTACAAAGAAGTAAATATACCGGTTGATCTCCCTGACAGCTTCTATATCTACCTAAACGATAAAAGAAGCAGGTACCTGTCAGATTTTAAATTCTTAGTTGAAAAAATTAAAACCAAATAATTCGTAAATAATCAATCATGACCAAAGTTTTAAATCTTTTTTTAGTGTTTGCCTTAACCCTTGGTAGCCTTAGCTTAACATCTCAGGAAAAACTGTTTACTGCAGAAGACGCAATTTACAGAAACAGAGAAATATACCCTGTTTCAGTACCACAGTTGCAGTGGATGGGTAATACAAATAACTATGTATATGCAAAAGAAAATGCTATTTACAAAGTAGGTGCTAAAAGTGGTACTGAAACATTGTTGTTCGACATTGATATGATAAATAAGGGATTGAATGAAAACAAATTTGATTCGGTTAAAAGACTTCCACGAATGAAGTTTACTGGTTATGATTATTGCAGGTTTGTTTCTAAAAATAACTATTTCAATTATAATTATATCACAAATGAATTGCATTGGATAAACAGTGTTCCGGATAGTGCAGAAAACATAGATTTTGAGGATGATACCAGGTTCATAGCATATACATCAGGCAACAACGTATTTATATCTATAGATGGAAATTTAATACAGGTAACTAACGATAGTGATGAAGGTATTGTTAATGGCCAGGCTGTTCACAGGGTTGAATTTGGTATAAAAAAAGGATTATTCTGGTCGCCGGATTCAAAAAAACTTGCTTTTTATCGTAAGGATGAATCAATGGTTACTAACTATCCGCTGGTTGATATTGATAGTAGAATTGCAAAGGTTGAGAATACCAGGTACCCAATGGCAGGAATGGAAAGTCATGTTGTTACACTGGGAGTTTATGATATTCTTTCGCGAAGAACAGTATTTATGAAAACAGGAGAACCTGCTGATCAGTATTTAACGTCGGTTGCCTGGGGACCTGAAGGCAGGTATATATATATTGCTTTGCTGAATCGTGAGCAAAACCATCTGAAACTAAATAAATATGATGCTTCAACAGGTGATTTCATTGAACTGTTGTTTGAGGAAAAACACCCAAAATATGTTGAACCTGAGCATCCAATGTACTTTATTCCAGGCAAAAATGACAGGTTTATATGGCAGAGCGAACGTGATGGCTGGAATCATCTTTATTTATATGGCACCGATGGTGAATTAATTCAACAGTTAACAAAAGGGAACTGGACAGTTACGGAGTTATTAGGTTATTACGATGATTTTAATCTGTTCATAAAAGCTACCAAAGAAAACCCTCTTGAGCAGAATATCTATTTACTCAATATCAAATCAGGAAAGATAACCAGAGTAACTCCCGATCCGGGAACACATACGGCAAGAATAAGTAAGTCAGGGAAATATATTATTGATATTTTTAGCAATACAGATATAAGCAGGGAATATAAATTACTTAATAAAAAGGGTAAAACAATCAGGATTATTAAAGAAGATATTGAACCACTTGCTGATTACAAACTTGGTGATATGTCAATATTCACATTAAAATCAGACAATGGTGATGACCTTTATTGCAGAATGATCAAACCTGTGGATTTTGACAGCACAAAAAAATATCCTGTTATAGTTTATGTTTACGGCGGGCCTCACGCACAGCTTATTACAAATTCATGGCTGGGAGGAGCAGGATTGTTTTTAAATTGTCTTGCTCAACAGGGTTATCTGGTATTTACGCTTGATAACAGGGGTACAGCAAATCGTGGAAGAGACTTTGAGCAGAGTATTCATAGAAATCTGGGAGTAAATGAAGTAAAAGATCAGATGGTTGGTGTTAATTATCTTAAAACACTTTCATATGTTGATCCAGACCGAATAGGAGTAGATGGGTGGAGTTATGGAGGATTTATGGTTATAAGCCTGATGTTAAATAATCCTGGTGTATTTAAAGTTGGTGTTGCAGGTGGTCCGGTTATCGACTGGAAATATTATGAAGTAATGTATGGTGAGAGATATATGGATACTCCAGATGAAAACCCGGAAGGATATAAAAATGCTAATTTATTGAATAAAGTTGATGAACTTGAAGGAAAATTACTGATAATTCATGGCACAAAAGATCCTACTGTGGTTTGGCAGCATAGTCTGCAGTTTCTAAAACATGCCATTGATGCTGATAAAGATATCGATTACTTTGTATATCCAGGTCATGGCCATAATATGAGAGGTATTAATCGTGCCCATCTTTATAAGAAAATTACTTCGTATTTCAATGATTACTTGAAATAAACAGTTACCATGAGGGTAAGTTTTTCAATCTTAACGGTCATATTTCTGGTGATAGAAATAAACATTGCATGTTCCGGTAATCCATTTGAATCAGGATATATTATTACACGAAATAAGGATACTATCCGGGGAACTGTAGAAATAATAACTTCGAAAAGTACACCTGGTGAAGTATTATTCAGAGAAACCGGAGCAAATTCAGTAACAGTATATTCACCATCCGCATTATTGGAGTTTGGAACAGCATATGATGTTTATAAAAGCGCTGCAGTTAAACTGAATTATCGTTCTTATCAGTTCGGTGACTTAAGAGATTCTTTGTATAATGATTATCTGATAGATACTGTATTCCTTCGGCTGATAGTAAGTGGAGACAAGGAACTCCTGTATTACAAAGATTCCATTAGTCCTGAAATGTTTTTTATAAAAAATGAATTTGGATATGAGTGGTTGATTCATTCGAACATCACAGTAAAAGGACGTAAAAAGAATCAACGACTTACAAATAATAACTATATCGGGCAGTTGATTTTATATCTGACAGGATGTAGTTCAATGAATCTTGTTCTTTCCAATACATCATATGATATGGAAAGTCTTGTTAAGGCGTTTCAGCATTATTATAATTGTATAAATTCATCTGTTGAATTATATAAACCGAAAGAATATAAGCACATTGAGCTTTATGCAATTGCAGGTGTATCTTTTACAAAAACAGGATTTGGTGGAAACGGCTATTCATACCTTACAGAAAGTAATTTTCCATGGTCGGCTGATTTTTCAGGAGGTGTTGCAGTTGACGTTTTTCTGCCTGAAATTCTCGGTCGCTGGTCAATAAACAATGAGGTAATTTTTACGTCGTTTCATTCTGCAAGCACCCATAGTTATAATGATAATGAACAAAGCTCTGCTGTAACTCATACCGATATTGGAGCATCTTATCTGAAAATAAACAATATGCTTAGGAGTAAAATACCATTACTGGATGTGTCATTATTTTTCAACTTTGGCTTATCCAATGGCTTTACTCTTTCAACAACTAATAAAATGAAACAGGTTACAACTGATTCAGAAGACATTCATATCTATGAAGGTAAAGCTATTCCGGATTTTAGAAACTATAACTTCGGGTTTATTGTAGGATTTGGAATAAAATACAAACGTTTTTCTGCCGAAGCAAGGTATGAAATTGGAAATGGAGTTACTTCAACCACCGGACTTTCATCAAATTTAAATCGGTTTTATATCTTCATGGGCTACAAAATACTAAATTAGTTTCAGAAAATAATTTTCAGTAAAACCGCATTAATGAAATGGTCGTTTAACAATGTATGAATATGTTTGTTGACAAAAATGTTTGTGTCAGTAAGCAAATTGTTATTATTTTTAGGCATTATAAATGGTAATCGCTTATGAGGAAGAAGTATATTTTATTGTTATTCCTGTTTTTAAGTCAGATATTTGTTTGGGCTCAGCTTTTTGAAAGAGCTCAGACTGACTTTGCCGGAGTAATGATGCCCGTTGCATCCTGGATTGACTATGGAGAAGGTAATAATCTGGATGCTTATCTTGCCGGGGAGTACTATAACAATGATAATCATATTGTTGTTTCTCAAACTAATACTTACTATTCCCAAAACAGGTTTAAAAAAGTGTCAAACAATTTACCTGCTTTGTACCGTGGTGATGCTGCAGTTGGTGATTACGACAGAGATGGTGATGAGGACATAATTGTTACAGGTTTAACTGATGGTAACCAATTACTAATGAGGTTGTACAGAAACGACGGACGAAACAGGTTCACGGTAATAAAAGAAATATTTGTACCGGTTACTGATGGCTCTGTTGAATGGGGCGACTATGATAATGACGAAGATCTTGACATTCTGGCGACCGGGAAACAGTTTAATAATCAGTTATCAACAATAATTTATCGTAACGACAATGGGTTGTTTAGCCAAACTGACCCTGGTTTACCCGGTATTTATAATGGTAATGCCACCTGGGGTGATTATGATAACGATAATGATCTGGATATATTAATCACAGGAAACGGAGGATCAAGACCTGTAACAGCTGTTTATAAAAACACAAATGGAAGATACAGCAGGGTGGTCCAACAATATATACCCTTACAAAATAGTGCCGGGGCATGGGGTGATCTTGACAACGATAAATATGCAGACTTTATAATCAGTGGTGAGGACGCTGATGGATATCCGGTATGTATGATCTACAGAAATAATGGAGGGTCTTTTTTCAGTGAAGAAGCAGTTACAATACGACCATTACGCGGCTGTACCATCGATCTGGGAGATTACGACAAAGATGGAGATCTGGACATATTAATGACCGGCGAGTCACTCGAAAGGCCCTATACCATTGTTTATGAAAATAAAGGAGATTTTAACTTTGAAAATATAATTGCAGGATTACCCGGTGTTGCTGAAGGAAATGCACTTTGGGGCGATTATGATAAAGATGGAGATTTGGATATCCTGTTGTCAGGGTTGACCATATGCTATGATTTTATTGGTGATATTTATATAAATTCAACTGATCCACCTGAAATAGAAATAGGAAATAACATATTTATAAATGCACCTATGCCTGACACAAAGGTTGGTCCTTTCTATTACTATGTATTTTCGTCATGCTATTGTGATCCTGAAGGAGGCGATAATAACGCATATCATATGTATGTTAGCAATGTACATCTACAGACGAAACGATATAACCTAAACTACAGGTTCAATGATTTATTGGTAAAACAGGTACCAAACTGGGGTGATACCGACAGAGGGTATCGTACTTCCAATGGTTTTGAAACTAAAGCAGAAGCCGAAATATCACGAAATCAGGTTATTGAATCGTATAAATCTACAAATTTCATAATACACGAAATAAACTGGTAGGGTATTAATAACCCATACATATTCCCAAACCTTTTGCAGTACTTATTAGTGCATTATCCTTCGTAACAAGATTTGGAAGTGCAATTGCATCTTTTAAGTCTACAGCAATGAAGTCAGGGTGGCGATATGCTACCATTTTTCCAAAGTCACCTTCAATTGCCATTTCCATAGCTTTTACACCCATTTGTGACGAAAGAACACGGTCATAAGCAATTGGAACCCCACCACGCTGAAGATGTCCAAGAATAGTTTCTCTCATATCATGTTCAAATCCGGCTTTTGTCAACTGTTTAATAAGCTGTCGTGAAACACCACCAAGTTTAATATTCTCATAACCGACTTCATCGTTTTCCTTAAAAACAACATTCCCGTCAACAGGGTAAGCACCTTCAGCAACAACAACTACTGCAAATCCCCGGTTTTTATGAAACCTGGTTTCAAGAGCATCCTTAACTTTATTTACATCATATGGAATTTCTGGAATCAGGCAAACTTCAGCACCACCTGCAATTGCAGCATTCAGGGCAATCCAGCCTGCATTTCGTCCCATAACTTCCAGAACAAAAACCCTGTTATGGCTGGCAGCTGTGGTAACAAGTTTGTCGACAGCCTCAGTGGCAATCTGGACTGCAGTTTGAAATCCGAAAGTTGAATCTGTACTGCTAAGGTCATTATCAATGGTTTTAGGTACACCTATTACATTAAGTCCTTTTTCAAAAAGTCGTTGCGAAATACTTTGAGAACCATCACCTCCAATATTAATAACAGCATCAATATTTATATTACGCAATCTTTCAATCATTTCATCCGACCTGTCAACTGTTGACCAGATTCCCTGATTATTTTTAACCGGCCATGCAAAAGGACCGCCTTTATTTGTAGTCTCCAGAATTGTACCTCCCTGAAAATGTATTCCGGCAACAGATTTATTATCAAGTTCAACTATCTCCATTGGTGTCCATAATACACCATTAAATGCCTGTATGCTTCCCAATATTTCCCAGTCTTTTTCTTGTGATGCACGGTGCACAACGGCCCTTATAACTGCATTTAATCCCGGACAATCACCACCTCCGGTCGCAATAAGTAAACGCTTCATATTTATTGTTTTAATAATCAACTCATTGTGTCATATCTATTTGCTTTTTATAAATGAGATCTGAAATGAGTATTGCAAATATACACATGTGTTTAATGATGTTAGTGAGCTCCCACAAATTTATATCACTGTCAATCAAATATCTTTTGTGTTAGAATACTCATAGCAAACGATTTCGTTAAAATTAACCATAAATAGTACCTGACAACAGTGAAAAAATTAATAAACAGTTAATTATTTGAACCAAAAAAGAATATCAGGAGATGGAAGGATTAACGAGAACTAATTCTTAAAACTATCAGGTGAAATAGTTGATTTGGGAAAAATTAATGACAATACTATACTTACTGACAATATACTAAGTACAATAATTAATGAGTACATTGTAGATATTTGGTAAAAATCATGGATCAGCATCTTTAGTCCTATAAAAACAAGTAAAACAGATAGCCCTATTTTTAAATAGCTGAACTTTTCAACAATATTCTGGATCAGGAAAAACAGTGATCTCAAACCAATAATTGCGAAAATATTGGAAAAGTAAACGATATATGGATCCTGGGTTATGGAGAAAATTGCAGGAACTGAATCAACAGCAAATATAACATCGGTAAATTCAATAACCAGAAGAATAACAAATAAAGATGTAATATAAAACTTCCCTCCTTTTCTGATGAAAAAGTTTGGCCCCTGATATTCTTTATCAACTCTGAATAATTTTGATGCAAGTATTACAATTTTATGATCCCCGGTATTTATTTCTTCGTTTTTATTTCTGTCGATGAACATTTTAACACCAGTAAATACAAGTAATATTCCAAAACCATAGAGTATCCACGAAAATTGCTGGATTAGTGCAGAACTTACGAAAATGAAAAAAAATCTCATAACTATAGCACCCAGTATTCCCCAAAATAAAACTTTGTGATAATACTTCTTTTGTAACCCAAATGAATAAAATATCATCAGGATAACAAAAATATTATCAATACTTAAAGCATATTCAATAAGGTACCCTGTTATGTATTCAAGACCGAGATTCTGACGGTATTTTCCAAGAAGGTATTCATAATCATTTGAAGAAACGTCTATAGGATGATTATATCTGGCAATAATTTCCTTTAGTTGAGTTATGTTATTAATAGAATGAATATGATCGCCATAGAAATAAATAACACCCCAAAATATTAATGATAACGATACCCATCCTGTGGTCCAGTATAATGCATTTTTAAAACTTACTTCTTTTGCTTCCTTGTTAAATATACCAATATCAATAAACAACATTGTTATGATAAACAATAGAAATCCGGCAAATATTAATATCTCATGAATATGCATAATAGCCTGGTTAAGGATTGGCAAAAATAGGGAAAGTTAATAACAATAAACCCAATTGCTCGTTATACAGACAATTAATGTATCAGATACTACTTAGTAATTGTGTAAAGATTACCGATTAATTACTTTTAAAAAACCCATATCTTTGGCTCATTCAATTGTCTATGGAAAAACTGTCTGTTGTAATAATCACATTTAATGAGGAGCTGAATATTGCGAGGTGTCTTGACTCGGTTACAGGTGTTGCAGATGAAATTATTGTTGTTGATTCATATTCAACTGACATGACAGAAGAGATTTGTAAAAAATATGATGTAACATTCATAAAACAGGAATTTCTGGGCTACATTGAACAAAAAACCTTTGCCCTGCAATTTGCAAACAATGATTACGTATTGTCACTTGACGCTGATGAAGCACTTTCATCAGAATTACAAGACAGCATTCTTAATATAAAATCCGGGTTTGAAGCATCCGGTTACAAAATGAACCGGCTTACAAACTATTGTGGAACATGGATAAAACATTGTGGCTGGTATCCTGATACAAAGCTCCGGATTTTTAATAAAAACCTTGGAAGTTGGGGAGGAATAAATCCACATGATGAGTTCTTTTTTAAAAAAAAGGAACCTGTAACGCACCTATCTGGTGATCTGTTGCATTATTCTTACTATACAATTAATGATCATCACAAACAGGTTGAAAGATTTACCGATATAGCAGCACAGGCTTATTTTGATAATGGTAAGAGATCATCATTGGTGAAACTGTGGTTAAGCCCGGTAGTTAAGTTTATCCGCGACTATTTATTTTTACTTGGTTTTATGGATGGAAGAGCCGGATTTAGGATCTGTTATATCTCAGCTGGAGCAACATATTTGAAATACAGGAAATTAAGAAATAAAATTAAAGAAAGTAAAAGATAAACCTGAAATTGTATTATTAATACGAATATAACAAATTCACCTGTCAGTGGAAATATCAAATAACATACGATCAAATAAAAATGGTGTTTTTTCCATATTAATTCCTTCATGGAACAATCTGGAATATCTGAAGTTGTGCATTAAAAGTTTACGTAAAAACTCGCAATACGATAACCAGATAATAATAGCTGTAAATGAAGGGAAAGACGGGACATTGGACTGGTTGGAAAAACAAACCGATATAGATTATATTCACTCAAAGTCTAATTTAGGAGTTTGTTATGCTGTAAATGCATGTCGTTCGTTTGTTACAGCAGATTACATAGTTTATATGAACGACGATATGTATGTTTGTCCTGGTTGGGATAAAGAACTGTTTGATGAAATAAAAAACCTTAATTCTGACAAATTTTTTCTTTCATCAACATTAATTGAACCAAGGAAAACAACTAACCCGAATTATGTTGCTATAATTAAGAACTTTGGAGATACTATTGAAAGTTTTAATGAAAAGGAGCTTCTTGATAAGTTCAGTTCACCTGATATTAAAAACTGGAGAGGTAGTTCATGGCCTCCAAACGTGGTTCATAAACGAATATGGGATCTGATTGGTGGTTTTAGTGTTGAATTTTCTCCGGGAATGTACTCCGATCCGGATTTTTCAATGAAACTATGGAAGGCGGGTGTTCGGATAATGTACGGAGTAGGTAGTAGCAGAGTTTATCATTTTGGAGAAAAATCAACAGGCAGAGTAAGAAAAAACAAGGGTAGTAATACATTTCTTCATAAATGGGGTATGACCTCCAGAACATATTATTCAAAAATATTACGGTTGGGGAGTGAGTATAGTGGTCCATATCCTGAAAATATCGAATTGGATTTTATTTCGAAATTCAGAAATGCACTCAAGAGAATTTTAAAGTCGGTATAAATTATTGTAAATTTGAACCTTTAATGTTGAATTCCTCATTCAAAGCCACTATATATTGACAGAAGATAATAATAACTGCTGGTACGTTATAATAAATCCTCATGCAGGAAGTAAAAAAACTCAGGAAGACTGGCCAAAGATCCGAAGACTTTTAGAGAAAGAAGGATTTAATATAGAATGTATATTTACCGAATACCAATACCATGCAACTGAATTAAGCATTGCTGCAATTCAGGATCATGATTATACTAAAATCATTGTTGTTGGAGGTGATGGTACTTTAAATGAGGTGCTAAACGGTGTATTTAAACAAAATTTGAAAGCGCCTACAGAGATATTAATTGGAGTAATATCCGTTGGTACAGGAAACGACTGGGGCAGGATGTACGGTATGCCCTCTGATTATCATGAACAAATAAAGGTAATTAAGAAGAACAAAACATTTCTTCAGGATGTGGGTAAAGTATCTTATTTGCATCATAATGAGAAAAAAACACATTATTTCATGAACATTGCCGGAATGGGTTTCGATGCGCTTGTGGCTAAAAAAACTAACATAGCCAAACAAAAAGGGGCGGGAGGAACACTTTCCTACCTTCTTAATCTTATTGCAGGTTTATTTCAGTATAAATATAATTATGTTGACATTGAAAATGCCGGCCACAGAATATTTTCAGGCAGGATCTTTAGTATGAGTATTGGAATATGCAGTTACAATGGAGGAGGTATGAAACAGTTACCAAATGCAATATCAAACGACGGTTTGTTTGACGTAACTGTTATACGTAATGTGTCAAGAATGAAAGTTATCAGAAATATAAAGAATTTATATGACGGATCATTTATAAAAATAAAAGAGGTGGAAACTTTTACAGGTAAGCAGTTTAAGGTAACTGCCAGACCAAAAAAATCCGTGTTTCTGGAAACAGATGGGGAGTCTCTGGGAAATTCACCTTTATTATTTACAATATTACCACTGTCAGTTAAGGTTATAATTAAATAAAAACAAGTTGGTTCTGAGGTTGTATAGTTATCTGTTAATTGTTATTTTTCGGTATTGTAAAATAAAAGGTGCTGCCTTTTGAGGGTTCACTGGTTACCCATATTCTGCCTCCTGTACGGGTTACAAAATCTTTTACCAGCATTAATCCTAATCCTGAACCTTGTTCGTTTTCAGTTCCTTCTGCTGAAATAACGGGTTTATCCGTGAATAAACTATCACTGATTCCTGTTGTCATACCGATCCCATTGTCCTGAACCATTATAATGTGTTCATTAATTTCATCATTACATCCAATAATTACAAGGCCTCCTCTTCGTGTAAATTTCAGTGCATTACTGAGTAGATTTCGTAATATTACCTTCAGGATGTTTTCATCTGTGTTCACTACAAGGCTTTCATCGACCTCAATTTTCACAACAATGTTTTTTTCTTCGGTTTTTTCTTTAATTTCTCCGGTTATTTCTCCAACACAGTTATAAAGATTAATATTTTGAGGATTTGTATTAATAGTATCGTGTTGTGATCTTGACCAGTTAAGAAGATTATCAAGTAACTCAAAAGTATTTTTGGTAACTGCTGTGAGTTGTTTTGTGAATAACAGTACTTTTTTGGTGTTTCCTGCTGTTGCCTCTTCTTTTATCAGAGAAGCAAATCCCAAAAGTGAAGTAAAAGGGCTTCTGAGATCATGAGCAATTATTGAGAATAGTTTGTCTTTGGTTTGGTTTGATGCAATCAACTGTTCAGACTTTTCACGTATAAGCCTGTTTTTTTCTTCGAGCATGTTAATCCGTCTCTTTTTCTTCAATCGGAAATAAATTAGCAGAAACACTCCCAGTATTGCTATTGCAGCTACCAATATGGTAATGGCGAGAGTTAGTCGTTGACGCAATATTACCATGTTCTGAAGCTCGTTTTCATCTTTTAAACGCTGGTTTTCCAACTCCTTTTGCTCTGTTTCGTATTTAGTTTGTATCTCGTTTAGTTCCTGCTCCATTATCAAATCATCAATACTATCTTTTATTCCGACATATTTTTGATAATAATTTAGAGCCTCTTTGTATTTACCCCATGCTTTATAGTTTGCAGTTAATGCATTATATAATTTATCATATTGGGAAATAAAATTTAATTCCCTGCAAAGCTTTAGCCCGGAAACAAGGTGGTTATCAGCGAGTTCAAACTTATCAAGCTTTGTGTATGCCGTTCCCAAACCTATCATATTAAATACTTTGCCTTTATTTATGTCAAGCTTGTTACATATTTTGAGAGACAGTTTGAAAAACTTCACAGCGCTATTCAAATCTCCGGTTTCAAGATAAATAGATGCCAGGTTGTGGCCGGACTGTGCCTGTAAGTATTCATAATTTGAATTATCTGCTATATCATTAGCTTTCAGGGTATAATATGTTGCACTGTCATACTGTTGAAGTTCTTTGAATGCAATACCCAATGAATTATAGTTATTGCAAAGGTTAAAGATATTTTCGGCTTTAAGATTAATTTTTGCAGCTTTTTTAAAATATCCAATTGCCTTTTCCTGTTGTTCCAGGTCGAGGAATATTATTCCTATGTTGTTTGTAGTAATGGCATAGTTCTCCATTTGATCTAACTTTTCAAATAGAGGAAGAGCTTTCAAATAGTAGTTTAATGTTTTTTTTGCTTCACCAAGGTTATCATAAACATTAGCAACATTATTATAGTTTGTAGCAAGCAGGGCTGGATTTGTAGCACTGTCAATATTTTTCGCTGATTGCATGTAATAATGTATTGCAGAATCATATAAATTCAGATCATTATAGCAGTTTGCAATCAGATTATCAATAATTGCAAGATCAACAGTGCTGTTTAGCTCTTTAAACAAATTATAACCTGTTTTTAAATGTGAAATAGCTTCATTGTTTTTAAACTCTTTGTTTAGTAATAAACCTTTAAACTTGTAGTAATTGGCCGAATTCTTAGTATTTGGGTTATCCATTAGTTGAATTTCAGCAATATCTAAATATAATCTGGCTGAATCACGATTGTTGTCAATGTACTCATTGCCAATATGTAACAAGAGTTTTGTTCTCTCAATAGGATCAGAAACTGACCGGAGTTCATTTTTCAAACTGTCAATAACCAATGTAGCATTGCTATCAAAAGTAAATAGCATCAACAAAGTAAAAAACAGAGAAAATAGTATCTTCAAGCTACTATGTATTTGAAATGACAACATTCCAAAGGTACTAAAAGCTGAGAAACAATCAAAATAATAAACGTAAATTAATAGTTATTATCCCGAACATTAATTATAAATAAGGTTTTTTTGATAAGCTATTTACCATTTAGCTTTTCATCAATTTTATCGAGCATATGTTTCGACATTTTTTCAATGTCAAATTCATCATGTAACCCCCAATCATTACGGGCAACACTGTCATCAATACTGGCAGGCCAGCTGTCAGCTATGGCTTGTCTGAAATCAGGATTATACTCAATACAGAAACCAGGTTTATGTTTTTTAATTTCAGCTGCAATTTGCTTTGGAGTAAAAGAAATGCCGGCCATATTGTAGCTTGATCTTAATGATAGTTTGTCACTGTCAGCTTCCATTAGTTTTATGGTATTATTTATAGCATCATCCATAAACATCATAGGTAATGCCGTATTTTCCGAAAGGAAACAATCATAGCAGTTATTTTTAATGGCTTCAAAGAATATTTCTACAGCATAATCTGTTGTCCCGCCACCTGGTTCGGTTTTATAACTGATTAAACCCGGGTACCTTACACTTCTGAAGTCAACACCATATTTGTTATAGAAATACTCTCCCCATCTTTCTCCTGCAAGTTTAGATATACCATAAACTGTATTTGGCTCCATAACTGTAAGTTGCGGAGTGTTGTGACGTGGTGTGGTTGGACCAAAAACAGCAATTGAGCTGGGCCAGAATAGTTTTTTAGCACTTGATTGCTGGGCAGCCTGTAATGTATTCATTAAAGCTCTCATATTAATATCCCATGCCTGAAGTGGAATTTTTTCAGCGTTTCCGGAAAGTACGGCTGCAAGATTATATACCTGTGTAATTTTATGGCGAACCAGAAAATGTAATAAATTTTTAAAATCCAGAACATCCAATATCTGAAATGGTCCTGTTTCTCGAATTTCTTCAGGTGCTTCTTTAATATCTGTAGCAAAAACATTGTTGTTTCCATAAATATTTCTCAGTTCAAGTACAAGTTCTGAACCTATCTGACCTGAACAACCTATTACAAGTATTCTTTCCATTAATCTAGTGATTTAAATTTTGCAGCAAATTTATTAAACTATTGTAATCAAAATCCAACTTATTATCTGTTTTCTTGTGGTTGTTATAGTATATTTGCAAAGAAATGGAAAGCTAATATCTATATGGTTGAAATAAAAGAGGTTACATCTGGCAGGGACCGAAAGGAATTTGTTAATTTTCAATTTGAATTATATAAGGGAAACAAGTATTGGGTTCCTCCAATGAAAAAGGACGAAATAAAACAGCTTTGTAAAGAAACAAACCCTGCCTTTGAATCATGTAATGCCAAATTCTGGACTGCATGGAAAGAAGGTAAATGTGTTGGAAGAATTGGTGCTATAATAAACGAAGACTACAATAAGAAATCCGGGAAGAATTATGGCCGTTTTACTAGATTTGAAGTTATAAATGACCGGGAAGTAACAAAGAAGCTTTTTGATACGGCAGAAATCTGGATGAAAGAACAGGGAATGACAGGAATGCACGGGCCGTTGGGATTCAATAATCTTGATAACCAGGGATTGTTAATTGATGGATTTGATCATTTGCCGTCTATTGCCTCCGTTATGCATTATCCTTACATGCAAAAACTAATTGAAGATATGGGTTTTGAAAAGGAAAATGATTGGGTTGAATTTAGATTAACACTGGACGAGGTTCCTGAAAAAGCAACGCGACTGGTCGAAATTATTAAGAAACGGAATAATCTGGAAGTGATCCATTTTAAAGAAAAAAGTGAAATGAAACATTATCTTAAAGATGTGTTTCATTTACTGAACATAGCATTTGATGAATTGCCATATGTAACACCATTCTCTGATAAACTAATAGAAAGTGCAACTAAAAAGTATATGGACGTATTACAACCTAAATACATTGTCGTGATAAAAAAAGACGGAGAAATGGTTGCATTTATTGTGGGTTTACCAAGTCTTTCGAAAGCAATGCAGAAAGCTAAAGGTACTTTGTTCCCGTTTGGATTTAAACACATAATGAAAGCATTGAAACATCCTGAAGTAATGGATTTGTTGCTAACAGGTGTTGATCCTCATTATCAAAAACTGGGATTACCTGCAATACTAATTAGTGAACTACAGCAATCGATGATAGAAAATGGCGTAAAGTATGTTGAAACTACCGGAATGTTTGAAACTAACTTAAAAGGAGCAACAACCTGGAAAAATTACGAACATATACAGCATAAACGCAGACGATGTTTTGTGAAAGAATTTTAGTTTGTTTTAACAAAACAGCACAAATAAGTTAACACAAGCAGGTATTATCACATGCTTATCAGTTACACTGGCTGTGTTATTATTCTAATTTCCATAATTTTGCATTTTTAATATCAGTACAATGAGCAATAACCTTCAAATATATAATACATTAAGCAGAAGCAAGGAAAAATTTGAGCCACTGAATCCACCACATGTTGGAATGTATGTGTGTGGTCCGACAGTTTACGGTGATGCCCATCTGGGGCATGCTCGTCCGGCTATAACATTTGACATTGTTTTCAGATACCTGTTGCATTTGGATTATAAGGTTAGATATGTTCGGAATATTACAGATGTTGGACACCTTGAAAATGATGCTGACGAGGGAGAAGATAAAATTGCTAAAAAAGCCCGTCTTGAATCACTTGAACCTATGGAGGTTGTAAAGTATTTTACCGACAGATATCATAGGAATATGGATCAGTTAAACGTTTTGCATCCGAGCATTGAACCAACTGCTTCCGGTCATATAATTGAACAAATAGAGCTGATAAAAACCATACTTGAAAATGGTTACGCTTATGAGTCTGAAGGATCGGTGTATTTTGATGTGGAGAAGTATGGCAAAGACTATGAGTATGGTAAATTATCAGGACGAAAAACTGATGAATTACTTGAAAATACCAGGGTTTTATCAGGACAGGATGAAAAGAAAAACAGTTTTGATTTTGCACTGTGGAAGAAAACAGATCCACAACACATAATGCACTGGCCATCACCGTGGAGTGAAGGATACCCGGGCTGGCATCTTGAATGTTCTGCAATGGGAGCCAAATACCTTGGTGAAAAAATAGATATTCATGGCGGAGGAATGGATCTTCTGTTTCCACATCATGAGTCTGAAATTGCGCAATCAAATGCATCAAGAGGACATGATCCTGTTAAATACTGGATGCACAACAATATGATTACCATTGATGGTCAAAAAATGGGTAAATCACTGAATAATTTTATTACTCTTGATGAATTTTTTAGCGGAAATCATCAATTGTTGGATTCGGCATTTAGCCCTATGACAATACGGTTTTTCATTCTACAGGCACATTACAGAAGCACTTTGGACTTTTCAAATGAAGCGCTGCATGCTGCTGAAAAAGGCATGAATAAGCTCTTTAACACCATTGAAATAATTTCGAAGATCACTCCTGCTGAAAATTCATCCATCGACATTGGCAAGTATAAAGAAAAGTTATATGCTGCTATGGATGATGATTTTAATACCCCGATTGCTATATCTCACCTGTTTGAACTATCGAAAGTGATAAACCAGGCAAATGACGGAAAAGCATCGTTGAGTGGTGAAGATATTGAGTTAATTGAAGAACTTTTCAACACTTTTGTATTTGATATATTAGGACTTGTTAATGAGGTTGAATCAACCGGAGATGATAAACTGGTTGATGAACTAATGAAAACGATTTTGTCAATACGACAAAACGCCAAGCAAAATAAAGACTGGGGTACTGCTGATCGAATTCGTGATGATCTGGGTAAGCTCAACATTAAAATAAAAGACACTAAAGATGGTGCTGAATGGAGTATAGAATAATCAGATATTTCCAATAAACTCTTCAAGGTCATCTTCGGGAACTAGTCCCAGCTTTTTCTTTAACCTGTAACGTGAACTTTTAATACTAACTGGAGCTACATTAAGTACCGATGCCATTTCTTTGCTATTCATGTTAAGTTTTATCAGTGTACAAAGTCTTTGATCATTAGTTGTAAGCTCAGGATTTAATTTTTTCAGTTTTTGATAAAAATCATGGTTTACATCTTCAAAATATAATTTGAAAACCTCCCAGTCTTTGTCGGATCTTATGCTTTCATTTATTTTATGAACTATTTTCCTTTGAATATCAGAATCTTTGTTTTTTGATTTTGACAGTTCTTTTATACTGATTTTAACTTCATTAAGCATTTTGTTTTTTTGCATCATATGCAATGCATGTGTGCTAAGTTGTTTCGATTTATACAATACTGATTGTCGTAATTCCTCTTCTTTAAGTTTGCTTCTTTCCAGCTTCAATTCTGCCAGCTGCTTTTCTTTTTTATGGAAAAGTTCACGCTGTTTTAATATCATTCGGTCCTTTTTGCGTTTTTGCCAAACTCCCAGTAATAGAACAATAAACAGAAATATTACAGAGGAGAAAATAATCCTCTGACTAATTTTTTCCGACTTTTCAATTTCCTGCTGAAGTTCAAGTTCAGTTATTTGTTTATCCTTTTTTGCTGTTTCATACTTTGTTTCCAGTTCAGCAATTTTTACCTGCACATCTTGTCCAACTATACTATCATGATAATGAACATAGGTATTAAAATATTGAAATGCTTTCCTGAAGTCTTGTTTCTTTTCATATAGCAGATAAAGCTGTTTAAGAGCAGCTTCATAAATTAAAGCATGATTAATTTTCCCTGATGTATGAAGCGACTTTAACAGATAAATCTCTGCCGAGTCATATTTATCATATTGCAGATAAGTTTCTCCCAGTGAATAATTTATATGATTTATATCCTTTTCTGAATTTATGGAAATAAACATATCATTGGCTTTCTTGTAATTCCTGATTGCCTCATGGAATTTATTGTCAGATTTTAATGTGTTTGCCATATTCATATAGATCTTAGCAGCCAACAACATGTTATTCATTTGCTCGGCAATTGAAAGAGCCTGGCTATATAAAAGCAGTGATGAATCAAATTGTCCTTCACTACGATAAATTCCTGCAATGGATTGTAGTACCTGTGAGTATATTAAAGTTTCCTGTTGGTTTTGTAAACAATCTTTCGCTTTTATAAAATACTCTTTCGCCATATGATCTTTGCCTGTATTTAGATATATGTTTGCAATAGTACCAAGTCCACTGGCAATACGCATTGTATCATTCGACAATTCAAATATCTTCAATGCCTCAATTGCATACTTTAATGCATCTTCATATTCTCCTCTTGACATGAAAATATATGAAAGATTTTTTTTGGTTGTAGCAATTTCGATGGTATCATGAATTTTTGTGAATGTTTCAAGAGCCTTTTCTCCATAAATTAAAGCAGTATCATAATTACCTCTGATAATGTTTGAATTACATATTAGCATGTATGCAGCTGCTGAAACTGTATCGTTATTTAACTGAGTCTGCGATTTTATAACTCTGTCGGCATAAAAAAGTACACTATCCAGTTTGCTTAAATAATAATAGCTTTTTGCACAGTTTAGATAGCCCTTTTGCAACTGATAATCATTTTGCAATTCAGCTGCAAGGTTAACATGGTCTAATGCGTGATCAAGACTTTTCGTCGTATTTGACTTTAAATAATGATAGCTTAACTGGTCAAGAATGTCAAGCCTTACTTCATTATCAGACGATGAAAGCAAAAACTCCAAACTATCAATTTTATTTCCTGCGTGTAATATTCCTGTAAATAAGAGCATTTTTAGTACAAGAGTGTAATACAAAGCAGGTTTAATTAATCTACAATTTATAAATAAATCAAACTTATAGAACGACATAGCTTTTCGGTTTTGTCAAATATACCAAATAGAACATATCTACCAGCAGGTATTCAGCAACATTCCAGTACTGAAGCTGGATAAATATGATTAAATAGCACAAAATCAAATAATTAAAATTTTAGTCAAGCTCCAATGCCTACCAATTGCATACCTGAAAATTTAGTATTGCATACCTTTTGCCAACCCAAAAAGTTAGGATTCAAGCAAACCTGACAATATGTTTGCTGGAAATTTTCAAATGAATCAGTGCATAATAAATATAATTGATAAGATGGCTTTCATAACCTTCAATGAAATAGTAGAACAGGCTACTGTTTCCATATGGGATTCTCAAAATGAGCAAAGGCCATTGGTGGAAAAGACAATTAACAATTCAAATTTTGAAAATATCGACTTCAATTTTGGTAAAGGAGTATATCGGTTTGACATAATTATCAATGGTAAACTGATCACAAAAACAATCAGGAATAATTAATGATGCCTCTCAATATAAAAAAATCAAAGGTAGGAAATTTGGTCATGAACAAGTTTGTTCAATACTTCATTGCAATCAGGATTTTCCTGATGCAATGAAGCCGGGAGGCTCAATAAAATAATAATACTATGAAAATAATAATACTAACTTTTGTTATAACTCTGTCGTTATTTGCAGTGCACGCCCAGGTAGCCATAAACACCACGGGTGCGGTCCCGGATCCCTCGGCAATTCTCGATCTACAAAGTACAGATAAAGGATTTCTTGTACCCAGGGTAACTACAACTGAACGTAATGCAATTAGTACTTCCCAAAGTGGGTTACTGGTATATGATCAAACAACCAACAGTTTCTGGTATTATGATAATTCTCTTACATCATGGGTAGAAATTGTAAAAGACGGGTCGCAAAGTATCAATGATCTTACAGATTCCAAAACCGATAATAGTTCAGTCTTTATCGGATTGAATTCAGGTACCAATGATAACGGGAATAATATAAATACAGCCGTTGGTATTAGTTCTCTTAATGCAAATACTTCAGGTACTTATAATACTGCACTTGGAAATGAGGCACTTATGTTAAACACATCAGGTTATAGTAATACCGCTTTAGGCAAAGGCTCATTGTCTGAAAACACTGAAGGACATAATAATACTGCTGTAGGGGTTCAGGCTATGCGAAAGAATACCACTGGAGAATATAATACAATAGTCGGATTTCGTGCTTTGGATAAAAATACTACAGGGAATAATAATACAGCATTTGGGTTTAATAGTCTTTTCAGCAATACAACTGCCAGTTCAATTGTTGCGATAGGTATAAAGGCATTATACTCAAACACTGAAAAATCAAACCTGGTGGCTGTTGGTGATTCTGCAATGTTTAATAATGGAACAGGAGCAATAGGTATTGAGAGCACTAAAAATACAGCTGTAGGGTCTAAATCAATGTTTGCAAATACAACCGGTTATTTCAATTCATCATTTGGATTTGAAGCATTATATTCATGTACTTCAGGAAATTATAATGCTGCCTTTGGGAATGAGTCTCAACACGATCTTACTACCGGAGAATATAATACTTCAGTTGGCTCATACTCATTGCAAAATAATACAACAGGTAGTAATAATGTAGCTGTTGGAAAATCAAGTTCCAGGCACGGTACCGATCTGTCAGAAAATGTTGCTATAGGTAGTGCAGCTTTATACTGGACAACATCAGGGAGTATGAATACAGTTATTGGATACCAGGCAGGATTTGGAAGAAATGGGGTTTCTCAGTCTGGAAATATTTTTATCGGCTATGAAGCCGGATATAATGAACTGGGAAGTAATAAGCTTTACATTGAAAATTCAAATTCTTCAACTCCCCTTATTGGTGGTGATTTTTCAACAAACCAGGTTGATATTAACGGTAGTATAAAAATAACAGGTGGGAATCCAGGTAACGGAAAAGTACTTACCAGTGATGCAGATGGAATTGCCACATGGGAGACTCCCGAAACTTATGCCACTGAATTAAATGACCTCTCAGATGTTATAAAGCAGGGAACAAAATTGTTTATGGGTACAAATGCTGGTATCAACAATGCAGGCACATATAATACAGGAATAGGTTACGAATCAATGACCTTAAATACTTCAGGAACTCTAAACACTGCCCTGGGATACAAATCGCTGGATGAAAACACAACCGGATCCAGAAACTCAACATTTGGTCATGGATCCATGGGAGAAAATATATCAGGAAATTATAATACTGCATTTGGTTATAATGCCCTGGCATCAAATACCTCAGGAAATGGAAATACTGCTTTTGGATACAACGCCTATACTTCCGGTACATATTCCAATTCAACGGCAATTGGGTACAACGCTTCAGTGAATGGAAACAACCAGGTTCATATTGGAAATACAAGTGTAACCGAAATTAAAGGCCAGGTAGCTTTTACAACATATTCAGATGGGAGAATTAAGGAGAACATAAAAGAAGATGTAGTCGGACTGGATTTTATAATGAAACTACGTCCTGTAACTTATACCATAAACCTTGATAAGGAAAACCAAATCCTGGGATTAGAACATCAGGATGATCTGCCAGGCAAATATGATATTGAGAGAAAACGTCAAACCGGATTTATAGCCCAGGAGGTTGATTCAGCAGCAGAAAAAACAGGTTTTAACTTTAGTGCAATCGACAGGCCTGAACATGATAATGACCTGTATGGACTTTCATATGCCGCATTTGTGGTTCCACTTGTAAAAGGAATGCAGGAACAGCAAAAAGAAATTAAGGATCTCCGTACTCAAAACAATGAACTCAAACAAAGACTGGCAGAGATTGAAAAAATACTACTAAAGATAACACAATAGAAATCTCAGAATAAAACAGACTGACCTAATATACTATATCATGAAAAAACTAATAACATTAATATTACTTACATTAGTAGTTGTAGTTTCCTGTAAAAAAGACAACCAGGATCCGGAGCCACAACCTGAACCAAATCAGGAAGTTGTTGTTGCTGAAAACACAAAGGTTATAGATTTGCAAACCAGGACATTAATTACAGGAATTGATACTTCTGATTTTTCAATAACCTTTAATGGAAGCAACAGCATAACCGAAAGGCTACAGGTTGGGGATATACTTGTTGACAGCGCATCTGATCAGGCTCCCTACGGATATTTAAGGAAGATTGTATCCATAAGCAATAACAAAGATGGTCAAACAGTAGTTGCAACCGAGATGGCTACTCTAACAGAAGCCGTTAATAAAGGAAGTATAGATTTCAGTACCGGTAGTTTGTCTATGGCTAATATCGAAAGCTACCAGTTAGCCGATGGTGTTGTACTGAACAACCAGAAAAATGCAGATTTTACAGTTTTTTCCCTTGAATACGAAAAATCATTTGAAAATGAGAATGGTATGGTCAAAATATCCGGACAAACAGACCTGGATATTGAATTCTTTTTCGAATTCGACTGGGATTTTGAGTGGCTTGCATTACCTCCTCACCCAATAGTTGATAAGTTTGAATCGGGAGTAGAAATACAGCAGAGTGCTTCAATAATATGTGTTTCTGAAGCCGGAGCAGGTATAAAAAAAAGAATCTCATTGGGTAAGTTTTATTTTACTCCATGGACCTTTATGGTTGGTCCTGTCCCTGTTGTATTTGTACCACGAATTGAACTGTTCATATCAATGGATGGTACAATTACTGCAGAATTTACAGCCTCCGCCAGCGAAGATTTTCAGGGAAGACTTGGTACATCCTATTCCGATGATAAAGGGTGGAAGAAAATTGCCGAAAAAACCTATAA
The DNA here is from genome assembly GCA_028277395.1 of Bacteroidales bacterium. GTDB lineage: Bacteria > Bacteroidota > Bacteroidia > Bacteroidales > F082. The sequence goes on along the minus strand of JANQGJ010000085.1, from coordinate 106,825 downwards.
TACTGATTATGTAGCACCAAACCTGACTTTTGGGGCTGATTTTGAAACCAACATTGGTCCTGAAATATCGCTACTCCTGTACGGTGCTACAGGACCATTTGTTAATGTTACTGCATATTCAGTTGTCGATGCAGAGTTGGTTTCAGGTACTCAAAACTGGAATCTGGATTTTTTACTGGGTGTACGTTCACAAGTTGGTGTTTTAATAGATATACTTGGTTTCAGGGAAGACTGGAAAAAGGATATCGATCTTTTTGAAAAAGTATTTTTGAAGCTTGAAGAAGAGCCTTTTGGAGATTCTCTATATATAACAACACCTGTTGACGGACAACATTCACTGGTTGGAGATATGATTAATATAACCACATCCTATACCGGTAAAAAACCAGATGAAGTTCAGTTTATAATTGATTATAATCATGAATATACCGACACAGAAGAACCATTCGAATACGTTTGGAATTCTTCAGACCAATCTGAGGGGAGTCATATTATCAGGGCCGTCGCATTAAAAGATGGAGTTGAGATTGACTCTGACTATGCTTACGTTAACCTTACTATCCCTGTTTGGGATATTATGAACTTATCAGATGTTGGGCTTGGTACAGAAACAAACGCCAACGATATGTTCTTTATAAATACTACAAAAGGGTGGATTACGGTGGATGCACCGGATAAGGGAATGCTGCTTTCAACAAATGATGCCGGACAATCATGGCAACAAACCTATTCATCAGATATACCATTGAAGAAAGTATTAATGTTCAATAACCTGGGAGAAGGAATATTTCTGGACGGAAACGGTAAAGTAATGCACACTACTGATGGAGGTTCAACAATGTCGGAATTAAGCTATGGGCAGTTCAACAGGCCATCATTTCAGTGGAACGAAATATTTGATTTTGTCACCAATAATGATGGTGAAATAGTTGCGGTTGGTAAAGATGAAGGAATCCCATATCAATTCAGGATACACAGAGTAAATATGGCATTTCATGATCCTACCGGGTATTTTGAGCTTCCTTATCCAAATGAATATGGTGAGGCTCCAAACATTGTCATGAAAGGGAATAATGGGTTTCTATACAATGTATTTAGTGAAGATGATCCATCAAAATCCTACTATATGACAACCACTGACGGGGGAGTTACATGGGACGGTTCCGACTTTAACCTTGTTACAAGTGAGGCAAAATTGAATAATGCCCATATGCCTGATGAACAGCATGTCTGGATCGTCGGAGGTGATTCTGACGGGGCAATTGTTGTTATGTCAGAAAATGGTGGAGCAAGTTGGACAAAAGTAGGGTTAACAGGAGTACCTGAGTTTAGTTCAATTTATATGACCAGTAATAGTGACGGATATGCAACTGTAAAGGAATGGACAGATGATTTTGAAGCCAAACTGTATCGGACAAATGATGGAGGTCATACCTGGACTCCGATGATAGAAACACGTTCAAAATATGGAATGAGTAAGGTGTTCTTCCTTGGACAGGACTTTGGAGAAATTTGTGGGAAAGGACCTAATATTTACAGATACTCAGCAAACTAAAAATCTCAATTATTATGAAGAAAATATTTACAATACTTACAATTTTAATTGTAATATCAGCTAATGCGCAGGTTGCAATAAATAACGATGGATCGGAGGCAACTTCTCATACCATTCTGGATGTTAAATCGGACACTGCCGGAATGATGATACCACGTATGACAACCATCCAAAGGGGTGTTTTGGCCGGTAAGCTCGACAGTTCTCACGAAGGAATGATAGTTTATGATAAAACAGGTAACCTTCTGTTTTTTTGGAATGGCAGTGAATTCGAAATAGTAGAATCAGGAGTTGTTGATAAAATCGCTGATGCTGATAACGACACTTACATTGATGTTGAGCCTCTTAATGATATTGATTTTATCGATATAGTAACTCAAAGCACAAATTACTGGAGGTTTGAAGATGGACGTCTGGAATTTTTAAATACCGGTAAATCAGTATTTATCGGTAGTAATGCCGGTGATGATGATGACCTTACTGATAATGACAACGTATTTATTGGTGACAATGCCGGAGCCAACAATACTTCCGGAGATGATAATATTGCCATAGGATCAAGCACCTTATTCAATAACGGAGTAAACCCATCCTTCTCGTTTAACTCCTCCAATAACATTGCCATTGGTAGTACAACCTTGTTTACAAATACCACCAGATATCAAAATGTTGCAATTGGATCGGGATCATTGTATTCAAATACTACAGGACAAAGAAATAGTGCGTTTGGCTACAGATCGTTGTTTAACAATACACAGGGCTATGATAATATATCAATAGGAAATGAAGCACTATATTTTAATCAGGATGGGTATTATAATATTTCAATAGGTTCTGATGCTTTACGAACACAAACATCAGGGTACAGAAACATTGCCATTGGGAAAAGTACTTTGTATAATTCCAACAATTCATTCAATAATACAGCAGTAGGCTCAGCAGCCATGTACTCATTAACATCCGGTGGTGGGAACGTTGCACTAGGGTTTAATGCCGGATATAGTAATTCAACAGGAAGCAATAATATCTTTATTGGCTACCATGCAGGTTACAACGAAACCGGAAGCAATAAACTGTATATCGATAACTCAAACACTACAAGTCCGTTGATATATGGAGATTTTAACTCGAATGAGATTGGACTGATGGGAAATGTGGGAGTAAACACCAAAACACCTCTATCAAACCTGCACATTGTTGGTTCCGCTACATTGGCATCATTGTATTTAACACCAAATGAAACAAATAGTGGTGATGATGCTGAAATCGTTCTATCGGAAGACGACAATAATACTTATGGTATGTCGATAGTATATGATGGTGGTGAAAACAGCTTATTTGTTTATGGAAAGAATGATGCCAGTGTTTCAGGGCCACATTTCACCGTTGAAAGATCCGGAAATGTTGGTGTAGGAATCACAGATCCACAGGAGGCATTTCATGTTCAATCATCATCTGATAATTGCACAGCACTTTTTCAGGGTGAAGGTACAGGAACCGATGATGCTACAATTTATGCGGAAAATACAAGTACAGCAGCAGGTACAGCAGCGTACCTGAAAACAGCCGGTACATACCCGACAATAATGCTACAGCAAAATGGCACAAGTGATTTTATAAGAGCTTATGGACCTGGTAGTGGAAATGAGGAGTGGAGCATTACCAATGAAGGTGTAATGCAATTCTATAACTCAAATTATAAAAAGACCATTGAAATTGATCCTTCAGAGTCGGGATCTGCCGATGCCGGTCAGATGACGTTTTATTCAGAAGACGGACTTACCGCAACTATCGAAATTGATGGTGATTACAATGGAGATGGAAGAATTATAACCAACGAAATACAAATAACCGGAGGAAGTGATCTGAGTGAGTTTTTCAACCTGTCTGACAACGAAAACATTGAAAAAGGAATGGTTGTTAGCATTGACGAGAACAATCCGGGTCATTTAAAGATATGTGAAACGGCATTTGACAGTAAAGTTGCAGGTATTGTTAGCGGAGCAAATGATATAAAGCCAGGTTTGGTAATGAGTCAGAAAGGAACAATAGCCGATGGGGAACACCTTATTGCTCTTTCCGGAAGAGTTTACTGTATGACAGATGCCACTGAAAACCCTGTGGAGATTGGTGATATGCTAACAACTTCAAACTTTCCGGGTTATGCCATGAAAGTAACTGATTATGAAGAAGCTCAGGGAGCGATAATTGGGAAAGCCATGACATCACTGAAGTCAGGAAAAGGATTGGTTCTGGTATTAGTAAGCCTTCAATAATTAGATCATGAAATACATTGTAACTATAACAGCGATATTCTCTATCATTGGTATATTGATCTACCCAAATGATATAGTTGATGAAAACGGTGAAGAAAAATATGACAAGGCCACTCATGCTGCTGACTACCTTCAATACAGGCGAAAATCAAGGGAAGACAGCAAAGGCAATATCCCAATGGACGGTCTGCTCAAGGCCAAAAAGCACATTGATGCCATGAACAATGTTTCCAAAGATGCGGGGTTATGGGAATGGGATTGGTTAGGGCCATCCAATGTAGGAGGTCGTATCCGCACCATATTACCTGATCCTGATAATGAAGATATTATCTGGATTGGCTCGGTTGGCGGAGGTATTTGGAAAACAACAAATGGAGGCTCATCCTGGTCGCCGGTGGATGACTTTATACAGACTCTGTCAATAAGTTCCATGTGTTTCGACCCGTCGACAACATCAATTATGTATGCAGGTACCGGTGAAGGATTTGGGAATGCAGATGCATTACCCGGAGTAGGAATTTTAAAGAGTACTGATTCAGGAGCAACCTGGAACCAGCTTGCCAGTACAAATAATAATGACTTTACTTATGTAAACCGCTTGGCATCACATCCTGATCCTGACAGTGCAGGAATAATATATGCTGTAACCAACGCAAACAGGGTTTATAAAACCGATGATGGAGGGGTAACATGGGACACAAAGTTAGTTACTGCTTCAAATGCTGTTGATATCAGAATTCATCCTGTATATCCAAACAAAGTAATAGCAGGATGCAAGGGAGATGTATATCTTTCACTTGATTATGGTGAAACGTGGGAGGAGCAAACTACCGGAATGGTTGATAAACTTCCTTCAAATACCGGAAGATGTGAGGTTTCGTTTTGTCGTTCACATGCAGGAAGAATATATGTTTCAATGAATCGAAATCTGGGAGAAATATGGCGAACAAGTGATAATGGTGACACCTGGGAATTAAGAAACACGGGTACAAATTACTTTGGCAGTGGCAACGGACAGGGCTGGTATGACAATACAATATGGGTAAGCCCTAATAATAGTAGCTGGTTAATTGTTGGAGGAGTTGATTTGTTCAGAAGCACTGATGGCGGAACAACGCTTGTCCAGATAAGCGACTGGCATGATTATCATAATGGCGGAGATGCGAATTCGGCACATGCTGACCAACATTGCATTGTGGAAGCTGCAGATTACCACCTGTCAACAAATCCTGTGGTTTATTTTGGAAATGATGGCGGAATACAAAAAGCAGCTGATGTATGGTCTGTTTCAATGAATTCAGGATGGGAAAACCTGGCAAATACATCACTTGGAATAACCCAGTTTTTTGGTGGTGCAGCAGCTGACGATGGTAGTATAATTGTTGGTGGGACCCAGGATAATGATAAGGTCAGATATAGGGAAAGCGGTGCATGGAGTGGAAAGAATGCCTGGTTTCAGGCTCACACGGGTGATGGTGGATACGCAGCAATAAACAATGATAATACAGATATTGTATATGGATCCTATATTCGGATGGCTATTAAAAAAAGCACTGATGGTGGCGATAGTTACTTCAATGCATACACGGGAATAGCCGATCAGGGAAATAGACTCAGGTCATTGTTTATAAATCCACTCAGTATGGATCCAAACGATCCTGAGAATCTGATTACAGGAGGCTCCAGAATATGGAGAACAGATAATTCGGCAGCTAATTGGGTTGAAATAAGGGCAGAAATAGGGAATTATATAAATAGCGGCGGAGAAACGGAATACTTCAAATGCAGTGCAATTGATATTGACGATGGAAGTTCAGCATTAATATGGGTAGGATACGACAATGGACACGTTGCATTAACTACAAATACCGGTACGAACTGGGATCGGGTTGATAATAATGGTACAGGGCTTCCAAACAGGTATATAACCGACATTGCAATTAGTCCGACAAACTCCAACCATGTATTTGTTACTACCGGTGGATACAATGCAGATAATGTCTGGTACACACCTGATGCAGGTCAAACATGGGAGAACAGAAGCGGAACAGCTCCCAATAATTTACCCTCCATACAGGTGAATACAATCAGGTTTCACCCAACTAATTCCAACTGGGTGTATATTGGTACTGATATGGGAGTATTTGCGTCACAGGACAAGGGACAAACATGGAGTGTTATTACAAACTCAAATGCTGCAAACGGAAATGAAGGGCCTGCAAATACTGAAGTATCGGAATTGTTCTGGCAGGGAAGCGAATTCCTCATAGCAGCCACACACGGTCGTGGAATGTACAGAACCTCGGCACCACCGTATAAAATCTATGTAGATAAAAACGCAGCCGCAGGGGGTGATGGAAGTCAGGCGCATCCTTTCAGAACAGTAGCTGAAGCAGCAAGCCTGGCCGGACCGGGTACATTTATATCAATCGAATCGGGAGTGTATGATGAATCAGAAATTATTCTGTTACAAAATGAAGGATATATTATAGTAACAAATGGTAATGTTGTAATTCAGTAGAAGGGAATCGGAAGTCCGAAGTCGAGACTCCTGACTTCCAGCTTCCGTCTTCTCTACTCAAACGCTGAAATCCCTGTTATATCAAATCCCGATATTAGTAAGTGAATATCATGGGTGCCTTCATATGTTATAACTGATTCCAGGTTCATCATATGCCTCATAATCGGAAAATCTCCTGTAATTCCCATTGCACCAAGCATCTGACGGCTTTCACGGGCAATTTCTAATGCCATAGCAACATTGTTTCTCTTAGCCATTGATATATGTGAAGGTGTAGCTCTGTTTTCATTTCTCAGATTTCCAACACGCCATGCCAAAAGTTGCGCCTTGGTAATTTCGGTTAACATTTCAGCCAGTTTTTTCTGCTGTAACTGAAATGAAGCTATTGGTTTTCCAAATTGTTTTCTCTCAAGAGAATATTGCAATGCTGTGTTATAGCAATCCATTGCTGCACCAATAGCTCCCCAGGCAATACCATACCGGGCACTGTTTAAACATTTTAACGGGCCTTTCAACCCTGAAACGTTTGGTAACAGGTTTTCTTTGGGAACTTTCACATTATCAAAAACAAGTTCACCTGTAAGCGAAGCCCGCAACGACCATTTTTTCAAAGTTTCCGGAGCCGTTAGTCCTGGCATATCTTTTTCAAGGATCAGACCTCTGACAACACCTTCTTCATCTTTTGCCCAAACAACTGATACATCAGCAACCGGTGAATTGGTGATCCACATTTTAGAACCGTTGAGGAGGTAATGGTCGCCCTTATCCTCAAATTTCGATAACATTCCACCCGGATCTGATCCATGATTTGGTTCAGTAAGTCCAAAACAGCCAATAAGGTCACCACTGGCCAGGCCGGGCAAATATTTCATTCGCTGTTCTTCACTTCCAAACTCATAAATCGGATACATAACCAGTGAACTTTGTACAGAAGCAGCAGAACGTATTGCAGAATCTCCTCTTTCCAGCTCTGTCATTATAACACCATAAGCAACCTGGTCCATGCCGGCACCACCATATTTTTCAGGAATATATGGGCCAAAAGCACCAATTTCACCCATTTCCTTAATAAGGTGTTTAGGGAAAACATGATCTTGGGCTGCATCGTCAATAATGGGAATAACTGAACGGTTTACCCATTCTCTTACAGCTTCACGTATTATTTTATGTTCATCGGTCAACAGTTCATCAACCATGTAATAATCAGGAGGAATGTACATCGCTAAATATGTTTAATAATTCAGTGTAAAGATAGAAACATTGGATAATTTGTTTTTACTAACTTTGAACAAAATATTGAAGAGTTATTACATAATACGTCAAAATAAAGTAATTACATGAAAAAGATTATTTACACAGAAAATGCACCGGCACCAATAGGTCCGTATAGCCAGGCGGTTGAACATAATGGAACCTTGTTTATTTCAGGACAGATCCCTGTTGACCCTGAAACCGGAGCAATTGTAGAAGGAGGAGTTGCAGAACAAACTGAACAGGTAATGCGAAATATTAAAGCAATAATTGAAGCTGCCGGATTCGGGAATGATCTGGCAAAAATTGTAAAGTGTACAATTTATTTAAAAGACATGTCATTTTTTGCAGATATGAATGCAGTATATGCTAATTATTTCCCTGTTGATCCACCAGCAAGAGCTGCATTTGCAGTTAAAGAATTACCATTGGATGTAATGGTTGAAATAGAGGCCATTGCAATTATGTAAAATTACAAAGTATAAATTGGCATGTTGACAAAATAATAGTCAACATGCCGGTTAATAAACAACAAAACCAATAATGATGAAGAAAAGAACAAGAACAAACTGGTGGTTGTTATTGCTCACCGGAATTATTTTCCTCATATTGGCCGGTAAAATAATGGTACATCCTGTTGAATCAATAGTTGAACTGGCATTTTTCATAGGCTGGGCATTATTGATAGCAGGAATATTTCAGATCGGATTTTCATTGTCTGCAAAGGGAATACTGAGCAATTGGCTTTGGAGATTCTTTAACGGTATATTAAATGTAATAATTGGAGTAGTTTTTTTATCACATCCGGCACTAACAGCACAAATATTGCCAATTATATTTGGTTTTTGGATAATATTTGTAGGATTATCAACTTTTTTTGTCGGGTTAAAAGAACGATCAGTAAATATTCCGGGAGGATGGTTTGATATGCTGTTGGGTATTATAATTACGCTTAGTGGCTTCTGGATTAGTTATAATCCTGCTGTTGAGACAGCCATGTTTACCTGGATGATGACACTGATATTTATATTCTACGGGGTATATTTTGTTGTGGTATCTCTGCAGTTATCACGAATTAAGTAATTTCAGTTAAATATTAGTGATCTCTTTTTCATAAAGAGCGATACCAGCCCTGTTAATATGGTTAATTAATGCCTTTTCTCTAATTTTATTGTATATGTTCATTCATTGAAAAGAGCATGCTGTTTTCCGGTTATTTCCTCTTCAAGAACGTTTCGTAATTCCTTGAAAAGATCGAAAAAAACCGATTTAATTTCTTCAATAACCTCTTCTGCTGTTTCTGCATCATAAGTATGGCTTGTTAAACTCCTGCTTTGCTGCATACTCATCCAGGCATTCCCATTCGTAATATAACCATCCTGAAACGACTTCTCTATCACAGGTCTTGGCCCCAGTATATTATTGTAACCTTTGTATTTAAGTAAATCCTGAAGCGTTTTCCAACTCAATTCATAGGTATATTCAAAAGCTTTAATTAGACCCTGGGATTCCATTTCGTTTAGTTTTTCAGTTCCGGTAAATCTTTCCAACTGTTCAAAGGCTTTTTTAAAGTTGTTAAACCTTTGTTGCCACCGAATATCTTTATTTATCATTACTAATGAAATGTTTAATAATGTAAAAATACAAAAATCAATTTCAACCTGCTAATAAATATCTTTAATATACCATAAGTTTAAACCCGATTACATGTTATCTTAATGTATATATTCGTTCTGCTTTCTGGTCAGTTTTCATATCATAAAATAATTTAGAGAAACTATAGATCATGTACATTGTTACTAATTACTGTTTTTGTTTTACAATGACATACTGTAAAAATGTCCAGAAAAATCTTCAATCAATGATTTTGATCTTAGAATTATTTACCTGAATAAAAGGAGGGCAAAATAGGTATGAGATAAGAGTACGATTTCCAGCAGTTATTATAATTAATCTAGCAACCAGTTCCCAACCATCTTCAATCCAAAATCTGTCATAATAGATTCCGGGTGAAACTGTAAACCAGTAAGGTCATATTTCACATGCCTGATAGCCATATTCAGATTGTTTTCATCCCTCAGAATAACCTCCAGTTCGGCGGGTAAAGTTGATTCTTTGATATTCCATGAGTGGTAATGACCAATGGAAAAACTTTCAGGCAAACCATTAAAAATCCTGTCGTGAATGACAATTTTAGCCATGTTTTTAATACCATGCATGGGTTCATAAAGCTTGGACAGTTTTGCACCAAAAAGTTCAGCAATTGCTTCATGTCCCAGGCAAATTCCCAATATGGATTTTGTTTTATACTGCTGTTTTAAGAACCACATCAGTTGCCCGGCCTCACTTGCTATCCCCGGTCCGGGAGAAATTAAAATCTTATCGAAATCATTGGTAGGTAAACTTTTCAGATTGTCATTTTTTACGATAATAAAATCATCTGCACCTGCCCTTTCAGCCAGCTGAACAAGGTTGTAGGTAAATGAATCGTAATTATCGACAATCAGCAGTTTCACTAATATAAGTTTTATGCAAAAGTAGCAAAATGGGGTTATGTAGTTTCATTGTTCGATTGTTTCAATGTTCGATTGTCCTATTGTTTGATTGCTCTATCCAAACTCGTCCTCGATTAACGGAGTGTATCGAGGATGTTTTTTACATTAGCATTTGCAATGCGGATTTGATTTCTGCCTGATTGTGTGATTATTCTATTGCTCGATGGTTTGCCTGCCGGAATTTATGTAGGCAGGATCGATCGTTTTATTGGGAAATTGCTTTCAATTTCAAAAAAGTTACTGATTATAGTGAGTATGATTGTTCAATGAGATGGTAAACAGAATGTTATTTAAAACATATACATGAGTTTTTTTGTTTTCCATTAAAATGGATTGCAGCTACTATTTCAAACTCACATATTATAGTAATTTTGAAAAAAAAAGAAATGGGGACTAATTCAGTAATCAATTCAATGAATGAAATGGGGAAAAACAGAACCCCTTTCCTGTTTATTATTGATTTTGATGTAAAAAAACCTGTTGTTTTACCCCTAAATACAATAGATCCCGGTAAGATATTATATTCAGTTAATGGAAAAACGAATTGTAGCAATAAAGATTTATCCGGAATTCCAAAAGTTGATCTCAGGGCCTTTCCGGTATCAAAAGAGCGGTATTTCGTGGCATTCAATCATGTGCAAAAGCATATAAGTCATGGTGATTCATTTTTGTTGAACCTTACCATGCCAAGTAAAATTGAAACAAATTACGGACTGAAAGAAATATTTCATAATACAAATGCAAAGTACAAGCTTTGGGTAAAGGATGAATTTGTTGTGTTTTCACCGGAAATATTTGTACAAACAGCAAAAAACAAAATTAGCTCCTTTCCGATGAAAGGTACAATGGATGCAAGTTTACCTGATGCTGAACGAAAGCTTTTAAACAGCGAAAAAGAATTAGCCGAGCATTATACAATAGTTGACCTCATAAGAAATGACCTTAGCATAGTAGCTAAAAATGTTGAAGTTGAAAAGTTTAGATATATTGATAAAGTATTAACACACAAAGGGGCATTATTACAAATGAGCTCAAAAATATCAGGTGACTTACCAGATAATTATCCTGATAACATAGGAACTTTACTGTTCAGCATGTTACCTGCCGGTTCCATATCAGGTGCTCCTAAAAGAAAGACCATTGAAGTAATTAAACAGGCAGAACAATATGATCGTGGATATTATACCGGAATTATGGGAATATTTGATGGTACAAACATTGACAGTGGTGTAATGATAAGGTATATTGAACAATCAGAGGGTGGTTTGGTCTATAAAAGTGGAGGAGGAATAACGGCAAAAAGTAACCCTGATGAAGAATATCAGGAACTAATTGATAAAATATATATTCCGGTTGTTAATCAACCAAAGTAAAAAAGTGATTATTAACAAGTAATACCTCAACAATACTTTTGTGATGTGGCTTGAATCAATAAGGTATCATAATGGTTATTTTGAAAATATTAAATATCACCAGGAAAGGATCAATACTACCCTTACGAATCATTTTGGGAAAGAAGTTGAGATAAATCTTGGTGAAGAGCTTGATCAGGCTGAGATTCCGGTAGATAATAGTCTTTATAAATGTAGGGTACTGTATGATCAAAAAATACTGGAAGTTGAGTTTGTGCCATATAATTTACCGGATATAAGAAGTTTAAAACTGGTTTACGATGATGAAATATCATATAGATACAAAAATGTAAATAGGAAAAAAATAGAACAGCTGTTTATGCAAAAAGGTGAAGCAGATGATATTCTTATTGTGAAAAACAGAATGTTGACTGACACTAGTTATGCCAATATAGTCTGTTTAAAGAACAAAGTGTGGTATACACCATCAAAGCCATTGTTAGAAGGGACACGAAGGGCAGCACTACTGGATGCTGGACAAATAAAAGCCACAGAAATTACCACCAATGACCTCAAATATTTCGAAAAAATACGACTGATAAATGCAATGATAAGATTTGGGGATGAAGTTGATGTGATAGTGGGTGAATGAGTTAGATCAAAGTGATAAGAATGAAAGAGTCAGGATATTAATCCCCGCTTTACTTACAATAACAATTCAGGCTTTATTAATCTACTACTATAACACCTGTTGCCCGTTTCTGAGCTAAGGTAGTTTCAAGCATAATTTCCTCATCCTCATCCAGAATAAAAGGATTTCCTTTGATAATAAGAAGCTTAAGATTTGGTTTTTCCATCAGCTCCCACGGAAAATGATCAATATTATTCTCTTGAATATCAATTTCATATAATTCAGGCATGTCAGACATATCAGGAATTTCAAAAAGTTTATTATAGCTGATATCAATTATCTTAAGATTCTCCAATTCAGTAATCCAACCGGGAATTTTCCCCAGGTTATTATTGTGAATATAAAATGCTTCAAGTTTTTGTAACGACCTTAACGTGTCAGGCAGGTGTGTGATATTATTGTATGCAAGAAAAATCATGCTAAGATCCTGAAGGTTACCAGTTTCATCAGGAATAACTTCGATGTTGTTGTAGTAAAAGTCGATGATTTTCAGATTGGTTAATGCTGTAACTTCAGAAGGAATTTCATTGAAATTGTTTTTATAAAAAATAATTGCTTCCAGATTACTTAAATTGGCAAATTCCTGTGGGACGCTGCTAATGAGGTTTTTAGAGAAATTCAGAGTGACAACACAAGTCATTTCATCAATGTTATCGGGGATTTCATCAATATTGTTGCCGGCAATAACCAGAGTTTTAATGTTTCTAAGCCGACGAACCGCTCTTTTATTGAATTTGATGTTATTAAAATTAATCTCAAGTGATGTTAAATTCTTCATATTCCTCATAAAATTAGGAATACGTCTTATACTGTTATTGTTAATTGTTAACGACTTCAAACCGTCCAGATGTCTGATTGAACGTGGAATTCTTCTAAAATTATTATCTGAAAGATCAAGGCTTTCAATGGATGAATTTACCGGAAACCTGATTCTTGATAGATTATTGTTACAAAGGATAAGCTTCTTTAGACTATCTTGTTTAAGTTGTTTTGCAGGTAAATTTGTAATTGAATTTGCAGAAGCATTAACTGTTGAAATATTATTAAACCTGTCAATATCAGGAAGCTTTGTAAGTCCAAAGTCATGCATATTCAAAGTGCCTGTGGTGTCAGTTGGAAAACTATCGATACTGTTCAGGAATTTTATTCTTTTTTCACTTCTTAAACTATCCATAAGATTTTCCCAAACCTTTCGTAAGGAATCACTTTTTTGTTGTACTGTATTTATCTGCGAAAAAGTATTTCCGACCGCAAGTATAACTAAGATTATAGTTGATAAAAATGTTTTTTGCATTACTATCTTATTAGGTATTTTGTGAACTATTATGTTGTCGCTAAAACGTTAAAAACCGGTAATGATAAATTTTAACAAGTCTGAAAATTAAATCACAATAAATTGCATAAATTTCTTTATTTTGCCGCAAATTTCCACTTATGCTTAAAGTTGTAAAGAAACTACTGAAAATAGTTGCCTGGTTGTTATTGGTCATGATTTTGATTTTCGGTGGATTCATATTGTACATAACCCTGTCAGATTATCAACCCAAACAAATCGAAATTATTGTAAACAATGGAAGCAAAAATGAAATTTTCTTAAAAAAGGACACAATTTCATTGATAAACTGGAACATTGGTTATGGTGGTTTGGGTAAGGAAATGGATTTCTTTTATGACGGAGGAAAAGCAGTACAGCCATCAAGAAAAATGGCGGAAAAATATTTTGGGAATATAATTGACTTCATAAGTAGTAATGATTCGGTTGACTTTTGGTTGTTGCAGGAAGTTGATGTTTGCTCTAAAAGGAATTATCGGGTAAATCAGGTTGAAGCTGTGAAGAAAGCCAAAGTTGGAAGTTTTGGTGTATTTGCAATGAACTATAAATGCCCTTATGTTCCTGTACCTTTAAATGAACCAATGGGATTTGTGGAAGCGGGATTAATAACATTTTCTGATTTCAGTCCTGAATATGCAACAAGATACAGTTACCCGTTAATAGCATCATGGCCCGATAAGTTATTTTTGCTTGACCGATGTTTTCTGCTAAACAGATATCCTACCGAAAGAGGAAATGATCTGATAGTTATAAATACACACAATTCAGCGTATGTTTATGACAGTATTCTTAGAATTGAAGAACTACAGATATTAAAAGAAATAATGCTGAAAGAGTTTGCAAAAGGCAATTATGTCATAGCCGGTGGTGACTGGAATCAGAATCCTCCTGATTATCGACCAACAGGAGATTATAACGGGCATAAGTTTGTCGCTTCACAAGTAAAAATGAACTCTGATTTTATGCCTGACGACTGGCTTTGGGCTTTTGATGACAGTGCACCATCCAACAGAAGTAATGACAAACCTTATACCATGGGAGGTAATAACACTACCTGCCTTGATTATTACCTGGTTTCCCCCAATATTGAACTAATTGATGTTAAAGTTGTTGATCTTGGGTTTAATGATAGCGATCATAATCCCATTTATCTAAATGTGAGAATGAAATAATAATTAATAATCAAATATAATTTTTTAAAATGAAGAAAGCTTACATTATCTTATTTCTTATGTCTATTGGTTATCAGTCAGTTGGACAAGGGAAAGAGGATTTTGACGTTTATTGGAACAATGGTTTTAAAGCTGAAAACAGCGATGGTAGTTTTAAAATTAAAATGGGAGGTCGTTTGCAGTATGATGTAATGTGGATAAACCAGGATGATTCACTTAACAATCATTTTGATGCTTTTAATGGAACTGAGTTCAGAAGGGCGAGGATTTATACATCAGGTAAGATTTACAAAAATGTAAAATTCAAATTTCAACTGGATTTTGCAGGAGGAAATGCTATAATAAAGGATGCATATATTCAGTTGATCAAAATCCCGTATATCGGCAATTTAAGAATAGGTAATTTTAAAGAACCATTCGGATTGTCAATGTTAACCAGCTCTAAATATATAACCTTTATGGAACGTCCTTTGGCAAATGCTTTTGATAATGACAGGAATCCGGGATTTATGGCATTTAATCAACATTTTAAACAAAGACTTTCATGGTATGCGGGGTACTTTTTCCCAACTGATAATTCAGGAAAATACCTGGGCAGCAAGTATAATATGGTTTTCAGGTTAACAGGATTGCCAGTGTATAATGTTGATAATGAATATAAGGTGTTGCATCTGGGAATGTCGTATGCACATCAATATCATGATAATACCGAGGTAAAATACAGTTTACGCCCTGAAGCGCACCTTGCACCAAAATATCTTAGTTTAAATATTGATAATGTCGCCAATATAAATGATATAAATTCTGAATTTTTATTGATATTAAATTCTTTCTCAATAGAAAGTGAATTTACGATGGCAACCGTTATTCCTGGAAATAATTCATCTTTGAGTAAATCTTCCTACAACTTTGCGGCATACACTGGTACATTAAGCTGGTTTATAACCGGGGAACATAAGAATTATGTATTGTCGAAAACAACATTCGACAGGGTAACACCCCGCAAAAACTTCGGTGATGATGGTGGATTGGGAGCTTTTGAATTGTCAGTGAGATATTCCCATATGGATCTTGATGATGCTGATCTTAATGGAGGAATTATGAGCGATATTTCAGGTGGAATAAACTGGTATCTGAATCCTGCCGTCAGGATTATGGCAAATTATATATACACAGATGTAAAGGAGTTAGGAAAAGCGAATATATTTCAAATGAGATTTCAGATTGCATTCTAAGAAAGATGTAATTAATTATTGTGCAGGGTATTATTAACATACAGTATGTAGTCACTCCATATGGTGAATTGATAATCGGCGACTATGAAGGTAGAATATGTCTCTGTGACTGGCATTACAGGAAAAAGAGAGAGGCTATTGACAGAAGAATAAAGCTTGGGTTAAAAGCTGAATACTATGAAAAAGGAACTGACATAATAAAAGAAACCATAAATCAGCTTGATGAATATTTTGCAGAAAATCGAATAATATTTGATATTCCGTTGTTATTTACCGGTTCTGAATTTCAAAGAAAGGTTTGGCATGCATTGACTGAAATTCCTTATGGTGAGACCAGCACATACTTGCAATTATCAAAAAAGCTTGGTAACGAAAAGGCTATCAGGGCTGTTGCAGCAGCAAATGGAGCAAATGCAATTTCAATAATTGTTCCATGTCACAGGATAATTGGCAGCAATGGAGAAATGGTAGGATACGCCGGAGGAATATCATCAAAAATGAGGTTATTAAAACTTGAAAAGGCAATCAGTAGCGATCAGCTTAGTTTGTTTTAGATAATCATAATACCAAAACATTCAAACCTGGTTATGGGTTATTATGGTTTATTATATGAGATAAAAAATATATTTCCAAGTATGAACTAAGATTTACCGAATAAATTAAATTGTTTCATTTTTTCCCTTTTGTATCTGTACTCAATGGCAAAAGACATGTGAGAAACAACAACTAAGAGAGATAACATGTGCACTAAAATAGTACTCACTTCAGTAAAAAGAATAAAATTTAAAAGATAAAAAACAACTATATAAGCAACCTCAAGAAAGATCAATTGCCACGCAAAAATGAATACAAATTTTAAAATGTCGTCAATAATAACCTGTGAAAGGTCATAAATAATAATCGGAGGTCGCCATGCAATAGATTTTGATTGATCAGCTGATGTGAATTTATCAAAGTGATATATTTTTGAAATGACGAACAAATAAAACGTAGCCATCAGCGCCGAAACAGCTGTAGAAATCATGGTGCCGAATAATTAAAAGTTTGACATAGTGTATATATTTCTTCAGGATGAATTCAAAATTGATGTTTCAAAAATCATATAATTATTTCATATAGCGTATTAATATACCGTTACAAAAGCGTTACATAAATGTTATCTTTTAGCAATTTGTGTTATTAAAATGTTTTTTGTCAGGTAAATACATATAAATGTAAAGTAAATAAATAACCATCGAAAGAATGATTTTGTTCTTTGTTAAGATTTAACCTTTTTACACACTTTCATGAATTGCGTTTTGGTAACAATAATGGTATAAACGAGTATTACCAATGCTGATAATACAGTAAACCTACATACATTTATCTTAAAATTAAAGTACAATGTAACTAAGTTACCATCAAATAAATAATTAGTTATGGAATTCAATCTGTGAACAATTAAGATTTATTTGCCGAATAACACGCTTGTTATTTATGTTATGAGAACAGGTATGTCGAGTTGCAAATAAATCTATTTTTATTACTTTAGCCCAAATAATAAACGTTTTCATCATAAAAGACGAAGATCTTTCTGGTACCTTAAGCAATTTATTATCAACTATTTATATTGATAGAAGAACCACTATGTAATTTAAAGGTAAACCAATACCATCTAAGATGAACCATGTTACGAATATACTTGTTATAGATGACAATTCACAGGATTTTCTGTTTCTCAACACTGCTATTGAGCAGAACATAAAGTCAAAGGTATATTTGGCAAGGACTGGTTCGGAAGTTTTGAAACAAATTGATGACTATGACATTGCACTTTCAATTGTTAATGCAGATTTACCCAGTATAATGGGTTTAGATGTTGCGTTAGAATTATCATATAAATTGAAAAGGAATAAAATTCCTGTTATTTATGTTTTTGAGGATAGTTTTTATAAAAATGGTTTTTTTGAAAGAGACGAAAATGACAATATTGATAGAATCAATAAACCGATTAATTACGATGAACTGATAAGCAAAATAAAAGCAAAACTTACAATTCGTAACAAAGAACGCCCTGGTGAAATTGCCGGATATAGTTCCTTAACAGGTACTTTACCGCAAAGTTCATACACTGGATCATATTATTCGTTGTTTCGTAATTCTTCTGTTGGTTTCTATAACCTATCCCTTTCAGGTGAAATCATACTGGCTAATTCCACTTTACTTAAAATGTTTGGATTTAATTCAACAGAAGAGTCTCAAAAGTGTAATATTTTGAATGATTTGTTTTGGTGTGACGCCGAACGAAAAAAGTTCTCCAATAATCTTTTTTTACATGGAGAAGTAGTAGGATTTCAAGCGAAATGGAACGAAAATAACGCTTTGGAGAAAGTATTGTTGGGAAATGCAAGATTAGTAAGTCAGGATACAAAGCCTTCTCTTTTTATTGAGGGGACATTTCAGGATGTAACGAAATATGCAGATGCATGGCAATTCCAGTTGTTATATAGAGACCTGAGTTCAAGTCTTTCGGGAGCAAATACTTTTGATGAAGCTGCAGAACATATTGTTTCCCGACTTCATCTGGTTGAAAATTTTGATATAGTGGGTGTTTATATCAATAATATGAAGGCTGGAAGACTGGAATTAGTGAAACATATTGGTGCATCAGCAGATTTCGCTAAATCAACTACTTATTATGACTATCATTCCGAGCATCACAATATGATCAACACGGGAAAAGTAATGCTCTATGCAGCAGATGAAATGCCATGGACTTCCAATAATTATATTCGTTCCGAAGAAGTCAAAAACATAATACTCATACCTATAAAGTGGGAATCTATGGTGTTGGGATGTATTAATATAGCTTCAAAAAGAAAACGTAATCTTACGCTACAAACTGTAACAATGCTAAAAGCCCTTCAACCATTGTTTGTTATTTCGTTTCATAAAATTTATTATAACAACCTCAAAAAAGAAAGTAAAGACAATATGGAATTGTTACTTAATTCGGTTGACGATTTTGTATTTGTTACAAATATGAAAGGGCAGATAATTGCTGTAAGTAAAAGTGTTGAGCGAAAGCTTGGTTATAGTATTGATGATATTAGAAATGTAGGGGTTGAGAAGTTGCATCCTGAAAACAGAAGAGAAGAAGCTGTATCCATAATAAATGCTATGATCGAAGGCCACGAAAAGCATTGTAATGTTCCGTTAGTAAATACAAAAAACGAATTGGTTCCGGTTGAAACCAGAGTTTCAGAAAGCATATGGAATGGAGAAAAATGTTTGATTGGCATTTCCAGGGATATAAGTGAACGTGTTGCACGCGATAAAATGCTCGCATATCGTTCGGAATTTGAAGAACTAATGATAAGAATATCATTAAGAATGCTTGATGCAGCATATGAAAAAATGGACAAGCAAATTCAATTATCTATCTCAGACATTGGCAAACTAATGGGGGTTGACAGAAGCTACATTTTTCTTTTCTTTAATGGGTTGAGTAGGATGGTCAATACTCATGAATGGTGTAATAAAGGAATTGAACCTCAAATTGATATGTTGCAAAACCTTGATTCAAAGGAATTCACCTGGTGGGTCAAAAAAATTACTAATAATGAAACAATTCATATAAAAAATGTTGATAATTTGCCTAAAGAAGCTACGAACGAAAAGAAGATTCTAAAGGCGCAAGGCATCCAGTCGCTTGTTGTTGTACCCCTAAGTTTTAAAACAGAGATTATTGGCTTTATGGGTTTTGATAGTGTTAGAAAAAGAATGACCTTTTTAGAAGATGCTATTAAGATGCTTAAAGTAGCAGCCAGTATTTTCACTAATGCTATCGTGAATAGAAGAAACAGTATTAAGATTAAGGATTACCAAAACAATCTTAAGAAAAAAGTGAAAGACAGGACAAGGGAACTATATTCTGCAAATGAAAAGCTTAAGAATGAAATCCGGATCAGAAAGTCTACTGAAAAAGAACTTAAGAAGTCTTATATGGCCATTGAACAGAGTGGCGTTTCTATTTATATCACTGATATAAACGGAAATATTGAATATGTAAATTCGCAATCCTGCCTTACAACTGGTTATAAAGAGGAAGAATTGATTGGTAAGAATATGAGTATCTTCGATTCAGGTAGACAAACTAACGAATTCTATCAGGATTTTTGGGATACAATCTTGCAGGGGAAGGTATGGAGGGGAAGGCTACAAAATAAAACCAAAAGCGAAGATATCATTTGGGAAGATCAGATAGTATCTCCTGTTAAAAACCATAAAGAAGAAATTATCAATTTCATATCTATTAAAAAAGATATTACTGAACAGAAAGAACTGGAAAATCATTTGATCCAATCGGAAAAAATGAAAGCATTAGGCAAGTTAGCCGGAGGTGTTGCTCATGATATAAATAACATCTTGCAAATTATCAGTGTATGCACTGATTGGTTGGATATAGAGGGGGCCGAAAAAGATGAAAGCATAGAACAAATACGGGATGCAATTTTTAGGGGACAAAAAATGATCAGGTCATTACTTGATTATACCGGCAGCAGAAAAGAATCAAAGGAGTTCTTTTCTTTAGACCAGTCATGCAAAACGTTTATCACTACACTGAGTTCTTTAATCCCACGTACTACAAGGTTGACTTTTAGTAGTAATAGTAATTATGTTATCTATGGTGACAGGAGCCGTTTGGAACAGGTGATACTTAACCTGGTTTTAAATGCTAAAGATGCAATTGTTGGAAAAGGCGAAATTAAAGTTAAATTAATTCAGGCAAGTACAGTCCTGAAAAAGAAATATAGTTTAAATGGTTACTGGATCAACTTAAAAGTACAGGATAATGGTTGTGGAATGGATGATACTACTATGGGTCATGCTATTGATCCTTTTTTCACGACCAAAGAAGTTGGGAAAGGAACCGGTTTAGGTCTTTCTGTTGTATTTGGAATTATTGAAGATCATGAAGGTATAATTGATGTTGACTCGGTACTTGGGAAAGGGACAACAATCAATATATTATTACCCGGCATAGATAAAATAAATTAGATAAATATGATTGAATGATGAAGATATTACTTACAGATGATGAGAAGGTATTCAGCAGGGTTTTGCAAAAGGTCTTGCAATCAAAAGGTTATGATGTAGATATTGCTTATAATGGATCGGAAGCACTTAAGTTGATTGAGTCTACAACATATGATGTGATTGTTACAGACATAATTATGCCTGAAAAAGATGGGATAGAATTAATCTTAGATATAAGAAGTATGCAACCTAATGCCAAAATAATAGCAATTTCCGGAGGAGGGCGAATTGCTGCTAATGATCATCTGGATGCTGCGAAAAGATTGGGTGCTGATTGCATCCTGACAAAACCATTTCCTGCAAGTGAGTTAATAAAACAAATCAATCAACTCGTTATCGGGATCCCTTAGTAAGATATATACTTAAACTTCTCAATCCTAAATACTAGTAATTGTTTTGTGCCTGAATTATAAGGGTAGTATTTATCTGCTACTTATTGTTACAGCCCTGAATTAATGAGACTTGAAGATAATTATATTGCTTTATTAATAATAAACAGAGAATTGTGTTCTTCGTGATTTGCGAACGCTTAAGCCGTGAATAAGCTACAAATAGCAAAGACATATTACTTTTAAAGGATCAAATGATGCGAAATAATTTCAACATGCTGTTATATAATGACTTATAATGCATTAGTTATATTTCTGATCTTTAAGTGTAAATTTTGGGTTATAATATTTTAACTTTGCTGTATTAGGGGGTGCAGGGTTTAAAAGCTTAGGTGAACTCAAATTATTATTGTGTTTGGGATTTTATCCGCCTCTGCTCTATAGCTCATATATTATAAGGGTTTTACATAACAATACTTTTGCTGCCTCAACCTGTAACTACTATGAACAAGTCAAAATCAAATACATTACCTAAAATATTAATTGTCGATGACCGACAGGATCAGTTATTGTTTCTTGAGATTCTGTTGAAGAATATCGATGCGAATATCATAAAAGCGTATTCTGCAATGGAAGCATTGGAGAAGACCGAAGGCGAGGATTTGGCATTAGCCATTGTAGATGTTATGATGCCTACTATGAATGGCTATGAACTGGCATCAAAACTAAATGCAGAACGACCAAAAGAGAAAATTCCTATCATTTTTCTAACAGCGTATTATACTAGTGAAGATCAAATTAATACTGGGTATGAGTCAGGTGCGGTAGATTATATTATAAAACCTTTTAACGATAAGTTACTAAAATCAAAGATTAAGGTTTTTCTTGACTTATATAATCAGAAACAGAAAATCAAAGAGTATTCTGACAAGTTGAAAAGAAGTCATGATAAATTAACCAGGTTGAACAAGTATTTGAAAGCAAGTGAAGAAAAATACAGAACTCTGCTGAATGCATCTCCTGATGGTATCTTCATTACAGATCTGGATGGGATTATTACAGATGTCTCCGGAATCAGCCTGGAATTACTAGGCTTTACAAAGGAAAATGATGTAATGGGAAGAAGTTTCTATGATTTTGTTACAGCAGATGAAAGAGAAAAAACCCAGGAAATAATAGGAAAAACAATCAACGAAGGATTGGTTCAAAATGTTGAGGTGAAGATTAAGCGAAGAGACAATTCCTTTTTCTTAAGTGAGATTAGCGGAACACTTATTCAAGGGCCTGAAAATGAGCCGTTTTCATTTATGATAATTGCTCGTGATATTTCGCAGAGAAAGAAATTTGAGAAGAAGCAAATTCATGCTGATCGAATGGCTAGCTTGGGAGAAATGGCAGCCGGGATTGCTCATGAAATCAATCAACCACTAAATACTATCTCTTTGATTCTTGACAATATTCTGTATGAGACCTCTCAGCAAAAACAATTAGAGGAGGATTATTTGTCAAAAAAACTCAATAAAACATTTAATAACATTGAAAGGATTCGAAATATAATAGACCATATCAGGGTTTTTTCCAGAAGCGATGAAGATAAAATTCTGACACGATTTGATATTAATACAAGTATAAGAAATGCCGTATCAATGATGTCTGAACAAATGAAACACCATGCGATCAGGTTGAATCTTTCATTGGCAGAAAACCTTCCTGCAATCATTGGAAATACTTATCGATTCGAGCAGGTGATTCTTAATATTCTATCAAATGCTAAAGATGCAATTTTTAATAAGAAGAGCAAAAACGAACATCCGTTCGAAATGATTATTGATTTGAAGTCATATTTTAAGAATCAATGTTTGATTGTCGAGATTACAGACAATGGTGAAGGAATCAAAGAAGAAGATATTGAATATTTGATGCTCCCTTTTTATACAACTAAAGATACTGGTAAAGGTACTGGTCTGGGATTATATATCTCATATCAGATTATAAGCGAGATGAAAGGAACTATAGAGATCATAAGTAAAGTTGATCAGGGGACAACTTTTAAGATACTTTTAAAGGAACAGAATAAATATAACTTATGACTGGAAAAGATAAAATGCAGATACTAATACTCGATGATGAGAAACAGTTTACTGAAGAATTATCGGAGTTTTTCAACAGGTCTGGTTATGTAGCACATGAATCAAATACTGAAAAAGATGCAAGGGCTATTCTTGATCATCACGAAATAGATCTGTTAGTTCTGGATGTGAGACTTCCCGGGGTAAACGGCTTGGATATTCTAAATGAAATAAAGGGAAAGTTTCCTGATATGGAAGTGATAATTGTTTCGGCTCATGGTGATATGGATACCGTGATTAAAGCAATGCGACTTGGTGCATTTGATTATTTACGTAAACCGTTTAGGCATATTGATATTCAAATAGCTATAGAACGAACTCAGAAATATTTAAAGATTCAGCAACAATTAAAACGTGCAGAAGAGAAAAACTCTTTGATATCCAAAGGTCTTCAGGCAAGAATTAACAGACAGTTAATTGGTGTCAGTAAGAAAATGCAGGAGGTATTCGAACAGGCCATCCTGGCATCAAAATATCCCGATGCGAACGTGTTGATCACTGGTGAAAGTGGAACCGGAAAAGAAAATATTGCACGAATCATTCATTATTCCAGTGACAGAAAAGATCATGTTTTTAGTGCAGTTAATGCAAGTGCAATTACTGAATCTCTGCTGGAAAGTGAGTTTTTTGGTCACAAGAAAGGATCATTTACCGGCGCGGACTCTGATAAAATGGGCTTTTTCGAATTATGTGATAAAGGTACACTGTTTTTAGATGAAATTGCTGATATGCCATTAAACCTGCAGGCAAAGATATTACGTGCTGCCGAGGAAAAAGTAATCACACGTGTTGGTGATACGAAAGAAATTTGTACAGATTTCAGAATTATTTCAGCAACCAATAATAACATAAAAAGAAGTATTGAAGAAAAGAAATTTAGACTCGATTTATTCCATAGACTTAATACTCTGGAAATTCATATTCCACCACTAAGAGAAAGACCAGAGGATATTAAACCTCTTCTCATTTATTATGTGGATTATTTTGCCACCAAATTTAACAAACCACCGGTCCGTATTTCTAATGAAGTGGTTAAAATGCTTTCGCAATATGATTTTCCGGGTAATGTAAGAGAACTTAGAAATCTTGTGGAACGAGCCATAATCTTAAGTAAAGGAGAAATACTTGTCAACAATGACTTTTCTATTGTATTTCAAAAGCCTGAAGAAGCTGCGCCAATTACTGATAGATTAAGTTTAAAAGATCAGGAGATTAAATTAATCCGTGAGACTCTCCAACAATGCGATTATAATCAAAAAGCCACTGCGGAGTTATTAGGTATCACCAGGGATGCTCTTATCAGAAGAATGAAAAAGTACAACATATCTATTAACCGGATATTGAAATAGCCTGGCTGATAAAATCATTTTACAGTAGTATCTTCTTACTAAAAACCCAGGAATAAATAGTGCATTTGTTTTCGCACAAGTGTTCGTTTTTTTTCATGGTTGTAGCTATAATTCTTTATAGCTAATAAAGACTGGGTTCCAAAGCAAAAAAAAGTAATCTTTTCTTATAATTTAAAATGAGAGAGTTAGAATGGTTTCAAAGCCAGATAGGCTTTCCTCTAAACTAATTGGTATTCTTTTTGCAAACCAAAATTCAAGAGGTAAAAACCGTCCCTTAAATAAGTACGGTTCAAATTAAATATAGGAGATATTCAAATGGCCGTAGAAAAAACTATTGGATCATCCAGCCTGGTAGAAGTAGTCGACCGTATCCTTGATAAAGGAGTAGTGGTTGATGCATGGGTACGTGTTTCACTGGTAGGTATTGAATTGCTTGCTATTGAAGCAAGGGTAGTCGTTTCATCTGTTGAAACTTACCTGAAGTATGCAGAGGCGATTGGATTGACTGCCAAAGCAGCTTAATACAATCCATCTGATTGGTGATTCTTGCTAAAACATCCTTTGCGATAATAGTCGGTAAGCATGGTTTACCAAGAATTCCTGCTTTAATCCACAATATTTGATTACATAAATACATGAATACAATATCACATACAGATTTGAATGGCAATTTAGAAACTATAATTGCTTCTTACGAAGATCGAATCCAAAACATACAGGTGGCTTTTCAATCATCTGAAGTTATAGTAGAATCTTCGTATGTGCTTATTAATAGTGTTCGGGATTCGTTAATAGAACTTGAAAAGGAAAGAAAGACTCTTAACTCAAAGCTTTGCAATACAATGGCAAGGAACGGATCATTACGTAAAAAAGATTATAACAACATTATGTCTGGTATTCTCAGTGTACTTGATACCAGTGAAAAAGAGATGGAAAGACAGTTTTATGAATACATGGAAAGTCAGAAGGAAATCTCTGAATTAATGAGAAACAGTTTGCTGGGCCTTAAAGGTGTAACTACACAAGAGATTGGTACAAGGGTTATGAATGTGCGAAAGCAATTATCCGGCATTGCGGATTTTAGTGAAAGAAAAAAAGATAGGATACTGAAATCATATACAGATTTTCTAACCATGCACATGCGAACTATGGATAGTCTTAGGGAATTACTCAAAAAGAGAGATACGATTACAATAAAGGATATAAAGAATATTAAGAATCAAATTGCATTATGAATTTAACATGATCTGGTGCAATGAGCCGGATAAGTTAAATATTGAAACAAATAATAATTGATGTTCATTTAAATCTATAAAAATATGGGACTTACATCAGAAATGAAAGAATTAAGTGAGGAAATCCTGGCTTCATTCAAACAAAGGATTAGTGAAAATGAGGAACTTGTAAATGAAGTTCGAAAAACAATGGATCGATTCAGGAGAGATCGTCAGCGTATGGTGGCCACATTGAAATCAGATGCGGAATCCTTGCATAAGGAGATTAACCGATGGCAACAGGATCGATTAAGCTCTTACAATGATTTAATGACAAAAATCCAGAATACTATTGCAGCAATACATGGCGAAGTAGATGGTATTCAGAGTGCTGCTTTCGATAAAATACAAAAATTCTCTGAGAACAGGCAAAAGATGGCTGAAAAATTAAAAGGAGATCTGGCTCTTATCGAAAAAAACCGGATTACTGCTTTTAAAGATCTCATGACAAATATCAACTCTGATATCAGGCATATAAATGATCAGGTCAGCAATTTACGTGATAGTATGAGTGACATGCTTGGTAATTTTGAGCGTGAGCATAATGATATGGCTACAAAACTCAGAGATAAATTAGGGAATACCTCTGTCGAAAGGGTAAATTATGTAAAGTCATTGTTACAGAGATTTGAGAACAGGTTGCTGGAGACCAGGACGGCAAACCAGCAAATGGCTCAGAAATTAGCCGAAGAACTGGCCGGTGGTGAAACTAACAGACTTAAGCAATATGACAAAATGATGAAAGGAATTCACTCGGAGATAAAGGGTCTCAAAAAAGAGGTTGATGATATTCGAAAGGATGCTATCGAAATGCTGAATCTCTATTCAAAAGACCGTTTTTCTGCATCTGCTACCTGGAACGAAGTGAAGGGTGAAATGGTACAACATAACAAAGCAGACAAAACTGTTGTAAAGGAAGAAAAGGTACCCAAAACAGTATCAAAAAAGAGAAAAAAGACAAAGAAAGAAACACAAAGTTCTATCGTGGAATCTCAGTCAGAGATTGCACAAGATTCCAATCCCCAGATTAAAAAAGAAAAAATACTTCGCACCAGTGAGAAAATGATAACCCCAAAAGATAAAGATATACCTGCTGAACGTAAGAATACTATGACGTTAGAGGAAAAAGTGCTTGATTGCATCAGCAGAAACCCTGGAGGAATCAGAGTTATAGAGATGGAAACAATCTTAGGCGAATCCCGTCTTCGAATTGGTTATGTTGCCAAGAAACTTTATGAAAATGAAAAGGTGTTAAAGGTTGACAATCTTTATTTTCCAAAAAAAAATAAAATATGAGAACGGTCAACGAAACAAATACGGTGCTGGAGCCAAGGCGAATGACAGACTTTGTTGAAACAAAGTACATTAAGGAGATAACGAATAGAGCTTCCAACTATATCAAAGCCGGATTTCCTGTACATTTCAGAGGTCCGTCAGGGACTGGAAAAACTACAATGGCCAAGCATTTGGCCGGTATTATTGGAAGACCTGTAGTAATTATACATGGAGATGCTGAATATAAAACTTCTGATCTTATTGGAAGTGAGACAGGTTATCGGTTCAGAAAGCTGGATGATCGATTTATTCATTCTGTACATAAACTTGAGGAAGATATGGAAAAGAAATGGGTAAACAATCGTTTGACAATAGCCATTAAAAATGGTTTTACACTTATTTATGATGAGTTTACCAGATCGCGTGCCGAAGCCAACAATATCCTGCTTCCAATACTACAGGAACGTATGATGAGTACTTCATCAGTAAAATCAGAAGATTATTATATGAAGGTTCATCCTGATTTTTGTGCAATATTCACTTCAAACCCTGAAGAGTATGCAGGAGTCAACCGAACCCAGGATGCATTGCGTGATCGAATGGTTACTATGGACCTGGATCATTTCGATTACGAAACTGAGGTACGCATTACAAAGGCGAAATCATCGCTTTCTATGGTGAATGCTGAAAAGATAGTAAAAGTTGTTCGTGAGTTGCGTGAATCAGGGAAAACGGAATTTAATCCAACTGTTCGCGGATGTATTATGATTGCTAAAACATTGGCAACAATACGCACTATACCAGCTAAAGACAATGAGGCATTCAAATTGATTTGTCAGGATATACTCACTTCTGAAACTAGCCGGGTGGGTTCAAAAACAAACCAGGAAAGAGTGAGGTCGATTGTAATGGATCTGATCGAAAAACATTGTTAACTACTTGTTGATCAAAGAAATTATCACTTATCAAATAAAACGTTATGCTTAAGAAAAATACAATTAAAGGAATGCATGGTCTTAGAACAATGTGGAAGGCACAGAGGAGTGTGATCCCTGAAAAGCAAAATTCAAACTACATAAAATTGTATATGCTTGAAAAGGAGAAAACAAGGTTGCTTAATGAGAAATCCAAAATTATGATGCGTCTTGATATTATCCGGAATCGCTTAAAGGAAATAGAGTGTTTTCATGATACTGTTCTCAAAAATACTGATAACCCTGAAAACAGAAACAACCCGGAAGAAAAGGAATTTATAACCATGTCAATGGACTATTAAACTATGTATAATGACACAAGAACCTGTTCATGCAATTAAAGCTACCAATCTTGCAGATATACTTGAAAGAGTTCTGGATAAAGGGATTGTGATCGCTGGTGATATTAAAATACAATTAGCGGATGTTGACCTGCTGACAATTAAAATCCGATTATTACTTGCCTCAGTTGATAAAGCAAAAGAGATGGGTATTAACTGGTGGCAGGAAGACACATATTTATCAACAAAGGCCAGAGAAAAAGAACTTTTACAACAACAGAAAACACTTGAAACGCGCGTGAAAGAACTTGAATCTAAAATACAAACAGCATAAATTATAAAAACCCTAAACAATGAGTGATAATAACAGGAAAGATAATGGTGAAGGTTCTGATTTTATTGGAATAAGTGGCCTGTTGAAAGGGATAGAGAGAATATTTAATCTCGCCGGAAAAATTGAACAGGAAGAAACCATTCACAAAGAAGGTAAGGTCAGTTTTGATCATTTGGAGAAAGGTGTTAAAGGAGTCTATGGATTAACCATAAGGACGGTTACCGGGGGATTACCAAGAGTTGAGACTTTTGGTAATATCAGAAAAACACCTGAGGGTCCTGTAGTTTATGATGAGAGAGAACCGCTAACAGACATTTTCGATGAAAAGGAAGAAGTAGTGATCATTATGGAAATGCCCGGGATTGAAGAAGAAGATATAAAGATCAACCTTAAGGAAAATATTATTGAAGTCGTAGCGATAAACAAAAACAGGAAGTACAGGAAAAAGTTAGTACTTCCAACTATGACGGCAGATGAGTATCCGACAACAAAATACAATAATGGGGTACTTGAGATCAGGATTAAAAATAAATAATGGTGTTAAAAGGGTTGCAAAATAGGGATCTTAAACTTATACTCTTTGGCGGTAAAGGTGGAGTTGGGAAGACCAGTTGTGCCGTAGCCACAGCAATTAATTTGTCAAAAAACTTCAAAACATTATTGATATCTACAGACCCGGCACATTCCATATCTGATAGTCTGGAACAAAATATTGGTTTCAGACAGCAGCAGATAAATAATATAACTCATCTTACTGCAATTGAAATTGCTGCTGATGAGGCTATTGCCACATACATGGAGCAGCATGAAGCTGAATTCAGAAAGTTTTTTGATACTACCACAAATCTTGATCAGGAAGACATTACACAATTAATGAACCTTTCAATTCCGGGAATTGATGAAATAATGAGTTTCAAAAGCATTCTCGATTTTATTGAAGAGGGCAACTATGATAAATATGTTGTAGATGCTGCACCTACAGGCCATACACTGAGATTACTTGCATCTCCAAAGTTGTTGGATGAATGGATTAAAGTAGCTGCCAGCATTCGATGGAAATACAGGTATATGATCACAAGTTTTTCGGGAAGCTACCAGCCTGATGATGTGGATACCTTATTGCTGGATCTGAAAAGATCTGTTAAAAGAATAGAGCGTCTATTAAGTGACAATACCAGGTGTGAATTTATACCTGTCTGCGTACCTGAGCAAATGGCAATTAACGAAACTCAAAGGCTACTTATTAGCCTTAAAAAGTTAACCATCGATGTGAAGCAAATTATAGTAAATCATGTAATGGAATCTGAAGAAGGAGACTTCTGCAGGAGAAAAAAAGCTTATCAAATCAACTATCTGAAAATGATAGATGAAACTTTTGGCAATATGACCAAAGTTTACATTCCAATGTTTCCGGAAGAAGTTAAAGGAATTACAGCATTAAATCAGCTGGGAGCATATCTTTTTGACGATTAATAAATAGCATGTTTCTGAAAAAATAGAAAATGAAGTATTCATCTAAATATCTTGAAATACACTATGTGAACGGATGGCATAAAAATGATCTTTCGATTGCTGATTTACACACTTTGAAAATACTTGCCAGGCATCAGTTACAAATTTGAGCAAAGCAATGTATGGAAGCATAATTATTAAGTAGAACAAAGAACATATGAAATACAAAGGACTTTATATGTATGGGATCGTAGCCAATATTTACTCGTTAAAGGAGTTTCCCATATTGACAGAACTGGAACTGTCATACATCCCATATAAAAAAATTTCAGTCATTGTATCTGGTACGGGCTATAAGTCTTTGGAAGGACTTCCAACAGAGTTGTTGGCGCAATTACTTGTTAAACATCAACAAACGATTGAGAAACTAATGGATAATGGTTTCTCCATGATATTGCCAATGCAGCTGGGAAGCATTGTTAATAGCAGCGATGAAATATCCACACTATTGGAAAATAATTATAATATTATTCTGAAGACCCTGCATAATACAAAACACATGTTGGAGATGGATCTTATAGTAATGTGGAATAATATTTCTGATGTTTTTGAAAGGATCTCACAACAGGAGGATATTATCATGCTGAAACAATCATACCTGAAAGACAATAATAAGGAAGCAAAGACTAAAAGACAGGAAATCGGGCATGTGGTTAAACAAAAACTTGATCATGAAAATAATAAAATAAGAGAATATATTGAAACATCATTGTCACCCTATTATGTTAACAAACGATATCATGCAACAATGGATGATACAATGATCGCCAACATAGCATTTCTTTTAAACAGAAGCAACAGGACCCACTTTGAATCCATGATCGATAAAATAGACAAACAATTATCAGGGAGATTGGATTTTAAGCTTGTAGGTCCACTGCCATGTTACAGTTTTTATACGATTAAAATACGACACCTTGAGTTCAGTCAGGTTATGAAAGCAAAGGAAATACTTGGTCTCAATGATAGGGTCACTGATAATGAGATTCGAAAATCCTATCTGGAAAAAGTAAAACACTGTCATCCGGATGTTGTTAATGGTGATAGCCACCAAAATGATTTTGTGAATTTACAAGATGCTTATCAAACTCTAGTTGATTATGTATCAACTTTAAAAACAGATATGCAAAATGAAAAGATTTCCCTTGCGAGCAAAGAGAAAGCCGGTAACATTATAAAAATGACTATAGAAAACTGATATGCAAAGAAGAGATGGGAAATATATTTATTGCATCATTGCATCAGAATATGATGTCAACCTTGGTACCGTTGGAATAGGCGGACGAGGTGATCTGGTCACTACTATTGGATTAGATGGCTTAAGTATGGTGGTAAGTAATCATCCGCTTACCAGGTTTGTGGTTAACCCAGAGAATATACTCGCACATCAACAGGTAATAGAAATAGCTATGAGTGAATTTAGTAGTGTGTTGCCTGTTCGGTTTGGAACTATTGCAGCAACTCCGGATGAAATCAGGAACCTGCTTGACCGCAGATACAATGAATTCATGGAGTTGCTTCACCGGTTCGAGAATAAAGTTGAACTCAATGTGAGAGGTAATTGGAAAGACATGAAAGATATTTATAAGGAAATTGACAAGGAATGTGTTGAGTTGCAAAGGGTTAAAAATGAGATAAAAGGATTGAAAGATA
Source organism: Bacteroidales bacterium (assembly GCA_028277395.1). Classification (GTDB taxonomy): domain Bacteria; phylum Bacteroidota; class Bacteroidia; order Bacteroidales; family F082. The sequence continues at coordinate 74,695 of JANQGJ010000085.1, read as the reverse complement.
ACAGAAAAAGAAAACTCAGGATTGAAGAGGCTGGTAATCTCATTAAGCAGGAGATGAAGCGAAAAAAAGATCAGGAGACTGAAAAGATCATGGATTTTCTACGACGATCGGTATTCGATTATAAATGTAATAAAACAGATGAAGAATCTATGTTTATTAATGCTGCCTTTCTTGTGAACAGCGGTAGAGAGGTGGAATTCGATAACATAATGGAGGAACTGGGAGGGATGTATCAAAACAGAAGTGATTTTGTTTATGCAACCCGGTTACCGATCTTTAATTTTATAGAACTTAAAATTTTCCCCGAAAAATGGGAAATATAACTAGATGCCAATGGAAAACAGATTGCAAACAAAAATAGAAGGGAAATACATTTATGGTATCATAAAAAATGAGAACCCTGTCAGTTTTGGTTACATTGGAATGGGTAATCCTGCAGAGAAGGTATATAGTATCAATTTTCGGGATATTTCTGCTGTAGTAAGTAACTCATCGGTTGTTCAATTTGATACACGGAGAATAAACCTGATAACACATGAAAAGGTTCTGGAAACGGTTATGAAACAGTTTACTATTCTTCCAGCTTGTTATTCAACCATTTCCAAAAGCAGCAGTAATGATAAAATCAGGTACCTTCTTGAGAAAAATTATGATCAATTCTGTAAATTATTAATTGATTTACAAGACATGAAAGAAATGGGAATCAAGGTGCTGGTGAAAAAAGAAGCGTTTTTTGAAAACATAATGGAAAATTACGATGAGATAAGAAACCTGAAAAGAAAGTTAGAGAAACTTTCTTTCGATCAAACACATTACCAACGTCTGAAGATTGGAGAAATGGTGGCTGTAGCATTCGAAAATGAATCTGACCGTTACAGAAGTCAGATTATTACTATGCTTAGCTCTATTGCTGATAAAATGAAGATTAATGATAATTTCGGAGACACGATGATACTTAATGCAGCTTTTCTTATTAATAAAAATGATGAGCTTCAGTTTGATGAAGCCGTAAACGAATTATACAACAGAATGGGACATTTGCTGACCATCAAGTATGTGGGAACTTTGCCTCCGTATAATTTTGTTAATCTTGGGATTAACACAAAAGGAAACTAAGATGTTTTTAATCGACGATATATTATTATCTCCAATAAAAGGATTGATCTATTTAGGAAAGAAGATTGATGAGTTGGTAGAAAGAGAAATGTCAGATGAAGGTCTTATTAAGGAGAAGCTAATGGCCTTGCAATTACAGTTCGAGATGGATGAGATTGATGAAACAGAATACGATAAAAGGGAAGCTGAGCTATTGGATCTTCTGGAAAAAATCAGAACGGAGAAACAAATTGAATCATAGGATTTGTCTAGTTTAAGATATAGGAAAAATGAAGGCTTTTGATATCATAAGTGCAAAGGAAATAATTTATAGTGACCAAATACAAGACATAGGTCACTGGTGGAGATTTAATTTATTTTAATTGAGTAGGAGTACATCTATATTGTCTGCTTGGAATGACAATTCTTGTATGAGTTATGCAAACTGAATGAAAGACCTTTATACTTCGGATTGGACTCCGGAGGGAAATAAACCGCTGCGATAATATATCAAATTGTATGCAATATGCTCTAAATTAAAAAAGGATGAATAAAATAAATGAAGTGAAAAAAGTAGCATTGACTTTCCTGAAAAAGGAGGTTGGTTGTTACGATCCTAAAGCAATTAAAATTGAAGAAATAGATAAAACCTGGGAAGTTCAGGCAGAAGTTTATGAAGATGATACTTTTTTGAAGTCTTTGGATTTTCCGCCTAAAAAGGTTCGGCACTTCTATTCTGTCAGCTTAGATTCTGAACTGGAAGTAAGATCATACAAGCGACTTGATTCCTACAGGAATTCTGATAATACGGAATAAATAATCTATTGGAACACAGATTTACATCACTATGACAGATGATTTGATATATGTATATTGTATTGCCAACAAGCCTCCGGATCTCAAGCTTAATGCTCAGCTGGAAGGGTTGAAATGTATACAACATGAAGAATTTTATGCAGTTGTGAAAACAGTTTCCGCTACAGAATTTTCTGAAAATGATTTCAAACAGCGTCTTTCTGATATCGACTGGGTAGAAAGACATGTGCGTGAACATATTGATGTGATTTGCAAGCTGATGGAACAAGTTACCGTAATCCCTTTTAAATTTGGCACAATATACCATACGTTGGAAGGATTAAATAGGTTTATGAGAGAATATTCAGATTCATTATTTGATAATTTTCATAATGTTCAGGGAAAAGAAGAATGGTCGGTCAAGATATACTGTGATAGTAAGGTGCTAAAAGAACAGGTTGACAGAATCAATGATGATGTGGCCAGATTGGAAAAGCAGATACTGGCAAGTTCACCCGGTAAGGCTTTTCTACTAAAAAGAAAGAAAGATGATCTGATAGAAAATGAGACCAGCTTAATGTGCAAAAAATACGGACAATCGTGTTACGAAGAATTCAATAATCTTAGCCATGGAGCAAGCCTTAATAATATTATACAGAATGAAATCACAGGAAAAAAAGAAACCATGATTCTCAATGCCAGTTTTCTTGTGAATAAGAGTAAAATAAGAAGTTTTATAGATACTGTTAACAGATTGAGTAAGGAAGATACAGAATCAGGATTTCTTATTGAAGCATCAGGGCCATGGCCTCCCTTTGGTTTTATTTCAATTAAAGAAAAAGAAGATGACTGATTATATCAATACAATAGAACAGTCTAAGGACATAACGGTTTTAGAATTGCTCGATCGTGCCCTAAACAAGGGAATTGTACTTGCAGGAGATGTTGTTATTTCTGTTGCAGATATTGATCTGGTGTATATTGGGGTAAAACTGATGTTAAGCTCAATCGAAACCATGGAAAAGCTCAAATGTAATAATATAGAAGCAGATGCAAAATCATTTACATAATAGGTCTGAAATGAGTATATTTATATATGCAATAATCCTGGTTCAGCATGATCAGTTTGATTCCAGTTTGCTTTTGGAAACTACTGACAGGATTTCGTCTTCCGGTGTTATATATCTTGTTGAGTGGAATTCAGTATCTGCCGTAGTAAGTAATATAAAGACAGACAGTTTAACACCTGACGACTCAACAGTTATGGAATATGCAAATGTTATTGAAAAATTAGCAAAGAATTATGATGTTATTCCGGTGCGTTTTGGAACCCTTTTTAAGACAATTGGGTCTATTAAGTATATGTTGAAAAAAAATTATACGACAATAAGACAAAATCTTCATATAATCAAAAATAAATGTGAGTTTGGGTTGAAAGTCTTTTACGATTCTAAAAAACTGAAGGATAGCTTTATGTTAAAGCCGGTAATTGGTCAAGAGGAGGATAAAGCAAATTTTCCAAACGCTAAAAAATCAGTTTATCTTGATTATATAAATAAAAAAATGGTTATACACAGATGTGAAGAATTATGTTTGAGCTTTACTAATTCAATAATTTTTGATATTAAGGAATGTTTTGCCAGGTTAAATCCGGTGAGCCGGTTTGAGAAGATGGTAACAGATTCAAACCTGATAAGTGCTGTTTTTCTTGTTGAGAAGAATAAGGAAAATGAATTGATATATGCAGTTAAATCTTTAAAAAAAAGGCATTCCAATCTGAATTTTGTATTAACAGGGCCATGGCCACCATATAATTTTGTTAAACTAACCAACCAATTATGAACGATAATAAAGTTTTAGTCAATTCAGGTTCAAATGATGAATATACCAATAATGTCAGGAAATCTATTTCCGACACAGATTCAAAATACGAACTAAATCCTGACAACGTAGAGTCAGGACTTGCGAAGATAGTGCTTACATTAGTTGAACTCATACGAAAATTAATTGATAAACAGGCTATGCGCAGAGTAGAGAGTGGGTCATTAACTGAAGATGAAATTGAACGACTTGGAGAAACTCTAATGAAACTGGAATTGAAAATGGATGAATTAAAGAATTATTTTGATTTGACAGATAAAGACTTAAATATAAACCTTGGACCACTGGGCGATTTACTATAAATGCCCGTACACAAATCTGAGACTTCATTTGAATAATTAAAGAAGTTGTTGTAGTTATCCATATTGATCAAGTATTATATATTTGTTGAAGTTAGGAGTTAATCGGTAACTGGCAACAACGAAAAGTATGCTCAGAGAGTATCTTAAAAAGGTCAGAAAATATAAATCTATATGAAAAAATTCTCTGTTGAAAGATATGAAAAGCTAATGGACAATCTTGTTGAAGGTATTCTTATAACTGATGAAAAAGGTGTTGTTGTTAAAGCAAATTTGGGGGTGGAGAAAATTTTTGACACAAAAGGGAAGTTATTTATCAACAAACCTCTGCAGGAGCTGATTGGCCGACAGGTTTTTGATATAATATGGAAAAAAGCCATTAACATAAATGAAGAGAAAGGAACTTCGCAAGAAGCTGTTATAACAAGATTAAGTGGTGAAAAGCGGGATGTGTTGATAAACTCATTTGCATGTATAGATCCGAATGGAAAACCTGAAGTCATTTTTGTGATCATTAAAGATATTACAACCAGAAAGCGTCTGGAGAAAGACCTGATGAAGACCAGGAAGAAGTCTGAAGAGTTGAACAGACTAAAAAACGCTTTTTTAGCAAATATGTCACACGAGATACGAACACCATTGAATGCAATATTAGGCTTTGCTGATTTATTGGATGATGATAAACTAATAAATAGTGAGCAATCCTCTTTAATCAAAATAATCAAAACAAGTGGATACTCTTTACTACAAATTATAAATAACATGGTTGATCTTTCCAGATTAGAGGCAGGTGAATTGATATTAAAAATCTCAGACATTGATCTGCATAATCTGGTAACTGATCTGTATGAGGAATTTAAAGATGAAGCTAATAAAAAGGAACTTAGACTCATATTGAATAAGAACATCAAATATAAAAACTTAATTATTAAATCGGACTACAAACGATTAAAACATATCATATCAAATCTTTTAAGCAATGCCATAAAATTTACCAGTTCAGGAAATATTATTTTTGGATATACTCTGTCGGACGATGAGGTAGATATTTATGTTAAAGATACAGGAATTGGGATTGCTCCTGAGTTTCAGGAAGTTATATTTGACAGTTTCAGGCAAATTGATATTAGTTTGTCACGTCACTTTGAAGGTGCAGGATTAGGGTTATCCTTATCACGCAAGCTGGTTAAACTGCTTGGTGGCCGAATAGAATTGAAATCAACAGTAGGTGTAGGAAGTTCTTTCTCGGTTTGTTTACCTTATGCCATGGGGAAAAAGCATATGGCACATTTAAACGGACTGAAAAGTGATTCTGGAATGACTTTACCTAAAAATCTCAATATATTGATTGTAGAGGACACATACAGCAACTATCTTTATATGGAAAGATTATTTGCAAGACATAATATACAAGTTTTACTATGGGCAAAAGACGGGAAAGAAGCTATTATGATTCTTAAAGATAACCCGGAGATAGATTTAATATTAATGGACCTGAATATGCCAATAATGGATGGTTTTACCGCTACAAAAGAAATAAGGAAGTTCGACAAAACTGTTAAGATTATAGCAGTAACAGCTTATACACTGCGTACTGAGGAGGAGGATGCTCTGAAAGCAGGCTGTAATGCATATCTTAGTAAACCGGTATTGGAGAGTGCGCTGCTCGAAAAAGTAAACCGGGTTTTTGATTAAAGTGTTTTAGTCACGACTTAATCTGACACATTGTCAAATGCAATTATACATTAGTTTAAAATGAGTACTGATTTTAGATTGGCTGATTCAAGCTTACACATTTATGAGATAATCCTTAACAAAATAAAGGACACTGTTTCACAAAGCGTGTAAGTAAAAATACCTGGGGTTTAGCTACTTATAGCTTGACCATTTTTTCAAATATTACTAAGAACTGATTCAGTATGATGCCCTAATTATGGATAGGCATCGATCATTTCAGCACTATCTCATAAACTTATCCTGCAACCTTCACCACCTTAACTGCAGTAAGACCCTTAGGTCCCTTCTCTATTTCAAAGTTTACAAGGTTGTTTTCTTTTATTTCCTCAAGTATGTTATTAACGTGAACAAATACACTTTCTTTGGTTTCCATATCTTCTATAAAGCCATATCCTTTTGACTCATTAAAGAAGGTTACAATACCTTTTCTTAAAGTGTTACCTTCTGTTTCGTTATTACGATTTGGTACTCCAAGCTGAACATCTTCAGCATTTATTTTCTTCTTTTTTGTAGGATCAGGTGGTTCGGATACGAGCATTCCATTCTCATCTACATATGCCATCATGTCTTCCAGGCTGCTTTTCTTTTCATTTTCTTTCCTGGCAAGTTTCTTCTTTTCTTTCTCTTTACGCTTCTTCTCTTTCTTGTTTCTTACATCTTTTTTGTGGAATGACTCTTGTGATCTACCCATAAATAATTATCCCTTATGTTATACTAGTTAGTTTAGATTTTATATTTGCCGCTTTAGTATTCAGCTAACAGTTTTTACGTTATAGGCTACCAGTCCTTTGTCTCCTTTTTTTACATCAAATATTACATCCTCATCCTGCTCAAGTCCACTGAACGGGCTGTCAAGACTTGTTCTGTGTACAAATATTTCTTCTCCTTCTTCTGATATAATAAATCCAAACCCTTTTACATCATTATACCATTTTACTTTTCCTTTTGCCATTTTTTTGCAATTAGTTATTATTCTTTTCTGATATTTCAGGAAGATCAATTCCCTGAAATGTGTTTAATTTTTAATTTAACTGATGATAGTGAACTAATGTGCTCATCTGCTTTTGTTTCAGTATCAGCAAAGCTTTAATATCTACCATCCCTAATTTATTTTCTGCGCATCTGTTTCGGACAACTATTTTAAAATGAATAGTATGTCCCAATTATTTAAATAAAAATTGTAATTTAAAAAGAAGAGCTGTGATGAACTAATATAGCGGGTTCATTAGTAAATAAAGCGCAAATTTTCAAATTTGAAATTTTTACAAAAGTAATCATTTATTTAAAATAGTACAGTGAGTTTATAGTATTTTAAGTCAGAAAGTGTAATTCTAATTTCCTGATTTAAAAAAAAATACAGACATATCACATAACCTGACATGTTAGGTTCATTATAACAGGGTAATTCTTTAGTCTCCAACAGAAATGAAGACAATGTTATCTGATAATTATTCAGAACTTTTATTATGTATAGGTAGAAATAACAAGACTATCTAATATTTAATAACTTTGTGTTGGTATCAAACATGCAATTAAGTACCTGTTTTTATCATATTGATACCTATAGCTTGTTTGTTGGTCATATTTCTTCAATACCAACTGTTGTTAATAATGCTGACAAGAATTTAAACACATGAAAAAAGCACTAAAAATTGCAATAATATTTATAATTTCACTGGTAATTGGTTATTTACTGTTACCGCCTTATGTAATTAAGGCAGTCTGGCATCTGGGACCATCGATTGATGATTATAAAATTTTTCATAACAGACGTATAGCAGCCGGTGACCATGAACCCTGGCCTTATCATGAGAATTATACCAATAACCTGAAGTGGGACAGTGTCAACAGCATTATTGAGAGTTATAAACCTGTTGCAATGCTTGTAATTCAAAATGACAGCATACTGTATGAAGAATACTGGGAAGGATACGACATGAATTCCATCTCAAATTCTTTTAGTGCAGGAAAAGCCATAGTTTCGTTGCTTGTGGGAATTGCTTTAGATGAAGGAAAAATAAATGATCTGGATCAACCAGTTAGCGATTTTATACCTGAGTTTGGTACAGGATCGAAAAAGGTTCTTACTATCAGACATTTGCTTACAATGAGTTCAGGGTTAAACTGGCAGGAAGCCTACTCCACACCATTTTCCCCTACTGCTGAAGCGTATTATGGTTCTGATGTTTCAGGCCTGGTAATTGATTTAGAGGTTATAGAAGAGCCCGGAAAAGAATTTGAATACCTGAGTGGGAACACACAAGTGCTGGCTATGGTTGTTGAAGCCGCAACCGGACAAAGAATTAGTGATTATGCTTCTGATAAAATCTGGAAACAGATTGGAGCAAAGAATGATGCACTTTGGAATCTGGATAGTGAAGATGGCATGGAAAAAGCTTATTGCTGTTTTAACTCAAATGCCAAGGATTTTGCAAGATTTGGAAAGCTAATTTTAAATAGAGGAACATGGAATGGAAAGCGAATTGTATCTGAAGAATATATTGACGAGGCTACTTCTCCAAAGAAATATCTTATTGATAAAGAAACTGGTAAACCTGTTGATTTTTATGGATTCCAGTGGTGGATCATTAACTATAAAGGAATGGAGATACCGTATATGAGAGGAATATTAGGACAGTATATTTTTTCTATTCCGGATAAAAATGCAATTGTAGTAAGGCTTGGTCATAAACGAAGCAAGGAATATATAGGCAGTCATCCAAAGGATGTTTACGATTATCTTGATGCTGCTTTCTTACTGCTGCAATAATCAGCGAATTAGCAAAATAAGCCAAATGGAAAACAATATTATGATAATGCTGATAAGCGGCCTCATTGCATTGGCTGTTTTGATTTACAATCCTGCAAAAACTTATGGTGTTCCGGCAGCTTTGATCTTTATCCTTGCAGGACTGTTTATTGGCAATGGTGAAATAATGCCGGCTTTTAATTACCCTGAAGAAACAGACTTTATTAGTCAGTTTGCCCTGAGTGTAATAATATTTACCGGAGGATTCCAAACACCATTTTCAAGAATAAAACCTGTTTTAAAAGAAGGTTTGATACTTGCGAATTTTGGGGTAATTTCAACAGCTTTGGTATTTGGAATATTCGTAAGTTACGTTACCCCATTAACTTTGCTGGAAGGATTTTTGCTGGGAGCAATTGTCTCATCAACAGATGCAGCAGCTACCTTTTCGATTCTTGAAACAAAAAAATTAAAACTCAAATATAATACAGATAAAGTACTGGAGTTTGAATCAGCATCAAATGATCCCGTGGCTATGATTATGACATTAATGTTCTGCATGATGCTTGATAATAATGATGCAGGTGTTGGATACTTTACATTGTATTTCTTTCAACAACTAATTATTGGTGCAGGTGTTGCTGCTGTTGTTGCCTGGATTCTGAAAATAATATTTAAAAAAGTGACGTTTAGTGAGGAATATCTAAAACCGGTTTTTTTACTGTCCATATTACTAATAACTACACTTGGTGCCGCTGGTATCAACGGTAATATCCTCGTCGCATCATATGTACTTGGATTAATGTTAGGTAATACAAATTTTAGATATAAACAGACCAGCAGAAAATTCTTTTCATCACTTTCATGGCTTGCACAGGCTCTGATGTTTGTTATTCTGGGTCTGCAAATATTTCCTGCTGTATTGTTCGATGTTTTTAAAATAGCGTGGTTGCCAACATTGTTCCTGTTTATTATTGCACGTCCGGCATCAGTAATGCTTAGCTATTTGCCTATAAGGCAGCCTGTTAATAAGCAGCTGTTTGTGTCATGGATTGGAATTAAAGGAGCTACACCGATTGTTTTTGCACTTGTTCCATTAACAATGGGATTGGACAATGCTGATATAATATTCAATATTACGGTTATCGTGGTATTGTTTTCAATGATAATTCATGGGTTTACCCTGGATTTTACAGCAAAAAGATTAAAATTAATTGATAAAGATTAGAACTATATGAAAAAAACATATCTCATTGTAATATTATTGTTCACATTATTATCACTTTATTCCCAGGAAGAGCATAAAGAGGAAAAAAACCTGAAAGTGGCCGGTATCCCAATTATAAGCTATGACCGAACTGTAGAATTTACCGGTGGCGCAATACTAACAGGATATTACAAAATGAACCAGAAAGATACTGTATCGCCATCATCATCAACTAGTATTGTTGGAGTTTACACCAGTAACAACTCCTATTTTGCTGCAGCTATTCAGCAATTTTATTTGAAACAGGACACCTGGAGAATAAAAACAATAGCCGGACTGGGTAATGCGAATTTGCAGGTTTATATTGACATGGTAAATCCCGGGCGATTTATTGATTACCAAACTTTTATTAACCTGGTATTGTTGGATGTAAAACGAAAAGTATTTGAGGATTTTTATTTTGGACTTTCGGGCGCACTGGTTTATGCTGAAACAACATTTGATATCGGAATTCCGGGCATGAAAACCTACGTTGATAAGCAAACTATGAATAACATGGGATTTAGCCTGCTGTATGATACACGTGATAATGTAAATTATCCAGGGAATGGATTTCAGGGATCTGTAAACAATCAGTTTTATCAGGAATGGATGGGTAACGACAGTTCGTTTACAAAAATTGAAGTAACATGGGATCATTATCTGAATTTAAAGGAAGATCAACAGGTATTGTTGCTCAGGTATTTTTCGAAAATGTCGTTTGGTGATGTTCCTTTCCAGGGCCAAAATGTTGTTCGTGGTGATGACATACGAGGATACTCCAAAGGAAAATACAGGGGTAATCATATGTACACTCTACAGTCGGAATACAGGTACAAATTTAAGGACAACAAGTTTGGTTTTGTTGCATTTGCAGGTGTAGCAGCAGCAGTCCCTGATTTTAGCGGGTTATTTAATACAACCTACCTTCCCGGAGCCGGAGTGGGAATAAGATATCGTTTGATAGAAAAGGAAAAGATCAACATCGGGATTGATGTTGGTATTGGTAAGGACGACTGGAGTTTAACATTCAGGGTCGGTGATGCATTTAGCAGATAGCTGATCAACCTGTCATCGCTGCAAACGTTAGAATTAATACAGTTCATTTTATTATTGAAATATTTTCCTTCTTATGATTTAAAATTAACCTGAAGTTAATATCTGTCCCGTTAACAGTTAACAAACAATTATAATTTTGTGCTCTTTGAGGGTTCAGATCTGTGCATTTACATGTACAGTAATATCTGAAAGATGTGAAAATTAAAATATTTAACGATGACAAACGCTGATAAATTCAGAAATGCTTGCGAAGAAGCTATTAAAGTTTTTGAAAAATTAAATATAGAAAAGCAAACAGAAATTATATCAAAACTTGAGTATTGTATTGGTAGTTATGATTACGATAAAAATCCGACTGGATTATACGAATTTGGAGAAATTGCCCTTAATGAACTAAAGGCTTACAAAAAGAAAAATCCCAGGAAGATAAATAAGAAGATAATTGCTAATCTTGAAAGATATTTGAGTAATTGAGAGTGAGAGAATAGAGAGCGGTGTGAATATGACAGGTTGAAAGTTGGAAAAACGAAACCTGCCAGGATTACTTTACGGAAGAATTCCTGAAGCTGGCTCAGAAAACTGCTGCCATTCCCGAATTTAGATTGGTACGATAATAGTAACTGAAGAATAATTTATGATTCTGAAAATTAGTGCTACACTGACAAAGCAGCGCTATTAATGCAGTTACTATTTTAGATAAAAATATAGTTAGCTGATATGTGGTTTACTAGTTCAGATTAGCTTGTTGGATACGCCTGAATAACTTTTATCCTCTCATTTTAAAACGGAAACAAAGTTGGTATCAAAACCAAACTGATAAGCAACGCAATAATAAACATTGGTAGACCGGTAAATACAAAATCCCGGAATTTATAGCTTCCGGGCGACACAACAAGCATATTCACAGGTGATGCAATTGGAGTTAAAAATGCCGATGATGCTGCAATAGCAATTGTCATGGCTACAGGGTATGGTGAAATTGATGATGCCTCGGCGATTTTAATCCCAATCGGAGCAAAAATAACTGCTGTTGCAGTATTTGAAAGAAACGATCCTGTTAGGACAGTTACAACGAATAATCCTGTCAGAAGCATATAAGGACTGCCCTTTCCAAATATTTGCATTACATTGTCAACAATCAAATTTATACCTCCTGTTTTGTCAAGTGCAGAGGCAAAGGGGAGCATTGCAGCAATAAGAATTACCGTTGACCAGTTTATTGATTGGTATGCCTGCTCCATTGACAAACATCTGGTTCCGACCATAAGTAGTGCTGCAGCTAATATACATAGTACCGGAGGAACTATATTAATTACAAGCATAATTATCATAGCCAGAGTTATTGTAATTGCTGTTGTTGCTTTTCTGTGGTTGATATCTGATGATTGTTCAAAAGGTATATTAAATACAATGTAATCGTCGGAATTATTATTCAATTTGGCAATATCATCCCTGCTTCCCAATATCAGAAGCGATTCGCCCGTTTTTATCTGATGATTTTTAAGGTTATCCAATGAATATGATTTTAACCTCTTAGATCCAAGAATATTAAATTGGCCAAACCGGTTCATACCTACATTTTCGATTGTTTCATCAATAAAACCGGAGTTGAAAGGGATTACAAGCTCTGCCAGACCAATTTGTTGTTTTAGCATACTCGAATGAACCCCTTTATATTCCAGTAACTGAAGATTTTTATCACGACAAACATGTTCAATATCCTTATCGATACCATTAACATAAAGAATCTGACCAACTCGCAAAATGGTATCCTTACCAACAGTTGTCATTGAGTTGGCAAACCCTTCTCCGGCTTCAATACCAAGTATGTTTATATTGTAATGCTTTCTGAGGTTTGTATCAGATACAGTCCGGTTAGCATAGGGCGACTCCTTCGTAATTAACAATCTGAAAATCTCACCTTCAATATTGTACTTTTTAAGCAAAGACTTCATACGTTCAGAACCAAGGTTAATAACTTCCGGATCTTTACGTTTAGTAAAAAAGTCTTTAAAACGGAAATAAAGGATTGCTGCAATTAGCATCGATATTCCAATTGGAGTAAAATCAAGCATATTAAAAGGGGTATAACCCTGATTACTTAATTCTTCAGATACAATAAGGTTTGGAGCAGTGGAGATTAAGGTCATCATACCACTTATAAGTCCTGCATAAGCAAGTGGCATTAAAAGAGCTTTTATATTGAAGTAATTAACAGTAGCTATTCGTTTTACAACTGGTACAAACAATGCTACTATTCCTGTTGAGCTCATAAATGCACCAATAGTTCCAACTGTACCCATAATTACTGATATCAATAAATTTTGCTGGCCTGTTTTTATCTTTAATGAAATGTTATTTCCAATGGCCTGGGTTATACCTGTTGTTGACAGTCCTTTGCCAATTATAAATAATGTGGCAACCATTACAACAGTAGTATTTCCAAATGCTGATAAAGCCTCTTCAGTGGATAGAATTCCACTAAAAATCAATATGCATAATGCACATAGTGCAATTAAATCGGGTCTGATAATATCGCTGGCAAATAGTACGGCAACTACTACCAAAAGTATTATTACAAAATACATAAGATTTTATAAATAAATATTATTCAAAAGTACGTAAACTGTATAATTACTTAGGAATTAGATAACAGTAACAACATCAGAGGCGTCTCAAAATCGGAAACGATTCCAATACCGGGAACAAGAGTTTGTTTTTGGAAATTATTATGTGGGTCTTAATTCCCTGAAAATCAGAAAAAAATAAATTTATGGTTTAATTTTTGTAAATTTGAGGTGTTGACAAATTAAATAATTATGAAAAAAACACTAATAATATTGTTTCTGGTCACAGTTGTAGCTTTTGTGTCATGCAAAAAAGAAACAACAGAAGTTACTCCCCCTGAAGAAACTTCTATTGATCAGATAGTATTTCCATCTGATTTTGACTGGAAAACATACAAGGATGTATCAATTTCGGTTACTGGTTATGCCAACAGCATTCTGGAGGTAGTTTCGGAAGAAGGAGTTGTTTACCAAAAAATATTTCTTAAAAAGAATAAAACCTATTCGGGTAAGTTTTCAGTGCCAGGTTATGAATCTATGGTTCAACTAAAATATATGGGGCAAACAGTAGATTTTGATTTGGGAAATGGTTCAATTTCATATCAGTTCAATTAAAATCAGAGAAAAATGAAAAAAACAGTATTAAATATTTTAAAGCTTACATTTTCCATTGGATTTGTATTAGTTTTATCGCTGAGTATTTTTGGACAGTCGTATGTTATTGATCTTCAGGAAAACCCCATGAGTTTCACCAATGCTGAGAGAACTGTAATTACAAACACCGGTAATAATGGATTTGATGAAGGTTCGGTTCACAGATATGACAACATCGCCACCATCGATGGTAAAGTACTTTACGGTTTACTAACACTTGTCGAACTGAACGATATTGCAATTAAAAACTTCGATGATGATGCCATAACCGGTGATATGCACAGATTTCAGCCGCGGTTGGGTTCAAATAATGACAATGGTGGATATATAGTGTATAAACTCCAGTTTTTTAACACTGCTGATGACTTACCTGTTTTCCTTTATAATTACTGGATGACCGGTGTTGATGTAGATGGAAATGGAAATAATCGTGAATATGAAGAAGTAGGAGGATATACAAGTTATGAAACAGATGCTTCATGTGAACTTACAATTACACAATCTTCAAACGGAAGAACAAAATTTTATGGGATCAGCTACAGCTTAAGTGGTGTAACCTTTGAGAATAAAGCATCCTGGATTGCTAACTTCACTAACCCAAATAACGAAATTACTTTCGCAATGGGTCAGTCGGGTAAAAATAATGAGAGATATTATTCAGTTCAGTTTGGTGAAAAAGGTGGGGAATTTACAAATCCAAACACTACTCCAAATCCGGTACCTGTTGCCGTTGATGATGTAAGCCCTCCAATTAGCAGTGGAGCAGGCGGAACAGCAATAACAAGTGTACTCAACAATGATATTTATAATAGTAATCCGATTTCTGCCGGTGATGTAAATATTTCAATTGTAACATCGCCACCAACGGGTATTGTTTTCAATACCACAACTGGTGAAGTATCGGTTACACCTGGTACACCAGCAGGAGAATATTCATTTATTTACAGAATTTGTATGGTTGCACAATCAGATGCATGCGACATTGCAAATGTAACTGTTACCGTTGTGGAAGCTGATCTGGAAATTGAAAAAATCGCTTCTGCTACCGAGGTAGAACAGGGACAGGCATTTGTTTATACACTCACAGTTACCAATAACGGAGCTTCCACTGCTGAATCTGTTGAGGTAAGCGATGTTATTTCCTCCAATCTCACAATAATTAATACAAACCCGTCAAAAGGAACATGGGGATCTGATACATGGACGATTGGTGATATGGAGAACGGAGATACAGAAACCCTTATTATCGCAGTAGAAACATCAGATACATATTCCGGCACCATCGAAAATACCGGTGTAGTTTCCTCATCAACATATGATCCGGATATGTCAAATAATACATCATCGGTAAATGTTACTGTTACTGAAACAGTACCGGTTATTAACAATTTCCCTGCTACCGGCTACGGAACACTTGCCTTTGAAGATCTTTGGCCGGGGAAAGGAGATTATGATTTCAATGACCTGGTTGTTGACTATAAATTTGAAATTAATACCAACTCTTCAAATTATATTAATGAAGTGATTGGAACATTCGTAATAAAAGCGTTTGGTGCAGGACTTGAAAATGGTTTTGGATTCCAGATTTCCCGAAGTATCGATCAAACGGCAATAAATGTAAGTGGTTATCACCTTACTGAAGGATATATAAGTCTTGAAGGTAATGGTGTAGAAGCTGGACAAACAAGTCCAACAATTGTTGTATTTGACAATGCATACAATGAGATGCCACCACCAGGAGGTTCAGTAGGTGTTAATACAACACCTGGAGCAACTTATGTTGAACCTGTTACAATTACAGTAACCATTACATTCCCTGCAGATACTTACACCAGTACAGACCTGGATATTGCTAACTTCAATCCGTTTTTAATCGTAAACCAGGACCGTGGTATTGAGGTACATTTGCCTGATTATTTGCCAACCGATCTTGCTGATGAATCATATTTCGGAACAGCTGATGATGATAGTAATTCATCCAGTGGCAAGTACTATAAAACTGTAAATAATCTACCATGGGCCATCAATATTTATGAAACATTTGATTATCCGATTGAAAAGGCAGATATAACCACTGCGCATCTGAAGTTTGTTGAGTGGGCAACAAGTGGAGGTTCAGCTTATGATGACTGGTACAAAGATTTAGATGGTTACAGAAATGATAACAATATTTTTGTGGTTCCATCAAAATAGATTAGTGAATTTTGGTTAAGAATTGAAACGGCTCTAATAGGGCCGTTTTTTTATGCTATTATGTACGATTTGCTATTTTTGTAATAGCCAGTTAATGGATAATGTTATGGTTGCAACAGAAATAACTGAAAAAGACAGAAAACTTGCAGAGAACTGTGTTAATTGTCCGGTGTGTAAAACAGCAAGACGTAAGCAACGTGGATTCGCTTTTTGGTTTGTTAAAAAAGTTGAGCATGGAATTTGTCCGTCATGTAAAGCTTATGAAAAAGTTTATGGCAGAAAGGCATTTGAACCGGAATCAAGATAGATTAAGTTGAATACTATCCAATAACATAAATTAAATCAATATTGATACATGTAGCCTGTTTGTTGACAGAATATACTTCAACATTGATTTTATTTGTAATTGGGTATTATACTGCTTCTATTTGTAGGATATTTATTAGTAATTAAAACTTTTTCAAATGAAGTATTACTATTCTGTTCTTATAGCTTTATTATATCTAATGTCAGATTTACCAGCTCAAAGTTTTTATGACATAAATACAATTAACACCATTGAAATATCCTTTGAAGAGGATAACTGGGATCAGATCCTTGATCAGCTTAAGGCTGCCGGAGAAGAAGAAAGATTAATAGGTACGGTAACTATTAATGGTCAGTTTTTTGATAGCGTTGGAGTAAGATATAAAGGAAACAGCTCATACAATGCAAACAGGGTAAAAAATCCTCTCAATATTAAACTTGATCATATTATTGATGACCAGCTTATTGAGGGATATGGCACACTGAAACTGGCAAATGTATTTAAAGATCCAACTTTTGTGCGCGAGGTGCTGAGTTATGAAATTGCTCGTAATTACATGCCTGCAGGTCAATCGAATTACGCAAATGTTTATATAAACGGAACACATTTGGGATTATACACCAGTGATCAGGATGTAGATAAATTTTTCATGCGAACTCATTTTAGAAGTGATGATAACGCAAGGATCAAAGGAGAAATAGAGAGCGGTATCCCACCAGGACAAATGGGAGGAGTCTGGGAATATTTCGGAAACGACAGTAGCAGTTATTACAGCAAATATGAGCTCGAATCGGATTTTGGATGGCAGGATCTTATGTGGTTTTTAGACACACTTAATACGAATACCGAATTTGTTGATCAGGTATTGAATATCGACAGACATCTTTGGTTTCTTGCATTTTCCAATTTACTGGTAAATCTTGATGGTCCGGTAAATAACCCACAGAACTATTATATTTATAAGGATGATGCAGGAAGATTTAATCCTATACTTTGGGATTTAAACGAGAGTTTTGGTGTATTCAGGATGCTTCAAAGCAATGGCGGATCATTAGGTATTACTCAATTACAACAGCTTGATCCATTTGTAAATATATCAGATAGTGAGTATCCGGTGATCAGCAAGATTCTGACGAATTCTGAGTACAAAAAAATATATGTTGCCCATATGAAAACAATTATTGAAGAATACTTCTCCAATGATCTGTATGAAACCCGGGCACTGGAAATTCAGGAAATAATAGATGCAGATGTTCAGGCAGATAATAATAAGTTTTATACCTATGCTGACTTCAAAGATAATATATACAACTCACCTGGTGGTGGTCCTAATTCTGTTATCGGAATTGTACAATTAATGGATGCCAGGATTGATTATCTGTTGTCACTAAATGAGTTTCAGGTTTCACCACCCGAAATTACTGAAGTCAATCATTCTCCTGAAACTGTTACTCAAGACACAGAAGTTGTTATTACTGCTCAGGTTGAGAATGAAAGTGAAGTTTTCTTTTCATACAGGACATTAAGCTACGAACCTTTTGAAAAGATATTAATGTATGATGATGGTAATCATAATGATGGTGAAGCAGGGGATGGATTATATGGAATAAGCATTGATGTTGGATCAAATGATATAGAATACTATATTTATTCAGTTAATCAGGATGCATCAGTATTCTCACCTGCAAGAGCCGAATATGAGTTTTACGAAATAAGTGTAACCGGTAATCTTGTTATTAACGAGTTTATGGCAGATAACGAGAATGCAGTTCAGGATCAGGATGGTGAATATGACGATTGGATAGAGTTTTATAACAACGGTAATATGAGCATTAACCTTGGAGGATATTATCTTACAGATGATGCCTCTGAGCCTGATCAGTGGATGTTCCCTGATACTACGATTTCAGCAGGTAGTTTTTTAATAGTATGGGCTGATAAGGATGAGGATCAGGACGGACTGCATGCTAACTTCAAACTATCAGCTTCAGGAGAAACAATCTTACTTTCGGATAATAGTCTGAATCCGGTTGATGAAGTACATTTTTTACAGCAAAAAGAAGATACTACAACCGGTCGTTATGAAAACGGAACAGGAGAATTTATTATTATGTTACCAACCTTTGGAACTGCGAATACCAATTTATTAACAGGATTGGAAGAGAATACTGGTGATGATCCAGGGATTGTACTGGAGCAGAATTATCCAAACCCTTTTAACAATAACACAAATATTGCTTTTTCTTTGATTAGTGAAGGAAAGATATCACTTGAGGTTTATAATATGATGGGTGAAAATATTGCTACCCTTGTTTCCTGTACTTTACCTGCCGGAAAATATACTTATAGCTGGAATGCTGGTGGAAATCCGGGTGGAGTATATTTCTATTCTCTTATAGTTGAAAACAGGGTAATTGTGAAAAAAATGATATTGCAATAATGTGTTTGCTGGATTGAGTTTAGAATTTCTTATTTGGTAATTAAAGCCGGTAGAGCCAATGGGTTAATAGTATAACATATTGGTTTTCCGGTCTTTTTTCATGAAGTCATTTTTATTAGTTAATACATTTTGCAAAATCATTAACCGGTAAATTTAGCTTTGAACAGAAGAAAAACCTGTTTGTTGACAAAATTAGCCGAAACATTGATTTAATTTGTTAACAGTCCTGTATTGAAGTTTATTTGTATTATAAATCATTAAAAAGACAGAACTATGAAAACTCACATTATTATATTCAGTTTGATTGCAGTAGTAATTGCAAGCTCATGTAAAAAGGATGATGAGGAAATAATCAACAATGGTGGTAATCTGCCTGATATTTCCGGTTATCCAATTGTAGAGACAAACCAATCTTTGTTTTTTGATAATAATGAAGAAATAGCTGCTCCGGTAACTGGTGGTGCTTTTTATGGTCAGGATGCGCAATATACAGGAAACCAGATATCATATACTGATAATGGCGATGGTACAGTAACCGACAATGTAACAGGGTTAATGTGGCAGCAAAGTTGCGATATAAATGGTGATGGTGTAATAAATGTTGATGATAAAATGTCACAACTTGAAGCTGTTGCTGCTGCAGAAGATTTTAATCTTGCAGGCTACACCGACTGGAGATTGCCAACAATTAAAGAACAGTTTTCTCTTATCATATTTAGTGGAATAGATCCGAGTGGATATGAAGGAACATCAACCGATGGGCTTGTTCCGTTTCTTGATGATACTTTTATATTTGGATACGGAGATACCGAGGCTGGTGAGCGCATTATTGATGCTCAGTTTGCAACATCTTCAATATATGTAAGTACCACAATGAATGGTGACCGAACAATGTTTGGGGTAAATCTAGCAGATGGAAGAATTAAAGGTTACGGTACAGATCCGTTACCAGGACAAAGTGAAGACAAACAGTTTTATGTACTTTATGTTCGGGGAAACACATCATATGGAATAAATGAATTTTCAGATAACGGAGATGAAACAATTAATGACAATGCCACAGGGTTGATGTGGGCGAAGAACGATAATGGTGAGGGATTAAACTGGGAGGATGCATTACTATATGCTGAAAATGCAGAAATTGCCGGATACACTGACTGGAGATTGCCTAATGCCAAAGAGCTGCAGAGTATCGTTGATTATTCAAGATCACCGGAAACTTCAGGGTCAGCTGCAATTGACCCATTGTTTAATTGCACCCGGATTGTTAATGAAGCAGGAGAGCAAGATTATCCATTTTACTGGACAGGTACAACACATAAAAACTGGATGGCTGGTCATTCAGGCGCAAATGCAGCCTATGTGAGCTTTGGTCGTGCAATGGGCTATATGGATGAATGGATAGATGTACATGGAGCTGGTGCACAGCGTAGTGATCCAAAAATTGGAGATCCAGATGACTATCCTACAGGACATGGACCACAGGGTGATGCAATTCGTATCTTTAACTATGTTAGGTTGGTCAGAGATATAAAGTAATAATAAGTAATAGATTTAATAACAATAAACTCAATAGAAAAATGAAAACAGAAATATTAAATAAAAAATTAGGTATTTCATTAATAATACTGGCAATGGTGTTAAGTACCATTGGTCTGATGGCTCAAAAAAAAGATCATAAAAAACCTCCACCAATACCTGATCAGGAACAAATCGAAAAAATGATGGCGGATTTATCTAACAGACTATCTCTAACAGAAAAGCAGGAAAATAAAATACTTATATTATACAAAGATCATTTCAATGAAGTAAGTAAGAAGATGGAGGAAAACAAAAATTCAGGTAAAGACGGACGTGAACAAATAAAAATAATTAGAGAAAATTTTGAAAAAGATGTAAAATCTTTGCTTACACCTGAACAACAGAAACAATTTGATGAATTTGTAAGAGAAAAACGATCTGAAAGAGGTAAAAAGCCTGGCCGTAAAAAAGGCAGATAAAATTAAAGTACTGGTTCAATAAAAAATACATAATTATGATACGAAAAGGTTCGTTTCTTTTGGTTTTAGCAGTGATTTTCATACAGATGATAATGTCAGGTTAAATGTTGAGTATCTACCTTCAGGAATTTACATTGCAAAGATCATTACTGTTGAAGGTTACGCTACGGCCAGGTTTTTGAAATAAATGGGCTTTTGAATTTATTATATTTGTTTATCAATGATTGATTTGAAGAAATTGAAAATTCAAAGAGAAAGTAACCTAAGGATTGCCGAGATAGTGCTTATAGTTCTTGTTTGGCTCGTGATTATAGGCTCACCGGTATTTATGAATGATGATAACAATTTTGACTGGAACCGATTAATTCGTCATGGAAATGTTGTGATTCCGTTGTTTATTATTTTCTTAATAAATCGTTTCTATCTGGTTCCTTCGTTTTTGTTAAAAAAGAAAAGAGGCATTTATATCGGACTGGTTGCCACACTAATTGTTCTTATTACATTTGGGTCATTTCTGGTAACTGAGGTAAACAAAAAAAGCAGGATTCAACCTCCTCCTCATGAAATGAATCATCAACTACTAAAACATCAGCCACCACCGCCACAAACCTTTCATCAGTCTGTTCCACCTCCACATAAACCACCACGACCGGAACCACAACCTCTTCCTCCGTATCTTAATGTGCTTCTTTTTTCAATATTATTAATTGGATTTGATACCGGGCTTATGTCTTCGTTTAGATTGGCCAGGACTGAACAGGAAAAGGCAAAGCTTGAAAAGGAAAATGTAGAAAATCAACTGGCGTTTTTAAGGACACAGATTAGCCCGCATTTCTTCATGAATACTCTGAATAATATTCATGCACTTGTTGATAT
Source organism: Bacteroidales bacterium (assembly GCA_028277395.1). Lineage (GTDB taxonomy): Bacteria > Bacteroidota > Bacteroidia > Bacteroidales > F082. Next base: position 52,797 of record JANQGJ010000085.1, on the reverse strand, counting down.
TGATGCTGAAGAGGCGAAAGAATCGATTATAAAACTGTCGAAGTTGATGCGTCATGTTCTGTATGACTCAGAAACCGAAACAATACATTTGAAAAAAGAGGTTGACTTTATAAGAAATTACGTGGGTCTTATGAAACTACGTTTTTCGAGTTCAGTTAAGATTACACTTAATATTCCCAAAAAAATACCGGATAAAACAATTCCTCCTTTATTATTTATTTCATTCATCGAAAATGCGTTTAAACATGGCTTGAGTTATAATGCAAACTCATTTATTGATATACTTTTGCAGATTGAAGAAGAAAAATTGAAGCTAAAAATCACAAACAGCAACTATTCAAAGGATGCCGGACATGGATACCGGGGTATAGGTATTATTAATGCAAAGAAAAGACTTGACCTGTTGTATGGAGATAAGTATGACCTGAGCATTTACGATGAAAATGAGGAATTTATAGTAAATCTAAGCATACCAATATGATTAAATGTATAGCAATTGATGATGAACCTCTTGCACTTAAACAAATAGCAGGATATATTGAAAAGACCACCTCACTAATGCTGGTTGGCAGTTTTGAAAGTGCGTTACAGGCAATAAAGTTTGTACAGGAAAATCATGTTGACCTGATGTTTGTTGATATAAATATGCCTGACCTTACAGGACTGGATTTTGTTAAATCACTTAATGATCCGCCAAAGGTGATCTTTACTACTGCATATAGTGAGTATGCCATAGAAGGATTTAGGGTAAATGCCATTGATTACCTTCTCAAACCTATTGGTTATAAGGATTTTTTGTTGTCTGTGGATAAAGCAAAATCCTGGTTCTCTAAAAATACCCTTAATCCGGAACAAATTGATGCTAAAAATGATTTTTTATTCATTAAGTCGGAATACAAAATAATAAGGATTAAAATTGAAGATATAAAGTACATTGAAGGAATGCGCGAATATGTTCAGATCCATACTATAAATAATCCTCCGGTAATGACATTGTTGAGCATGAAGAAGATTGAGGGATTTCTTCCGGGCGAATCATTTATGAGGGTACATCGCTCATTTATAGTTAATTTAAAACAGGTAACCACCATTGAACGAAACAGGATAGTTTTTGACGATAACGTTTATATCCCTGTAAGTGATCAATATAAAGAGGCCTTTAGAAATTATATTGATCAATACTTTCTTTAGACCAATATAGATTGCGGAAAATTATATTTACCTTTTAGCAATTTTCAAATCAGTTGTTTTTATTAATATATTTGCTGTATAAACATGTGTAATGTTGTTTAAGGATATGGAAAAATATTTAACTATAAGTCAAGCAGCAGAGATTCTTAATGTTAGTACAGAAACTCTTAGAAGATGGGATAAAAGTGGAAGATTTAAAAGCTCAAGACATCCAATTAATAATTATCGTGTTTATTCAAATTCACAGCTTGATTTACTTGTTGAAGAAATGCAGCTTAAGATTCAATACCATACTAAATTGAATATAAAAGAAACCATTAATCCTTTTTTTGAAAGTGGGTATGGCAGACTTTATAATTGTGATTCTATTGTTTATCTTAAACAAATGGAATCAAACTCTATTGATTTAATCTTTGCAGATCCTCCATATAATATTAAAAAAGCTCAATGGGATACATTTTCAAGTCAGAAGGAGTATGTTGAATGGAGTATGGAGTGGATTACAGAAGCTCACAGAGTATTAACCAGAAATGGATCATTATATATATGTGGCTTTTCAGAAATACTTGCCGATATAAAGTGGTCTGCTTCTCACCTTTTTAAAGGATGCAAATGGTTGGTTTGGTTTTATAGAAATAAAGCCAACCTTGGTAATGATTGGGGACGGTCACACGAAAGCATACTACATTTTAGAAAATCCAAGACCTTTATATTTAATATTGATGAAGTTAGAATTCCTTATAATAAGCACACACTGAAATATCCGAAACGAAAACAGGCTGAATCTTCACAATATGGCAATGGTAAAAAGAGCGATTATGTTTGGGAGCCTAATCCTTTGGGAGCTAAGCCAAAAGATGTGCTTGAAATTCCAACAATTTCGAATAGCGCCTGGGAAAAATATCCTCATTTAACACAAAAACCTGTTGAATTGCTTAGAAAGATCATACTCTCTTCATCAAATCCAGATAGTATTGTTCTCGACCCTTTTGGTGGTTCAGGTACTACTTATGCAGTAGCAGAAGCGTATAAAAGAAAATGGCTTGGAGTTGAACTGGAAGAAAATTATTGTAATATAATTAAGGAAAGGTTATCAAACAAAGAACATATTTTGAGGATTTCCAATGCCGAAGATGAAATTAGTTCAAAAAACAGAAGAAAAAAATTAAGGGGATAGTAACTTTCCAATATCTCTGGTAATCAGATCTGAAAACCTGCTCATGTGCTCAGAAAAGGGAGGTTTAGTAGCATTTGGAGGAGGGTCAAGATAATAAATACCATCAAGTTTGGTTAAGAATTTTGAATAAACCATGAATAGACCGGATACCAAAGTAAAACTTATATTATTGGTTTCTTTCCTTTGAACATCGTTTAGAAAAATCCCAATAACTTTTTGAGGATGTTTTATGAACCTTTCCAGGAGTATCTTGTCAATAAACATCTTCCCCATTCTGTCTTTGGATGTAGTTTTGATGGAAACAACAATTTCGTCTTTGTGTAAAAAACTTGTTGATGATCTCACTTGATTAAAAGGTGATAATACCAAATCATTTTCGCATTTATAAGTCTTAGTTCCATCTTCAATGTCATATGGGATCTGAAGTATAAGCTTCTTGTTGGCAATTCCGATTTCTGAAAATATTACGGTAATTAACTCCTCAAACCTGTTGCCCATATGTTTTCTGGCACTGTTAGGATTAGCAACTAAATCTAAACCAGCACCTATTGATTGCTGTATTGTATAAATTGTCCTGTCAATTATCTTATTGTCATCTTTTGAAGTTTTGGCATTTTTCGATATCCGATTAAGAATATCTTTTAATGAAATTAAATGATCTTCAAATTCATTAATATCGTTAATAAAAAGATGTCTGTTAATTGGCCTTACATATTTGATAGTATTAGCATTTATTGAAGAATAAATAATGTAATCATTCTTATCAACTGAATCAGAGATTACATTGTTTAGATGAGTAAGGTTTCGTTTGGTAATCTCTCCAAATTTATCAAGGCTATTTTTATTTGTTTGCAGGTCCTTTTCAAGTGAAATCATTTTTTTATTTCAAAGATACATTTTATAAAATAAACAGTTACAGATGAAATGATTTCAAAATTTCATCCTTTGGGAATGAAATTCATATTCACTATGTCTAAGTAGTATTACAAATATTTCGCATCTTGCGATGCTTTTTTTTGAATTATGAGAAATATACTAATGTTTACAATACTTTCAGTTTTTATTAATATTAATAGTGGTTTTTGTGCCGGAGATAGCAAATCACCCAAAGGAAAAATAAAGGGTGCCATAGTTGATGCCCAAAATGAAAAACCTCTGGAATATGCTACTGTAGCTTTATACGACATAAATGATAAACTGATAACCGGCTCAATTACTGATTACCTGGGACACTTTAAGATTGACCGTCCTGAAGATGGTGAGTATTACCTGGTTGTAACATTTATCGGATTAAAAGAAAAAAAATCAGATATTTTTACTGTTAAAAATGAAAACAATATTAACCTTGGAAATATCTACCTTGAATCTGATTCCGAAAACCTTGAAGAAGTTGAAGTAAAAGCCAGAAGGGCCTCTGTTCAATACAAAATTGACCGGAAAGTAATAAATGTTGACAAGCAGCTTACTGCAGAAGCCGGAACTGCTGTTGATATTCTTGAGAATGTTCCTTCTGTACAGGTTGATATCGAAGGTAATGTTACTCTTCGTGGCAGTACCGGTTTTACTGTACTTATTGATGGAAAACCTACCATACTTGAACCGAGCGATGCATTGCGTCAGATTCCATCCAGCAGTATTGAAAACATTGAGATAATTACAAATCCTTCAGTTAAATACGACCCTGACGGAGCAACAGGCATAATTAACGTTGTCACTAAAAAGAGTTACCTGGATGGATTGAGTGGTATTGCTAATGTTAGTGCGGGGATGTATGGCCAGTATGGTGGTGATTTACAATTGAATTACAGGGTTAATAAAGTCAGTTTTCTGGTTGGAGCATACCTGAATCATCGTTCAAGGCCAGGAGATGTAATAAGCGAAAGAGAAACAATTTCTAAGGATACAACGTTTTTTGTTAATTCTTTTGGGGATACGAAAAGAGAATTTGAACGGAGTGGATTTAGAGCTGGAATAGAATATAATGCAACAAAAAGAGATTTTATCTCTCTTTCAGGAAGATATGGCAGCTGGGATATGATGAATAACTCAACATTGCGTTACGATGACTGGACATACCCCGAAACCAGCCTGTTTTCATATAACAGCTTTGATGAAACAAAAAGAGGAGGAGGATACCTGGCAATTGATGGTGTTTACCAGCATGATTTCAGTAATAAAAAAGAGGAGGATAAAAACCCGCAACAAAGAGGAAGAGGCCGTGGTAAATCTTCAATCAAGCAGGCAGTTCCTCATAATCTAAAACTGGAGTTTAATTTTCGTGACAGGAACAACGATGAATTTGCAATTAATGAATTAAGATCTTTAAACGATTCACTTTTAGGAGGCAAGAAAAATGTTGAAAAAGGACCTGCACAAATGTTCAGGGTTAATCTGGATTATTCAATGCCTGTAAAAGAAAAAGATAAATTTGAAGCCGGCCTTCAAATGAGATCGGGTAATAGCAGCGATGAAACTGAACTTTGGCTTTATGATATCGAAACAGGTGAAATAGTTATTGTTCCCGAATATAGCAATATTACAGATTATTACAGGAAAATTTATGCCGGTTATGCTCTTTATGCAGGCTATTTTGGAGATTTTGGATACCAGGCAGGATTAAGAACAGAGTTTACTGACCGTAAAGTGAAAACAACAAATGAAGATGATTTTATATTGAACAGATGGGATCTGTTTCCAACATTACATATTTCACATAAACTGCCACATGATCAGCAGTTAATGGCAAGTTACTCAAGGCGTATTGACAGACCCAGAGGGTGGGAACTGGAGCCATTTATCGTATGGCAGGACGCCTACAATGTTCGACAGGGAAATCCAAATCTGAAACCTGAATATATTGATTCATATGACATTGGATATCTGATTGGTTTTAATGACAATCAGTTATCTCTGGAGGGATACTACAGGGTTACACATAATAAGGTAGAAAGAGTTTCTTCAGTTTATCAGGAGAATGTAATGCTCAATACGGTCGAGAATGTTGGACAGGATTATTCTCTTGGTCTTGAAGCAATGTTAAGTTTTGGAATAACAGGATGGTGGGACATGGATCTCAGTGGGAACTTTTATAATTACAAGATTGAGGGAACTCTTTATGATGAGGATTTTGAACGAACCTCAACAAACTGGAGTACAAGGTTTAACAATACATTCACAGTCTGGGAAAATGCTCAGATACAATTAAGTAGTCGTTACAACAGTTCAACAGTTACAGCACAGGGAACAAGTAAAGGATACTATACAGTTAACGGTGCCTTTAAAATGAGTTTTATGGATCGTAAACTTACAGCAAATGTGCAGGTAAGAGATATATTTGGCACTGCACTTCGTGAGCATAATTCATCAGGACAGGGGTTCTCAACCTATTACCGTTTTACACCATTATCACCAGTGGCATCAATTACTATTTCTTACAGATTTAATAATTTTAAAATGAGTCGTCGTTCTAATAATGATGTTGGAGGAGATGATGAATTGTAATCATCTCCTTCTTATATACTCGCATCTTCATTATTCCTTACAGAATGACTTTGTTACTATAAGCTCACCATTTTTGTTTTGAATATGCATTAGATAATATCCTGTATCCAATTGTGAAATATTAATAACCCCACGCTCAACAGGAGTTTGCATGATTTTAACACCCAGAATGTTGTAAATTGATCCGGAAGCTACATCAATACCACGGGAATCAACGTAAATTTTATCATGTGCCGGATTAGGGTAGAGTTTTATGTCTGATGCGTCAGCAAACTGTTGTATTCCTATATTGATTATACTGTGGCATGACGATGTATCAGAACAATTATTTGAGCTTACAATTACAGCATATATACCGTTATTGACCGGGTTATAGGTTTGATTTATTTCACCATCAATCCACATAAAGCCGTTTTCACAATCAACCCACTGATATTGTGCATTATCCATGTTCGACTTTAGAACATTATTATTTACATGAACCAAAGTGTCAATAACTGTTATGGTTAGATTTATTGTTATAATACTATCGCATCCTGAAATATTTGGAATTGTATCATAATATATACCCGAATTGTCCCATAAATAATTACCACTTGGTGAAAGATAACTGTCACATGCATAAATATCCAGAGTGTTAAAACTATCTTCACATGCTTCTATTTTGTGAATATACATGCTTTTGCCACCACCGGAAGTCATATTATAAGTATCTTCTTCAGTGTCAAAATCAACGCTGCCGGTAAAAATGCCTGTTGAGAATATATTTGCATTTGTATCAAGAGCTACTGATTTTCCTTTCATTTCAGATCCTCCGGCAACCATACCTTTAATCCATTCAAAATCGCCCATCGAGTTTAATTTATGGATGTAAATACTGTTTTTATACGTGTCTCCAAACAGTTCTATTCCTTCACCAGGATCGAAATCAAAAATACCTTCAACATGTCCTGTAGAGTAAATACCACCTATACTATCAGCAATTATGCAACTGCTTATACCTTTGTTTGTATTTACACTGCCGGCGAGTTGTTTTACCCAGATGTTGTTTCCATTGCTGTCAATCTTCTGGATATAAATATCATATAAACCAATGGCAGTAAGGTTCTGTATTCCTGTATTTGGATCGAAATCTGCAGTACCCGAAAAACGTCCGGTAGATATGATGTTTCCTGCATTGTCGATGGTAATTCCATAAGCAATATCACTCTCTGTACCCCCAAATTGTTTAACCCAAACCAGGTTGCCCAATTCATCTATTTTTTGAATAAATGCATCATTTGAACCATAAGGAGTAATTTCATGTACTCCTGGACCAGGATCAAAATCAACAGTTGACCCAAAATAACCGGTAATATAAACTGCCTGTTCATCGTCTGTAATGATTGAATATGATACAACGTCCTGGGTTCCTCCACAACCTACTGCCCATATAAAGCTTCCTGCAGGATCCAGTTTGCTTATAAATAATGCTGCTCCGCCATGCCCATCCAGGGTATAAACCTGAGGGCCGGGATCAAAATCGCCGGAACCGTAATGATAACCGGTTGTATAAACATTATCAAGACTATCTGTAGTAATTGATGTTGCAATATCAGCACCACTTCCTCCCATTTTACCTGCCCAGATAAAGTTAGCATCAAGGTCATATTTTGCAACAAAGATGTCTTTGTCTGTTGACGATGTCATATTAAAAACACCGGTTCCCGGATCAAAATCAACTTCACCTTTAAAATCACCAGTTATAAATATATAACCGGAATCACTTATTGTAATTGAATATCCATGATCCTGCGATGATCCTCCAAGTTTATATGCCCATATGAAATTACCTTCCGGATCAAGTTTTTGAATATATATATCTTCATAACCTGATGAACTAAGATTGTGAGTTTCTTCTCCGGGATTAAAATCCATAGTTCCAAGGAAAAATCCAATTGTGTAAACGTTTCCTGATGAATCAACAGAAACACAGTTAGCTTCACCTTCATTCCAGTAACCTTCCCCGTCAATTTGTTTTGCCCATTCGAATAGTTGAGCTTTTGAGCTTTGGATGTAAAATGTAAAAACAGAAATCAATAATGGAATTAATAAACGTATCATAGTAATTTGAGGTTAAGTATTTTAAAATATTGTTAGTTTGTTAATGTTACAGTACCTGACCACCGGCCATTTTTGGAATGGGTTACAATTATATATGTACCGGGACTTTGTTCGCTTAAATCCAATCTTAGTCTGGTGTTGTTTAATTCCTGGTTTAATATTATGTTACCCTGCAGGTCAAATATTGATATGGTTTCAATGATCTGATCACTTTCAACTGTAACAAAATCGGAGGTTATAGTCGGAAATACTTTTATTTGCCGGTCAACCGGTTTGTTGTTTTCCTGTATGTTTACGAGGTTCCATCCTGAAGAAGAACTGAATATCCATGTATCATCAAGTACATTACCATTATTTGAACCACCAAACAACAAAACACGATAATCAGAATCTGTTGATTTCCCCGAAGATGGTAGCATTGAAGCAGCCCCAAAGGAAAAGACCGGCCCATCAGTAAGTTGTACCCATAAGTTCAGAGCGAAATTTAGCTGCCAGCAAAATGGAACATCTTCAAAGTTGCCAAATCCATCTATTGTTGTACCTCCGGCAATCCAAAGTATTAAATTGTTATATGTAAAAGCCGGAAACTTTACTTTTGATAACAGTCTGCTTGCAGGAACGCTCTCCCATGTATCTGTTGAAATGTTATACTTCCACCTGTCATTGAGTACTTCATTCCCGTTTCTACCACAGGTAATAAAAATACTACCATCAAAATAATAAGCAACATGACCATATCGTGGAGCCGGACAACTGGTGTGTTGTTCCCAGGTATTTGTTGTTATATCATAGCTCCACAATTCTCCGGTAGCTTGTGAAGTAGCGTCTTGCATACCTCCTGTTATCCACATCTTATTCTCACCACTAGTGGCCCTGTGATACAACCTTGCAGAAGGTTCCGAAGTGGATGCTTTTTTTGTCCATCCATTTGTTTGAGGATTGTATTCCCAAATGTCCATAACTGTCCCTGACGTAGTTGCACCCCCAAAAACATACATGTTTCCGTTGTAAACTGTTGCAGTATGCCATGCTCTTGCTGTCGGAATATCACCTGAAGGTGCTAATTCACTCCATTCAGATGCTTCGTCTTCATAAACCCACAGGTCATTATAATATTCTGATGGAGAGGTGTTTTCTCCTCCGAAAAGATAAACCAAACCATCAATCGTAACCATAGTATGGTTCATTCTGGCAGAAGGACTACCTGACTCAATACTTTGCCATTGTGAATTGATTTGCCCAATGACTGTTGTTGAAAAAACAAAAAGGATAATGTGTAGAATAGAGTAACTTTTCATATTTCCGGGAATTAATAATAAATAATCCCAAAGATATGTAGTGCATAATTTAAGGGAACTAAACATTTCAGAAATCCTTCTAAATATTCCGGAAAACTCTCGTCTTTACCTTATGTTTCTGTACTTTGAAGGTGTAAGGCCTGTGTTTTTTTTAAAAGTCTGGTAAAAAGTAGTATTGTTATTAAATCCACATTTTTCGGCTATGGTTTCGATCGAACTCATTTCTGATTGTTCTTCCCTGAGTAGCTCTTTTGCTTTTTCTATCCTATAGGTATTTATAAACGTATTGAAGTTCATTCCGGTTTTATTTCGAATAGCCTGTGAAATGTATTTGCTGTTTGAATTTAATTCACGGGCAAGCAAATCGACTGACATTTTTGGATTTGTAAACTCATTATTTTCAACTACCAGTGAATATATTTCTTTAAATAATCTGGAACCGGCATCAGGCTTTTTTTCATTAAAATATGTTCCCTGGATTTTTTCCCACCTGCGACTTAATTCAATGTTCCTTTTAAGGAGATCTTTGTTAACTCTTCTTACTTTTTTTAACAATTGCAGCAATAATATAATTGCCAGAAATAGTACTATTGCTGTGATTGTAATCAACAAAATCTTGTTTTTACGACTGGTGAGCAATAAATGTTGTATTTCAATCTTTCTGTCTTTTTGTGCAGTTTTGTAAATAACTTCACTTTCTCCGATACTTCTCATCATTTCAATTGCAGCTAATGTATCTTTCTGTGATATTGCCAGCTCGAAAAAATGTTCAAATCTGTCTTTATTACCAGTCATGGCATACAATGTAGCCAGATCCTGCTCCACATTAAGCAACAGTGATGATGCTCCCAGTTTTTTTAACCCGTGGTATCCTTTCAGAAGGTTTTTTTCAGCTTGTTTATATTTTTTTTGTTCCAGTTGAATTTTCCCAAATTTTCCGGCAAGCTGGTAATAAGTTGCGGGGAACTTTTCAGGTACACAATATTCATATGCATTATAATAGTTAAGTAAAGCTTCCTGATTTAGGCCTTGAGAATACAACGCATCACCGTAATCCTGATAAATTTTAACAAGTCTTTCATTATCATTCAACCTCCTGGCAATTGATAAAGCTTCATTGCTGTATTCCCGGGCAAGTTTATAATTTTTCTCAGCAATTTCAATTGATGCCAGCATTCTGTAAGCTTCTGATAATCTGACAGAATCGTTAAAATCAATAAGAACATCGAGCGATTCCAGGATATTTATCCTGGCTTCTTTTGGATTATTCATTCTGATATTCAATGATGCTACATCAAGCTTGGCCTCTGCAGCAACATAAGGTATACCAAGTTCTTCATTCATTTGAATAGACTTGTAATAATATTTAAGTGCTTTGTCGAAATTACCAAGATACTCATAATTACATCCTATATTGAGTGCACAAAATGCTCTGAAATAAGAAGCGTCTTTCGAGTTTTTAGCCCAATCGGTTTCAAGAGCTTTTTGGTAAGTTTCCAACGAAAGATTCCAGTAGTGCATATTATAATATGAAATACCAAGGTAGTGATATGACCAGGATAACAGACTATCATTGTTATTCTCACTTGCATATCTGATTAATTCATTAGCAACATCTTTTACCAGATCCGGTTCGTTCCACAATGCTTCATTTGCCCAATTATTAAGAGCATTTACCTTTGGTCCCACATCAGCTTTTATTGACTTCATGTGAGCTTTGGTTTTTGCGTTCAGAATTATATCCAGTATGCTATCCTTATTGGTTAATTCTGCGGAAGTAACAGACTGTAAGCATGTTGAGACTATAACAATTAGCAGAGTTGCTTTTCTAATTTGTTTCCACATCAACATTACTTACTAATACTTATTGATATAGGTTAAACTACATTTTGTTGTAAGAATACCTAAATTTTAATGAGAATCAATATGTACAAAAATATCAAAAACTAATTGCTCTTTGTATAGATTTGAAAATTAATTCATATGAAAGAAGGTTATAATTCTGACAAGGTATATTATTAAATGAATACCTTGTAGCTAATAAACTTTCAGTATTAAAGTTAGGTATAGGTTAACAGAATTATACGAAGCAATTCAATGATATTGCCTGTGATTTATTCATTGTAATCCAATACTTCTTTTCTGGAATTCACATTTAGTTTCGAATAAATATTATTAACATGCGATTTAACAGTACTTATGCTTATGGAACATTCTTCAGCTATTTCCTTGTTGCTTTTTCCCTGTTTCAAATGAGTAAGAATATTCCTCTCCTGAATAGTTAATGTTGAAAGAGGGCTTTTCTTTTGTTTCCATTTTCGCTTAAATATTATTACTATCAGTATAAGAATAGTTACAATAGAAATACCAAATATCCCCAGTGTATTTTCATCTGAATACGACTTTTCATTTAAGCTTTTTCTGAATGTCTTAAAATATGCCGACTCCTCATTCTTCCACTTAATAAGAAAATTCCTGTAGTAATCGGGATTGATCATGTAATCTGTTTCATAATTACTCTGATATACGGCATACAGGGATAGCAGCGGATGTGAGCACGTATCAGCATAATTACGTAGTCGCTGATAAATGGATTCTCTTATGAAATCCTGATTAAGAGTAGCACCAAAATAATCAAGAGAATCAAGCATGTTAAGCATAGTCTTTATTTCTATCAAAGCCGTGTTTGGAGAGGTTCCCTGAAACGATAAATTATTGAACAGATGTTTTCCGGCGTAGGAATCAATTACTATCTCCGATTCATTATTTGCAAATACAAAGAAGTGGTTATGATCTTTGCCACCTATGATCAGTGAAGAAGGGGGATCACCTTTTTTAGAAATGTGGATCCTGTATAATTGTTCATTTTCCGGCAAAAACTTAGATTGAAATACAAAACTTCCATCCTGATTTATATTGACACGTTCGATTATATATTTATATGAAATAGTATTTATCTGGGTAAAATCAGGAATAACAGATAAATAAGCCACAGGTGACCATTTTGTGGTATCTAATACAATATTACCTTTGATTTCTGATCTGACAGGTAAAACTGTAACGATTACCAATAAAAAGGTCACAAGCAGCCTGAACTTAGTTTTTCTCAAAATTGCAAAAGAATAACTATTTAGTATCATTATTGTTGTAATCCTTTCTTGGAACATATGCATCAGGAGAATATTGGCCAGGTATGGAAGTATTGGGACGATATGCCAATGTGGTATTAATCTTAATATAACCAACTGCCTTATCTGGTGAAATTTTGATCAACCAGTCACCGGAAGCAGGATCACGATAATGCTTTGCCAGTTTGCCACTTACTTTTTCCATTACGGCTGTATTGCTCCCCTTCGAAATACTGGACTCGGTTTTTATGGTAAAGAATCCTTTTTTATTCCCTTTTGGATCAAATAATTCTACAAGTGTTTCTCCCCTTTGGAAAGTTCCGTGTACCTCAATAATAAGGAGATTAAAATCATTTGTTACAGGAATCTTAACTTCAGCCGGGTTAGATTCATTGTTGAATTGTAGCGTTTTTGAACTTTCCATTTCAGTGTATTCTTCATGAATCACTACAAATTGTCTGGCAAATTGTCTGTAAGTATCTGGTAACGGAGTGTCCTGTGCAAGACCTGTTCCGTATCCTGCCAGTATAATAAACAATATGCCTGCAAATAATTTAATTGTTTTTTTCATGATGTAAATTTAATTAATTTGTTAAAAATGATTTTCATGGCAAATGTAATCCGGGCAAATACTTATGTAAAGCCCGTAAGGGTGTAATTGATGTGGATAAAAGGTTGAAAACAGGACAATGGATCAAAAGCCACTACACTTTGGTCCTTTTATGGGTTGTTTTCGTTGAATTTTGCTTGTATACCCGATAAGTTAAAGTAGCGACGAGCTACGGCGTCTGTAACTAAACATACTCTATTATTATGTCTTGTAAATTTAAGGTATTCTAGTAGTCTTTATCGCAAAGAGATTTTAGATAGTCCAGATCAAGTATTCTTAATGCTTTTCCTTCCTGGACAATAATATTTGATTTCTCCAGATTACTGAGTACCCTGATAACAGTTTCATATGTCGTACCGGCAATACTTGCTATGTCTTTTCTGGAAGGAGTAAAGCTAAGCATTGTTGGATCGTCAGTGTCGAATCCAAAAGCGTTAATTATTGTCATTATTGATACGGCAACTTTTTCTTTTGCTGCCATTGATGCCATCATTTTCATCCGCTTTTCAGTTGCTTTAAATTCATCAGCATAAAACATCAATAACTGAAATGATAACTCGGGATTTGCCTTAATGGTTTTGTAAAATATATCAATTGGAATGAACGTAACCTGTGACTTTTCAAGGGCAATTGCTGTAACCGGATAAATCATTTTTCCGCCCAGACCTCTGTGTCCAAGTAGTTCTTCTGATTTTGCCAGCCTTACAATACGCTCTTTTTCACCATTAAATGATGTTACAACCTTAATCTTCCCCGAATATATCTGGAATATCCCCTTTACCTGGTCTCCTTCAGAGAATATTTTTTCTCCGGGCAGGTAATCTTTTGATGACTTATAATGTGTTACCAGAGGTTTCCACTCTGTTGAACAATACTTATTTATAAAACAGTTATAATGATTACAGGTTTCACACTTTCTCTTCATAATTCAATAATCTTAAACCATAATCTTTATAGGTTATTAAACCGTAACTTAATTACCTCACTCGTAATTCCTGTATCTTCTCACATTTTGGTTTAGTAGTTCTTCTTTGCCAACACTATATGTTATCTCAATTAAATCAGGCAATCAGGATAAAAACATTCAATAAACCAATTATTATGTATTTGGTGATAAAAGAATTTTGAGCAAAATTAACCAATTCCTAATTATCAGCAAAAAGACAAAGTGTTATAAAATTCTAAAAATCACCTTCATAATTTTATAGGTTCAGTGTGTTTACGGATTTTTTACATCAGCTTTTGGTCCCTGGTAGTACCACCAGTTGAGTAGCAGACATATGAAGTAGTAAATTGCAAAACCGTACAATGCATATTCCGGAGTGCCGCTCTTTATTTGCTGACCAAATACTTTTGGGATAATAAAAGCCCCATAGGCTGCAATAGCAGCTGTCCACCCAAGTACTGGACCTGCCTGTTCTTTGTTAAAAATATAAGGTATACTTCTAAATGTAGATCCATTACCAATACCTGTTGTAAGAAATAATATCATAAAACTTGCGAAAAACGGCCACCAGAATTTTTCAGGAGTATCGCTATTTCGTGCCTGAATTACAAAGTAAGCAACAGCAAGTGTAGCCAATATCTGTGCAATTGTGCTAATTGCAGTTACTTTTGCTCCACTGTTTATTTTATCAGACAACCATCCACCTGCAGGACGGATTAATGCTCCGATAACCGGCCCAAGGAATACCCACATTAGGAAATTCGGTGCATTGGGATTCACAAATGTTGGGTCACTTGCATCTGTATAAACAAATATATCCTGACTCAACTTTGGAAAAGCCGCTGAAAATCCAATAAACGATCCAAAAGTCATGGTATAAATTATTGTCATAACCCAGGTGTGTTTATTGCTGAATATTGCAAACTGTTTATTTAGGTTTATCTTGATATCGCCTGGAGTGGCATATTTCATAAGTAACAAAGTAATGATAACAACAATTGGAAGCACTAGCCACATGTTTAATTTTAAACCAATGAGTAAATATGCTCCAATTAGTGCAGCCATTAATCCAAGAACAATCATATAAAGAGTTTTGCCAATACCCTGAAATGTTGATGGTAGCTTAGGTGTTC
Source organism: Bacteroidales bacterium (assembly GCA_028277395.1). Lineage (GTDB taxonomy): Bacteria > Bacteroidota > Bacteroidia > Bacteroidales > F082. Next base: position 37,710 of record JANQGJ010000085.1, on the reverse strand, counting down.
CAGTTATTACATTGTTCATCCAAAATAATGCTGCAATAGTTGCAAGACTTAATAGTGGTACCCATACCCAACCTGCATTTTGAAGTCCTGACAATGCTGTGCTAAATTCTTTTATACCTTCACTTCCAACAGCTCCGAAGAGTGAAAAACCAATTACCCAGGGAATGGTTTTTTGCATAAGACCAACACCAAGGTTACCAATTCCTGCATTTAACCCAAGTGAAGTACCCTGCATACGCTTTGGGAAAAAGAAACTTATGTTACTCATTGATGATGAGAAGTTTCCACCACCAAACCCCGATAATGCAGCGTAAATTGCAAATGTCATATATGGTGTGTTAACATCCTGTAATGCAAAACCAACTCCAACCGCCGGTATTAATAACAGCATTGTTGTAAAAAAGATAACATTTCTTCCACCTCCCAATGCAATTAAAAATGAATTCGGGATTCTAAGTGTTGCTCCTGCAAGCCCTGCGATAGCAGGTAGTGTATAGTACAAGCTGTTTATTTCTTTTAGTTTTTCTGTTATTTCGGCAGGATCCATTCCGGGAGTTATCATACCAAAGTTATAACCAAAAGCCTTCATCTTTGTAGCTATAATACTCCACATTATCCACACTGCAAAAGCAAGAAGTAAGGCAGGGATAGATATCCACAGGTTTTTAACTGCTATTTTTTTTCCGGTACTGTTCCAGAATGATTCATTCTCAACATCCCATTCCGATAAGTTTATTTTAAACATAATGTTATTTTATAAATGAAAGTCCCGTATTATATTTAACTGGTTGTTTAAGATTATTAATCAAAACTGTCAACAAAGGCATCTTTAGGTTCCTTTAGCATAATAAAACAGTAAATAAGGCTAATTAAGGCACCTCCTGAAAGCATAAACAGGAATGATTTATCATCCATGAAATTGTATAAAAACAAATACGTTACAGCACCAACATTACCAAATGCTCCGGCCATTCCGGCAATCCGGCCTGTCATTTCTTTTTTTATGGAAGGTATCATGGCAAAAGTGGCACCTTCGGCACCCTGAACAAAAAATGAAGCAAACATGGTAATTACAACAGCAACAATTAACCATGTAATTGTATTGAACTGAGGAACAAGGGTTGCCTCTCCATCGGGGCCAACCGGTCCGTATTTTGCTATTATTCCCATTAAGAAGAAGCCTACAGTTATTCCGGCCATATAAAACAACATTGTTTTTTTCCGGCTTCCCATTTTATCAGATAATAATCCTCCAAGAGGCCGTGCAACAAGGTTCATAAATGCAAACGAACCTGCAACCGCTCCTGCCATGGTTAGTGTCATAACCTGTGTTCCATCATCATATAAAAGGTTGCTGAATACTTCATAAAAGAACATTGGAAGCATAGATACAATCGCCAGCTCAGCTCCGAAATTTGCAAAATATGTTGTGTTTAAAGCTCCTACACTACCAAACGGGAACTTTTCATCCTCAGGTATTCCGGCTTTTAAACGTGGAAGGTTTACTTTCAATATTCTTATAACATCACCTATGTAAACCACTCCAAGTAGTATCCAGGCAATCCATACCTGCGACATACTGATCATATGTTCACCATTAATCATTTGCTTGTGTAATACGAATACAACCAGCCCAAGTGCTCCATATAGTGGTAATTCCCAAACCAGGTACTGACCCAGATCGAAATACGATGATACAGGCATTGCTCCACCGGTTTGTTTTTTGTTTTTTGGTTCATAACCTATTGGGTGATCTCTGACAATGAAAAAATAAACTACTCCGTATATTGCAGTTACAATACTTGTAATTGCCAGTGACCATCGCCAGTCGCCACCAAGTATGTTTACAGCTACAAATGGAACTGCTGCCGCTGCTGCTGCCGAACCGAAATTACCCCAACCGGCATAAAAACCTTCAGCCCTTCCAATATATTTAGGAGTAAACCAGTTGGCAGTCATCTTAATACCAATAACAAATCCGGCACCAATTGCTCCCAGTGCCAATCTTGATAACACCAATTGTGTGTAGTCACTACCAAATGCAAAAGTCAATCCGGGTATTATCATTATTACCATTAAGCCTGCAAATATCTTTCGGGGACCATACTTATCAATTAATCCGCCAACAACTATCCTTGCAGGGATCGTTAGTGCAACATTTGTTACTAATAGTGCTTTTACATTAGATTTTGATAGCCAATCGAATTGTTCTATCATTTTGGAAAGAACTCCTGCCATATTAAACCAAACCACGAATGTCAGGAAAAAGGCTATCCATGTAAGGTGTAATGTTACAATACTTGGATTCTTAAAATCTACAAGTGAAGGTGCTTTATTACTCATATTATTATAATTAGTTTTGGTTATTTCCTTTTAGTTATTCTTCGATCGAACCCCGTTTACCAATTTCCTTGATGATCTGATCTTTTTCCTGTCCCAGTTCCAAATTACGTACTGGTAGCTTCTGAAAAAATAAGTGAATGGATAAACAAGAAAATGTACAAATCTTGTAAACGGGATCATTCCAATAAGTACGAAAGCAGAAATTATATGTATTTTAACTGCAAGCGGGAGTGCTGAAACACCTGATATTTCAGGGCTTAGTACAAATAATGATTTCAGATACGGGGTTAATACAGTAGGAAACCATGCTGATCCCCATCTTGCAAAATATGCTACCCACAATCCTGATATTACCTGTGTCAGCAATATCACATAAACGAAAACATCCATTCTTGTGGTAACTACCATAAGTCGTTTATGTTTTAATCTGCGAATTATCAGCATGCCAAGTCCGAAAAGTGTAGCTATACCAAAGCCAAACGCCACAACCTCAAGAATCACCAGTCGTACAGGAACACTGTTCCAAATAACCAGGCTTTTTGGAAACAAAAAAGCGAACAGATGTCCAAAGAATAAAAACATTATTCCCCAGTGAAATGGCCTGCTTCCATAAAAAAGTTCTCTGCCTTCCAAAAACTGTGATGATAGCGTGGAAAACTGAAAGCCAAACCTGAAATATCTGAATATGGAACCAACAAGCATTGTTACCAGGGCAGCATATGGCAATCCAATAAAGAAGAAGTTATTGCTCATGATTAGTATTTTTTTTGTTTACAATTAGAATTACAAACTGTCATTTTAGGTGAAGGCATTAAAAATTCGTTTTTAACTGAAAATTTCTCTTCAGCAAATGAAAACTCCATTAATCTTTCACCAGTGAAGTCATTGTTTAAGAAGGAGAGTAATACCTTAAAAAGACTTCTGTAGTAATTATCTGTATTATTAAACCGTGAAAACATAAATTTAACTGCCGGCATTGTAATGATGAATCCCAACTCCTCAGAAAATTCCATGTTAGTGGTTTTCGAAAGAAGAGTCAATACATTTGGAAGGTGGTCGGCAAGTTCATTTTTGCAATCAACACCGGCAATTTTGTGTTCATTCTGAAGATTTACGAGTAATTGTGCTCTTTTGTAGTCTTCACCAAACATCATATAACCGATATCAAGATAACATATAGCCTGAACATGAAACGTTTTCATATAATATTCCTGCTGCTGTTTAACTGTGCTGTTTTCCAGAGCAGTAACAAACTTCTGTAGTTCATTAATTTCATCCTGTGGGATTGTGCCGGATAATTCCAGGAATGATCTGGCATTTGTTGTCAGATTTTCATCGGGATATCTGAAAAGATCAGCTATTTTTTGATATTTATCTGGTTGATCCATTATTTACTTTGTCAGGTTTAATTATAAACAGTTAAGCTTAATAGTCTGCTACAAACCTCGTACAGCTGGTTCTTTAAAACCAAATCCTGAATTTCCTTTAACATCTGCCGTACTTTCCAGCATTTCCAAAGCTTCTTCACGGTGAGCAGGTGGAATTACAAAACGTTGATCAAACAGTGGTAGTGAAGTAAGGCGGAATATTTCATCAGCAGTTTCTTTATCCATTATTGTATCTCTGAAGGCATCTTTCAATTCTTCTTCTGGAAGGTCACCAACTGTTTCTTCACGTCTGTGCAAACGTACAGCCATTAGTTTTTTAAGTACATTTTTTATTGTTTCTTCATTTCCGGCACTAAATAAGCTTGCCATATAACTCATTGGCAACCTTGATTTTTCAATGGCTCCCCAAAAGTTTTCCGAGGTTGTTTCGTAAGTACCTTCTTCATTTACGAATGCCATGGTTGGCAATAATGGCGGAACATAGAACAAGTTGGGAAGAGTTCTGAATTCAGGATGCAGAGGTAATGCAAGCCCCCATTCTTTTACAAATCTGTAAACCGGTGATTTTTGTGCCGATTCAATGGTTGAATCATGAATTCCGTTTTCCCTTGCTGCTTCAATGATTTTAGGATCATTGGGATCAACATAAATTCCAAGCTGATTGTCAACAAGATCTCCTTTTTCGCATGATGCAGCAGCTTCAATTTTATCAGCATCATAAAGCATAACACCGATATACCTGATTCGTCCCACACATGAATGATGGCAGGCAGGTGCCTGTCCCGATTCAAGCCGTGGGTAGCACAATACACATTTCTCAGATTTACCGGTATTCCAGTTGTAGTAGCTTTTTTTATAAGGACATGCAGTTACACACATTCTCCATGCACGGCATTTTTTTTGATTGATCAATACAACACCATCTTCTCCACGTTTGTAAATAGCTCCTGAAGGACAGGCTGCGACACATGCCGGATTCAGACAATGGTTACACATACGAGGCAGATAATGAAAAGTCATTCTTTCAAGCTGAAACATAGCCTCCTGCTCTGCTGCAGTCAGATTTTTGAAGTTTACATCATTTTTAGCGTAATCTTCGGAACCTGCCAGATCATCGTCCCAGTTAGGACCTGATTTCGGAGTAATTGTTTCTCCGGTAATGAGTGACACAGGTCGTGCTATCGGCTGATCATCACCTTCTTCAGCTTCAAACAGGTTTTCGTATTGATAAGTCCATGGTTCATAATAATCGTCGATAACAGGCATGTTAGAATTATGAAAAAGGCTTTTTATTCCTTTGAATTTACCCGCTCCCCTGAGAAGTACAGAATTACCTTTTTTAACCCAGCCACCTTTGTATATTTCCTGATCTTCCCATTTGGAAGGATATCCGGTTCCGGGTTTGGTTTCAACATTGTTCCACCACATATATTCTGCACCTTTTCTGTCGGTCCAGATATTTTTACATGCAATAGAACATGTGTGGCAACCGATACATTTATCAAGGTGAAACACCATTGCTATTTGTGATCTTATATCCATGTTATAACTCTGTTTAAAATTCTACTTTATCCATTTTTTGAACCAGAACAAAAGTGTCGCGGTTAACACCCACAGGTCCCCAGTAATTAAAATGATAGGTAAACTGACCATATCCGCCAACCATTAGATTTGGTTTCAGGTGCACACGTGTAAAACTGTTGTTATTTCCTGACCGTTTGCCTCCTCTTACCTGTGACTTTGGTGTTGAGTATGTACGCTCAACAGCATGATAAACAAAACATACACCTTTGGGGATCCTTGCACTTACACATGCACGGGTCGAATACACTCCATTGTCGTTGAAAACCTCTACCCAGTCGTTATCTTTAATTCCCAGTTCTTTGGCGTCTTCTACACTTAACCAGCAAGGTTCCATACCTCTGGAGAGGGTGAGCATACGAAGAGTATCTCCATAGGTTGAGTGAATATGCCATTTACCGTGAGGTGTAAGAACATTAAGCATTTTCGCCTTACCTGATGCTACAGTTTTTCGTAATTCTCCATATGCTTCAGGCTTTGGAGAGGGTTTGTAAGTAGGCAGATGTTCTCCAAACTTAATATAACCTTCATGGTCGAGGTAAAAATGCTGCCGTCCGGTGAGTGTGCGCCATGGAACCAGCCGTTCAACATTATACGTAAATGCAGAGTAAGCCCTGCCATCATTCATTAACCCCGACCATACCGGTGATTGATTATATCTATGTGGTTTTGACTGAAGATCTTTATACTTTATATCAACATCCTTGCTTCCTTCACTGATGTCTGCAAGTTTAAGGCCTGTTCTTTTTTCTGCTCCTTCATATGCCCTTGCACTAAGTACACCATTAGTTAAACTGGATAAGTGTAGTACAGCATTTGCAGCTTCTTCATCTTCATATAAAGAGGGGTATTTTTTTCCATCAATCTCCTGAAGATGGCCTTTGTCCTGAAGCATTTTGTCATAAAAATCACCACACTGATATCCGTTTCCATGTGCTCCCAGTCCATTCTTTATATTTGGTCCAAGGCTTATAAATTTATCATATATTTTTGTGTAATCACGATCAACTACAACCATATTATGCATGGTTTTTCCAGGAACCGGTTCACATTCTCCTTTGCTCCAGTCTTTAATGTCAGGCTGTGAAACTTCACCGGCACTGTCATGAGCAATTGGTGAATTTACAAGATCTCTTATTGGTTTTGAGAAATGGGTCTTAGCCAGATCACTGGTCGATTTTGCTATTTCACGGAATATCTGCCAATCACTTTTCGATTCCCAAACGGGAGCAATAGCCTGGGATAACGGGTGAATAAATGAGTGCATATCCGTACTGTTCAGGTCTGTTTTTTCATACCATGAAGCAGATGGAAGAACAATATCGGAGTACAGTGCTGAAGTATCCATCCTGAAGTTAAGATTAACGATCAGATCCATTTTACCTTCTGGACTTTCACTTTTGTATTTAATGTCCTTAACAAATTCTTCGGCTACTTCATCGGCAATTGAGTTATTGTGGGTTCCCAGATAGTGCTTAAGGAAAAATTCATGACCTTTGGCACTACCTGAAATAGCATTACCCCTCCAGATATACCAGACTCTTGGAAAATTTGTTTCCTCATCCGGCTCTGCTACTGAATGTATCAGTTCTTTATTCTTAAGCTTATCAACAACATACTGTTTAATTTCTTCATCGTTTTTTGCTCCGGCTTTTTCCGCGTCTGTAACAATATCAAGATTACTCTTGTTGAATTGCGGATAAAACGGCATCCACCCGTTTCTAACCGCTTTTACTGTCATATCTGCGGAATGTAGTGATGAAAGTTCATTTTTCGGAACAGTATTATAATCAGATTGATTACCATCATAACGCCACTGATCAGAGTGGATATAATGCCATATAGGAGCTTGTTGTAACCTAACACCTGACTGCCAGTCTTTACCTGACATTATTGTTCCCCATGAATCGGAGGGAGCAAGTTTTTCCTGTCCCACATAATGGTTCATACCGCCACCATTAACACCGATGCATCCGGTAAGCATCAGTGCCATGGTACCTGCGCGGTATATGAGGTTATTATGGTACCAGTGATTTATCCCGGCACCAATAATTATGCTGCATTTTCCGTTAGTAGTTTCTGCTGTGCGAGCCCATTCGCGTGCAAATTGAATTACTGTTTTATGACCAATACCAGTGTAGATCTCCTGCCAAGCAGGTGTATATGCAGCATCCTTTTCCTCATAAGTTGTTGGATATTCACCTCCAAGGTTCCTGTCAATACCATATTGGGCCATGATAAGGTCGTAGACTGTTGTTACGGTTACTTTACCATTAATAGTTTCAATATGTTTAACCGGAACACCTCTTTGTGATTTTTTGTTGTTTCCGTATTCAATAAATTCCATTTGAAGTACTTCATCATTGTTTTCGAGCAATGTAAGTACAGGATCATAAGCTTTACCTGTTTCGGCATCTTCAAACTTCATATTCCAGTTCCCGTCCTTGCCGTCCCATCTGTGTCCGGAACTACCTCCTGGACAAACAAATTCTCCACTGTTAGTATCAATATTCAGAAACTTCCAGTCACCTTTTTCAATATCCTTATATTTTTCAATGGAATTTGCACGCAGTAATTTTCCAGGAACAAATTTTCCATCTTCTTCGCTAACAACAACAAGGAATGGACTGTCGGTATATTTCTTTGTATAATCAATGAAGTATGGAGTTTGTTTTTCAAAATGATATTCCTTTAGGATCAGATGAGTAACAGCCATCCAGAAAGCACCATCCTGCCCGGGATGAACAGGAACCCATTTGTCAGCATATTTTGCTACCATGTTAAAATCCGGTGCAAATACAACTGTTTTGGTTCCGTTGTGTCGTGCTTCGGAGAAGAAATGAACATCAGGTGTACGTGTCATTCCCAGGTTGGCGCCCATTACAGCAATGAATTTCGAATTGTACCAGTCGGCACTTTCAGCAACATCAGTTTGTTCTCCCCATATTTCCGGGAAAGAGTTAGGTAAATCGCAATACCAGTCGTAAAAACTCAGGTTTACACCTCCCATCAGCTGAAGAAATCTCGATCCGGCGGCATAGCTAAGCATCGACATAGCAGGAATTGGAGAAAATCCTGTTATCCTGTCCGGACCATATTTTTTAACAGTATAAATATTTGATGCAGCGATGATCTCATTAACCTCATCCCATGTTGCTCTTCTAAATCCTCCCTTACCTCTTGCTTTTTGATACCTGGCACGTGTTTCAGGGTTAGTTTGAATATTTTCCCAGGCTTTTAATGCATCACCTGTTTTCGCTTTTTCTTTATTAAATACATCAATAAGAGCACCTCTGATCATGGGGTATTTTACCCTTATCGGACTATACAAATACCATGAAAATGAAATTCCCCTCTGGCATCCCCTAGGTTCATAGGGGGGTAAGGATTTCTCAAGCAGAGGATAATCCATTGCCTGTGTTTCCCAGACAACAATACCATCTTTTACATGAATATTCCAGCTACAACCACCTGTACAGTTAACCCCATGTGTACTGCGCACAACGTTGTCATGTTGCCATCTGTTTCTGTACAGCTCTTCCCATTTGCGGGTACTCGGAGAGATAAGATCCTTAATCCAACTCATATATCTGATTTTTCTTAGTTTGTTACTGTAGTTTGACGATTGAAGATGTCCTGATTCACACTTTTTTTCTTCCTTTTAATGTAGAGTACAATAATTGAAAGAAGAAGCATTACAAAAACGAAAATTCCATATACGGCAAATGTGATCCCAAAATCTGCCGGATGCTGATAATACCTTTCTTTACTGACAGAGCGCAGATATGCTGTTAAGTCAAGTATTTCTTCCTTTGTTAGTTTATTATCTGCATATGTTACTGCCATTACCGGGAATGGAGGACTGTTCAGAATTGCTGATACACCGGCACTTCCCATTATTTCATAAGTTTCAGTTAAATCTTTTGCCAGTGTACCATTGCTAAAAATGTGATCATCTTTAACATTGTGACAGGAAATACATGAAGCTCCACCATTTGTAAGTGGTTTTTTACCTGAGAACAACAATCTGCCTTCAATAATATTTTCAGCGGTTGTGTTAGTTAGAATGTCTTGTGTAACAGATATTGTTTCCTGATCTCCTGATCTGTCATTTTTTATATAATCAAGAATCGCATTAGCCTGACTTGTACTAACCGGCTGGTCAGGCATTAGCAAATTATTATACTCTTTATAGACTGCATTGGCTTCTTCATCACCACTTGCAATAAGTGTTTGTGAAGATTGTATAAATGATACAAGCCATTCGGGAGATCTTTTGTCAGAAATATTTGCCAGATCAGGTCCAACAAGTCTGCCTTTATTGATAGTATGACATGGAGAACAAAGTTTGGTAAACAGTTCTTTGCCTTCATCAGCTTTTATAACCATGAAAGCAAGTACTCCTATGATAACAAGAAAATTCCTCTTTTGATAAAACTTCATATTATGCCGTTTTTTTGGAGTATAAAATTATTACATAATTATATCAAAATAACCCAAAATATGAGCCAGAGCATAATTTATATGAATTCTAAATAATAAGAAATAATCTAAAATATTTGAAAATCAGAAAAATAGAATATTTTGCACTTAATTTTAATCAATAATGCATAAATAAAATATGATAACAATCATACAAATGTAAAAGTGCTTTCTGTGAGAAATAGTAAATTTCGTTGTTTATATTAGCAGGTTTTGATTAAAAAATCCGAAAAGTTGAAATAAGTATTCGCCAAAAACTATTTAAATATTTATTTTCAGAAATAATGAAATCCACTCAAATTGAAAAATTTTTGAGTGGATTTCATTTAATCCTTTTGTGAAGTCAGATTAATTGCCTGAATTTTGTGATGTTGTTACAAGGGTTATTGGATTTGAGATCACATTTGAACCAAACTAGTCAGATACTTTTTTTATGGTGCCGATACCATTTGTATTTAGATTTTTAGAAGCCGGATCACCTTTATATCTGATTGAACCCACACCGTTTATTGTTGCAGTTAGTTTGTGAGAAGCAAAAACCTTTGCGCTTCCTACCCCTGACACGGTAACATCCATATCCATTATCTCAAAATTGTAACCATCAAATCCACCTACTCCTTCTACTCTGATAATACTTGTTTTTCCGGCTCCATTTGCTTTCATTACTCCTGTTCCGTAAACATACCCTTCAAATGATTCGCAATCAATTTTCAGGTACATATTTCCCGTACCCCTAAGATCTGCCGAAAATTTGTCAGAGGTAAGCTTATCCATTGTTTTTACAGATCCAACACCAGATAATGCAACACTGGTTATGGTTTTAAAATACACATTAATGGTAACTGACATAAATAGTTTTGTTATATCCTTGTTTTTATCAGTGGTACTGATCCTGAGTTGTTTTTTGCTTTGATCAACTTTTATATAATCAAAAACATCCTCATTCTTAGATACTATCTCAACACGTTCTTCATCAGAAGGAATAAGTACCCATTGTGCTGATCCTTCGAGCTTCACTTTACTGAAAGGTTTAACTTCTATATCTTTTGTTACCTGTGAAACAGCTATTGAATATATACATAAGACTGCCATTGTCATTAATAGTTTCCTGATTTTCATAGTAATATATTTTTTTGTTTTGTAAATATAATATATTGTTTAAAAGTAAATGAATGACAAAATAATATTCATATAGTCACATTTTTAGTCTTTGACCTTATTGTTTTGTTACTACATCAGGTTATATTTTCTCTGACAATGATACTTTCTCAATGAGTTATAGACTATTTTTGTGTAGGTTGATCTGAATTTTATGCAGATACAGTTTTGTGTTGAGCGATCAGGGTAGTTTCTTTAACATTGTATTTATGATAAATGATAAATTGAGTGAATCTGTTTTTAATCGATTTTCAAATCTGTTTAATTCTTCACCATTGATAGTTAGAGCTCCAGGTCGCGTAAATTTAATTGGAGAGCACACTGATTATAATGAAGGGTTTGTATTACCGGCTTCAATTGATAAGGAAATTATTTTCGCGATAGCAATAAATAATGATAACGTTTTTAGATTTCATGCTTTTGATTTCAATGAAACCTATACTTTCAAAAGTATTAACCCTGAAGTAAAAGGATGGCAGGTATATCTGCATGGTGTACTGGCACAATTCGAAAAAGAACGGGTAAAAATACCTGGCATTGATTGTGTTTTTGGAGGAAACATCCCTGTTGGTTCGGGTCTGTCTTCATCAGCAGCCCTGGAATGTGGTTTTGCATATGGTTTGAATATTCTATTGGAAACAAATTTTTCTCCGTATAAGCTGATCACCATGGCACAGAAAGCCGAACATGAATATGCAGGTGTTATGTGTGGTATTATGGATCAGTTTGCAAGTATTTCAGGAAAAAAGGATCATGTTTTTCGCCTTGATTGCCGGTCACATGATTTCAGTTACTATCCTTTTGCAATGGATAATTATATAATTGCTCTTGTAAATTCAAAAGTTACTCATGAGCTGGCATCATCGGAATACAATATAAGAAGAAAGGAATGTGAAGAAGGTGTAGCGATTCTGAATGAAAAAAACTCATGTATCATCTCGCTTAGGGATACAAATCCTGATGAATTACTGAAATATAAATCCCTGTTTAACCAGGTTACTTACAATAGATGTTGTTATGTTGTTAAGGAGAACATACGGGTTTTGGATGCCTGTGGTGCTCTCGAAAAGAAAGATATGCAAAGGTTTGGAAGTCTTATGTATGATTCACATGCCGGTTTAAAAGATGAATATGAGGTAAGTTGCCCCGAACTGGATATTCTTGTTGATATAACAAAACAAATGAGCTATGTTTTGGGAGCCAGAATGATGGGTGGAGGATTTGGAGGATGTACGATTAATCTGATAAAATCTGATCACAAAGATAAATTTCAACATGAAATTACTGAACAATATACCAGGTGTACAGGTTTAATTCCCAATATTTATTTTGTGAAATTAAGTGATGGAGCAAGATCATTAAAAACATAATATCAATTTCTATGAGTTCTAATTTTACCATTCTGGATTATACAATTTTTGGACTATATGCTGTAATTATTCTTTCTGTTGGATTATGGGTTTCCAGGGGAAAAAAGGGAGTTCAGAAAACAGCACAGGATTACTTTCTTGCCGGTAAATCACTACCATGGTGGGCTATAGGAGCATCCTTAATTGCAGCCAATATTTCAGCTGAACAGATGATAGGCATGTCCGGATCAGGGATGGCAGTTGGTTTGGCAATAGCTTCATATGAGTGGATGGCAGCTTTAACACTAATTGTTGTAGGGAAGTATTTTCTTCCGGTATTTATAGAGAAAGGGCTTTATACAATTCCTGAGTTCATTGAGAAAAGGTACAGTACAAATCTAAAATCAATTCTGGCAGTATTCTGGATAGCACTGTTTATATTCGTAAACCTGACCTCCGTATTATTTCTTGGAGGTAAGGCAATTGATACAATATTGGGTAAGGGTGATGGGGAAATGATTTTTACAGCGATTGTTGCTCTTGCACTTTTTGCTGCAGCATACTCACTGTATGGAGGTCTTTCAGCTGTGGCATGGACCGATGTAATACAGGTGGCATTGTTAGTGGTTGGGGGATTGATAACATCAGTAATCGCTCTGGATCATGTTACTCCAGATGGAGGAGTGATAGCAGGTCTTACTCATATTTACGATACAGCCGGAGATAAATTTCATATGATCATAAAGAAAGATAATCCCGAGTTCATGAATTTACCGGGTATTGCAGTTCTGATTGGAGGAATGTGGATAGCAAACCTTTATTACTGGGGATTCAATCAGTATATTATTCAAAGAACACTTGCAGCAAAGAGTTTGAAAGAATCACAACGAGGTATTGTTTTTGCCGCATTTCTGAAGCTTATTATCCCGTTAATAGTTGTTATACCGGGTATTATAGCTTATGTTATGTTCACACAGCCCGAAGGAACAACAATTATTAATGGTGTAGGAGATGCTTTTACAAAAGCTGATGGATCCACTAATTATGATAAAGCTTACCCATGGCTTATTAGTTCGTTTATACCCTCCGGAATTAAAGGACTTGTTGTTGCGGCTCTTGCTGCCGCAATTGTATCTTCACTGGCATCAATGGTAAATTCAACTTCTACCATATTTACAATGGATATTTATAAGCCGTTCTTTGCGAAAAATAATGAAAAGAACAGAGATGTTGTTGTTGGAAGAATAAGCGGTGCTGTTGCCTTATTAGTTGCTGTTCCGGTAGCCCCGGCATTGGGTAACATTGATCAGGCATTTCAATATATACAGGAATATACCGGATTGGTTAGTCCGGGGATTCTGGCTGTTTTTATGATGGGACTTTTTTATAAAAAAGCAAACAATAAAGGAGCTATTTCCGGAATATTATCTTCTATTCCGGTAGCACTTGCATTGAAAACTCCTTCACTTGAGCTTCCCTGGATGGATCAGATGCTCTATACATTCCTGATCACTATTGTGGTAATTGTATTTGTTAGCTTATCAACAAATAAAGAAAAGGATGACCCGGGGGGAATTGATCTTACAAGTGATACTTTTAAAACAGGAAAAGTTTTCAATATTTCGGCATATGCCATTATGTTAATTCTTGTTGTGTTGTATGCTTTGTTTTGGTAAGAATAAGTTCCCATTCCACCAGTGATTTTATACAAATCAACATGGTGAAACGGGATGAAAACAATAACAATAGTTTTAAAGAACGATCAACTTTTCAGTTTGAAATCTACCATTTGTAAATATTTTCACGAAATATATTCCTTTGTCTAAAGTACTTATGTTTATATATTTTGTCGACATAGTTTCGGTATGAAGTACTTCTCCGGCTATACTATATATCTGAACCATATCAATTTTTTCTTTATTAATGCAGATGTAATCTTTTGCAGGATTTGGCCAAAACAGCAATCCATCACTAATACTTTCATCATGGATCCCAATAGTAATATCACCAACACCTCTAACTTCAATATTTATATTGCTGCTTACCGGATCATTGCAAACAAGTTGTATGAAGCCTTCATATTCCTGCTCTTCTTCAGGTTCAAACGAAACAATTAGATCCATACTTTCATTGGGCTCCAGGGTGAATGACGACATGTTTGCTGCAAATACATAGTTCGTTGTACTAATATCTGTTACTTCCAGAGTAGCATTTCCATTATTGTAAACAACAATTGTTTCTTCCTTTACATCTCCAATTCCAACAGTATCATAGTCAATGCTTGAAGCAGAAAGGCTTATAACCGGGGCTGCAACTGTTGCATATTTCTGTACTGTTACTTTCTCACTATTATCCATATCTACATACGATATGAAAGGTGTATCATCATTGCCAATTTTTAAGCTCTGGCTTTCCGCAACTCCGGATATAGTAGGAGGGCCAACTGCACTCCATGTGCTGCCATTGTATTTGATTACACTTGTTTGTGATCCAAGTCCTGCATTTTGAAAGCCCAATAATATTTCATCATCACTATTTACAGCCAGACTTTGTGACTCACCAACAAGGTTTTCGTTTTCTGTAATGCTTTGCCATTCAGAACCTGTAAATGTATAAACATTTAAGTTTATATCAGTACCTTCTGTTATGGAAACGAAGATATCATCATTGGAATCAATGGCTATATTATGATGGAAATAGGTAATTTCGGAGATTATGTCACCGCCACCAAGCAGACTCCAGTCAGAACCATCAAACACTGAAACTCTGGAATAATAACTATAACCAACAGCTTTTGCCCATAACAAATGCGGAGTATTCTGACTATCGAAAGCAAGTTTGAAAAACAGGGCAATTTCACCTGAAATTGATGTACCTCCCACAGCTGACCATGAAGCTCCATCCCAGCGATATACGTATCCGGCATAATTCTGATCTTGTTCATAGAATGCTACATGTGGTGTTCCATAGTTATCAAAGGCGATTGTTACATTCCTGGCAGGCCCTGTACTTACAGGAAGTCCTACCTGTTCCCAGGATGAACCGTTGTATTTTTTAACTGTGGCTTTTGTTCCTCCTGCAGCATTATTGAAAATAACCCATGGTTTGTTATTATCATCTATTGCCATGTCCATGTGAGAATCAGCAGAACCGGGCGAAGAACCCAATTGTACCCAGTTTGTTCCATCATAGGTCATTACCTGGATGGGATTGCTAAAATCTTTATATGCTACATAAGGAGTATTATCCGAATCAAGTCCAAGAACCTGGTCACTTGGAGCATATGTTGAGAAGCCCTGATTACCAACAAACTCCCATTGTCCTCCCTGGGCACCCTCAACAACTATCTGGTATGATTTTTCAATGGTCCATTCTCCGTCGGTTACTGCCAATACTACATCATAAGTCCCCTGTGCTGTTGGAGTTCCGGATAATAATCCTGCTGTATGTACTGTACTTTGATTGGTTTGTTGTAATGATAACCACGTTGGGATATCAACAGCAGTTATTGTAAGATTATCTTCTTCGGGATCTGCACAATAAATCTGATAATTATATTGAGTACCAACAAAAGCTGTTTCCTGTGGTTCAGAGATAAAATGAGGTTTGCCATCATCAAAACCGGGAAGATACTGACTCTTTCCGGCATTTAATATCTGACCATTACTTTGGTTAACCAACCAGCCTACTACTCTTACATATTCTGGATCACATTCAACAGGTAATGTATAATTGTAAGTATAGGAGTGTGTTTCACCTGAATTGATTGAACCAGGCAAACTTCCTGCATCTCCGGTATATCCTCCCAAAAGTTCCCGTGCAACATGATCATATGCTATCATTGATGCAGGAACCGGACTTGGCAGATTTTCAAATCCACCCATAGGGCCATTTCCTCCACCGGAATAAGAGTTGGATTGATCATAATCGGGTGACGGACCAACAACGCCATCCTCAACAACAACACCTCCCAACCTGTAGTCACCACTTAGGTTTTCAATGAAATCAGCACTGATTTCAACCTCAAGTTCTCTTGATACAAAATCATAAGTTGTTGTAACATCAATATAAGCAGGAGGAGTGACTCCCATTTCAATTAAAGCTTTTGACTCCCATTCTCCGATGGATGCACCATGATACACCCTGTTAATATCAGCTGAAGGAGCTGCACTTAACCCGGACTCCTGATAATAATCTGTGTTTTCCATATCATCATTACAATGAATTGCAATTAAGATGATATTATCATAATCCTGTGTTAATTCCCGGCCTGTAACCGTTCCTCCCGGGCACCACTGGCACCAGGTTCCGGTAAGCTCCTCCATAACTACATATTTTTGGTCGGTATCCACGGATCTTGTTGTAATTACCTGTGCAGTTAATGTTATGGTTAACAGCGAAAAGGCAATAATTAATGAACTGGTAAATCTTCTCATAATTATAACATTTTAAGATGAATATTTGGTATTTTTATCTTCTGAACTATTATCGTTATTTATCTTTTCAATTATTTTTTTCAGGACATCATTTTGTTGTTTTCTCCTCTCCTGAATTTTGTCAATACTTACTCTTTGCCGGTTATTTTTTTTATCTGACATACTGATCTGAGATTTGAAAACAAATTACTTTCAATTAATTGCATTCAACAAATAATCTACCCGTACAAAAACTACTTATAATCAGTTTTTTACCCGTACAATAACAGGACAATTGGAATTACAACTGTATGAAAGTGCTTAATTTGAGATGATTAGGGAAGTGACCTAAATAAGGATAATAAGCAATCAGATTTGTGATATGAAGCTTATAAGGTTTGTTTCCTTGCCGGATATGCCCAGTTTTTTTCTTAATCTGAATCTTGATTTCTCGAGAGCATTTATGCTTTGTCCGGTTAGTTCCGAGATGTCTTTAGATGACATGTTCAACCTGAGAAACGCACATAAACGTTGTTCGTTTGGTGTAAGGTCGGGGAATTTACGGGCCAGCCTTTCGTAAAAATCAATATGCACCTGTTTGAACCTTAACTCAAATTCCTCCCATATGGTATCACGTGTACTGTTTTCAATATCAATAGCTATTTTGTTGATTGCCGCTTTGGTGTCATCTTTTACAGCCTGGTTTTCGATCTCTACCAGTTTTTTTGTGATCTCGGTAAGCATCTCGTTTTTTTTCATTAACGACATCACGTTTGTAGTAAGTTCTTTGTTCCTGAACTCAAGTTCATCCTGTAACTTCTGCTTTTCAAGTTTCGAATATTTAATTTTTATTCTATAACGGAGTAAAAGCAGAAGAAAAACAATCAGGGCAAATGACAGTAAAATGATCACCAGAGTAATTATAAAAACCTCTCTTTGTCTTTCTATTCGTTCTTCCTGTTCTTTCTTTTCAAGATCATATAATAATTCAAGTCTGTTTAGCCGGAGAAGGCTGTTTTCCTTATCCAGACTATCTTTTGTAGCGTTTTGAATTGACAGGTAATGATAAGCACTATCAATATTACCGGAGGCAAAATAATACTGATTTAATGATCTTGATGAATTATAGATTACTTTTTTTAGTCCCTGATCTTTACCAATGGAAAAAGATTTCATTAAATAATACAGATACCTGGAAGAGTCATTTAGAAGTTGGTAGTATTGCGCAAATACATTGTATGATTCAGCCAGATTATTGTAATTCTGAATTTTCCGGTTAACATCTATGGCCATTTGAACGTAGCTAAAAGCTGAATCGGGGATGTTTAAGTCCAGATAATCGTCAGCCAGATTATTATAGTTAATACCTAACCATTGATTATGTTCGGTATTTCTGTTAATTGAAGCAGCCTTGTTCAGATATTCTATGCTTTTGGACTTTTCATCTTTACTGCTAAAAACTACGGCTATATTATTATAAATACCACCGATCTTATATTTATCGTTTGTCCTGTTTGAGGCGTTTAGGGCTTCTGTAAAGTATTTCAGAGCCTTATCATATTCCGACTGCTCATAGTAAATTATCCCTATTGCATTTAGTGCATCGCAAATGCCGTAATAATCAATGTTGTTTTCATAAATTTCGAGTGCTTCAAAACAATAGGCAGAACTTTTTTTGTACTCACCCAATTGTCTCATGCAATTCGCAATTATTAAAGTTGATTCTGCTAACTCCCTGTCCTTACCAATCAATTTTGCAAGCTTTCTGGCCTTTAAAGCCTGATTTATCGCATTTTTTAACCCTGTTTGTACCTGATAAACCCTGGCAATACTGATCGTAGCTAACAATATACCATAGTCATCATTATTATTATTGTAATAATTCAGCGCATCTTTTGACAATTCAAGAGCTTTGTCAGGATTACTATTTGTAAACTCGTTTGCCAGTTGCAACTGTAATTCTGCTTTTTTGTCATTAGAAGAAAGAAGTAGTAATGTTTCCAGGCTGTCAATTACCTGTATGTTTATTGAAAACAGATTGGTAACATTCAGAAATAATGAGAATAACAGGATTACAGATATTTGTTTTAACAGATGCAAGAAACAGAAATATGAAGTACCGGGCTAATATATGAAAATTAGAAAATTTAAGTTTATTAAAGATATGGTTGAAATTTTATGACAATGACTCAGATTACCGATGAACATTATGAACAATTAACATACTAATTTCGTTGATTAAGCATATTTTTGTGACAATAACTCTTAAGTATTAATGCGAAATATCTTCCTAAATATTAAAGTCACAAGGCTAATATTATTGGTGTTTGTGGGTATTTTGCTTAATATGAGTGTATTGGCCCAGCTTACAAAGATAATGGGGACTGTTACAGATAGTGCAACTGCCGAACCTTTACCATTTGTAAATATTGTATTCGAAGGGACCACCATTGGTGCAACAAGTGATTTTAACGGTGAATTTTCAATTGAAACAACAACCCCCGGAGATACTCTGCTGGCATCATTTGTGGGTTATGAGAGAAACTATGCTATTGTAAAAAAGGGAATGTTCCAGAGGATCGATTTTAAAATGAAATCCCAGCATATTCAGTTGGATGCAGTTATTATCCGGCCTGGAATTAATCCTGCAGAGGTGTTACTTGAGAAAATTATTGAAAACAAACCAAATAATGACCCTGATCATTATTCAGCATACCAGTATGAGGCCTATACCAAGATCGAACTTGATGTAAATAATATTACTGAAAAGCTAATGGAACGACGAATATACCGACCATTCAAGTTCATTTTTGATAATGTTGATACATCGTCCGTAAACGGGAAAACATATCTGCCAATATTCCTAAGTGAGACAATGTCAGATGTTTATGCAAGAAAAGATCCGAGAGGTTATATCGAGAAAATTAAAGCAACCAAGATCAGTGGTATTAATAATCAAAGTGCAATGCAACTTCTTGGTGACGAATATTTACATACGAATGTTTATGATAATTATATTGATATTTTTCAGATAAACTTTGTCAGCCCAATTGCAAATGGCAGCCTTCCTTTTTATAAATACTATCTTGTTGACAGTGCATTTCATGGCAATAAATGGTGTTACAAGGTAATGTTTAAGCCTCGTCATAAACAGACATATACATTTACCGGGAATTTCTGGGTACACGATACTTCGTTTGCGATTAAGGAAATAGAAATGAAAGTTGCAGAGGATGTTAATATGAACTTTGTGAATGACCTTGTAATTCATAAAACGTTTGAACAGGTTAACGGGCAACACTGGGTGATAACCAGGGATTACACTGTTGGTGATTTCAACCTGATAGAGAATAATGAGAAAACCATGGGGTTTTTTGGCAAGAAAACAACATCATATCGCGATTATGTAATAAATCAGCCTAAAGAACCAAAGTTTTATAAGGCACCTGTTAATGTAATAGTTCACGACAGTGCCGGAAATCTATCTGAAGAATACTGGATGAACAGTCGACATGAAGACCTTACAAAGGACGAGCAAACGGTTTATTACATGATAGATACCCTTAAAACCATACCTCAATTCAAAACCTATATCGATATAATTGAGATGGTTATTACAGGTTATTATGTAAAAGGGAAATTCGAGATCGGCCCTTATGCATCAATGTTGAGCTTTAATGCCATTGAAGGTGCGCGTTTCAGATTTGGAGGGCGGACCAGTAATGCGTTTAGTACAAAAGTGATGCTTGGTGCCTATATGGCTTATGGTACATGGGATGGCAGGTTTAAATATGGCGGAAATGTGTTGTATATGCTCAATAAAAACCCGCGCAGGGCTTTACGGGGATCGTTCAGGTATGACCTGGAGCAGTTGGGTGCAAGCCAGAATGCCTTTAGAGAAGACTTTTTTCTTGCATTTTTATTCCGACGACAGCCTGCTGATAAACTAAGTTTTGTTGAAGAAATAAAGCTATCGTACGAGCATGAGTGGTTTACCGGATTTAGTAATACTCTTGTACTGATGAACAGAAACCTTTATCCGGTGGGGGGAACTAAATTTGAGTTTTATTACCAGGATGAGGCTACTGAGAAAATAGCGGAAGAGGACGCAATTACTTCTGCGGAAATAGGATTGAACTTACGATTGGCATACAAAGAAAGGGTTTCAATGGGAGAATTTGAGAGGATCAGCCTTGGTGCAAAATTCCCCATACTAAACATACACTATGCATATGGCATGCCGAATTTTTTTAAAAGCGATTATGAATATCATAAACTCCAGATAGGAATAAAACACTGGTTTAATGTATTTAACCTGGGGTGGTCAAAATTCAGGATAGAGGGTGGCAGAATCTGGGGAACATTACCCTATCCGTTGCTTAAACTTCATGAGGGTAACGAAACCTACTTTTTTGATGAGTCGGCGTTCAACATGATGAACTACTATGAGTTTGTAAGTGATAAGTATTTCCAGGTATTCTATACTCATCATTTCAACGGATATTTATTTAACAGAATACCATTGTTCAGAAAGCTAAAATGGAGAGAGGTTGCATTTGTAACCGGACTTGTAGGAGGAATGGATCAGAACAACAAAGAGTACTCGGTATTTCCTGACGGGATGTACACGTTGAGCAAACCGTATTTTGAAGCAGGAGCAGGTATTGAGAACATATTTAAAATTGTACGTGTTGATGCTGTTTGGAGACTATCCTACCTCGATCATGCCAATGTATCACCATTTGGTATCAGGGTGAGTTTACAGTTTACTTTTTAGTTATGACCCTACTCTTGATATCAGTATAACTTTCTTTAAAACAGTATAAAACAAAATATGGGATTAACCAACTGGAGAGGCAATAAAATTAGAAAGCCTGATGTAACGATTGCAAAAAACTATTTAAACGAAATAGAATTAACTGCATTAAACAATTTGGTTGAACAATACCTAATATTTGCACAAGGACAAGCAATCAGACGAATTCCGATGTATATGAAAGACTGGATTGACAAACTAAATGGACTTTTATCATTGAATGACAGAGAAATCTTACATAACGCAGGAACAATCTCACATGAGCTGGTTGATACTGTATCAATATAATTAATCTGAGAATGTGATCCTACTATCTGGAAAAACAAAATAATTAATATAACACACCGCTCGTTTGGTTTGTAACCCAAACACTCAAAAGAAATAAAAAATGCTTTTCCAGTAACCTAATCAGGAATCTACCACCTACCTATTTACCTCACCTTAAACATTTATCATATGGTAATTATACACTAAAACAGTTTTAAAATTATGATTGAATAAATATTTTGTTCAATTTTAAAATGATTTACTTTTGTATGATTCGGGTTTGCAACCTGAATCAGCGTTGGTTATCAAAATAAAACGACTATGAAAAAAATATTAATTTTTACAATAATCATATTTACGCTTGCTTCCTGTAATGAATTGGAGAAAAAAGTACAGGGCGGATGGGTTGTAGATCAAGCATACTACCATGATGAACCTGTTTTGTGGGATTTATACAGCAATGGTATAGGCTTGAATAAGGATAATAAATGCAATTTACCTATTAGCGACTGGGCAGATAGGCATACAGATAGAGAGAAGGGAACATGGAAGGTTTCTAAAAAAAATGGCACTCCTTATTTAAAAATCAATACTACTAACAAGATATTTAACCGCACTTTTGAGATACACAATTTAAGGAAAGTACAAGATACTGTTAGTTGGGGGTATTTAATGAAAATGACCTTGACCGCAGACAGTATAAAATTAGATTGTACAAAAGCATTATATGAATAAAAGAAGGGAGCTTTTAAACTCCCCTTCTTTTATCTGTTTTTATTCTTCTTCAATAACCGGAACTACAAAGCTTTTCCTTACTGCTGTATTGTCTGCTCCTTCCGGCACATCAATCGATATTAATTCCATAGGTTGGCGATAATTGCCAGAGATTTCTTTTACAATATTAATTCCAATATCATAGATATCCTGATTGTCAGTTGTATTAACTCCCGACAACACCACGTTGGCAATATTTCCCATATCTTGTAAGTTTTGATATTGTTCTGGTATCATACCTGATTCCAAAGCCCTACTTAAATCTCTTGTTACATGTTCTCTAAGAATAGACATATGCTCATCTGTTAGCCGTCTATCTTCTGCCATTTTGAAGCTACCATAAGTTTCCAAAGACCAATTAATTGCATTTACCGCCAACATTGCTACAGAACCTCCTTTCGACATGCCCGAAGCCCCGGAAACAGTTCTTGATTTATACTTTTTGTTTGGCAAACCTGTACTCTTGGCTATAGGGTTTTGTACTTTATGTTGTGTCGGGTTATACAAAGGAGCTCCTCCTTTAAATGACACAGGTTTTGTAGTTGGTAATGTCGGATGTGATAATTGTCCAATAGCCGTAGGAAAACCAATATTTCCGGCTGGCCATCCTCCTGCCGCATCTCTTTGTTTCCATGCATAACGGGTAACTGAATTAAAGTTTGCCAAGTTAATATGAGCTACTCCACCACGCATTTTAATTCTTGCTTCATGGACACTTAAATACTCTAATCCTTCTAAATCAATTCCATCAATAACCCTGTTTTCTGCATAAGCATAGGTTGAGTTCCAAGGATAGCTCCTAAATAATGGGTCAACGGATTTGTAGCGCCCTATCCTTGAATCATAACTCCTGAAAGTATGGTCATAATGGCTACCTGTAACTCCTGCCCATTCGTCATCTTTCTCAGCACCTATAAACCCAAACCTATACTCCTCAGTATTAAAATTCAACCCCGGGACCAGTGAACCAAACGGATAATATTCCTGTGAACTCACGAAATCAGCAGTATAGTAATCTGTATTCAAATCACCTGAAGGGTCAACATTCGCAACAGGTCTGTCCGATATTACAGTCATCACGTTGCCCAGATGATTGGTGAGCTCGTATTTACGGTTACCTGTAATGTGATAATAGTCGGTTTGTTCAGATGTACCTTCTTTTGTTGGTACAAACTCTGCGTATCCCAGCCTGCTACTACCGTAAATATTGCTCTCAGACAGCATTGGTGTTTCTCTTCCACTCCATCTGTAAACTGCCATTATATTCCCCTGTGCATCACGTACATACCATGTGTAGTCTATGTCATCAGATGTTCCATATGCAGGATAAGTTTGTTTTGTGACACGGTTTCCCAGGCCATCATACTCAAACTGCATGTCCAGAAGTTTACTGTCCTCAACTCGTGATATTCTAACTATTTTATTTGCTACGTTCCAGTCTATTCTGGCTATTTCTTCCGATGCATCAGCCACAAGGTTTCCAATATAATCGTATTCATAGTTATTGGCAGCCTGTGAGGTAATATCATCTTCATACCCGGAATTTGTAACAGCATCAGTAACATATAACAGTTTGTTGCTTAACAGGTCACTGTCATCATCAAACGGGTCAACACGATCGTATTTATATGATAGATCATCCATGGGTTCCTGCGTTGGAATACCATTTCTATGCAAATCTAATATATTTCCGTTGGCATCATACTCATATGTTGTGTTAAATGCATCGATTCCTGGATTTGCATACCCTGTCCAATCGTTGGTTTCGATCACGGATTCGCTTGAATATATATTACTTGCTGTTATTCTGTTTAACTGATCGTATGAATAGTGAGCAAGTGAGGCAACGGGATTCCAGTCAGGAGCCACCTGTTTCCCTTCCGATATATAATGGTGATTTATACTTGATATGGAGCTGATATTTCCATTGTATAATGGCTGGGTATCATTTTCACCATTTTTTGCCATAAACTGATAATCTTCAAATGATGAAGAAAACTCAGGCATATAGTCAAACGGATAATATTCAAGGGTGAACCCATAGGCATCCCTGCCAAAATACTGGTGTTTATTATTTTCATCACCATCTTTTCCAAGATCCCTGCTGGCAACCAGTGTATTACTGTTAACACCTTTCAGCCAGCCATGAATTGTATATGCATAATCTATTCCCTGTACTTTCATGTCACCCAGCTCAACACGTGCCAGAGGACCATGCTTATAATAAATGTAGCGAGCTTCGCGTTTCCATATAACATCATCTTTTGATGTATAAACTTCAGTAATTCTGTTATCCGCATCATAATAATACTTGTGATATGATGCATCATATTTTCCATGCTGGTAACTTATTTTGTTTACATTACCTGATATCAGGTCATATTCATAATCTATGCGTTTATAGTTGTCATCAGTACCTATTAATGAAGCGTTTTCCTGTAGCAGAATATCAACATTACCATGAATATCATAGCTGTAATGTGTTGTGAAATCATTAAACCCGTTTCCACTGTTGTCATATGCGAAAGCAGCTATTCTTGATCTTAGGTTCTTTTGTTCTATATAAGATGTTGTTGCATCATCATAATAAGAATATGTTATATTTTGATTTAATGTTGAAGGATAGCTGTTGTCATTTAGGATGGCTTCTGTTAGTACACTACTATGGATCAGAGGATAACCGTTCAATTCCTGTCTGCTTTCACCGGTTTCAACTATTCTGCCATGTTCATCATACCTTGTGTATGAAAAAGATCCCTTATATCTTTGTTTTTTGTTCTGTGAAAACCTGAGTCGCCCCAGTACATCATATCTGAAAATTGATATACCTGCATCCGGAGTCGTCTGTTCAATAAGTAGTCCCTGGGAATCGTAGCGATATTTTGTCGGTAATATATGATCAGGCAGTATAACATTATTGTTGTTTGTTTCCCTTGCTAATGTAATTTGATCCAGGATTGTTTGATCAGTTATTGGCCTGACTCCTTCCGGAGGAACTGTTTTAACAAGATTACCTGCACGATCATAGTGATACAGTGTATAATGATGTTCAGTATCTAAATATTCCATTTTGAGGAATTCAGGTACCTGCAGACAGGCGGTACGGTATTCCAGTACAAATGCATTTCGTATGGAATCCATTAGTGCATAATACTCACCGTAAACACCGGCAGTTGCTACAGCCGTAAGCTCTTTAACACATGGGTTTTCAAACTCTGAAGTAGGAGAGAAGAAAATGTTTGGAGGCATTTTAGGACAATCATCGCGTGGGATCATTGTACACATATTGTTTAGTGTAAATTCTTCAATCGTTAAAACATTTTCCGGATTTGAGCTTAAACTGTTAATATAATCCTCATAACATGAAACACAGAGAGCAAAGTTATTATCGCTAAATTCCCGCAAACTAAAGAAATACGGACTTTCACCAATTACCAATGGCTCATTTATCAGAGTATGAATGGTATTAACTGTTGCCAGGAAATCGCTATAGTATGGATTTACAGAATTTTCACTATGGGAATAACCATTAGTTGTAAATTCTTCCAATGATATAAAAAGAGGGTGTACAACAGGTTCTTCAAGGCCTAACAGATTTATGCTTAACAGATTATTAATTTCTGACAAATAGAATAAGTAATCGTCAGAGCCATAACCCAGGTTTAGTTCACAGAATTCTTCCTGTGTTCCAATATAGATTGTATCGTGAACATAAGGAGAGTAAATTGAAGATTCAAGACTGATGTAATCCGATATACAAGCTTCTTTGGTAAAAGGTAAATATAAGTCGTAGCAATCTTCACAGTTCTTTATAGGGAAACATGTTGAATTACCGTAAAGTTGTACAATTGAAGCATCAGACATAACCGCCTCTATAAGAAAATCATATGTGCTGACCCCACTACTACCTTCAGTATAGATTGCTGTCATGTTCTGAAAGCCATCAACTGATGCAAAGTCGATGGTTTGATTACAATTAAATATATGCAGATTAATAACATTTTGATTTCCTGAACAAGGCATATAGTCGGTTATTATACCCTCAAGCTTTGTATCACTAACTGTTGAAGGGTTCCAAAAATGTGCATCAGGGTCATCCGATGGACCTACATATGAGATTAACAGATCTGAAAACCACATATCTTCATCAATATTTGTTGTAATTGATGTAAGATTACCTGTTTCTGCAAGTGTATGTAAAAACAGCTCAACATCTTCTTTTACTTTGACATGTGTTTCATCACACAATAGCATATCGGATTTAAGTTCGATCATAGGTATTGGATAAGGAGGTATAGTTCCTGAACCTTTAACCAGGAGTACATTCCCTTCGATTTGATACTCTTCCTGAACACCGTTGTTGTCAACAACAGCAGTGACTAAAAAGTTATTTATTTGATCATC
The DNA here is from genome assembly GCA_028277395.1 of Bacteroidales bacterium. Lineage (GTDB taxonomy): Bacteria > Bacteroidota > Bacteroidia > Bacteroidales > F082. The sequence goes on along the minus strand of JANQGJ010000085.1, from coordinate 10,733 downwards.
AAGCTGCCTTATGTCTTTGAAATATAACAGGTCATCATAATCAAAGCCAGATTCAATACTGGTAATATTTACGTTACATGTTATTTCCGGATCATTTCCATCACCATCATACATTTTCCAGTTATTTGTACTAAACTCCCAAAACCACAAATGTGACATGTTTGGATGTAATATGCTCAGATTATGCCAAATCACGTTTGTCATATATTCGTCATATGGAGGTAGATTCAGTTGTGTTCCTGCTCCATGGTGTAGTTGAAATGTACCTTCATCTATTCTTACATTCCAAAGAGTTTGAAGGTCCTGGGCAAAAGCTGTGGGTTGGTAATATTCAAAAGATGATGCATTGCAACCATCCAGATCAAAACTGGTTTCTCCGAACAGTAACGCCTGTGCAGTGGTGTTTTCATCAACATTGTATATAACCGAAACTCTGAACTTACTGTTGCCTGCAGTTTCTTCAGCAAACTGAAAGTTGAAAAAGAAGCTTATATCTTCCCAGTCACATGCCGGATTGTTTACATCAAGCCATTCAAAATTAATATATCCGTCGCTTCCGGTACCATTAAAAAACTCACCCAGCAGGTCATCTTCAGTGTTTGTTGATGTTCTCCATTCATATTGTATAACAGGGCCTCCTCCGGGATTTAGATCGTTGTACAGAAGTGGTGTAAACGCCTGGTTTGTATATAGATTTGCAGGGTTTGCACTTGTTGCGGTAAATTCATTTTCATTTGCAAGATTGTTTAACAGGTTTACAATATGTGTAGCAACCGGGCATTGTCCTGTTGTCAGGAAAGTTGTACCTCCGATCAAATCCTCAAGGTCTTCAACCAAAACCGGGTCGTCTTCAACGTAATCAGGAATACCTGGATCAATATCCCTGTCAACAAAGCGCTTTTGTTTTGACGCATAATACATGTATGTATCAATATGGCAGGGTTGTTTATCATTGTTGTTGTATTGATCACTAAAACCTCTGTCGGCATGATTGAATTCATCATCACCAACACCTATACAACCGTTATAACCGTTTCCGGTATTAATGGCATAATCATGAGCTGCATCCTGTTGTAGTATCTGTTTATATTTTATATACATGTACTTGTACATTTCCCATTCTGCATCAAGGACATCAATATCCGAACCGGTACCAAATTTCATACATGGATCTTCTATATCTGGAAGAGGTTCACCTTCTTCGTATGTATTTCCACAACGGACAGAAGCTGCCACCAGATGTTTTATATTATAAACATCAGATCCTGAAACTTCTGCTTCGAGAAGATGTGATTTCATTGTGTTATATTGAGATATTCCCTGTCCGGTTCCTTTAAAATACGGATCATTGTCGAGTACATCTGTGATAGATTGAAAATCAGTCAGACCAAAATTGCTAACAGCATCGGTAAAAGTTAATGTTTGTAATATGTACTGGTCAAAACCATCGCTACTCATATTATTGAAGGTAATGTTTTTGTTTCCTTCCAACCACGTATAGTATGCATATTCAGGATGATATTGCACCAGCGCATAACACCAGTTTTCGTCAAACATATCAACAAAATCGGATAAATCGTAAAGCTGCTGAGGTTTAACAGCCGGAATACTACCACCGGTAACATATGATCCGGATTCATCTATTTTTACATAATACACGGTTGCGCCATTATCAATTCTGGGACTGTATTCACCTGGTTCAATTTCATTTAAAGTAACATAGGCTGTGTTATTGTTTTTATCTTTATAATCCCCGATCGGATACTTCCAGTTTGGGTTATTGTATTCTATTCCTGAAATTTCTGTTCCGGGCAACTTATTTCCCTGATTCAATATTGATAATTCGTAATTCATCGCATTAAGATTTCCATATTCATCATACTCATATGATGCATATTGTCCTCCGGGATAAACATCTGCCAATAGCATATTAAGCATTGAGTTTGAAGGGACCGGATTTGTTGGATTACAATACTCAATACATTCAAGCATTGCTGCAATATATTCATCTTCAGTGAGAGCATTATCTCCAAACATGGATTGGTGATTAGCATAAGTATCTCCTAAGCTTTCCTCACAACTAACCTCTTCACAATCAAAATTACAAACAGTAGTATCTATTTCGCTAATCGCTTCAGCTATCATTTCATCAAGATTTGGTAGGCAGGGGTTAGATGCTGAATTTGTTGTATCCATGAACAATTCTGTATATTCTTCAAGGGCAACCTGATTCAGTGTGAGCTTTTTAGTGAGTGAATATTCCCCTGCTTTAGGAAAACTAACATTTATTGGTTGAATAATTAACTGACCTGTTTCACAAATCGTGTCAAGTTCGGTTAAATCTCCAATTGTCATTTCTATTTTACCACCTTCAATTAGTTCTATGCCACAATTGTCGGTTATGCTTATTTCAAGATCATATACACCATCAAAGCACTTCTCAACGGAGCATTCAGGTGAAAAATCAAGATTACCAATCTGATACGTTATTGTGTAATCTCCGGGAGACGGAGTCATTATATTATAGTTTAATATTATTGTATTTCCTTCAATACGATTACTTACAGAAGGAGTATTAAAGTCCATTAAGGTGATTGAAACCGTCTCGCCTTCGTTCAGTGATGGCAGTGCATCGAGCGCCTGTGGATTTGTTCCTGCTAATGCTGTTGCAATTGTATTTCCGGCAAGATCAAGGTAAGTAACTGCTGCCTGGCCATTTGCATCAATTACCATATTTTTTTTGTAGTGATAGGCATGTCCTGCATCAGTTCCAAATAGTCTGTCTAATTCAAACTGGTTTGGCTGACCATAGAAATATTGATTTTCATGTCCTTCCTGAGATCCAAAGGATAATTGAAAATCATCTCCCAAACCTCCCTGTCGTTTTATCCTTCCAGTATTGTCAGCAGTATACTCAGTTTGGGTAAACGGGTAACCAAAAGCATTTGGTACATATGCCTGATATGCTTCAGTTACAGGATCGTATTCATTTTTATCAGAGTAATAATTTGCTGCCCCGGTTTCATTGAAATTCATGCTTTCTGTTTTAACATTACAATCCAGGTCCTGGTCGAAACTTTCCCATGAATACGGCTTACCCATTTGAGTTACATTAAATTTCTCATAATACCTGAGCATTTCATTACTAACAGGTGCCGGAAGAACGGCAATGGCAGGTCTTCCGAGGTAATCATAAATATTCTCCTGAATTATAGCTTCCTCCTGTGTATTCATAACTGATACTGTTTGTCTGCCACGAAGAGATCCGTCGAAATAATTAACAATCTCTTTTTTTAGACCATTCTCAGCATATGATGTACTAAAAGTCCAGGTTTTATAAGGGTCGTGGGGTTCAGAAATATAGTATTTGTTTGGAATTGCATCTACTGTTCCATAGGATGGAGCTGACCATATACCATAAATGTTATTGTCTGGATATTCATGACTAACACTTATTGCCCTTACCCTGTAAAGCAGGTAACCTCTCTCAAAGACCAATGGTAATGAATAGCTATTTCCGGTGAGGGTAATCCTTGTACTGTTATTCTTAAAGTTATAATCAATATCTGACGGATCTGTTGCATATGGATTTCCGTTTGCATCATAACCATAATTGTCAACCGCAACATATTCAAGCTCATAAGCTTCAGCACCATTATAAACGTTCCAGTGCATATTTATCTGATCGGTGTTGCCATCATAGGTATGGCCTATACCAGTTACCTGAGAAGCATCGTCAAATGAAAAATAACGCTCTGTCTCTATTTCAAGTTCCAAAAATATATAAGGATAATTTGACATATTAAGGACAGATCTTCCGTTTATCATCATTGACTCTACGTAAACCTCAATCTTCCGGCAGTCGTCGGTTTTAAACAAGTACAGATCATTGTAGCTACCATTTGGATCATAAGTTATTTTTAATGTCTTATCCAAAATTGACACCGGACTGGCTGAGGAATTTGCCCATTTCCTAATATCAACTTTAAGTGTAATTTCTTTGATCTCATCAATATATTTATTGTTATAGTGATCAATCCCAAGAATAACTTTTCCTTTATTTTCTATCTCCAGTGTGTTAGAAGGTAGATTTGTAAACATATTTTCTTCAAGGGCGAATGTCATGCCATATATCAGGTCGGCTCCCTGTTTTCTTAGTTTTTCTTTTTCCGTTGCAGCTATACCAAAACCTGCTTTAAGAATAATGAAGTATATCGACATTATTATTATAAAAATACTACGGAGTTGTTTCTTAGAGTTTTTCATGGCTTAGTTTTTATATTTTACATTCACCAACTGGTAATCACTATATTTTCCACGTAGGGAATATTCATTATTTTCATTATTGATAGATGCCAAAACAGATTTTGAATCGGGCATTACAAATCCTTTATCCTGGTATTCAAACAAAATCTCAAGTCTGGGAAAACTATCTTCACAATCACTGCAAACACCGAAATAGCTTAGCGGGAATCTGCAGTCAAGAACTATCTTTTCATATAATCCATTATCACCCGAATAAATCCTCATGTTACTATACGGGGTGTTTGCTGATTCAGGGATTTTCAGGCTGTAAACAATTTGCCCGTTTATCTCCCTCTGGGTTACATTGTAGATTTGGATAAGTGTGTCAAGCGATATCCCAGCGAAAGCAGTTGATTGTATTTGATCAACCGGATCTCCCAGAACGACTTTTTTATCCGACGGCATTATAACAACGGTATGTTCTTTTGTGTACCATGTTTGATAACCCATGAACTCAAGTAGTTGAAAATCATTATTTTTATAAACATTAGCAGTGCTTGATTCAAGTATTTCATTGGTGCTGTCATTTGCATACATGTTATAATCAATATTAACAAGTACGTCTCCAAGGTTGATATAATTATCATGTATCTTCTGAATATCATGTGCAACTGTAAACTGAGCAACAGAGATATCAGCAAACAACAGCAGGATGCAAATAGCCATTGTTTTGATAATTATTTTTGTAATTATAATAAAACAGTTTACTGATAGAATTTGACTAATGATTTTATTTATCTTAGTTTGTGAATAGGCTTCACCTGCATTATACTTTATTGATATGTTATACATTTAATTGTCGGTTTTAATGAATTATAGTATCAAGTGACGCTAATTATCATACTAATTTTCAGAGCTTAGTTTACTGGTATGGCTTCTGGATTCCTGAAGTGTAACAATGCCGCGCTCTGTTTCTTTTTTCACCCTTGTTAGCTTACCTTCCTGATCATACTCATAGTATGTGGCATAATTGTTTTCATCAAGTTCGGCAACAAATCTCAGGTTAACAGGATCGTAAACATATGATTTCATATTACTGTTTACCGGGAATATTCTGATATCATCAAAATAGGCATCAATTTCCCAGTTAGAATTTATCAGATTAATTGTAATGTCAACCGCATCTTCGGGTATTGTAAAAACTTTTTCAATTTTTTGCCATCCGTCAATTATTGGACCACTTGCCCTGATGGGCTCCATCTCAACTGTTAATTCATTCTCGAGTAAAAATCCAAGTATAATTACCGGTGTTGTAAATGTTGTTTGAGGAGGGCTGAACATATCTTCAGATACCCAGGCACTGATTACATATTTCTCTCCTGGCAATGGTGCAAATGGGTAAATGCAGTTGTCGGATTTAACACCTACTGTAACATAATCATAGCAATAAACCTGGTTGGGAATATATTCATAAATCAGGATTATTTCAACTTCACCAACAACATCACCTGGGAAAACAAAGTTTACATCTATGTCATTACCCGTTCCAGAAGCGAATTCAACACTACTGTTTCCGGAATCATAATATAAGTTCCACGATTCGACAGGAACTTCCGAATGACTTGTAAAACTAACGATCTGTCCTTCACGGATACAGCCAGGATTAACTTTTAATTGTGGTTCAGGATAAACATTTATCATGAGTGTACCTGTAACTTCCTCTCCGGTACTTAGAGAGGCGGTACATGTAACAGTATATTGTACAATTTGCACAGATGTATTTGTATACTGATGTTCAACTGGAGGTGAGGCAATCAAAAGAGGGCTACCATCTCCAAAGTCCCATTGATATGAGGCAGTTGTTCCCGGAGGAAGCCCTTCAATTGTAGCATTAAAAGTTGTAACATCGTTATGACATCTGTTTATATATTGGGTTGTTATAGTTAATTCCAGTTCAGAAACCTCAATCACATGTGGATTATCCATGTTTCCATGGGTTGCATGGACACCGTAATTGTCAACTGCATATATATAATAGTCAACATCATCGGTTGTTACATAAGAAGCGGGAATTGTATTTTCATAGTGGTTATTTCCAACATAGTTCATTCCAACTGATAAATAATTACCGGCATTGTGAACTCTATAGTAGAGTATAACACCCGCCACATTGTCTGTTACATCTGTTACTTCTGCATTTATCAAAACTGATGTATTGGCCTGTGCAGTTTCCACAGGTGTATGTATGATCATTGGTGGTTGATTTGGACACACAGCAAATACATGAGGTTGGATAAATGGAAATGAAGGAGATGTGATTGATGAAGGCAGATCATCACAAATACTAATGTAAAACTGTACTCCCGGTTCAAGTACTGATGCTGCCGGGACTATTCCATAATATTTTTGAAAACCATTGCTGGATGATGAATACGACATCGATACTTCAGTATATGGTAACTCGGGGGTGGTTATTGTTCTGTAGAATAAACTGACTTTTTGCAATGAGTTGCCGGATGAAGGTTTAACTTCTGCCCAGATTGTTACGGCTTCATTTTCATCCTGACAATTTTCCATAATGGTTACTGTTGCATCAGGAATCTGAATTTGTAATGGCTCGGTTGAACCGGCAAGTGGAGCTGTGTAATCGTAATCTTCTGAATCGCTATTTCCATTATATGTCACTGTTATATCAATGTTGCGAGAAGTTCCATTAAGATCTGGTTGTAATGTTGAAAACCCAACAACATATTGCCCTTCAATACTTTGTTTTATAAGCATATATACTTCATTGAGTATTCCGGGATCTTCTACATCGAAAAACCTGCCATTTGTTAAATCCGCAATCATGCTTAGAGTATCTTTTGTTTTTTGTTTCATTTCTCCAAAACCGATTGTGTAAACCGGTATTGAATTTTGATTTGCAATATTAATAGCGGCGTAAACTGAACTATCTGAATCATAATCCTCTCCATCAGTAAGTGCAATTATGGCACGTGTACCAGTCTCACACTGTATTTCTTGTACACTACTGATTATTGCGTCATAAAATGCTGTTCCTCCTCCTGCTTCTATCAGGTTAATTTTGCTATTTAGCAGGCTTTTATTCGAGGTCATTTGCTGATCTAGATGTGTTGAATCATTAAATGATAATACCGCAGCCCTATCTTCAGAGCTCATAGCATTAACAAAGGTAGTTGCTGCCTCTTTTGCATTATCCAATTTGTTATGATCACCCATACTACCACTTTTGTCTATAGTTAGTACTACAGAAATTGGACTTTGAGTGTTTACCTGCTCAACTGAGAATTGATTAATGTTCACATTGTCTTCCTTAACTGTAAAGTTTGAAGATGTTAATCCATTTATGATTAATCCATCACTATCTGTAACAGATACTGTTGCGTATAGTTCCTGAAAATATTGTTCATTATGTGAAGTAATTACTGTGTTCACTGGATCTGTTAAACCGGAATACTCTAAGAAGGGAACCATGGTTTTCATTAACGCATCACTTACAGTTAATCGGGTGGAATCTCCCGTTTTGGTATTTGTTGGAAGATAAGGTATACCATGACTTCCCTGACTTTGATGTATTAATAGAGGAGACGTCTCAATAACTGGTTTGTTATTTATTTGTTCTTGTTGCGCAAGGATTGATTCGGCAAAAACAAGTAGTAATGCTAACACGAGTATGAATGAGCGCATATTCAGTATTTTAATTTGTTGTTTCATCATTGTAGATTTAATTGTTACAACCATTGAAGCTTCTGGTAACCGATATCCTGTCTTCAGGGCTTAATTTTATAGCATTACGTCCTGAATGGGATTTTATATTGGTTACTTTACTGTTAAATTCGAAAAAGTTGAAATGTCCGTCTGCGCATTTCTCCATGTCATAATCTTCAAAACCATCAAAAGCTATTTCACGTCGCTGGGCATTATCTGCAACAGCTACAGGTAGTGAGTGATTATAACCAAATAGAGCAGAAGAATAAACACCCATATAGCTTACATCTTCAATACCAGGCCCATATGGACTATATTCGAGTGTTGTTGTTTTATATCTCCATTTATCGGAATATTGTACCCATGGTGTTCCGGCTGATGAGGGTGGTTGCCACATTGGTGAAAACTCTTTATAAACCCCATCAATTCGGATTGGATTTTCACTGAATTCTCCCTGTGTTGTTGTTCTAACTGATGGATAATAATATGCCTGTTTTGGCCGGTGCATGCCCAATTGCCCTGTTAGGAATGGATTTCCGTCACCGTATGATGGCCCCAGAATACAGTCACAGAATGTTCCCCAGTTGTCATCATATTCAAGGGCTGTAGCATTTAGTATCCCATGTTCTTCTGTAATTCTGATTTTGTTGCTTGCAAGGTTATCAAGTGGACTGACTTTACTTACAACTGAACCTACAGATGCCTCTAACATATTTTTGTGAGCAGGTTTAATAACTTTTAAATCATAATTCCCTTGTTCCACATTTTCACCATTCTCATCCATCAGGAATATCCATTCGTAATATGGATTGTCGTCCCAGCCCCAGGCTTTTGATATGAAGTTTGATGTTCCAGGTTCATAAAGAGCAAGCTCATCTCCAGGCTGAACCAGGTATGATCCGTCCGGTAAACTGACATTTAAAATAATACCTGAGCTTGAAACATTTATATTGTCTATTGTTAAACCTATTCTTCCGTACGACATACCCATTTTATCATAAGCCCAGTGTGCAGGATATTTCATATTGAATTCGCTGTCGTTATACTCATTAATAGTTTGGGTTACCAACGATTCACCTGTTTCAGCATCAAGTGCAACTACATTTGTACTTATAATCGAGTTTTGATCCCAGGCAACGGTTTCATCAAGTAATCCATACTGATTGATGACTTTTGTTGTTGACGCTGATCTAAATCTGGTATCTTCAGTATTAAGAGTTGGCCATACTGTTGGAATTACAATTGGAACAATGAAAATCGTAAAAGTGTATAGATCGAACGCAGCACCAATATTAAGAGCTTCTGTCTGTTGCTCTCTGAAATCAGTTATAAAATCATAGTCAACTCCAACCATTGCACTGACAATTTCACCATCTTTTGTTATTACGTCCGACTTGTTTTCAAGTCTGTTCCCCTGTATCCTGTTCCCGTTCACCTTTGTTCCGTTGTCTTTATAGTAATAAGCAACACCGGATATAGGGCTTTCCTTTCCTTCGGCAAATACTTTTATTGTTTTTGGTTTGCCATGCATGTCATTGAGTACTATAGAGTATCCCTGACTGGCAGTCATATAGTGTTTAACTTTCATTGAGAGGAGCGAGGCCAGGAAACCGGATTTTCTTTCCTGATCATCAGGCTCTGTCCGTTTTGTTATAACAGGATAATCTTTGGCCGTATAGAATTCATTTTGAACATAACCACTGGCATGACGCGTTATTTGTTCAGGAGTATATGACTTTACTTTAACACTACTATAACCAACTATAGGTGCCGGGAAAAATGTTTCTCCGAAAGGTTCTTCCATAAAAAACCTGTTGTCAGGAGCAAGTAATGCTTTGTCATTTCCATGAAATACGGGAGATTTTAACGGGTTTTCATCCCCACCAATTGCCGGTTCATATGCAGCAACACCCGAAGAAATAGTATCACCACCGTCATTAATAATGCTGTAGTCAAATTCCTGAACATATTCTGCATTATTATAGTCGGTTGAGATTGTCATATCACTCCAGTTATCAACCACTGCCAGTTGTTTAACTCTCGACCCTCCTCCAAGTTTTCTTTGTTTTGGACTTCGAAGTTTTATCCACGACTTGTCAGTTTTAATATTATGCCCAAGATGTTTAACATTATATAAATAATTGTCTGATCCCATGAAGGCTTCAATGGCTCCTGAAACAAACCCGCCGTCTGCAAGGAATTGAATAATATTTTCGATTCCTGCATTATCGTTTGCTGTATAGTTAAATGCTTCTTTTGAAGTGTATATTCTTGCAAACTGGACTGCTGCCTGTGAAATAGGGTGGAAATCACCAATACTCTCAAGTTCTACCCATCCATGATAATAGTTGAAACCATCGTTATTACATAATCCCCAAGTATCTCCAAGTTTTGCATACCCTGAAACATACTCATAACCATTGTTTCTGGAACTTTGATTAACATGAGCCAATGTCCTGAAGTAGATCCAGTCAAGATTTTTTAAATATTTATCGTATAAAACATCAGCATCACTTCCAACATCATTGGAAATTGGTTCCTGAAGTTCAAAGAATATTTTAGCATTTTTATCGATTGGTTGAGATTTGTTGAAGTCTGAAAAATTCGGACCTATACCAGATATTTTGAACATTTGTGTTGCTTCCTTATCCTGAACATATGCATAATCATCAGATTCATAACTTACTTTAATTGTTCCTCCTGATGGTAACTTAATTGACTCTAATTCCCATCCTGCAACCCATTCATTAGTCTTTTCT
>JANQGJ010000013.1 GCA_028277395.1 Bacteroidales bacterium | reverse complement strand
ACTAACAACAATCAAATGCATAGCAGTGCTTTTGCCCAGATGTCAATGCCGTAAAAATTTGTAACTTTATCCATGAATAAATATATTTATGGAAGAACGGGACTACTCTTATCCAACAACCTGGGAACAGGCTCTTTTGGACTAATGAACTGTTCAGATTTTAGTAGTAAAAGAGAGGGGACTAACAGCAAGGAAAAAACATGAAAAAATCATTATATCTGTTATTATCTGTTTTAATTTTTTCTTCTTGTTCAACTTTAAGGAATTTTAAGGAAAGAAAGGAACAACAGAATTTAAAAGAAAATTTTCACATATACCTCCTTATGGGACAATCTAATATGGCTGGAAGAGGGGAAATTGAAGGAATAGACACAATAATTCACCCACGAGTATATATGCTCACCACGGATACCGTTTGGATTTCTGCCAAAAACCCGATGCATTATGATAAATTTAAATTTGTTGGAACCGGATTAGGGTTATCATTTGGAATAAGGATGGCAGAACAAGATTCAAATGTTACAATAGGACTAATACCTTGTGCTAAAGGCGGGTCATCAATTGATAACTGGATTACAGGGAGTTTTCATGAAGGAACTAATAGTTATCCATACGATGAGGCTATTATTAGGATTAAAAACGGAATGAATAAAGGAGTTATTAAAGGGATTTTATGGCATCAAGGAGAAGCAGATTGCAAAGTAAAAGGTGATGTTCAGGTGTATGAGGAGAAATTCCTTGTATTTATAGACAGCTTGGAAAAAGACTTGGGATTAATAAATATTCCTATTATTATAGGAGAAATTGGATATTTTTTTTACAAGAAAAGACCATTAGCTGAAGATCTAAATAATGTTTTTGAAAAAATATCTGCTAATAATGATTGCATTGGGCTTGTTAAAAGTGATAGTTTAAATCACAAAGGCGATAAAGTTCATTTTAATTCAGATTCATATAGGGTATTAGGATTGAGATATGCTAATGAAATGATTAGAGTACAGCAAGAATGCCAATCGCCAACACGCAATAAAAAACATAGGGCAGAAAGTGCTATATTTGAACGATATAACACTAATTAAGCAGCTTGACATCTTGGTGTGAAAGAGCTTCGAAGTGCGCTACGTTTCATACCGCAAAACCGTTGGCGGTAATTAGGAGAGGCAGTAACGCAACCTTAAATCAGGGAGAATCGTCTTGAGATTGTAGTAAAATTAGATTGACATGAGAAATATTGTAACACTAACATCTTTCATATTGATACTTATAGCTTGTTCAAAGGATGATGACTTATTAAAACCAGCAGAACTTGATAATCCAAGTACTATGATTGTATTTTGTCAAGCTTCACTCGATGATACCTTAAGAATGGAGGAATACATGTATGACAATGATAATTTGATAAATAAAACATCAATTCAAAACGGAAAAGTACAAAGCGAGACAACTTATGATTATAACTCAAACAATCAGATAATATCCGAAACATATATGACTGATTGGAAAAAAACAGAAATGACCTATGTGTATAATGAGTCAAATCAGCTAATTAACATTTTATACAAATTCACCGATTATGATGTAGATGGACAGGTAACCGATGAGAGTGAAAGCGAAGCTCCTAGAGAATATGAAAACAATCAATTAGTTAAAGAATGGGAATATTGGGGTGGATTTAGTACTTATGAATACAGCAAAGGAAAGGTTGTAAGTAAGATTGATTATACCAAAACAGGAGAGAAACATCACTTTACATATTATAAATATTCAGGAGAATTAATGATTGAAGAAAAGAAGGAAACTAAAGTAGGCGGATTGATTTATTTAAAAACTTATGAGTATGATTCTGAAAATAGATTAACGAAAATCCAAGATGGGGAATATATTATTGAGGAGAATGATTACGTTGGTAAAAAGCTGATTGAAAAAAGAGAATACTATTTTGGGATTGACCCTTGTTTTGCTGCTTGCTGTGGAAATTATATTTATAAGTATGATTATTAACTACCACTACCGTTAGCAACAATACTAAAAACTAAATATATAGCATTATGAGTTATAAAAATAAAACATGTAGCCTTCCCTGGTGATCTTTTTGTCCACTTTGCAGGTAGTATTATTAACCCGTTGTGATTTGATGTAATTATTCGTAATATTCAACATTATTTGTACTATATACTAAACAATTATAGCATCTGAAAAATAATAAGAAGCATTGGCCATCTAAATAAAACATCCATAGTTATATTAATGTTATCATTTGGTTAGGCTTATCAATTCAAATACTTTAAAATCTGCAAATGCCTATATTTGTCCACATTAACAAAACATAGCTGATATGCAAACAATACTGGGCTCCGGTGGAGCTATTGGAACCGAATTGGCAAAAGAACTTACCAATTACACAAAAAGCATACGTCTGGTTAGCAGAAATCCGGTGAAAGTGAATGATACCGATGAGTTGTTTCCTGCAGATTTATTGAATGCAGGGGAGGTTGATGCTGCAGTTAATGGATCGGAAGTGGTTTATGTTACTGTGGGTTTCCCTTACAGTGCAGTCATATGGAAGAAAAACTGGCCGGTACTTATTGAAAATGTTATTTCTGCCTGTAAGAAACATAACTGTAAGTTGGTATTCTTTGATAATATATACATGTATGACAAAGATCACCTTGATGGAATGACAGAAGAAACACCTGTAAATCCACCATCAAAGAAAGGCAGGGTAAGAGAATTTGTTGCTCGTAGAATTTTGGATGAAATTGCAGAAGGAAATCTTACAGCAACCATTGCCAGATGTGCAGATTTTTATGGCCCGTCCATTAAAAATACCTGTATGCTTACGGAAACTGTGCTTAATCCATACAGTAATGGTAAGAAAGCCAACTGGATGGGATCAGTAAAATACAAACATTCATTTACCTATACTCCTGATGCTGCTAAAGCAACAGCTATTCTGGGAAATACCGATGATGCTTTTAACCAGGTCTGGCATTTGCCAACTGTATCAAACCCTCCAACAGGAAAAGAATGGATTGAGATGATTGCAAATGAGATGGGTGTGACTCCTAAGTTTCAGGTAGCTTCAAAATTTATAGTTAGAGTTATCGGACTTTTTGTGCCAATTATGAAAGAAATGGTGGAAATGATATACCAGTACGACAGGGAATATGATTTCAACAGCAGTAAATTTGAAAAACGTTTTAATTTTACACCAACCCCTTATTCGACAGGCATTAAGGAAATTGTAAAAACGGATTATATTAAAAAATAAATATGATGAAGCAAATACTAATAATGCTTATGTTAACCATTGTCATTGCAATTGGTTGCAACAATGAAAACAAAGCTGTTGTTGAAAGTAATTCGAAAAAAATTGCAGAATATCCGGAGTATATTGAATTTCCTTCACTCGACGGATTAGTTATCAGTGCAAATGTTTATGAGATTAGTAAGGACTCACCGGTAATTGTGTTATGTCACCAGGCTCGTTTCAACAAATTTGAATACGCAGGTATTGCTGAAGAATTAAATTCATTGGGTTTTAACTGTATTGCAATAGACCAGCGATCAGGAGGACCAATAGGAGACCAGGTCAATGAAACCACATTACGTGCAATTGAAAAGAATCTGCCAATTGAATACCTGGATGCGGAACAGGATATAATTGCTGCTGTCAACTATGCAAGTGACAGGTATGGAAAACAGGTAATATTGTGGGGAAGCTCTTATTCTTCAACACTCGCATTGTACATTGCCACCGAAAATGATGATGTAATGGCAGTTGTTTCCTTTAGCCCGGGGAATTATTTAATGAATTACAAGGGATCATTAATTGATAAACTTGAAGGTTTTGATAAGCCGGTTTTTATAACATCATCGAGGAGGGAAGCAACCGAAACCAAAAAGCTTGTTGAAAAGATGGAACCTGATGATAATCAGATTGTATTTGTGCCTGATGGAACCGGTCATCACGGATCAAGGGCACTATGGAAAACTCAGAGTGATGGTGAAGAATACTGGAATGCAATAACAGCATTTCTTAATAAGATCAGGAACCAGGATTAGAACGACTTGATAAAATTAACATTTCTTTAAGTTATTAATTAACAAATTGAAGTAACTATCCGCTGTATTTGATTACTTTTGCTCTAAATTGAGTTGAAGCTAATTAATTAAACTGAAGGACATTTTCTGAAAATAAAACCGTTTGTGTTGATTTTCAGCGAGTTGTTTCCGGTAATATTTATAAAATGAAGAAACACTCCTTCCATATACCTGTTATGGGAATTGGATTTACTATAGATACTCCATTAAAAGTATCTCAATATGGTATTGATTCTGTAATATCACTGGTTGATGACATACTTCTTGAGAAATTAAGAAAGATGTACAGTGAAAAGTTTGAAGTACCATATCATGAGATAACTGAAAAGTTTGAAGATTTCAGAGCGAAACGCATTACTTCATATTTAAACCTGATAAATGAACTGGCAGAAAAGAAGTTTGAAGAACTTAAAAATGTCACTCTTGAAAAGAGTAATGAGATCAAGGAATACTTCAGTATGTTACCTGACAGTTCGGAACTAAAGCAGGATTTTAATCAGCTTACTGAGAAGTATTTTAACTTAAATGAAATAAGGAACTGGATAAAAGAAAATTTGTCGATGGGTAGTATTGATGTAAATATAATGACCAAGATCGATAAAGAAAACTATTCCAATGGTGAGAAATTACCAATTGAATATAATGACGCACATGCTGCCTTAAGGGGGTTCGCCACCAGCGACCTGAATTCATCTGTTGTTATTTCTGCCGGTATGAGTCCCAGATTATACAGTTATATTGAGAACTTTGATGATTTCTATCCTGATGAAAATGGAAATATCAGGAAGAGGATCATTTTAAAAGTAAGTGATTATCGTTCAGCATTTATACAGGGCAAGTTTTTCGCCAAGAAAGGATTGTGGGTATCTGAATACCGGATTGAATCAGGGTTAAACTGTGGTGGACATGCATTTGCCACCGATGGCAATCTAATGGGACCAATACTTGATGAGTTTGCCAAAAACAGGGAGGAGCTTACTTCTGTAGTACATGATATTCTTGTTTCGGCATTAGAAACTAAAGGTCGCGTTGTTCCAAACAGTGGTTTGTCGCTTAAGATAACTGCACAGGGTGGAGTTGGAACTTCTGAGGAACATGAGTTTCTGATTGATCACTATGGTGTTGATTCTGTAGGTTGGGGAAGTCCGTTTTTACTGGTTCCCGAAGTTACAAATGTTGATGAATATACTTTAAATGAACTTGCTGAATCAAGAGAAGAAGATCTGTATTTGAGTAACATATCGCCTTTGGGTGTACCATTTAACAGCCTGAGAGGTAATACAAAAGATATTGAAAAATTATCACTTGCCGAACAGGGAAAACCAGGAAGTCTTTGTCCGAAACGTTATCTTTCATCAAATAAAGAGTTTACAGATAAGGCTGTATGTACAGCATCGCGACGTTATCAAAGATTAAAACTAAAAGAACTTGATTCACTGGACCTTGCACCTGAAGAGTACAGGAAGAAATATGACAGAATTATTGAAAAGTCATGTATTTGTGTGGGATTGGGGACATCAACTTTGATAAAAAACAAACTTGATACAAAAGTTGAAGGGAAAGGTGTATCAGTTTGTCCCGGACCGAATATGGCTTATTTCTCAAAGATCAAAAGCCTTAAGGGAATGATTGATCATATCTATGGAAGGAGCAATGTGATCAGCAGGACTGACAGACCAAACATGTTTATAAAGGAATTGAGCATTTATATAGATTATCTTAAAAATAAGATTGATGAAACCAGGAATTCCAGGACAAGTAAACAGGAAAAATATCTGTTAACTTTTGCAAACAATCTGAAGGAAGGTGTAAACTATTATTCCGGATTGTTTAACGAAATGAAGGGTAAGTTTGAAGACACAAAAGCTAAGATAATGAGTGATCTTGACTCTTGTGCTGATTCGCTGCATCAGTTATTTATGGAGATAGAAAAAAAGCACAATCTTGCACCTGCAATTGTTACAACTACTTAGTTTGTAGCACGAAACATAACTATTATGGCTTACGATGAGTTTCTTGCCGAGCGTATTCAACTTATACTGAAAGAAAAAAGTGTAAGTTTTGAAGAAAAGAAAATGATGGGTGGACTTACCTTTATGGTTGATGGTAAGATGTGCGTAGGAATTGTGAAAAATAACCTGATGGCAAGAATTGGTCCTGATGCCTATGGTGACGCATTAACAAAAACGGGCTGTAAAGAGATGAATTTTACCGGTCGTCCGATGAAAGGTTATGTGTTTATTGAACCTGAAGGATATGACATGGACGAAGACCTCGAATACTGGATACAGCTTGCCCTTGATTTCAACCCTTTTGCCAAATCAGGTAAGAAAAAGAAATAACCAGTAGGTTCACAAAACTGCAAATATTTCTCTACTTTCGATTTCCGTCAATATTACATGCTTATTTATAATCATTATAAAATATGCCGGTTATTAATATGTAAATAATAACATATTAAATATTGCTACCTTTGCCTTGTTATAAAAAAACTCCGAGTACACCTCCTAAATGACCTGTCACAGGGAGAATGTACCGATGGGATGAAAGGGAAACCGCTCATCCTCCCGATTTCTGCTGTGCAGAATGACTTGGAAAGGAGATGTGTTGAAAGCTATACCCTGCTATGAACACAATTTCAACCTTGCATCGGAGTTTGTAAAAGAACTCGTACATGGATTATAATATCGTTTATTTACCTGCTTTATTCCTGATTGCATTTATGTATGCATCAGTTGGACATGGTGGAGCAAGCGGTTATCTTGCCCTGATGGCCTTGTTTGGGGTATCAACCATTACAATGCGTGCATCTGCATTAACCCTGAACCTGTTTGTTGCAGGAGTTTCATTTTATGCCTATTACAAAGGTGGCTTTTTCAGGAAGAAACTGTTGCTACCCTTTATTGCCGGATCGATTCCAATGGCCTTTTTTGGTGCCAGAATAGTAATAGATCAACAGATGTTTAAGTACATTCTGGGAGTTTTTTTAGTAATTGCAGTTGCCCGTATGATTTATACTCCAAAAGCGGTAAAAGAAACAATATCCTTCAGTTTTTTCCCGGCTTTAATAATTGGTGCAGTACTGGGATTTTTCTCAGGTTTAATAGGAATAGGCGGTGGTATAATACTTAGTCCCGTATTACTACTTATGGGCTGGGCAAATGTAAAAGAGACTGCTGCCATATCATCAATATTTATATTTTTGAATTCTTTAGCAGGTATTTTAGGACTCCTTAGTACAAATATAAATCTGAATCCCCAGTTGTTTACTTGGGTTATAATTGCACTTACCGGAGGGTTAATTGGAGCATACAGTGGTAGCGTGAAGTTTTCACTTTCCGGGCTTAGGTATTTACTTGCGTTTGTGTTGCTTTTAGCCTGTATAAAACTATTTCTTGTTTAAAGGCAGATATATGGAAAAGTTTGATAATGTGCTTTTGGTTTCCGGTTCAGGCCGTAATTGCGGTAAAACAACACTTGCATGCGATATTATTAAAAAAATATCTTCCGGAAGTGAAATTTACGGACTTAAAATATCACCACATATTCATATTAATAATGATCTTCAGCAATTAGTTGCAGAAGGAGAGAGTTGGAAGATTTACAGGGAAACCGACAGATTCTCAACAAAGGATAGTTCAAGAATGCTTGCCTCGGGGGCTTCGGAAGTATATTTTGCAGAATGTTCCGATGGCAACTTACCCGATATGCTCACTGCCTTAAAAAAACTCTTTCCCATTGATATTCCGGTTGTTTGTGAATCAGGATCATTTGCAAATAGTTATATTCCGGGATTACATGTTTTGGTTAGAGGATCGGTTGTTGATAAAAGCAAAAGATCCTATGTCCAGAATCTTAATAAAGCAAACGCTGTAATTGGACGCGAAGGAATGAAAAAATCCGATTTTATCGCCGGACTGGAGTATGACAGTTATTGGAAAACTGTAAAGAAAAGTCCCGTAACAGGGGTGTAACGGAGCTATAAAATTGTACCGGCAGATATTAACTTCTGTTCGGTAATATCCTACCGGTAAAAGTCACAATCGCAGCAATATTAAACTGAAAACCTTTATGGCAATCCCATTAAAACAGCATGATTATCAGCCTAAATCTGCCATAATTGTGACTTTCCGTATTGAAAAACATTACATCGAACCGAAGTTATTATTCCTTTTCAGGAATAGGATGAACAATATCCTTAAGATATTCTTCGTAATTAAAACCCTTGTAATGTGGACTCTCCTCGTTGTGGCATGCCAGACAAACCTCTTCTGTTGGCATTATTAAGCCTTTGGCAAGAGATTTCTCACGACTTTGCATTACTGCCTTTGACTTATAACCGCTTCCCGGTCCGTGGCATGATTCGCATGAAACGCCTTCACTTACTTTTAATGTGGCTATAAGGTTTTCATCAACTGCACCAGCTGTTGAATGGCATTTAAGACAGCTTGGATCTTTCTTTTCATCACCTACAAGCGATTCCATGGCTTTAGCATGCTTTGTGCCCAGCCATTGTTTATACTGAGCACCGGTTGCCGCTTTATTGTGACACATTTTGCACTTGGCAGCACCTATGTATTCATAGTCCTGGGCAATCAGATAGTTTCCTCCCAGAAACATGAGAAAACTTGCGAATAAGATACTTTTAATGTACATGATTAATTGTTTTATGTTAGTATTATATTGTTTTTTTTCAATGTTATAGTTATTAATAAACACCTGCTATCAATGAATATATAATTAATAATATCATCATTATCCCTAGTGATAAAAACAGGTATCCAAAGAATTTTACAGTCTTGATCCATCCTTTCGACATTTCCTTTTCCACAACAACTTTGTCAAGTTTTCCGGAATCAACAAGTTCCTGGTATTCCCTTGGTCTGTCCTTTTTATATTCCTCCAGAGGAACATGTCCGGTGAAAATTACAGTATCCATTGGGAACGATTCGGGCCGTAAATGTGTATTGAAAAAATGAATGGTAAAAATAAATCCCGTTGCCAGTAAAGCTTCATCGCTATGGATAATTTGTGCAACATTAATTGCCCAGCCTGGTATAAATCTTGTGAAGAATTCAGGGAACCAAAGTATTAATCCTGATAACCCAATAACTGCAACACCCCAGAATACAGCCATGTAGTCAAACTTCTCCCAATATGTCCATCTGCCATATTCAGGTCTGGGACCTCTTCCTAAAAACCATTTTATAGATGCTCCAAGGTCTTTTAAGTCCTGTTTGTTGAACATAAGTGAATTCTTGCCAAATATGAACTCTTTGGCACTTATGCCTTCTTTTGCCCGTAACTGAAATAACGTGGAAAGGTGAAATGCAAAATATGCAAATGTTACAATAGCAGCAAACCTGTGTATGGTTCCGGCAGATTTAACACCTCCGAGCAAATTGGCCAGCCATGACGCCCATTCCATATGAGCAAATTTTAATATCATTCCTGTTAAAGCAAGGAGCAGGAAGCTGAGAATAACCATTATATGTGTTACCCTTTGTCGCCTATTAAAACGTCTGTAATATTTTGTTTTTCCAACAGGAGTACGGTGCTTGTTGATTTTACGTTGTTTTAATGATCGTGGTAACCAAATTAGAGTGTGCAACCCAAAGAAACCAAAAACCAGTAATAACAAGGTTGTCATTCCCCAGAATGACCAGAATAATACAGGGTTATCATTATGGGTTGCATGGGTGAGATATCCGGTAAACTCTTGGTTAGCGTTCTCATGACACTGTTTGCAGGTATTTACAATATTTTTGTATCCAACCATAGAATTTGGATTATCTACATTTAGAATATTGTGAGCTCCATGACAATCTGAACATCTGGCAGCATTCAAATCGCCCAGCATATAAGCTTTACCATGATATGTTTCCTTATATGTTTTTGATAATTTTTCATGACATGTACCACATTGATCAGTGATCTCAGTCATAAATTTATCTTTATCGATCTCACTTATTACATGTGCACTGTGGCAGGTTGAACAGGTGGGATATTTTTTGCCGTTTGATTTTGTTAGTATTGAATGATCGCTGTTTATATATTCTTCGTACAGGCTGGTATGACATTTCGCACATGTGCCGGGAACATTTAAGGGATGTACAGAAGATAAGGAATCACTTTCTTTCAGTTCATTATGTGTTGTATGACAGTCGGTACAAACGGCGCTTACCAGCAATCCTTTTTCAGTTAATCCTTTGCCATGGATACTTGTGGAATAATCAGCATAAGCATTGATTTCCCTGAGCTCAGCCATCTTATTTGCATCACCATCTTCTTTATGGCAATCGCCGCATAAATCCGGAATTTTTGCCCTGTAAGTTGGTGATGTATCGTCAAATCTTGACTTGGTTTCATGTGTGCCGTGGCAATCAGTGCAATAGGGAGCTTTGTCATTGTTTCCAAGGTATCCTTTACCATGACCACTCATGTAATACTCGTTTGATACTTCAATGTGACAGTTAGAACAATCTACATTTTCCGCTGTTTCACACGGACGATCAAGATCATGCGATACACCTACATGACATTTTGCACACTGAATATTTGAATGAACGGAATTTGCCAGGTGAGTCAGGTTGAAGTTTAGAGTGTCACCTTCATCAGTAAGTAAATATTCACCTTTTTCAGGATTTTTATTATGACATCCCAAACATGATTTATTCGGAATAACCTCTTCGATTTTTTGATATTCAACTTTATGAGGAGGATGACAATCAGTGCATGAAGGAACGGCCCCTGGAGATTTTTCCCATAATTCACGTTTTATAACTTTTTTATGTGTTTGCTCGATCCTGATATGACATTTCATACATGTACGGGCTATCCTTTTAGGATTAACCGATGAGTTTGGACTTTCATGTGGCAGTATCAGGTGACTGTTATGGCAATCGTTGCAGGTAGCAGTTACAAGTAAACCGCTTTGATATAATCCTTTACCGTGAATACCCTGACTGTAATTCTCTATAATATTATGTTCATCAATATCATAGATCCTTGCTACCGGAGATCCTTCCTTATGACAATTCCCACATAATATTGGGATATTCATTTTATATGTCATGGATTTTGAGTTCCATTGCGAAAGAACATTATGAGTTCCATGGCATTCCTTACAGTCGGGAGCATATGGTTCGTTCAAACTAAGTGCCTGACCGTGAATCCCGCGAAAAAACTGCATATCTGAATCCTTATGGCAACTTCCACAGTTGACGGGTTTGAGTTTTACAAGCTGGTCAGCATGAGGTAACTCATCAATATTAACATCATCGTGGCATTCAATACATTGTACATCCTTGTGGACAGAGTTCCCAATAATATTAAGTGGAACGAACATCGACTTGCTTTTCCCATCCCTTTCTGAAATCAACTCAGGATCTTCATGACACATCATACAATCTTCATCAGATTGTGCCTGTAAATTTCCAATCGCAATCGTAATTGCAATAACTAAGTTGATAAGTAGTTTTCCCAATTTCTTCATTTCCATTAAATTCCTCTTATCAAAGGTTATCCGTTAAGAATAATTCCAAAATATATTAGTGCCATCCATTGATCATACTTTTAAAATTCGATGAAGGAGTATTGCCTAAAGTGCAGATATAAATATGTACGACCAAAAAAACTGAAAGGCAAAACCCTGTTATGATATGTATTAAATCAATAAAATGAATACCTAAAATACCAAATATCCTGTCAGGTAGCAAATCAGGAAATAACATAGCAATTCCTGTAATTATTACTGCAGGCATAAGCAGGTACATAACAAACAGGTAACTCAACTTTTGTAAAGGATTAAATTTCCTGCCTACTTTAACAGGAAAAGGAGGCTCTTCCTTTTTGAAAACGCCGTATGAATAGTACCTTGCCTGTTTTAATGCCCTGCCAATCATACCTTTTGATTTAAAATGATAATACTGTCCGTTTGATGTGAAATGATTGGCCAGGAGATAGTAGATAAAGCTAGCACATAATAATAATCCTGATGTGTTGTGTATGGTTACGGAAGATTTAAAAGGCATAAGAATAAAATCACTTCCCGAATACTGCAGGCTTAATCCTGTAACTACAAGGGCAATGATCAGTAGTGCATTTACCAGATGCCATATTCGCACCCAAACAGGATATATATACATCTTATTTTTCATTTGAGAACGATTCGTAATATTATATGAACGATTATTGTTAAAATAACACCTCCAAATATTATAAAACTGAGAATATTCAAATATAGATTTCTGTTAGCTCCAATCATATACGCTTCAGAGAGTATGGCTGCATTGAAAAAACCATATTTTCTTCTGTTTTCCTGAGCCTGAAATTTATATAGAGAAGCCAATAGTGTTGAGCTGCTGGAATGACACTCAACACATTTTTTTACAGCTTTTTCCTTTTCCTGTATGTGATGAGCTACCAGCGTATTATCCGATGTATGTGTATGACACTCAATACATCTTACATGTGCAAAGTGCTGAAACTGGTTTGGGAGCCAGTCGTGCTTATCAATAATATTTGGTTTTTCATTTAAGGATATGAGCTGATACTTGTTAATATCAGCATGACAGCTCAAACAAATATTGTTGTCATAAACAATGGTTTCTTTTATGTTTTCACTGTTCCGGGCTACTATTTTGTAAGAATGAGGATTATGACACATCCAGCAAGTAAAGTCTTCACTATGCTTTGTTGAATGAACACTTTCATGAAATTCATCGTTGATAATTTCAAAATTAAAATCTGCAGTGGCATCATCACCTTCATGGCAATCAAGACATGATGGCATAGGTTCCATCCTTAAAGTATTGTCGTGTGGGAATGTCCTGAAATCATACGAATGGCAATCAATACAATCAAATGATCTATGATTCTGGTCGTAATATACCATCGAGTCGATAATAAAATACGGGTTCATTCTCTTTGTAACATAACGCTCCAGCACTTCATTGTAATATGAATATGTTGATGAACCATGACATGAAAAACATTTACTGTTTTCAGCTGAATGTTCAATGACCTCTGTAGATATTTCCTGAGCGTATAGTAACATACTTAATAAAAACAATAACCCAATAATTAGCAGCTTTTTCATTGTTAAATTATCTGATTTTATTTTTTGTATATCAACATTATATAGTTTTAAAACGATTAGTAAAGTTCCACATGACATTCGTAACATGTCATCTCCTTCCAGTCATCCATATCGTGAGGGTGATTAAAAACAAGTGAACTATCGGCCAGAGCATATTCCATATTACCTGCCGGTCCTTGTGCTTTTATCGAATGACATAATGTACATTCCTGTGAAATTATATGACCATCATCACTAACGAAATTATTATTATGACATCTGTAGCAACCCTGGGATTCCACATGGCCCATAAAATTTGGATATGCGCTCCATTTTGCTTTCATATGAGGGAATATATTTTTTTTATACCCTTCCTGTACAGCTATAATCGCTTCATCCAGCAACGCACTGCCGGTATCCATGAATTCTTCATAGTTATTTATGTAATATTTATGAAGTTTTGATGAAATATAATTCATCGCACTGTCTGTAGTCGGGAAATCCCGGATAAGGATACCCATTGTTACACTCTTTATATCAGGTATGTCGGTGGAAATATCCCCGGCTGCAAATGCAAAGTCAACAAAATCCTGTGGTGACAGGTAATCATGAGATGGTCTGTTATGACAATCGAGGCAATCCATAGTTCTCGTTTCCTCTGACGACTCCCGATCTTCTATTTCGTTGTTATAAAATGTACGGGTATTACCACTACTCAGATCAGTATAAACAACTTTGACGATTGTATCCCTTTTTCGTGATGATGACACATATTCAATTTTAACATCAGGATTTATATGCCAGTGAATACCTTCTGTCTGTCCAAGAGCCTTGTATTCAGGACCTGTTTTCATTAACAACTGAATATTCCATTCGGTGTTTTCCTCATCAGAAAGATAGTGTTTCTTAGTTACAAATTTAGGATCGTAAAACTTTTGTGGCCAGTGGCATTTTTCGCATGTTTCCTGTGCAGGCCTTAAGTTATGAATCGGAGTTTCGATCGGAGTTGGGTAAACTCCGGCAAGTACTGAGTAAACCTGGTAAAGACCTGATAATTTTGACTTTACATACCAATTCACTCCGGAACCTACATGACATTCAACACAAGCTACCCGCGCATGGGCTGATCCGTGATATGTAACATATTCCGGTTCCATAACTTTGTGGCAAACAGTACCACAAAACTCATTTGATTCGGTATAGTGAAATACCTCGTAACTGCCTAATCCCGTTAATAGCAAAAAAACTGCTGTTGATGATATGAAAATGAATACAACCAGCCTTTGCCCGGGATCGTTTAGATTAACGATGGGGAATTTTACCTCTCGTTTCACATCATCTTTTTTGTCACGTTTCATTTTCCTGATGGTGCCAACTGGTATCATAATTAAACCAATAACAAGGAAAACAGGCAGGATAATAAATGTAAATAGTCCCAGGTAGTTACTGCCGTCAGATGGTGAAACGAGAGTTATAAGAATAGTGAAAATGATCAACAAAAAACTAATAGAAGCCAGAACTGCTCCTGAAATAGTTGTCCAGCTGTAAAATGATTTTGGTAGTTTCATAGTTTTAATGCTGATTAAGAGCGTCATAAACAGGGTGTTAATTTAGCATAACACCCCGCAGGTAGGAGTAATTAAAACTCCCAAAGTCTTGTGATGTTAAAGCCAAACCGGATTTCACCATCAGTCCAGTCACTTGTATTAAACATATAATTATCCTGAGGTATAATCCCGTTTGATGCAGTGATAAATATCTCAAAGGAATGCGTTGCTGTTGCAACCTGATACCCAATTCCAATATTTGGTTTCGATTTGTTGGTTACTTCACGGTGTTCGTTAATTGATTTGATATCAAGTGGAATTGAATAATGGAACACAATTGATGATTGTGGTGAGAACTGGAATCTTCCCAAAAATCCAATAGCGAATTTGTCATGATTCATGCCTTTCACACCAACAGAATCGGCAGGTACTGTGTTGTAGTGAGTAAAACTTCCGTTTATTCCAAACGAAAACCAGTCGGTAAATTTCCTGCTTACAAGTATTTCAGTGAAATATGAAAGTCTGTCGGCAAACTTATAGGTTGAATCTTCGGTAATTGTGTTAAATACGCTTTTGTTACGCCCGTCAATTGCCATATTTGCATAAAGGGTAACACTAACCGGGATTGTATTTTTTCGCGTTTGTTCCAATATATTGTACTTGATCTGAAAATCACTATACATGTTTTTACGTGTAATACCATAACCAACCATAAGGTTGTCAAGAATAGAATAATTAAGTCCCATTCTTGTATTTGCTGAAGGTGCGTAAATCCCGTACAGGTCTGAAATCCCATTGTCTTTTATTATGCCAAACCTGTGTTGTATAAGGAGTTCGAGTGTTTTCTTTTGAGGTATGACTGAAGTTTGTTCATCAATTAAAATACCGCTGCTAAACATTTCTCTTACCGGTCTGTCTTTTATCTTTTCAGGCTTTGGTGCTTCCTCTTCCTGTGCCATAATAATCCCAAAACCAAAGATCATTACAAGGAAAAATAGTAGATGTTTTTTCATTTCTTATAGTTTTAAGTTATTAATTATCAAGAGCTCCCTGCTCTATCCAGGTAAGTACCAGCAGAGCCTGTACAGCTGTGTATTTTTGATAGTGATTGCCATCAGGTAATGCATAATAATAAATAATACTCCCGGCAGGATCAGATGTGTCAACGTAACCACCGGTTATTATGCTGTTGTACGCATTGTCAGCAGTTAAATCAGGGTTTTGGCCACCATTATGACAACTTGTACAGTTTTGTTCATCCCAGATTGGTACTATTTCCTGCGAGAAACTGATAGTATCTTCAGGATCTGGTGGTATTGGTACCGGTTCCACAGTGAATTTATATTGGCATGATGCAATAACTATCACAAATAGAGCCATTAAAATTCCATTTAGTATTAGTTTATTCATATCTGTATATTTATTTGTTATTATCCTGTTCGCTATACAACAATAACTATAAATTCATTGAAATTGTTAATGTTAACATTGATATATCTTCTGTCCTAATCCCTAATTTCACAATTTCCTATTGATACATATCAATATTTTATTATTATGTATACGGCTAAAACTTTTGAATTTCACAAATCTTATTTTGAGCTGATACATTAGATGTGTATTGGTAGACTGATTCAGAAAGTTGAAATAAACTTATCCATACATCAACCATTAATCCGGATTTATGATAGTATTAAGTGCTTGTTTTTTTCGGTGAAGTACTACTTCGCCATTTACCGATAAACCAATGTAGTCTGCCTATTTTGTATTTACAGGTGTGGTTGTTGAGTATATTTTTGCTTTAAAAAAATAACAAAGTAAAACTAATACTATGAAAACAATAATCAAATCTTTTGCTCTCTTAACTACAACTCTGCTTCTTTCACTTAATATGCTTGCGACAGGATTTGAATTCGAACCGGAGCAATATATTGACGATATACCATTTGATCTTGAAGCAATTGAAAAACAAATAATGTTCGAAGAAGCTATGGCAGCAGATTTCTGCCTGCCGGAAGAGGATTACATTGACGATATCCCTTTTTCTGAAGATTACTTAACCAAACTTAATATATATACCGTTGCGGTAGCACAGGAATTTAATTTTGAAGATGAAGACTTCATTAGTGATCTTCCATCTTTCACTACAGTAGAGATGGAACTAAACACAAATAGTCTTTTTGCAAAATCATATAGCAGTCGTTAAACAATCCTGGTTTTATTTTTAGTATAAATCCTTGCCGATCTTCATGGCAGGGATTTTTTTTGCCTGTTAACGTCAGAGTCAATCTTCTTCATTGCGATTGGTCTGGATTGGATGGAGGTAAGCTATTTGTATGGTTCAAATCATTAGTTCTAAACCGGTAATTTAATCTCATGAAAGTTTGATTTAAACGAATCCTATGTCTTTTTCATATTCAGACAATTTGATTAAAAGGTTGATATTAACCTGATTTGGCGTGATACCGTAACTACTTTTTAGTATTTTTATTCTGTCAGTCACAATGCTGATGTTTTACAATAAATGTTTAACAATCAGTAATCTGCCTGACCTGATAGTAACTCTAAATCAGTGTAAATGATATTTGGAAAAAGCAAACCGGAAGATAATTTTAAATTCAAATCACTGCAGATATTTGCATGGGATCGCACAGTTGGAATAAAAAAGAAGTTCAGAAAACTATTTGACAGGAAAGAACTCACATATCTGAGTGTAGAGTTATCCGTTTATAATAAATTGTTTGATGAAAAGGATTGGGAAACTGAAGTGAGATTGGTAGCAAGTAAACTACTCGAAGATGGAAAGAGAAAGAAGATTTGCGAGAAGAAGGAAATGATAACCATAAGTAGGGACGAAAACATATTTAGTTATTCATATGGGTGGGGTAGCGATAACAGGGGGGATTCCTGGGAAAGCGGTACTTATGAGTGGGTTGCTTATTTAGATGGAGAATACATATCCGGAACGAAATTCTATATTGAAGATATGGGTATTGTGAGTGCTGATAGTAATCCGTATTTGTCGGTTATTTCCCTGAAGACATACGAGGCTCCACAGGGTGATCTTGAAGCTGAAGAAAGAAACTATCTTAAAGCTTTTGATGTATCAAAAACAAGATATGTAATGGGAGAGCTGAGATTTCGTAATTTATTACCTCATGACTGGCATTGCGAACTGTTTTTTAATGTCTATGACGATACCGGCATGCATATAGGTACCAGCGATTTATTATTTGTGGTAACTCCTGATACCGGCATTGGTGAGGATTTTACAGTAACTGCCGGATGGGGAAGCAAAAACACAGGAACCTGGATTGATGATAGTTATACTATGGAAGTAGTTTTTATGGACACTGTTATTGCTGTAATACCATTTAATATTGGAAATAAGGAAATTGAAAGATTAAGTGATTACGAAGCATTACTGAATGAAGATGTTGGAAGCATCTTTAACGACACAATCGATGTTAAAAAATCAAATGCAGAACTTGATAATAATGAACTAAGTAAAGAGGAGGTTGATGAAATTTATGGTGATTATGATGATGATGAATCTTCCGAAGATGATGTACAGGTAATAATTGATGACCGGCCACTGGAAGAAATTCTGGAAGAGCTTAACAGTTTGATTGGACT
This sequence comes from Bacteroidales bacterium, assembly GCA_028277395.1. Taxonomy (GTDB): domain Bacteria; phylum Bacteroidota; class Bacteroidia; order Bacteroidales; family F082. The sequence continues at coordinate 40,350 of JANQGJ010000013.1, read as the reverse complement.
TGAGAATATCAAGGAAAAAATTAAGGAATATATTGATTATGTTAGTTTTCTGCAGTTTAGGGAAGAGTCAGGAATAGAAGAAAAAGAGGAAATAATACTACATAGTGTGTTTACCGGAAATCCGGGAACCGGAAAGACCACAGTTGTGAAGTTACTTGGGGATATTTTTAAAGCTATGGGTTTACTCAGTAAAGGGCATGTTCATAGTGTTGAAGCAAACGATCTAATCTCCGGCTACATTCGACAATCCGGAGGTGATACAAAAAAAGAAATAGAGGCTGCCAGGGGAGGTATTCTTTTTATTGATGAGGCTTACATGTTGTATAAAGAAGGGGCATCAAGTGATTCGGGTCCGGAGTCGATTGCCGCTCTTATAACGGAGATGAGTGATGGCGAAGGAGATATCGCAATTATGGTTGCAGGTTATCCTAATGAAATGGAAAGTTTTCTTGGTTCAAATCCGGGATTGAAGTCAAGATTCAGAAACTATTTTCACTTTGAGGATTATACACCTGATGAATTATTTGAAATAGCTGAATTTGCAGCTGAAAAGAAAGGTGTAATAATATCTGGTAATGCTTCGGTTAAGTTAAAGAAGATATTGACTGACGCGTTTCGTAGCAGGGATAAATCTTTTGGTAATGCCCGCTTTGCACATGCATTAATTGATGAAGCAAAAATAAACCTTGGTATAAGGGTAATGAAAGACCCGGAAATTACAGAACTCACAAAAGAACAGTTGTCAACTTTACTTGCAGATGATATAGAAGAGCTTCAGGGAGTAACAATCAAAAAGAAACCAGAAATAAAGATTGATGAGAACCTGTTGAAAGAGGCTTTGGTTGAACTAAATCAGTTAACAGGAATTACGAATATAAAACAGGAAGTAAACGAGCTGATCAAACTTAGCAGATATTATTATGAAATTGGACGCGATATTCTTAAAGCATTTTCTATGCATAGCGTATTTTCAGGGAATCCGGGAACAGGAAAAACCACAGTAGCAAGGATAATGGCAAAGATCTACAAAGCATTAGGCATGCTTGAAAGAGGGCACTTGATTGATGCTGATGGTAGTGACCTGATAGCTGGATATCTTGGTCAAACATCATTAAAAACAAAGGAGTTGATAAAAGAAGCAATGGGAGGTATCCTGTTTATTGACGAAGCTTATGCTATAACCGAAGGTCGTAATTCTGATTTTGGGAAAAAAGCCATAGCAGCTATGATAAAAGAAATGGAAGATCACAGGAGTGAATTTGGTATTATTGTAGCAGGCTATACTAAAAACATGGAGGAATTTTTGGAATCTAATCCGGGTTTAAAATCCAGGTTTGATCAGAACTTTGAATTCCGGGATTTCACAGAAAATGAGTTATGGGAGATTACAGCTAATATGTATTCTGAACTCGGGCTTGCACCTAGTACCGAAGCTGAAGCTCATCTTAAAACCTATTTGAAGCATTTGTATGATAACAGGGACAGGTTTTTTGGTAATGCCAGGTCAGTTCGTAAGATAGTTGAGAAGTCATATCGAAATCAGGAACTACGGATGGCAGATATTCCGAAGGAAAGCAGAACAGAAAAAGTAATGACGACCTTAAGTGTTGATGATGTAAAAGAATTTACACCTGACATAACTAAATCGGTACAGAGAAAACCGTTGGGATTTAAGGTTTAGGTTTCAATGTTCTATTGCTTTATGGTTCGATTGCTTCATTGTTCTATTGTTTCATAGTTTTATTGTGCAGATAATTGTGCTTAAAGTCGGGTATCGCCAGATTCTATAATTTTCAAATTTTCAAATCCAACCATCGAACCACAGATCAATACCCATACAGATCATCAAGTAACCTGGCATCAGCATCTGCTTTTTCATATTCGCCCATTTCACCGTAAACACGGCATCGGGTTACCAGGGCAATTTCATAAATTTCATCCATTTGAAGTACTTTGTTGCAGTCGGACAATGCTTTGTCGAGTTTGCCAAGTTTATGGAAACATGATGCACGGGTGGATAAGTATAATTTGTCTTCAGGTTCAAGATTTACGGCAATATCAAGATCAATCAACGCTTTCCTGGCACTCGCATAATCAAGCAATAAACTACCTCTGCAATATCTTGAAAAAGCATCTTTGTTGTTTAGCTGAATAGCATAATTATAATCAGACAGTGCTTTTTTGCGTAAACCATTGTCCTTATATGCATTTCCCCGTTCAATATAATTCCAGTCGTAGTCAGGATCAAGCTCTATCAGAGCAGTAGTCCTTTCAATTTTTTCACGGATTGACTCTTCTTCCAAAGAATGTGAGACAATTTTATTTTCAGCAATAAAAATACTTAGAAGGTAATGCCCTGAAACCATGTTCTTGGGAGGATATCCATTATATTTTAGCAAAAGCCCCAGAAAGTCATTAAAATTGGTATTGATCTTAGCAAAGGTGTTCATATCCTTGGGGTCTGAAGTTATAAATACCGGGGATTCAATGTCTAAACCTCTTTGTGACAATATGAGAATGATATCCTGATTTGGTGTTGTGCAAATTGGGATCATTGGAAATATTCCGTTGAAATCATCCGAAAACATGCCATTCTCATACTTTAAATCAGAATACCTGTTAATAAGCTCTTCCATTGTAAAGAAATAATAGCTGCTCATTTTTGGACTGTCGGGTTCCCACTCAGTCATGTCAGTATAATAACTTTCATTATGTTCAAGTATCATACCACCGTTAAAATGACTTAAAAACTGTTTGTATGTTGGAGGAAATATCAGTCTGTATGCTTTTTCAATTATGTCAGGTTTACCTGTATCATTATTCCTGTTGAATCTGTACCTGGAAGATATTTCACAAATTCTTTTCTCAATGATCTCAATATTTGATGATATATCAGACATGATCATGCTTTTTAATCGGGATGAAGACGTGGTATTTCGTCATCTTTTGAAACAGGTTTGTTTTTTCGGACCCGTATAATCCTTGGACGTCTTTTTTTCTCCTTTTTTGCAGACTTTTTAATATTGATAACCGGATTTTCCCTGTCCGTTTCTTCCCAGTCATAAAGATCAGCCTTAAAATCCCTAAACCCTCCGGAAAGTATAGTTCCCGCAGTTTCTTCTTCAGGATCTTTGTTCTTTCGTTTTCCTGACGAAAAGAACAGGAACCATATAACCTTAATTATTAAGTATATAATAGTAATGACTACAATAAGATATAATGTGATAATGGTAATATCTGCCATAAGAAAGATTAAAAAACTGTAGGCAAATATTCTTGCCGGGGAGTAAATGCCATGCATGCTGATACTTTCAATGCAAATAAGAATAAAAAGCGTTAAGTATAGAAGGGTTATGATATTTAGAAAGTTAACCAGTGTTCCGGAATTAAATAATCCTGAAAGACCATTTTCACGGATGATTTCAAACGAATAATATGATATAACAGTTGATCTGCTTTTAAGCGAAGCAAAGAATAACAATATTGAAATAAATGATGCCGTTTTCAGTGACCACCAGTTTTTCGAAAAGTAGCTATCATGCCCTAAAATTAATGCATAGAAATATTCGGGAATTACTCCGGCTGATGTCGGTATGCGATAATAAACCTGGAAACCGGTATAACCGGAGTTATTCTTTGCCGACATATATCTGTCAAGTCTGCCTGCTGCTACCAGTCCATATCTAACGGAAACAATCATTAAAAACAAAGAGACAGCAAGCAATAATATTGAAATTAAGAAATTCATTATCTAAGAGTTAGGGTTTTCTTTAATCTGAATATTGAATAGATAATAATTAAAGTTGCAAGTGCTATTAAGATCAGCAATCCGCCATACATACCTGAATAAAAATAAATAAACATAAGTCCTGATACTATTATTATTCTGAGTATACTGCTCCTGAGTTTATAGTTGGTAAATGAGAAATATATATTGATCAATATCAGCATAATAAATAAACCATAGCAAATATTTTCTACATATATCCAGTATTTTTCAGTTTCTGAGGATAAGTTTGATGGTTTAAACATCCATATGAGGACCATAATTAACCCAAGTACGAATGAGGAAATCAACATGCTTTTTCCTGATTTAACACCATTTTGTATCCCGGTTTTAGGCTTAAACACTTTCTCTACGGAATAATAATATTTTATAATAACAAACAGAATAGCAAGTAGCACAGCCAATAATACATAATGATACCATTGTGTGAGATCAAAGTTAACTGAGAGTATCGATAAAGCGTTAAAATGTAACATAAACTTTACTTTGTTCATTAAGCATTTTGCAATACCTGGCTAAACAGGGTAATGGTAAATATTGTAAGCAGGAACCAGCCAATTATCCCTTCAATGATAGACAGGTACATAGCAAATAATTTATCATCCTCCGGCAGAGTTCCAAATCCTACTACTATAAAACTGTTTAGGCTTAAAACCAGTGAGTTAATAAATTTTACAATAATTGTATATGAAAAAAACAGTAATGAAATAACCAGAATCATCAAGCCTGACCAAAGTTTCTGCATAATAGATGAATTGGATTGCCAGCTTCCCGGATGAAAGTTGAACAACTTAATCAGTCCGGGAATAAATTTATACCGGAATTTACCAAGAAAATGCAATGGACCACCGAATAGTTTGAGCAAACGGGGTGTTTTTCTGCTCATTAGTTTATATTTCATCAGAAATTCCATGATATCGTGATTTTCGTCAGAATTTTCCTTTGTGTAAACCTCCTCAAGAGTATCTTCAGTAGTTAAATATCTGGAAAACAAACTATATTGATTGAGGTAATACCGGTAATTCATACCATCCCATTTTGAAAATGTGAACATGTACAGAATAGTAAAAATCAGTAATATCCATAACGACAGAATTAACGATTTACCAGGATTTGTAGCATAATCGGAGAAAAAGCGCAGAAAAACATTTAGTTTATAGTTGATCAGGTTATTCAACGAAGGATTTATCTCCTGAATAAATGCCTGTCTCCGCGTTTCAATATCTTTTATCTCAACATATGAACTGTTTGCTGAATTTATATCACCCCTGTTGTGATACATAGAATTGAATTTGGTATATGCACTTAATAAATCGTTGTATTTAAGATTATTGGCAAGCTGTTCATTTGTTTTTGCCTGATATGGTATTATTCTGCCAGATCCTTTTGCATGAAATATTGCTAATTTTTCCCCGGCAATATTATACCATGGGATATTGGTATTGGATTCAGGAAAGTCAAAATTCTGAATACCAATATAATCCTCAACAAAAAGAGAGTCGATAAGTAGTGATTTTTCGACTTCTGCATAACTTAAATTAATGGTTTGAAGTCTGTTGTTAAGCAAAATAAGCTCCGAAACCTTTACCTCTTCCATATTTATGGAAAAAAGATTATCATTTCCGGCATTGCTGAAAGTGTTGCTTTCCAGTTCAATCAAACCGGCTTCATTATGTTCGATTATTAGCTGGTAATGATTGATCTCATTATCACGTTCATCGAATTTTAAAGTGTTGGCAATAAAAGAGCAGTTATTGAATTTTATATTTGATGAAGGTATATTTATAAAACAAGATGTGGAAAATTCATTATTATTGAATTTTATAGCAGTTGAGTTGGATATTGCTCCATTTATCAATAAATCATCTTTAAAAATGCAATTTTCAATTAAAACCGGATGATTTCCATCATGAAATATATTTGTGAATCTTACAGGTCCTGTAAATTCACAGTTTACAATGTTAAGCTTTGCAGTTTGTAAACCTGAAAGGATCAGAGGGGAGTTATTTTTAAGATGGAAAGTGCAGTTGTAAAAAAAGACCTTTACAGGGTAAGGATTGTTAATAGAAATGTCGTATTCACTGAAAAATACCTTATCAATAAGAAGAGTTTCATCTTCTTTGTCAGATGCTATGAAGTAATCGCTTATAATTATTTCATCTTCGCCAGACTTAAGTAAGCTCAAAAGTCCTGTGAGATTAATTGAGTCTTTACTGTAGTATTCAACTATTTCCTCTTCTTCCTCCTGAATGTAATTAACAGAAAATGCCGGAATACAAAACGTAAGTAAAAAAATAAACTGAAAAATAGCATTAAGGTGTCCTTTTTGCATTACGATCTTTTTAGCATTTCATTTTTAAGATTCAACTTCTTAACCGAATTATCTGCATCAAAGTTAAATAATAAATCCCCCGTTTCCTTGAACAGTTTAATCGAATTCATATCAAGCCAATAACTACCTCCTCCAACATAAATACCTGAAAGCACTTCTACAAGAATATTACCACTCTTGTATTTTACTATTCTGATGCGGGCGTTGTTGTTGATTTTGATCTTATCAAGTTGAACAGGTTTTTCTTCGGAGGTTTTTATTGTGATAATCCCTTTTTCGTTTCTTACAAACTTCATTTTAGACAGGTTACTATATATACCTGAAGCATAATTACTGAAATTTGAGTTATAAGTGTCGAATGTCTTTTTTATTTCAGTGCCATGTATTTCAATTGAATTGGCTTTAAGGAGGTTTAAAGCTGAAAATAACCCTGCTATTGTAGCCTCGTACTGGTTTTCTTTTAGTTTGCGATCAGTTTCGTATAATGCAACCGGGATATTCATACCGGTATTGTACATTTCATAATCATGGACATTAATTCCCGGTGTTGCAAAAAAAGAACCTACAATAACAGAATTTCCATCTTCATCAATATCAATACCATAGTTATTAAAACCCTCTGAGTGACTAAGTAATTTTGCCATTATTTTTTCACCTTCAGGACTAAATTTTGCAACAAACATAAAGTCAACACTATGATCAAGTTTGTCGATACCTGCTTTCTGAATCCAGTTAAAACTACCATCATGCGTGAAACTTGCTACAAAAACATCGGGAGCTCCGGAAGCAGTAATTGTTGTATTGTTGTACCTGAGTTCATCTTCAAAACTACCATACATGTATATGTTGTTATCATCAGACACCAGACAGGTTGCCATATCATTTCCCTGACCTGAGGCTGTTTTTACCCAGACCAGATGATGATATTTATCGAATTTGGCAAGAAAAACATCCCTTCCTTCATATGGTGATGTTAGTTTTATTTCATCAAATTGAGCACTTCCTGAAAAGTATCCGCATACATAGATATTGTCGTTATTGTCAATGATTACATCATTTAACCTGTCAGATTTATATCCTCCGTATGAGCCGACCTTTTCCCATATTAACTCCTGGGCTGTTTTGTCAATGATCTCATCTTTAATTAAATGTACGATACCTTTTTCGTCAGCAACAGTTGATAAAAGAACTCCAGCCGGTGCTCCTGTAAAAGTGGGATCCGCGACAACATACTTCTTGTTTTTAAAAGTAAAATGCATCCCTTCAGTTGCTTCATCAAAAGCAATAGCAGTGGCCATATGTCCGGGAAAAGTAATTGCTACAACATCTTTGTTAAGAAGAGTTTTAACAAGGTATGCGAAAATTACCGAGCGGTCTTCACAATCCGAGAATGTATAGTGCAACACATCATCTGCAAATAAATACTTCTCCGTACCGTATGCATAAATATCAGATTTATAACCAAATGCCTGCTGGACAAAACTTAGCAACAGGTTTACAGACTCGATATCGCTTTTGCCAGATAATAATGGAGTAAATGCTTCTTTAACCGACTCTTCTGTTAATTTACTCACCACAGAATTAAAATATACGTCGATGTCTGACAAAGGAATAGTCTTATAAAACCTGATCATTTCCTCATCATACTTTAATTTTATAGTATACTTTTCACCTTTGTGTTTAAAATGATAATCTCTTGATTTCTTGATGGGGTTGGTATTAAGCGGTTTGTTGATACAAACATTCATTATAATGTCAGCTTCGGGAAAATCAAATTCATATGTGCTGATGTTCTGTCCGTCTCCATCAATTATATAGTAACTGATCCCGTTTATATCAACAAAATCCGTATTGTACATAGTATAAATGGAAGGGGTAAGCAGAAAAAGCTTAGATTGGTTAAACCCAATTTTAACTTTATAACGACTCCTGCTAAGAAGGATCCATTGAGATAAAATCTGCATGTTTTCATCATCTGGATACATCTTTCTGCTGCATTCATGTATAAGTTGATAATATCCCCACTGATTTAAGTTAAGTATTCCGGCAACTTCTGATAATTGATATAGCAGATGATTATAGTTGATATCTGCAAATGAAGTCCACATGTAGCTTATACCTGCGGCTGTTGGTTCCAAAGAATTATAATTGTGAAACCTCGAATCAATATCAAAATAAAGTGGCCATCCGAGGAAGTCAACGTTTATTCTGATGGTTTCAAAATCATTGTTTTCATTTTTTTTTATTCCGGGAATTGCCGGTCCCTGGTAAGTTATTGGTGATCTGTAAACCTCAAAGTCAATTATATTATTATCAATAATAACTTCTTCTATTTCAGGCATATCCTGAGGACTTGGTTTTGTGTTTTGTTTCTTCTTTTCAGTTGAATAATTACCAAACCCGGTAGTTAAATACTCTGAAAATTCTCTGTCAATCTGATTTACAAAATTGTCGAACTTTTGCTGAGTTTCCTTTTCAAAGGTATTATACTCCTCACGAATTTGTTTCTTGAATTCTTCAAAACTTTGTGAAGAAAGGTCAGGGTTGAAGTTCAACAGAAGTGCCGTTAACACAACGACACATTTGAGCCGGTACATAGTTTAAAATTACTAATTAAAAGTCAAGGATTTTGTCAAGTTGTTCCGATTGAATTTTCATATTATCCTTCATCTCATTTCTTATTACGTCTTTTGCTGTATTTACCGCATCCTCGTAGGAATAAGATAAAGTAATGAAAACTTCTTTGTTCTTACCAATTGTTTTGTCTGCTTCAAACAAGGTATTGGTTCTTCCCATTTTCGAACCTATTATCGACTTGAAAGTTGCCATAGTTTCTGTTACTGATGCGGCATCTTCAGCATTTAGCTGAGCATTCGCGATATTTGTTTCAACAAGTCCGGCAACTTCGGTCCCAATTTGTCCGGCAAGGTTAACCTTTGCAACTTCAATAGCCTGCAATTTAGCTGCTGAATGAGTTTCTCCAACAGCACGGGCATCAGCAACGAACCATTTTTTGCTGCCATCATCAGTTGTCTGGTACCTGGCAATCCATGTATTTTCAATTTGTTTTTCCATGGGAAGTTGTCCGGGAGTAACTTTAAATCCATCCTTTTTGAGTTTCTTGGCTTCCTTACGAGCCTGTTTCATTGCTTTGTCGCGAATGTCTTTTTTAATTTGTTTATCACTTTGAGCCATTGAAGGTGTTGAAATTAAAATCACCACTATGGCTACCATAATTGAAATAATGCTTTTCATTATATTAATTTTTTGTGGTTATGAAACATTTGTTAAAAAATAACAACAAATATAGAAAAAATAATTCTATTGTTATAAAATTAACAGTAAAAAATGTAATTTTACATTGCAATTAAAAAACCATGACAACTTTCAGTACAAAATATTTCGAGTGCAATCATTGTAAACAAAGGATGTTTCACTACGAATTGAGCTCATATCATGTGCATAATTCTGAAGCCTACTCTGACGGTTATATTGATTATAATCCACCTGTTTCTTTCAATCCGCATGTCATTTTTTGTCGTCATTGTAAGAAACCAATATGGTACGAGGATATAGATTTTATTGATTTTGAGTCATATGATGAGATTGAGCGCAATGATGCAGTAAAAAGCTGTGATATTTTTGATTTACCAATGACAAGGGAGTCAAACTACAACTATAATATAGCCGCTTATTATTCCGGACTGATTGATGAGGGTTTTGTCGATACTGACGGGAAAGAGATAAAACTGCGGTTCGAGATATGGCATTTGTTGAACAATCTCAACAGTTTTGGTGCTGCAGGATGGTTTACTCATTTTATTCATGCCAGATTCAGAATTGCTTTTAAGATGCTAAAAGGATGGAAGCAGAGAAGAAATGAAGTTCATGATTCGGATAAATTGTTTCGTAAAAATCTGAAAAGGCTTTGTGAAATATACCAACCTGCCAATGAGGAGGAAAAGCTTCTGCAAGCTGAAATGTTTCGCGAAATGCGGAATTTTAATACCGCGAATAAACTAATGGTGGAAATTAACGATCTGAATTCTACAAATGCATACAGGAAGATCAATAGAGCTATTAAACTAAGAAAATCACGAGTAATCAAATTAAATTAATAGAAATGAAATTTCATAATCCAATTATTACAATAATCTTATTATTTGGTGCGATTGTTAATTTACAGTCGCAGGATATTGAAAGCTTTATACTCAAAGCTCCTGAAAAACCATTTTATTCCATTAAAAAAATTGGTGTTCTGGAGTTTGAGTGCACAAATAACAGGCGAATGAATACCGTAATTACAAATTTTATTGTCACTGATCTTCTTGATCAGTACAGAGGTATATATGATAAGGAAAGCAAATTGTGGGGACTGAAGAAAGGTAAACAGGGGCAGACATTTGTTAAAGGTGTTAAAACCGATTTTTATCAGATAATTGAGCGAGATCAGTTAAAAAAAGTGCTACGTGAACAAAAACTTTCCCTTAGCGGGGCAATTGATGAAAACTCAGCTGCCGAAGTAGGAAGGATTCTTGGACTAGATATTATTTTAATGGGGAATGTTAATTACAGCAGCGTTGATGAAAAGGGAACAAATTTACTGGGTTTAGCAAGTTCATCAGGGTCCAACTGCCTGACACGTAGAGTAGTTGCAAAGGGTACGTTGAAAATGGTAAGTGTAGAAACAGCACAGATTGTGGGAACCAAATCTGCTGAAACAGAATTATCAATTTATAAATGTGACGATCAGAGGTCAGGAATTCCAAAGTCAGAAGTGATGGCTGAAACTTGTATGAAGCAACTGGCAAGGGAATTTACAGATTATTTTGCACCTGGTTATCAATATATTGAATATGAATTTGAAAGGATAAAACTCAAGGAATTCAAATCAAAAGGTAAAGAAGCAATGGGTTTTATCGAAAAGGGTGATCTTGACAGAGCATTTCCAATTGTCTATGCCATGTTTGAAGCTGATTCCTATAATCCTAAAGCTGCTTATAATCTTGGCATTTTATATGAAATGGTTGGTTCCTATACAGATGCTTATGAGTACTATGGAATAGCCTATGAACTTGATTATACTAATGACAAATATGCTGAAGCTGCTAAAAGAGCCAAAGCAGGAGTAGGTTTAAACGAATATCTTGAAGATATTGGCAGACCTGTTCAACCTTATACCTTTACTGGTGGCGGTATTGCGGATGTATTGGCAGATCGTGTACAGATAAAGGGTAGTAGTTCCGACAGGGTAAAGGTTTATGAACTTCCCGACAAGAATTCAGAGGTAGTTGCAAAAGTGCCTGGTGGACTGGAGTTTCAGATAATTGAAAAAAGCGGGCAGTTTTACAAAATACAGCTTCGTGGTACTAAAACCGGGTATGTTCATAAATCCTATGTAAAGTAAGCGAATACATTCATAACTGTAAATAATAACCTAATAATTGTACGTATGCTGATAAATAGTAGAATTCTAGTGGCTGTTTTTATGTTTGGGGCAATCCTTAACACAATAGCTCAAAAACCTGCATGGACAGATTATTACAACAGGTCAGAAATGTTTCCGGATAATGAATATCTGATTGGCTTTATGTCAGGAGAGAATACCAATGATGAAGAACCGGGAAAGTTGAAATCCAAATTTGAAATTCTGGCGAAAAATAAACTGATCCAAAGTATACAGGTTCAGGTTGAATCAAATACTTCTTTGAATATTTCAAATGTAAATGGGAAATCTGATGAAGAACTGCTATCAAAAAGCGTTTCTTTCTCAAGGGTCAATGTGTCCGGATTAGTTACTAAAAGTTATTATGACAGAAAGAAAAAAGAAGTTTATGCCATCGCTTTTGCCAATAAGAAAGAATTACTTCACTATTACAGGAATTTGATAAAATCAGGTATTCAGAATGTAAGACAGAAGTTAGGTGAAGGGAAAAAGTATGCAAAATCAGGAAAGAAGGAATCTGCGCTAAAAAGTTACTATGAAGCTATGCCGTACCTGACTTCAATTGATGAGGCAAGAGTATTATTAATTGCCCTGAACAGGAGAATTTATTCTGAAGTTAATAATGACGAAATATTGCAGTTGAATCAGGAATTAAATGATGAAATATCAAAACTTCTTGATCCCGGAAATTTAACAATTAGTGAAGCTGCGTATTTTGTTGCATATGGGTTATATCTGCAAACAAATGAAATCAAGAATGAATTTTACCTTTCCGAATTAACTTTTGAAAATACGGGTCTTAAAAGTGATTTTTCTGATAGTTGGAATAAGGAGATATCTTCATCCTTGATAGAAATTGGAGAATACAGACAAAGAACCGATATTGGTGGATTGACAAATTGTTTGTTAATTGGAGGAAATTACTGGATAGAAGATGAAATGATTAAGATATCAACATTTGCAAGGCTTGATGATAAACTGATTGCATCTTCCAAAGGATCCTTGCCATTATTTGTTTTAAAAAATAATGGTGTTGATCACATTCCTTATCAGATCCATCAATTAAAGACACTTAACGGATACAGTATCGAAGTAATAGATTTTCCAGGGGAAATTACTTCAGGTGTGACCTCGGATAAACCTGTATCAATAAGAGTGTCGGTTGATAGAAGTGAACAAGGTTCTTCAATTACAGGTTTTCCGCTAATTGTTTGCAATCTTGACAATAATGAAATATTAAGTAAAGGTGTAACCAACAACGGAGAAGCAGATTGTTACATCGGTAGAACAGAGTTGCAGTCTGAAATACTTAGAGCAGCGGTAATACCGGATCTGGCATCCTTTTTAGATATTGATTACAATTCGGAATACTATTTAATTGCTCAAAAGGAAAATCCTGTTATACCTGTAAATATTAATATAATGGTTACCAAACCTGAGATTTTTATTTCCGGTAAAGAGATGATTGATGGAAAAGCTATGGAAATAAAATTTCTGGAACCAATTGTGAAGAAGATCCTTTCTGAGAATGGATATGGATTTGTTGATAACCCAGACAATGCTGATTTTAAGGTTGAGATAACTTCGGATGCAGTATCAGGTGGACAGTACCAGGGAATTTATTTTTCATATCTGGATGTTAATATTTCAGTAAAGGATCAAAAAGGAGATCAGGAGATTTACAAAAACAGTATTAATCAATTGAAGGGTGGTGGAAGCAACAGACTTAAAGCCGCTAAGAAAGCATATTCGGTAAGTGAAAAAAAAATAGAGAATATCCTTCTTGAATCTCCGTTGATTAAAAACATTGACTAAAGTAAATTATTCACCACTGTAATTTTAAGAATCTTTAACCTGGTAATACAATCTGCTAGTATGATTACCATAACCGGAGAAAATCTTAAGCGGTTATTGTAGTTCCTGTTCAATTAGTCATTTTTGATGTATGGAGCATTGTCAACTATTGATTGATAATGTCATATCTCATTTACAGTACTTATAGCTATATCTGATTTATCAGGGAGTGTTTGGTATGATATAGCAGATTGTATTGTTAAAACCTCGCTGTAATTACTTACTGAAAATATTGTATTTAAGGATACTGATTATGGCCTTTACTCCGTCTTTCCAACCAATTTTCTTTCCATCATCATAGGTTCTGCCGTAGTAAGAAATTCCTACCTCATAAATTCGAATCCCGGGTATTCTGGCAATTTTTGCAGTTACTTCAGGTTCAAACCCAAACCTCTTTTCTCTAAGGTTTATGCTTTTAATAATGTCAGTTCTGAATAGTTTATAACATGTTTCCATGTCGGTTAAGTTAAGGTTACTAAACATATTCGAGATAAATGTGAGAAATTTATTACCTATTGAATGCCAAAAGAATAATATTCTGTGAGGACTACCTCCCACAAATCGGGAACCATATACAATATCAGCCATATCATTTTCAATTGGTTCCAGCAGTTTATTGTATTCATTAGGATCATACTCCAGGTCAGCATCCTGAATTATCAGGTAATCTCCTTTCGATTCTTTTATTCCTCTATGTAAAGCAGCCCCTTTACCCATATTTTGAGGTTGATGAAACAACCTTAGGTCAATGTCAGGATTACTATTTATATAACTTTTAGTTATCTCAACCGTATTATCTGTTGATTTGTCATCAACCACGATAATCTCTTTGCCAATATTATTTATTAGTTGTACTGAATTAATCTTATCAAGAATTAATGTAATTGTATCAGCTTCGTTGTAAGCAGGTATTACTATTGAAAGAATCTTTGACATTGATTTTTGTTTCATCAATAAAAACACAAAGATAAAAAAAGGATAATGGAGAAAATTAATTAGTGGCCGTAATTACAAGCTATTTTTATCAGATGGTATTTATCAGTTAAACGACATATTACTCATGATGGTAACAGCCTTATCAACAGTTTTTACATTACTGAACCTAAGTGTTAGAGCACCTTTTATTTCTTTCATATCAACTGATGATGGATTAGATTGTATATAATCCAATACTTGTCCGAATTTATCGGATTGGAAAAATGCGGAATCCTTATTCCCGGTAAAATAACATGTCATCCTGTTGTTTTTAAGAAGCAGTTTAACAAATCCTGACTTTTTCGCAAACCACCTTAACCTTACAACATTAATAAGGTCTTCGGTTTCTTTTGGTAACGGACCAAACCTGTCAATTAAAGTTTCCCTGAATTTCTCAAGTTTTTCTTCTTCCTCTATATTATCAAGTTCTTTATATAAACTTAATCGTTCTGTAATATTGCTAAGATAATGCTGGGGTATTCGTATTTCAAGATCTGTTTCTATTTGACAATCACTGACAAAATCTTCAGATATCTTTTCATTATTATATAATTCTGAGAATTCGCTTTCTTTTAATTCAAGAATAGCTTCATTCAGTATTTTCTGATACATTTCATACCCTATGTCAGAAATAAAACCACTTTGTTCTGCTCCCAGAATATTCCCTGCACCTCTTATATCAAGATCGCGCATGGCAATATTAAATCCACTACCCAGATCTCCATGTTCTTCAATTGCTTTAAGTCGTTTTCTGGCTTCAGATGTTAACGTTGATAATGGTGGAGATAACAAATAACAGAAGGCCTGTTTGTTGGATCTTCCCACTCTGCCACGAAGCTGATGTAGGTCACTTAACCCATGATTCTGAGCATCATTGATAATTATTGTATTGGCATTGGGAATATCCAGCCCGGATTCGATAATAGTTGTTGCAAGAAGTACATCGTAATCACCATCGATAAAATCAAGCATGATTTTTTCAAGAGATGCTCCGTCCATTTGCCCATGTCCAACACCGATCCTTATCCCCGGAACAAATTTCATCAACATATCATAAACATCCATTATGTTTTGCACTCTGTTGTGGACAAAAAATACCTGTCCGCCCCTGGATATTTCATAATTAACAGCATCTCTGATAACATCAGCACCAAATGACCGGATTTCAGTCTGGATAGGCTGCCTGTTTGGTGGTGCAGTGTTTATAATACTCAGATCACGTGCTCCCATTAACGAAAATTGCAAAGTACGTGGTATTGGGGTTGCTGTGAGGGTCAATGTGTCAACATTCGCCCTTATTTGCTTAAGCTTCTCTTTAGCTGCAACTCCAAATTTTTGTTCCTCATCAATTATAAATAACCCAAGATCTTTAAATTCAATGTCCTTGCTTAACAACCTGTGTGTGCCAATAATTATATCAACATTGCCTTCTCTCAGCTTTTCAAGAGTTACTTTTTGTTGTTTTGTACTTTTAAACCGGTTTATATAGTCAACATTTGCAGGGAAATCAGCAAGCCTCTGTGCAAAAGTTTTAAAGTGTTGTAAAGCGAGTATAGTTGTTGGAACAAGAACAGCAACCTGTTTACTTTCGCAAACAGCCTTAAAGGCAGCCCTGATAGCAACCTCTGTTTTGCCAAACCCTACATCACCACAAATAAGCCTGTCCATTGGGAATTCAGCTTCCATATCCTTTTTGGTGTCAATGGTAGCTTTTAGCTGATCAGGAGTGTCTTCGTATATAAAAGATGCTTCAAGCTCTGTTTGAAGATATGTGTCAGGTGAATATTGAATTCCCTTTGAGTCCTTTCTTTTGGCATAAAGCTTTATAAGATCGCGGGCAATATCTTTAACACGGTTTTTCGTTTTGTTCTTTAATTTACTCCAGGTTTTTGTTCCAAGTTTGTTTAATGATGGGGGAGTACCCTCTTTACCAACATATTTGGATATACGGTGAAGTGAATGTATACTAACATACAGGATGTCATTGTTTTTATACAAAAGCCTTATTGCTTCCTGTTTTTTTCCATTATTGTCGATTATCTGTAATCCGTCGAATTTTCCAACTCCATGATCGATATGTGTTATAAAATCGCCCGGAACGAGATCATACAACTCTTTAATTGAAATAACTTCCTTACTTCCATAACCTTCTCTTAACCTGAATCGGTGATATCGGTTAAAGATCTGGTGATCAGTATAAAAAAGTAATTTTAGTTGGTGGTCGATGAAGCCATTACTTAAACTTTGATAAACAGGACTGAATTTAACCCGGTTGTGTTCAGGAATTTCGGTCTGTAGATCCCCAAATATTGCATAAAGACGTTCAATTTGCTTCGCATTATTGGAGAAAATGATACACTTATATCCATCCAACTGCATCTTTGCAATATCATTAATAAGCAGATCGAAATTTTTATTGAATGATGGTTGTGGTTTTTGATTGAAACTAATTTCAGCAGAATCCTGAAAATAGCTTTTCCCGGATAGTTCAACTGTTGAGAATTTTCCAATTTGATTTCTAACAAATTCACTATTGGTAAATAGTATTTCAGGAGAGTTTGTGTTCTCTGAGCTTTCAAGTTTTTCGAAGCTCAGACATGCTTTATTGTATTCGTTGTCAATATTGTCGAGTGTGACTGTTATGTTGTCGAACCATAGTAATGTTCCTGAAGGAATGTAATTAAGAAAATCCACCCTGTCTTCAATTATTTCTCTGCTTTGTACATTTGGGAGCAGTGATATTCTGTTTAGTTGTTGGATTGACAGTTGGTTTTTGGGATCAAAAGTTCTGATTGATTCAACTTCATCGCCAAAAAATTCAATTCTGTAAG
Source organism: Bacteroidales bacterium (assembly GCA_028277395.1). Lineage (GTDB taxonomy): Bacteria > Bacteroidota > Bacteroidia > Bacteroidales > F082. Next base: position 23,125 of record JANQGJ010000013.1, on the reverse strand, counting down.
GGTGTTCGTTTGAAAATGAAAAAACATCAATAATACCTCCCCTGATGGTAAATTGACCGGGCTCAGTTACAAAATCGGTATGCTCAAAGTCAAGTTCAAAAAGCATATCACTAATAAAGTCGAGAGATACCTCTTCACCTACTTTTAGTTTTATAATATTTTTCGACAGATATCTTTTAGTTACTACCTTTTCTGCAAGGGCTTCGGGATAAGTAACAATAATAGTTTTTTTATCTCCCGACATTGTCCTTTTGAGCACTTCGGTACGTGACAACTGGTAGGTTCTGTCAACTTTTTCAGGTTCATAAGGCCTGCTGTATGATGTTGGATAATACAATACCCTTTTCTGATTTAATTCGGCTTCAGACTCTTCCAGAATGCTTTCAAGGTCATTATAAAAATATGCAGCCTGTTCTTTATCCTGTAATACAATAAGATGTTGCTGTTTTCCCTTTTGCGTTAAAAGTGATGCAATTATAAAAGCAGCTGATGATCCGATCAATCCGTTTGCCAGAATATGTGATTTGTTTTCATCAATTGCTTTTTGAAGTTTTTCAAATGATGAACTTTGCGGAAAGAGTGTAATAAGTTCAGGTAGATTCAACTGACACTGGTTTTAAAAAGTTAGGTCGGCAAAACTACGGAAAACCAATATCATGTACAATGCATATGTGGAATGTTTATGTAACTTCTTATCCGGAATAATGGACTATGTCTCAAAACAACCTCTTCGGGAAATCAGGCATTTTCTTTAGTACAGGTATGGATTATTTCTGATTCTCTGAATATCCTCTCTGAAATCAACTTCAATATCCATACTTTTCCCTTCTTCTCTTATTTCTTTCGAATATATAAACATATTATCGCCGGGATAATTATCTAAGAATACGAAAATAAAATTAATATACTCATCGAATGAATCCACGTTATCATACTTTCTGAATATCGTATTTCTATATTCTAACCTGGAGTAATCGTACTCGTTCTCCAGCAATACGGTAATTTCAGAAGGGAGTTCCTGTAATTCGTACGTATTTATGTCTTCTTTATATCCATGTATAGTGTACCTGTACACAAGTGCTGAATCGCTGTTAAAGTTTTCATATTTTTCCCAGTTCAGTTCTATTACCTCAGTTTCATTAGTTATCTCAACCTCAAGGTTATATATTGAGTTATCTATTATATTTATATTTGAAGGCAGTGAAACAAATTGATCAGGAACAGAGCCTCTTCTTTTTATCATCCTTTCCCGTGTATTATTTGAATAGGCTGTCAAATAACTAAAGTACCCATTGAATAGGTTACCCGGGTAGTATGCTTTTTTTCTTATATCATAATTTTCATTAATATTAAGATAAACTTCATACCATTCCCAATAATCTGTTGATAAATCGTCTTCACTTTCAATATATATTATTCCTATGTCCAGTCCCTGGAAGTCAACTTCAATATAATCAGTCATTTCTGTTAAGTCGCTGAGATTAAATGAGTATGATTCGTTTATTCCAACATTGTCCAGCCAGATATAATATGGTGGTTCCTCTTCAAACCAATGCTGGTACGTTATCATTATTTTATCAGGATTTATTTTTTGATTATAAACCATTTGATTCTGAATATTACTATAGTACCCATAATCGAATGTATTTCGAGTTGCGTAATAATAATAGTCATCATCAAATCCATCGATACTCACTGTATTTGTGCCAATAGGTTCAGGTTTAATATGAGGTTCTTGTCCAATATACCAATTGTTTGGATAAACCCCCAGATAACAATCAATATTATAATCAACATCGGGGAAGCCGTTTTCTTTCTCTTTTAAAATCTGAATATTATATTTATCAGATGTTGGATTTACCGGCCAGTTGATTTCATAGGTTTCTCCATTGAATATTTCCAGATAATCAACAAGATCACCGTTTTCAGAGTAAATAATTATCCAGGTTCTGTCCAGGTCATAAGTGTAAGACATGTAATCACTGCTAACAATAAATTTAAAAAACTGGTCATTAGTTGTAAAACTTATTTGATCACCATAATAAGTTCCGGTATTATCAGTTATGTATGGCCTGATGTAATATGTAGTTTTTTTCTTAAGGTCTGATAACTTACTTGTAAATGTTGTATCACTGTTCGTACTATAAAATTCAGTCTTATTACCTGATTCAGTGGTAGGGTTTTGGTTAACTGACCACACATGACCATAATTAGAGATTTCTGCGTTTTCAATGTTACTTATTGATCCTGAAATCCATGCGCTGTTATTCGTTACATTAACAGCCTGTTCTGTGTTAATCTCATAAGCAGGAGATTGAATTTCCGGATCAGAATCTTTTTTGCAACTTATAAATGCTATTACAATTATTAACAACGCAATCTTTTTCATGATTTAGGGTTCAGTTTAATAAAGTTAGTGTTTTAAATAATAAAATGTCTTATTAAGACTAAAAATCAAAGTTATACAATTTTTGTTAAGTAACAGCTTATCATATGGTTATTGCTTAAATGAGTTGGGTAAAAGTCTGAGCGTATATTAGTTTAGGTTCATTATTTAGAATTATTTTTAATTACGAATGTATTTCATAATTTTGCAGCAAAATTTTACTAAAACTTACTTAACACAATTATGGAGAAATTTAATCCGAAACAATACGCTACCAAAGATCTTGAGAAGCAATTGAAATATCTGAATCTCCTGGCAGCCAGGTTTCCCAACATACAATCAGCAAGCACTGAAATAATTAACCTGGAAGCTATTTTAAATCTTCCGAAAGGGACAGAACATTTCCTGTCAGACATTCATGGGGAATATGAAACTTTTAGTCATGTTTTGGCTAATGCTTCAGGAGTTGTAGTTCGCAAAATTGACGAAGTGTTTGGGAAAACACTCAGAAAAAAAGAGAAAACACTGCTTGCAACATTGATTTACTATCCTAAAGAAAAACTTGAACTGGTACTAAAATCCGAGGATGATATTAATGAATGGTATGCAATAACATTACAGAGATTATCAAAAGTAGCTCGTGCTGCTGCATCAAAATACACCCGATCAAAAGTTAGAAAAGCAATGCCTGACGATTTTGCTTATATTATTGATGAGTTGCTGAACGAAAGCGGAGAGGATAAAGAAGAATACTTTGAGGGAATTATAAGTTCCATTATAAACATCGACAGGGCAAATGCTTTTATTATAGCGATTTGCGAGTTTATTCAAAGGCTGCTTGTTGACCGATTACATATTATTGGTGACATTTACGACAGGGGTCCGCATCCTGAAAAGGTAATGGACAGGTTGATTAGTTATCATGCTGTTGATATCCAGTGGGGTAATCATGATATTGTCTGGATGGGTGCTGCCGCAGGAAACCTTGCGTTAATTGCAAATGTTATACGTATTTCGCTGAGGTATAATAACCTTGATACTCTTGAAGACGCCTATGGAATTAATATGTTACCTCTTGCAAGATTTGCAATGGATAAATACAAAAACGATCCATGTGAACTATTTTCAGTAAAAGGTGAGGCACATCATGCTGATATGAAATTGCTAAAACAGATGCAAAAAGCAATTTCAATTATCCAGTTTAAACTTGAAGGACAAACCGTAAAGCGAAATCCTCACTTTAACATGAACGACAGGTTGGTTTTTGATGAAGTTGACTTTAAAAAGGGTATTACTAAAATTGATGGTAATGTACATGAATTACTTGATAAGAATTTCCCTACTGTTGATCCTAAAAAACCGTATGAATTAAGTACCGAAGAAGCTGAGGTAATGGAAAAGCTCAGATCAAGTTTCATAAATAGTCAGAGATTACAAAAGCATATTGATTTTCTCTTTACAAGAGGAAGTATGTATCTTACTCATAATTCAAACCTGCTTTATCATGGTTGTATTCCAATGGATAAGGATGGCAACTTTGAGAGTTTTGAAATAGAGGGAGAAACATATTCCGGGAAGCAGTTGTGTGATCATTTTGACAGGGTTGCACGAAAGGCGTATTTTCAAAGAAGTCCAAAAGCTGAAGATAATCCCGGACTTGATTATATGTGGTATTTATGGTGTGGTCCGCTATCACCATTATTCGGTAAAAAGAAAATGGCAACTTTTGAAAGGGCCTATATTGCTGATAAAAGCACTCACAAAGAAAGCAGGAATTCTTATTATAACCTTGCTTTTAATGATGAGAAGTATTGTAATAAGATACTGGAGGAATTTGAACTTGTCCCTGAATACTCCCATGTTATTAACGGACATGTACCTGTTAAAGTTAAAAAGGGAGAAAGTCCGATAAAGGCCAACGGTAAATTGTTTGTTATAGATGGCGGAATGTCGATACCTTACCAAAAAGTGACAGGTGTTTCAGGTTATACTTTGATCTATAATTCATATGGATTGGTACTTGTTGAGCACAAAGAATTTTCATCAATGGCAAATGCAATAAAAGAAGAAAAAGACATAATATCCGACAGGGTATTTATAGAAGGTAATGCTACACGTAAAAGGGTAGGAGATACAGATGTTGGAAAAGACCTTCGTATACAAATTGATGACCTGAAACTTCTTTTGGCTGCATACAGAAAGGGACTCATTAAAGAAAAAATGTAATTCAGGCATCTTTGAAAGATTTTTTTCATTTGTATGGTAATACTGCAATTTGGTTTTTGTAGTTTTGATCCAAAAGTCAAAGGAATTTGTAATAATCATACTTACAACCTGTGATTCTCGTTATATATTTAATCAGAAGAAATTAACTATAAAAAGAGAGCATTGAAAAGAGTAATGAAGTTTGGAGGGGCTTTGATGAGTGATGCCCCGGGGATAAGAATGGTAGGTGAGATTATTAAGAACTACTGCAATGACCCGCTTGTTGTTGTAGTCTCAGCTTTAGGTAAAACAACTAATGCCCTGGAGAGACTTCACAGTACAACACAGGCAAACACAGATGTTAAGGAAGATTTTGAAGATCTTGTCAGATATCATACCGGTATTTTGAAGGACCTCAATTTGCCTGACGAACAGCATCTGCTGAACAAACTTGATGAAATATTTGCTTCGCTATATAGTACTTTAAGCATTACTTTTAATAACAGATATGAGGCGTATGACAGTATTGTATCTTATGGTGAGGAATTGTCCAGTTGTATTGTTTTTAACTACTTACAAAGTAATGGAATTGTGGTTTCTTTATCAGATTCAAAGAAAACAATCATTACAGATGAAAACTTTACTGATGCGTCGGTAAACTGGGAGAGTACTTCCAGGTATATCAATGCAGAGATTGCACCTGAAATTGAGAGTGGTAGGGTTGTAATAACTCAGGGGTTTACCGGTGGATCTTTGGCAGGAAAACCTACAACACTTGGCCGTGAAGGCTCTGATTTTACTGCTGCAATATTTGCCAATGTGCTTAATGCTGATGAAGTTACGATATGGAAGAATGTCCCTGGATTGATGAATGCCGATCCTGCCAGGTTTAATGATGCAGTTAAAATCGACAATATTTCGTATCATGAGGCCATAGAACTTGCATATTATGGAGCATCGGTTATACATCCAAAAACTATTCAGCCTCTTAAACAGAAGAAAATACCTTTGTTTGTAAGATCATATCAGGACCTTGATATGAAACCAACAACTATTTCAGATAATAGTGGTGGAGATGGTCTGGTTCCCGGTATTATTGTAAAGGATAATCAGGTTCTTTTATCTGTAAGTACCAGAAACCTGTCTTTTATTGCCGAGGAAAATCTAAAGCAAATTTTTGATGCATTTAGCAGGAATAAAATTCATATAAACATGATGCAGAACTCGGCAGTTAGCTTTTCTGTTTGTTTCAATGAGGATTCAGTTAAGATGCAGTCACTTATATCAGACCTAAGAGATATTTTTATCTTGAAATATAATACCGGTTTACAGCTGTTAACAGTTCGCCATTATAATGACTCTCTGATCGACAAACTTGTTGGGTCGAGTGAGGTACTTTTAGTTCAGAAAAGCAGGGTTACAGTTCAGATTTTGGTTAAGGGAAATTAGGAATCTGACATTAAAATTATTTACCGATATAAGATAATTATATAAAAATAAAGGCTGCCTTAAGAATATTAAAGACAGCCTTCATTTTATACTTATTAAAGATCACTATTCAATAACAATCTTTTTGGTTTTAATGTCACCATTTTTCATTAATGAAACGATGAATAATCCCTTATGGTCAGAGATTGACAAAGAAGCTTCTGTGCCTGCCAGTCTTCCCTGGTAAATTGTTTGTCCCATTAAATTAGATATAATCAGGTCTGCGCCACTCCAGGAATCTGTTGTTTTAACAGTAATATTTCCGGAATAATTATAAATGCTGATATCATCGGAGTTTTCATCGTTTATTCCAACAGTACCCCAATCACTTACTTTAAAGTCATCAAGAAATGTTCCGTATCCCTGAACAGCATCAAGATATAAACCGAAGAAGATAACACCACTTGCCGGTGGAATGTACATTGCATTCGCTTCTTCGAAGCCCCCATTAGTGAATTCATCCTCATAAATGACATTTGTAAGATCTTCAACATAAGGAGTATTACCCCAATATAATGTCATTGATTCAGGGTTACCACCAATCAGAGCTCTGTAATAAAAATTAATATTGTACTCATTGCCATGTTCCACACGGAAAGGAGGGGAAATGAACCAGTTGTCAAAGTCGGCTTTTGCAAATCCACCTGTATAATAACAACCCATTGAGTTATCACCTGAATGACTTGTGATATCATCACTAAACCAGTCGAGATCATTAAAAGTTGCCTGTTGCCAGAATTCCGGAAGTTCAGGAATTGTCAGACTTTCCATATCCTGTATGTAAGGATAGTCAGATATTGCCGGCATAGTGGTAAATGACCAGATTTGTGTACAGTTTGTTGCAACACCCACACTGTTCCTTGGAGCAACCTGAAGATAATACGTTGTATTTTCTTCAAGCATTGTTGAGAACCCGTTTGTTGTGAAGTTATCACCATTAAATATGTTTGTTGGAGTTGAGGTTCCGTTTCCATCTGTTCCGAAATACACATCGTAACTGTTTGCAAAGAGTGCATTTTTCCAGGTTACATAGTGATTTAAGAATGCGTTAATTCCACCATTTTCAGGATCAATCATTCCGTTAGAGCATTCAGGAACATTTGTGTATTCATCAATACCACTAATAATAATTGAAAAAATCTGTCCACCGGTTGCAAGTGTACCATCATGATCAACAGTGATGGTATATGTCCCTGCTTCAGCACCTTCAATGTAGATCATCTCAACATTATCAACATAATTTTTACCATCTGTAGTAGCTGCTGCAGATGGGTTTTCGCGATCAAGACTATAAGGATAATACGTGTTCTGACCAAGTCCTTCAATACTCAGGTCGAGATCATTAACCAGCATAGGAGTACTTGGATTAAGTTGTGGCGAGGTTGGCGAACCAGGAATATCAGTCCAGCAAATTGTAACTCTGAAATCTGCACCTACCGGTACAGTTACATTACGGCTGTAAGTATCACCATTGGAAAGAACAACTTCATCAATTACATCATGACCCTGGTTGTCTGAAATAACACCTGCTGCTCTTTCTGTATTCATCAGACCCCAGCCATAAATATAATCAGGACCATCGTGCTCACCAGCTTCATCAGCTGAGTGAAGTACCAATGCTTTTAGTGTTGAAGCTCTCATGATATCACCACCGTTTATGTTTTGGTAATGTAGTTGCAATAAAGCCATTGATGCAGAAACATTTGGTGCGGACATTGAAGTTCCTTCCAGTATGCCGTATTCATCATTTCCACTATCCATGGTTGAGTAAACATCAACTCCTTTTCCTACGATATCCGGTTTGATCCTTCCGTCATCTGCAGGCCCCCAGCAACTAAAGTCACTCATTGAAACACTTTCAGGCCCTGTATAGTCAAGTACTTCATAAACGGCACCTACAGTAAGAATGTTTTTTGATACCCCTTTTGGAGAAATACAATCATAACCATCTTCCCCACCATCAATTTCGGGTTCACCATTACCTGCATCCGGAGGCCCATCACCTCTGTCGTTACCGGCAGATTTAACAATTAAATAATTAGGGGCATTGTAAGCGATCTGGTCCCATTGTCTTGAACCAGAATCATAGAATCCGAATTTGTAATCTTCATCAGGCGAAATTGCAGATGATCCATACCATACCCAGTTACCGTTTGTGTAGTCCCAACCTCTGGCAGGGCCATAGGAGTGATTTGAGATTTCAAGACCGGCAGCAGCAGCGGCAGCCATTTCTGACTCATCATTTGACCATTGCCATGCTTTTAGGTTTCCACCGTAGCTCATACCTTTTGCATTTCCAACAACTCCACCGGCTACCATTGTCCCTGCAACGTGTGTTGCATGATAATGAGTTGCTGTCGGGCCATCCATTTGTGTAACCCTTGAGCCTCCCTGATCAGTAAATTCCTGGTGTGTAACAAGTACTGCACCGGCATCCCATTCTCCAAGTTGCATATAACCATCTCCTGATAAATCCAGTCCGGTATTTCCGCCAACCCATATTTCATTTGCCCTGGTAGTCATAGCTGCACCAAGGTTGTCAGTACGGTAATAAACAGGTTTGCCATCTATTACGTCGATCATTTCATAGAACACTCCTTCTAACGACTCATAGGATTTTGGAACATCATTCCTTTGAATGTAATCTGCAACTCTTTGCTCTTTTTCTTTCCATGCAGCATCAAGCTCTTCTGATAACTGAAGTAATTTTTCAGTGTTTGTAACAGTTTGAGATATTATCTGTTGTGAAAAAAAGAGTAGAGTCACAATAAAAATGTAATAAGTAATTTTCTTCATTTTATATGGTATTTAGTATTAAGTGTACAAATATAACGATTGCAACGATCATTTTGATATAAAAGACGTTACAATTTTTTTTCTTGCAATAATAGAACTATTTACTATAACAATAATTAATGTTTGTCATTTTTTATCTTTGCAGCCTAAATAAATTTGAAAAATAAGTAATGAAAGAATCTATTGCAATACTATGCGGGGGAGGCCCGGCACCAGGAATTAACTCTGTAATTAGCTCTGTATCATTAGTCTTCCTTAGGTCAGGATACAGGGTAATTGGAATACATGAAGGATATAAAGGATTATTTGCTGACAGTCCTAAAATTGAAGATATCGACTTTAATTATGCAGATGATATTCATAAACAAGGGGGATCTGCACTTCAGATGAGTCGTCACAAACCAAAAGACAGTGAATTTACAACAAAGTTTTTTACAGAAAACAATGTGCAGTTACTTGTTACCATCGGTGGTGATGATACAGCATCAACTGCAAACAGGATTTCAAAATATCTGCGTGAGAATAATGTAAGTATTCAAAATATTCATGTGCCAAAAACCATCGACAATGATTTACCACTTCCTCCGGGAATTCCAACATTTGGATATCAATCTGCAAAACATGAAGGTGTAAGAATAGCACAAACAATTTATGAAGATGCCAGAACAAGTGGTAACTGGTTTGTAGTATCAGCAATGGGAAGAGAAGCGGGACATCTGGCTTTTGGAATTGGTGCTGCCTGTCATTTTCCTATGATAATAATCCCCGAAATGTTTGATAAGGTTGATATTACTTTTGAAAGGATCATTAATCTTGTTGTTTCAGCAACTGTAAAACGTAAAATTGAAGGTATTGATTATGGTGTAGCTATAATTAGTGAAGGAGTGTTCCATTTTATGAGTGATGAAGAAATTGATAATTCAGGAATTAATTTTACTTATGACGATCATGGTCATCCGGAATTGGGTAATGTGAGTAAGGCTCATATCTTCAATGTTTTATTGCAGAATAAACTGAAAGAACTGGAGATAAGTGTTAAAAGTCGTCCGGTGGAACTTGGATATGAGCTAAGATGTGTTCAACCTACATCTTATGACCTGATGTATTGCGGTATGCTTGGATTCGGAGTTAAGAAACTTTTTGACGAAGGAAGAACAGGATGCATGGTTACAGCAGATAATGTTGGTAAAATACTACCTCTTTATCTGGATGATGTAGCTGATGAGTCCGGTAAGGTGAAACCACGTCTTGTGGATATGTCAGGTGATAAAGCACAGATGGTCTTCAATGATGGTCTTCAGTTTATTGAACCAGGTGATTACACCGATGCGGAAAAATATGTTTCACATCCCGAACAATTCGACTTCAGGGCGATACTGGGTTGGTAATAACCTGGTAGTTTAATCCCTGGATTGTTTTTTGGAAATCAACGGAATTAATACAGTAGTATCTCCGTTGATTTTTATACTGGTTTTCCGAAAAGTTGGAATAAACATTTTTCCTTCAGGATTCATTTTTGAAATACCAAAAGGTTCAACAGGTAAATTAAACCCTTTTGTGTCGAGTTTACCATTACCATTTATATCCTGAAATACTGCTATTGCATAGTTGTCCGGTCTGATATCGGTAAAGATAACTCTTAATGTATCACTCTCGGGATAAAATTTCAGCGAATCTACGGCATTTAATTTCTGCTTAAAGCTATCTTCGGTATTGTAAATTGCCACGAAAACTTCGGTATTATTTAGTGAAATGTCAGAAATTTCAATTGTTAAGGTAAAGGTCTTATCCTGAGCAGTGGAAGTAAAAGCTGGTGAAATTAAAATGATAAGAAAACTATAGATGAGGTTTTTCATGATGCTATTAACTCCTTTTGTCAATAAAAATTATGGGTTTACGATTTCCATCGGCAAATTGCATTGAATTTATTTCTGATGGTTTAAAAAACTCAATTTCTGGAGCAACCCTGAGTTTAGCCCGGAAGTTATCCTTTATTTGTTTTGCGTTAGCTAAAGATGTATTTCTGCTGCCAATTTTTATCAGCAATTCATCTGTACCCAATTCATTACTGGTTACCTGTATAATATAATTATCAACAACTTCCGTATCATTAAGTACATCATAAATAGCAGGTGGGTACAATGTGGTACCTTTTAGCTTGATCATTTGTTGCTTACGACCAATAACCGGTCCCAACCTCATTGTGTTTCTGCCACATGGACAGGGATCAGTAAAATGATGACAGATATCTCCGGTTTTGAATCTTAATAATGGCATTGCTTCAACACCCAATGTAGTAATGGTTACTTCTCCCGGTTCTCCGTTTTTAACAGGATTATTATTTTCATCCAGGAATTCAACTATTATCATTTCAGGATGATGGTGCCCTCCGGTTCCATAGGAACATTCTGTAAATGCAGTTCCCATCTCAGTAGAAGCGTAGGTGGAGTAAAGTTTTATATCCCAGTTTTCAGTTATTTTCTTCCCGAGTTGATTTAAAGAAAAATCAGGATTTCTTATTGGTTCACCAATACAAACAGCCTTCTTTATACTGGAATTTTTAAAATCGATGTTGTGTTCGTCAGCATAGGAAATAAGCTTTGGAATAAAAGAGGGGACAGTTACAAATCCTGTTGGTTTAAATCTGTTTATGGATTCGAACTGAAGTTTTTGAAGACCTGGCCCGGTTCTGATTATGCCGGCCCCTAGTTTCCTGAGACCCAGGAAATAAGCCATTCCGGCCATAAATCTTTTATCGATTGTAACAAGTAACTGGTAAATATCATCTTTTGTAGTGTCAGCACATGAAAAAGATATAAACTCGTTATAAGCCAGTCGGTCCAGATCGTTATTAGTCATGGCAAATGTAACAGGTTCCCCCATTGTTCCAGATGTAGTAACATAATCAATTACCTCTCTTTTATCAACACAGAGAAAGCTATCGGTTTGCTTTTGTAACTGGTCTTTTGTAGTTACAGGAATATGTTTTAAATCTTCAAGCAGGTTTATTTTATTAACGTCAATATTATTTTGTTCGAACAGACTGTTATAAAATGTTGAGTTTCTGTGCAGGTATTGCAAAGTTTCTTTTAGTTTTTCTTCCTGAAATTTCTTGATTTCCTCTAAAGATTTCTTTTCTATGGCTGGAACAGACATTACAAAACAGCTTAGTTTACATTACAAAATTAGTTAAACAATATTAGAATCTGGTTGTATGTTATAACCCATTATTCTTAATGCTTTCTATTCTTTCCATAACAAGATCCCGGGTAGTGGTATTTTCAAATTCTTTGGTTAAAGCAATATTATAATATGAAAGAGCCTTATTTGGCTTGTTATGGACGAAATAATAATTGCCAAGGAGTACATATCCATGGTAATAATCCGGATTTGTACTAATAAATGTATCCGAGAATGATTCTTCGTTTTCGATTTTATGTTTTTGAGTTATACTTTTTTTCAGAATATCCCTCATTTTCCTGAATTCAATCAGGTTTTGATATTCAATACTGAACAAAAAGGGACTGGCCGGAATTGTTAATACCGAATCATATAATATTGTTTTATTCGTGCAATATTCCGGTCTGCTGAACACATACCTGATATCATACATCAGGTACTCTCCCAGTTGATATGGAAAAGTAGATACCCATGAACGAAGCTGGTGTGGTTGAAATATTACGCTATGATGTGATATCATTTGAGCCATTGTTTTTTCATTTCCGATTCCAATATTCACATTATCAATACCTTTATAATCTCTCAATATCTCAGCAGCTTTTAGGTAATCAATGTCTTCATAGCTTTTGATTAATTGTCTGCATCGTTTTTGTCTGTAATCCGATGCTGACTCTGCAATATGGTTGAGATTGTTTTCATCATTACCAAATACTTCACTCTGAAAATGATTTGAACAAATAATACTATTTTCAGGTGTGGTTTTTACCCCAAATTTCATTGGGGATTTTTCAATAATGACAGCATTTTTATCGGAAGCCGAACCAATTAAAAGTGATTCTGACACAAACGTTTTTCTTTTCTTAGCAATTTCTATTGCCTCCTCAATATTATCGGCGTATTGCAGAATCTCTCTTGCTAATAATGATACAGGTGTTGTTGCTTTTGACGGAATATCAGATTTTGCAGCATTTATTGTAACCGTTAGTCCTTGTTCATTCATTCCGGAAACAACACCGATCATGCTGGCCCAGGTAATATACATGAACCTGTACCCATTGTCAGGATTAACAAATGCTACTATTTTATTTTCAGCAAAGGTTTCATTAATGTAGAAATCAAAGTTCCTGCCAATTATCATGGAACTATCATCACCTGATAATCCGGTTGCAAACGAGGTGCAGCCAACCAATGCTAAACTTTGAAGTGCATGACCAATATCATGGGCTGCATGATAGTTTAAAAGTCGTTCATAATTATTACCAATATAATCATAATCGGGTGAAGAACTAAACGAGATTCCGTAAATCTCCTGTAAATATTCTTCAGGGATGTTCTCTTCAATATCTCTGTTAAACCATGAAATAAAATACTTCAAAAATCTCAAATATGATTTTGATGGTATTAGGTTGTTTATTTGTTCTACAAAGGCATCTTCCTGTATCTGAATTAACTCCCTTGTGAGCTTACCGTTTATAACACCTATCTCAAAAGGACTTCCTTCAAGGTACATTTCCCATAACCCAAAATCATTTTTTTTGAGCCAGTTATTGCCAATTTTATAGAAATTAGTGTCAGGGTTTTCCCTTTCCAAAAGCAGTACACTATCATCTGTTATAACTGGTGGAGTGATTTTAGTTGAAATATTAAATAAGATTATCAATATAGAAATTACTATTACCAATATTATCAGGATATTTCTTATAATGCGCATTCTAGTCCTTTTGGTTCATTAATGAGTATTATTGATTTCCTTTATCAGATTGTTAATTCCAATAAATTCTCCACAGGTTAAAATCGAGCTTATGCTTACACCAAGGATACCATGAAGATTTAGATTTTGCCCTGTAAAAAAAAGGTTATCAATTTTTGTACGAGGTGAAATATATGATCCTATGGGTTTGTTGAAATCCCTGAGTGTTCCATACATTGATCCATCTGGTGATCCCAAATAATCATGATATGTTAATGGAGTTGATACTTTATAACTAAGTAAATTTTCTTTTATCTCAGGAAATCTGATGGAAGCAAGATCAATTAACTTCATTGCCTTCTGATTTTTGAAATCATTATATTCCTTACCTCTGTTTTCTGCCGGTAAGTGCTTCCATTGTTCTACTTCTTCAAATTTCATATGAGTTAATAAGCCAATACATGAAGTATATTGACTGTTCTCAGGAGGTACACTCATGTGCATGAAATAATGTTCAGGCCATAGTTCACTGTCATAATAAGAGGCATACCAAACATCATTTCTTTTGTAGAAGTTGTAGTTTGAGTTAAAATATCTGAAAGAATTCTCCTTAAGTTTAATATGAACAGCAAATGCAGAAATTGTATTTTCTTTTCTGATCATTCTGTTTCTGAATGATTTTTTAATCAACCCGTCACTTATCAGGTTCATGGTTGAGGCCGGATGTATGTTAGAAATTACTTCATCAGCGTAATAATGGTTTTTATCAGAAGTTTCAACAGCTATTATTTTATTATCCTCAATAATAAGGTTTTCAACTTTATTATCGGTAAGCACTATTCCACCATTGTTAACTATCTGGTCACGTAGATTCAAAGCAATCTGAGAAGTACTTCCTATTATTCTGTAGGAACTTGAAATAAAATGGTTATTAATTAAAGCATGGATATAAAACGGCGACTTGTCTTTTATTCCGGCATAAACAAAATTAAGTGCGGAAAGTACCTGTTGCAATTTTGGATTATTTGTTATGGATTTTATGTATTCCCAGGCATTTAGTCTTAAGAATTTATTATTGCCGGTATCAATATCAACCTGTTCTTTTAGTCTGTAGATATCCTGAGTACTTATTGTTTCATGTATTTCAGCAATGTAATTATCAATGTCACTTGTGTTATCAGGAAAATAACTGTACATCTGATTTCTGAATTTTTCGAAACCAATGGGGAATTTGAATTCTTTGCCATCAATATTAAATATGTCGAAACAGGATTCATCTAATCGCTGATACTTAATTCCATCAAACAAATTAAAGTATTTGAAAATCTGATTCAGGGTTTGCCCTTCATCAAGGCTTCCAATGTAATGCATTCCAGTGTTAAAATTACAACCATCACTTTTAAAAGATTGCAAAGAGCCACCAATCTGATGGTTCTTCTCAAGTACGAGAACTTTATAACCTTTTCTGCTCAAAGTAACTCCACATAGAAGGCCTCCAAGACCACTGCCAATTATAATTATGTTATACCTACTTTCCACGTTTAAATTATGGGCAAAGATAGAAAGAGTAATATAAAATCAGTAAAGACATATGATGGATAACATAATGTGTCTTAATAATTGTAGATAAATTCAATAATTATGGTAGGGTTTTTGTAACCTTTTTGGTAGTTTTTTTATAAATAAGTACTATCTTTATAACGAAGAATAGTAATTATATGAAATAACAGATGTTCTAAACAGGCAGGAGACAGCAGAAAATCCTGAAAAGAGTATGCTGAACTGAAAATGAAAAGGTTATGAAAAAGAGAAAATTGAAAAGAAAACTGTTACTTAACAAAAGAAGGATTACTATTTTAAATGGTAGAATGATGAGATTTATTAAAGGTGGAGGTATATTCAAACCTAAGGAATTCGGGATTGCTGCAAAAACTAAAAATGTTGGTTGCGCAACCGACACAATATTACCTTAGTGTTGTACTTTCATGCAACACAGATATTATTTCTGTTCAAGAGTGTTATATACTAACTCATAAAACTTGTACGTAAGAGGTATTGAAATTATTGACCTGAGAGCAGAAAACCACTCCATAATCCCGGGAACGCGGTTGATTCATTTTTTATCATACTGATTTTAGCGTTCCTCAGGGATTTGGAATATGAATTACCATTCAAAATTTCATTGTATAGTGTTATCATCAACTGATGAGTATGAATGTCTGAAACTTTCCATAGGCTGAAAATAGTATTTGGAACTCCGGCATAAATAAAGCCTCTTGTCATTGCCATCATACCCTCTCCTGTGCGTAGTTTTCCTATTCCGGTTTCACATGCACTAAGCACAACAAGATTTGCATTTAAATCAAGATTATACATCTCAGCTGTGTGTAAAATTCCATCATCATAATAATTGGATTCTTCAAAGATTCGTTCATTATTCACCTTAAAAGAGTCTGGGAGCTGAGCGTTTTGTGATGGACTTTGCGAAAAAACAAGTCCTGACAGGTTTGGATTTTGGTCATTGGAAAAACCATGTGTTGCAATATGAATAAACTCAAAATTTTTTACATTTTTTTTAAATTGCTCCTCAGATGCATCTGCGAATAAAAATGATTTTGCGATCAGTCCTCTTTCTGAAAATATTTTAATTAAAGTGTCAACCTCTTTTTTCGAATAAGGTAAAGGGCTGAGATTTTTACCATCAACTGTAACCGATCTGAGGAAGCCATTATATTTACTATCTGTGAAAAAAGGGCTTGATTGTGTTATACCGGTGTTATCTTGAGAGAAAACAGGAGCAAAGGCACATAACGAATTACTGGTACTTCGGGCTTTGTTTTGAGTACTTTTTTCAATGCATTTTTTCCAAAGAGATGATGAGTAATGATAGGAAATTTCAAAATCATTAATAAGGTAGTTTAGTTCAGAGAAATATATATTGTTTTCAATAGCTACAGGTTTACTGCAAAGTACTTCGAAAGGCAGGTAGAAGAGGAATTCATCCGGAATTATAATCAATTTTTCCTTGTCCGTTATTAAATGTTCAATGGGTTTAACCAGTATTTCATATAACTCGTGACTTAAATCATAAATTGTTCGTTTATCACCCCATTTACGCAATTCCCTGTATAATCTTATGGTTTTATTATACAATTGCAACTCACTTAAATCCACTTTCTTTATTTGATATGATTTTTTAGTTAGGATATTGATATATAAATTACTGTCGCCAATATAATATTCCAGAATTGCTGAGTTTTCATTAATAATTTCCTGAAGATCATTTACCGATGCAAAGTTATATCTGAATTTTCGGTCAAGATAAGAAGGGTAATTCTCAGATATATAACTGTTTAAAGAGTCTCTGGTTAAAAAAAGTTCTAAATATCTTTGCTCATACAATTTTACAAGGTTGGTGTCAACAGGTTCCTTTTGCTCATTAAATTTATCCAACTGTGTTTTAAAAAAGGTTAAGTCTTTCTTTAGCGATTTATCCAACACGACCAATGATTCGGGAATGCCTGAATATAAAACTGCATCAGACTCCTGAATCATAAAAAACAAGGCGGAGCTTTTTGCAGCTTCTATTAACTCAAATAGTTTTTTTGAATACTCTTTTTTATCCGGGAAAGGAATAATATCATAGATGGCATTAATTGCATTATTATAACGTGGCCTTAATGACTCACTTACATTCATCATGTCCTCTTCAAAGCTGTAATCCTGACGAATATCATTGGCTAATTCGAAGGATAGTTCATAGGTTTTAAAAGCAGAAAGCAGCTTAGCCGTATCACTGTTTAACAGGTATAGTTTGTATAGCAGGTCAGCTTTTTTTTGTAATGAATTCAGTAAGGCAGGCTTTATTTGTACATTATTGGTAAGCAGCGGGTTGGAGTGGATGTTTATATCGTTAAAATCAGCAATACTGGCAATTATGGCATTCTGATAATATTGGAGAGCATTTTCATAATTGTTTAAATTAACCTGAATATCACCAAGACTTATGTTGGTATTGGAAATGTAGTAATGCTTTGGACCAAATGATAGTTTATAGATTTCAAGTGCTTTGTTAAAATAAACCTCAGCATTAATATAGTCTTCTGTACTACAATAAATATCTCCAAGTTTAAAATACGCATCTGCAACATCAATTGAATTATTTCCACGAATTACAGTGAGTACTTCAATGGCAGAATTAATACATTCAATTGATTTGTTAAAATCACCAACCTGTAGATAAGCTGAAGCAAGATTGGAGTTGTTCTCAGCAACTTCAAAATCATTCTCTCCAAATATTTTTAGGGCTGTTACCTGGGTATCCTGATAATACTTCAATGATTCATCATATTTACCCAGGTTAAAATACAATTCTCCAAGCTGGCTACTAACGTATGAATTGATCAACAAGTAATTATTATATCTGGGATTATTGGATTCTTTTGCCTTCAGATAATATTGCTTTGCAGATTCGAAGTCTTTATGATCATTATGAACATTTCCAATATTAATGTACAGTATTGCAATATTGAATTCCGGATCTAATGGTAAGGATTTCTGAATTTGTAAAGCTCTAAACAGATAATCCAGTGCCAGATCTTTCTTCCTGTTATCCATATACGCTATGGCAAAATTCAATAATATTCTGGACTCGTTGTTTAAATAGCTTATTGTATCGTAGTTTTTTAGTTTCTGATTATAATCTGAACTTAACCTGTAATATTTCAGGGCCTCATCAAGGTTATATATGCTTTTGTACAGGATACCTTTATACCTCACCAGATTCACCATTTCAGTAAGCTCCGAAGCATTATCATTTTTAAAATGTTTTTTAGCAATTGATAAACCTTTTTCTAAAGTAAGATTTGCTTCATCATTATTTTGATGGTTTAATTTAATTTTAAGACTTAGAACGATACTTCTGACACATTCTGTCCACATACCAATTTGCTCATAGATATAAGCTGATCTGTCAAAATACAATGCAGCACTGTCGTAATCATAGTTTCTAATGTGTTCATGTGCTGTCAGATAATAATTATATGCAGAAATTGAGTCAGCAGGTCTGTATTGAGCATGTAGTTCAATGCTAAAGAATAATATTATTATTGCCAGAACCCTTAATATCATAATTTTAAGGCTGTATCAGTAGATAAGTTCTTATTTTCTTATAAAGAACCTGTTAGAATAAAGTATATCATCCTCTGTTTCAATTCTCCAATAGTACAAACCAGGAGTAAGAGATTGATTGAATACAAAGGGTGTCATATCTAATTTAGTTTCAAAAATAATAGTTTCCTTATTGTTAAATATCAGTAGTTTTACTGGATCACTATCAGGTATCTCAAGGTTGAATATAATATTTTCATGAATATTGTAAGTGTCAGATTGTTCAGGAGTAATTACAACAATATCATCAGACCTTGTTTGTACAATTGAGCTTTCCAGATATGGTGATTCTGTAAAGTTCATTGCATAGGTTTCATTTTTATCAATGTTACTTACATATAAACCAATACCAACAGATATTAATATCACTACTGATGCTGCAATTGCATACCATTTCTTGCTGATACTTCTTTTAATCCTGCTGACTGGCTGTGTTTTCTCTTGTGAATCAGCCATTATAGACTTAAGTTTATTTCTCAGGTTGATAGTGTCTTTCTTTCGGATTGAATCATCAATTCTTTTCCAAAGTTCATATTCTTCTTTGATTTGTGGATCGCTATTCAGTATAGAATTAAGGTGAGCTTTTTCTTTTTCAGAAATTTCACCACATATTTCTTTTTCAAATAAAATCCTTATTTCTTCGTTTGATTTCATTTCTATACCCTTATTAGTTGTTTCACTTGCTTTCTCTGTTTTTGTAACACGCCATATCTTGGATCATTCTTAATATTTCTAAAAAGCATTTCCTTACATCTAAATTTAGATGTTTTTACATTGCTGACTGTTAAACTAAGCTTGACGGCAATTTCTTTGTATGGAACTTTATTAAAATACAACTCCAATATTTCCTTGCAAGTAGGGTTTAGTCTGGAATAGTGTAACTGAAATAATTTCTCTTCATTGAAATCCTGTATCTCATCATTTGTTACAGTTATGGCTTTTTCGATTTCATCCTCATCTATGAAGTTTGTTCTTTTTCTTTTTGTTAATTGCTGTAACCACAAATTTCTGCAAACCCCATACATATATGTTTTCAATGTACAGGTTAAAGTAAGCATATCATTTAATAACTTCTCGTAGATGATAACAACAGCATCCTGAAAAACATCTTCCGCATCAATAATGTTACCACTGTTATTGATGACAAGTTTACGTATCATTGGAAAATATAGTGTATACATATATCTAAGTACATTATTATCACTATTCTTAATCCCTTCCAGCAATTCTTTTTCAGAGAATTTGACCATGTTTACTTCAGTTAATCAATTTGACGATCAAAAGGTTTCACAAAATTAATCATTTCGCAAAATTTTGTATTAATTAATAATTTATGAATCTAATATGTTGCTCCGTTTTGCAATAATAACACTAATTACTTAATAGTAGTAACTGACCCTACACAGTTTAGTAGAGCATAGGTTCTATGTTTTATATATATAACTATGAAATTAAATGAACCATCTGTGAAGTAAATATGAAAACCAGCTACCTTATTGAGGTTATTGAATATTTTTTATGAATTAAACTGCTGTTATTGTATCACTTATGTTGAAGGTGTTGAATTTATCGCAAATTGTGTAACCTTTTATGATCGAATTTGATTAACAACAAACCAACAGGTAATATCAATGCAGATAATTGCTTATTTGATTTGTGAACATGGGAACTTCGTTTCAGAAGGTCAAAATTGTATTCCGGGTGGTGATATAATGATCATTAAATACCAGGCGAAAAAATGATCAATACAGAAAGAATACAGTATCAGTTATCCATGTTTTTAACCGGGAAAAACAAGTTTATAGCTATGCCACTCCAAATAGTATCAGTCGTTTTGGAGTGGCAAAAGTATCAGTAACGATATAACAGACTGATAATTTAACATAAAAACCAGATTGTTTTCTATATATAATATGGCATTAAGATGGAGAAAGAAAAGTTAAACACAGTAGAGAATTGTTATAATGAGAGAATCATAAACCAGTCTTCTGTACCAGGAGATGATGTAGATTACTGGCTGGTCAGTTGAAATTCCCTTATGTGGAATCTTGTCAGTAAAGTCAGGCGTATGTAAGTACCAGGATGTTGAGAGTGGTGTTATATGTTCAAACTATTATAGTGAGATAATAAGCACAAACAATCAGTCTGGTTGCGAACAAAATATTAGTTGAATTTTTGTGCTAATATGGATTGATTCGGTTCTTATTATTAATACCTTAATGTCATCATTTTTTATAATAATTTTAACGGGGTATGTATAAGAGAGAAATGATAAACATTTTTAACCTGTATTGATTTTGGATAACAAGATTTGATATGTTTGTTCAATGCAGGATACATGCCCCGTTTTAAAGTTTGATTGAAATGATTAATAATTCAGAAATCGAAAATAAAATTGATCAGATCTTTTCGCTTTGTGCAAACAGTACAATTAAAAGCAATTCTCTAATGGGAGGAAGGACAGGTATTGCATTGTTTTATTTCTATTATGCAAAGTATAAAAATAGTCAGGAAGCTTATGATTTGGGTTACAATATGATATTGCATATTATTGATTCAGCCAATAAAAATATGAACTTAAAAACATATGCAGATGGTTTGGCTGGAATTGGTTGGGTTATTCATCATCTTTCAAAACATGATTTTTTAGATGCTGATACCAACAGTCTGTTAGGGAGCATTGATAGTAAGTTATCAAGGTGGATGCTAAGGGAAATAAACGAAGGCAGGTACGATTATCTTCACGGAGCTCTTGGTGTTGCTATGTATCTCGCATCAAGAATCAGGAATAATAAAGTATTTAAATCCCTTAACCTTTTGATTGACAAATTAGATTTAGTGAGTCACAAAGTTATTGCGGAGATAAAATGGAGCTCTGAAATCAATTATAAAACCGGCGAATCAGGATTTAACATTAGTCTTTCTCATGGTATGTCAGGTATAGTATTAATTCTAACAAAACTTTTTCAGTATGAAGTAAATGCCCAAAAACTTATACGATTGGTTGACGGTGCTAATACCTATATATTAAACCAGAAACTTACACAGTGGTCTGTTAATTCGCTTTATCCCGGTTTCTCCATTGAAAGTTCAAAGAAGATAACATCAAGTCGGTTAGCATGGTGTTACGGAGATCTGGGTATTTCATTAGCTTTGTGGTATTCAGCACAAAGTTTTGGGCGTTATGACTGGGAAAAGGAATCCATATCGATTATGAAACATGCCTCTAAGAGAAAAGATCTCAGGATCAATGGTGTTGTTGACGCAGGTTTGTGTCATGGATCTGCAGGGATTTCGCATATTTTCAGACGGATGTATATGAATACAGATATTGATGAACTGAAACAATCAGCGGATTACTGGCTTGATGTTACCATGGATTTTGCAAGATATAAAAGTGGTCTTGCCGGTTTTGTCTCGTACAGGTCGGAAAAAGATGGTGGTCCAATAAATGAATATGGTTTACTTGATGGAATTGCTGGCATTGGTTTGTCTCTTATATCTGCAGTTTCTGATTTCAAACCTGCCTGGGATGAGTGTCTTTTATTAAGCTAATTTATAATTATGTCAGGAAAAAATCCCTATGAACATTTTAATAAATATATTATACGGACTCCGTTATTGCCATTGGAGTTTATAACGGAACTAACAAAAAGTAAACATATCAGCTATAGTGATCTGCAATTGCTGTTGCAAAACCCATTAATAAATGAAGCTATCTTCATTGCCTCTCCAAATTTGTATTATGAAACCAGGAAATGGTTCAACGGTAATCCAGCTAAGGGAAATAAATCAGAGAAAAAGATTCAAAAGCTTTCAAATGCCTGCCTCAGGTATTTATTAAGGATGTCAACCAGGTGTACTCCATTTGGAATTTTTGCAGGTTTTTCTACAGGAAAGTTTGCGGACAATACAGAAATAAACAGACAATCAGCAGTGAATATCAAACGTCACACAAGACTGGATATGAATTACTTGTGTGCATTGGCATATGACTCTGTAAAACAACCTTTTATCAGAGAAAATATTTTGTTCTATCCTAACTCCAGTATTTATCAAATAGGTGATTTTATCAGATATGTTGAGTATGAATACATTGAAGCCAGCCGTATTCATCATATTGCAGAAGTAGATAATTCAATATATCTTCAGAATATACTGAGTAAAGCGAAAAAAGGAGCAAAACTAGATAACCTCATAACCATACTGGT
>JANQGJ010000082.1 GCA_028277395.1 Bacteroidales bacterium | reverse complement strand
ATTTTCAACATAGAGGCTGTAATTTCCAGTGAAATTGGTAGTACCAACCCCAACTTTGCCATCGGTATATGCAATGTTGTTACCAAGTTGTTGCCACATACTGCCACCAATGGGTTCACCTTTGTACAGGAGCTGGCCTGTGAAATTAATATCCCCTTCAACATCCAGGTTATATTCAGGCATATCGATACCAACCCCAACATTACCTTTTTTGAACACGTAGTTTGTTGCTGACTGTAAAACGAGGCCCAGTTCAAACTCAGCTCCTATTCCATATTCCAGTGAACCGAGAGCAAGGCTTGCAAATGCTCCTGATTTCCATCGAAAAGGTTCGATAAAAGCAATGGCAGGTTCTCCGTTATCAGCACGGAGGTGGAGTTTGGTGAGGGGTGCCATGTGTCCATCATCATTTACGACATTTCCGATTGCGATACGTCCGGTTTTCGTGTATTCAAAGTCCTGATCATGGGGTTCTCCAACAAAAAGTGTTGGAAACCTGCTCTCGAAACCAACCATCAAACTTCGTGGGACATAATTTTCCATGTAAAAATTTCTATTCGTATTTCCCGACCCAATTACAATCGCTTCACTGATACTAGCCTTAGCCATGGAACCTAACGCCATACTTTTTACACCATGAGCTTCGGCATGAAAACCAATGGCTGTTGAAAAATCTTCAGTTGCTTTTGATCTTATTCCGGACGCAAAAGAAGCATATCCTGAAGATTCAGATTCTCTTCCAAGTACACTGGAAAACATTCCTGTATTTGTTGAATTATAGCATGAAGTACACTGTGCTGAGATTTCCATAGTAACCAGCACCAGTATTATTGATATAAATATATTTCTTTTCATCTTTAGTTTATTAGAGTTTAAAATTTAGTTTTATTGTTTAATCCATTTTCCTGTTTCAATAACAGTATTTTCTTTTTCAATTAAATATGTGTATATTCCTGGTTGTAAATCATCCACATCTATCCTGCTAATATGATTTTTAATATTATGACAGACTAAACAGTTTCCACGAATATCAAATAAACTAACTGAACAATCATTAAGGGCGGTACGAATATACATTTCATTGACTCCCGGATTTGGATACACAAGCACTTCTTTTATTTGCAGGTTACTGTTTTCCGGTATATTTGTAATACACCCGGTTGAGTCAAGCTTTATAAAATAACCATCTTTCATATACGAAGGAGCTCCCAGCTCTAATGTAAAACCTGACAGCAACACACCTCCATCATTTGCCGCTGCAACGGAATAAAGCCAGTAATAATAGTCACCACCAATATATTTTTCATATTGAATCTCAAGGTTTTCATTCAGTTTGGTAACGTAGAACCAACTTGGATCATTTCCGGAGAATCCCTGTAGATTATGATTGCCACCCAGGTAAATACAAGATGGATAATAAAAATCCAATGCTACTGTTTCAGCTCCCCGGGAATTTGTATCGGGGTTTGTACATTGTATTTCGCTTATGGGATTTAGTTGTGAATCTAGTTTATATGCTGATATATATTTTTCCCAGGTTCCAGGAGGATAATTGACAAATTCACTACCTCCTGTAATTATTTCCCCACTAGGTAACAATAAAGAATTATAAGGTGTTCCATAGAAATCAGGATAAAACCTGTATGCTAATTGCTCAAGATCTTCACTAATTGTTATCATACTACAAGTTGATGTATTCGCATAATAATGAGCCCATTCCGTATGTAACAAATAGCAGGTAGAATCACAATTATAAGTTAAACTCATAACCTCTCCAGCATCATCTCCTGAATATTCTTTATAATCCAAACTATCTCCTTTATCTGAAAGTTTAAACAGAAACATCTCAGTTGATCCCCATTGTGAGCTTGCAAACAGGAATGAACTATCTTTTAATTGTAAGATATCCGATCTCCACATTCTAACGCGAAAGTCAAATGAGTAGACTTTTTCCCATAACTTGTTCATTTCATTATCAAGACGTGTAAAAACGTAAAACTTATACTCGGGATCTTCGTTAATATTATAACCAACACCGGATAGTAAGTAACCGGGTATCGAATCATCAACTCTAATAATATTATAATATGCATATAGAGTATCCTCTTTAACAAACCCAATGCTGTTTGTATCACCTTCATTACTAATTTTAAAGATATCTGTGCTTATATAATTAACACTATCAATTAGTGATGCTCTTTTTATAATTCCAATAAAACCATTATCATTACTTCGAATGAAAGTTGTAGGTTCTAGATACACACTATCATTTTGCAATACTATTTCGAAACTTGTATTCTGACTAAATAATGCTATATTTCCAAGTAATACTGAGATTGTTAAGCATCTCTTTAAAAACTGTTTTGTTATATTCATAATCTAATATGTAAGAATATCCTCAACTTCAAATGGATATTTTAAATGCCTTGTACCCACAAAAATTCGATATTTATGAACAATATACTCACTTGTAGTGATAATATGAATCCCTTCAATTATACAACTGCTGAAATCTTGAGAAAACTCATTTTCTAAGTCTTCAGCAAAATCAATATAATATCCCTCATAAAAATTCATCTCATATATAGATAGACATTCTTCAGCATCTCCAATAGTCAACTGTAATTCAGGGTTTTCCTCTGCATAAAACACTTTGTAATCCAGATAATTATCAGGTGCAGTAGTTAATGGATGATCTTTTGCATATATATTCTTTGAATGTGGATTACCAAATGTCCATATATACCCATTTGGTGGATTGGGTAACATTGCATTTGTTACCCTTGTACATAATTGTGTGGCAGCATCTTCATCATTTGAATAACCTGAACTACATAGTCCCTGATTCAATCCATAAATCCAGCTATCATTATGAAGAACTGCTGTAGCTTCATTACCAATTAGTGCACCAACAAAAACTGTTGCATCTCCATTACTGGCGATATTTCCTAGTTCAAGGTCAACTATAAGCAGTTTCATGTTTGAGTAGTTTACCCTTCCCATTTGCGCCTGAACTGTATCAATTAATCTATCATAATAAACTTCTGATAGTTTCGGATCATTAATCTGTAAGAGATCATCCAGAGGCATGGTAAACTCAGTTTCTTCGTAAGTTTTTTTATTGCATTCCAAACCTGTGTAACAGAAGTTATAATTAATGAGCGACTCCAATTCAAGTATAGCTTCATCTGCCTCATACAACTGTCCCCCGGTTTTCACTCCGGGATTATCCCTGTAATATTCCATTGTAGACTTGAAATCAAGTACCTGTTCCTGTACTGTTTTTGACCTTTCTATTAACTCTGAAAAATCTGTCTGATCATCAGAATTAATTCTCTGGTTGCTTTTGTTACAGCCTGCTATTACAATTGCAAGTAACGTTGAGGCCAGGGTAAACCGGGTTAGTTTTAATAATCGTTTTTTCATTTGATTAAGGTTTTTTATTTATTAATATTGAATGCAGGTCTTTTTCCGGTTGAAATCGGAATTAATATATAAGACCAGGTTATACTTTCTATGGAACTAATACTTTGCTTTATACGAGTCAATTGCACTTTATGAACTTCATGATAGATATTTGCACTATACTTTATAGCAGTAGAATTATCAGCGTAAGATGCTATGTTCCAGATTAACTGCATATTACATTTACAAGGTCCCAAATCAGCTTCCGGATCATTAATGACAGATTTCCACAGGAGCTGCAGACAAACTGTGACAAATTTTGCAATGAGATTCATTTTTTCTATACCATACATATAAATCACATTATTACTTGTATAATAACCCCACTTTATTACATTTTTTACCGGTTATACACCAAATAAATATGACAAATAAAACACTATAGGGTACCGGTTTTGGTTTTGAGCATCACTATTTAATTCATAGAATGTGTACTCCTGTCAGGTTTTTTTGTTGTACAAATTTAGCGTAACATTTCTGTGATC
>JANQGJ010000070.1 GCA_028277395.1 Bacteroidales bacterium | reverse complement strand
GTTGAATTCCTTGATTACGAAGATTATGTCATATGCATGGAATCGTTAAATTTAGTACCAATCCTGCCAAAAACAGCAACCACTGCAAATAAAAACAATGATCTGAATCTTAAGTTAAAACCTAACCCTGCAGTTTATCAAACGGAACTATCATTCCACCTGGATTCTGCAGATGAAGTAGATATTAAGATCACCGATATAACCGGTCGGAAAATTATGTACCGGAATAAATATCAACTCGATAGCGGACAGCAAAGAATTATTATACAAACTCATAATCTGCCTGTCGGTTTGCATATGCTCATGATTTCAACGAAGTATGAAACTGTACTGGAAAAACTGATAATACAGAAATAATCTGTAGTAATACTTGTTCAAAACAGGTAAAGATCTATTCCTCCGGAATTATAATATCAGATACAATAATAATATTGAATTTGTGATATGATTTCGGAGGATTTCTCATATTACTTTAGTCAAAAGGAAAGCTTTCTTTTATTGGTATTTCCAAAAAACTTACGAAAGGCTGAGTATGTAAAATATTTAAGTAACATTTGGAACAATTGGCATTAAGATAAAAAAATAGAATCAAGAACTTTGTCTTTTTTACAGGCATTATCATTCAAAACTGAATCAAATAAGACAAATTGCATTTTAAATTATTGCAATGATCACCATGTGTATTAGTTAAAATTATTAACTTCGCAGGCACATAACAAATTAATAAGCAAATGATTATGCACAAACCAAAACCTTTACACAATTCTTTAACATGGCTGATACTGATGTTAACTGCTACAATGCTACTAACTTATTCATGTAAGAAAGATAACGACGATGATACTCCCGATTCCAACAAAATAGGAACCGATGGAGGTATTTTTAAAATTGGAGAAACAGAAATATTCTTCCCGGAGGGATCTGTGTCTGAAGAAGTACTGATCGAGGGTAGTATAGAAGATTCCATTATCCTGCCAGAACATATCACAATATTGGGTGATATTCATAAAATTCAGTTATCAAATCCTGACGCTTATGAACCTAACACTGCAACCATTAGTATAGTTCATAATGATGATACTGAAGTATCATCGATTTTTGTTTCCAGCGATGGTATCACATGGACAGACCTGAGAGGTTATAAGAATGATAAACACATTGTTGCTTCAATACCACATTTTTCATATTTCTTTGCGGGTAATGCCACTTATTCAATTATTATAAAGAACAACACAATGGAAATGGTAGGATATGTACAATACCAGTTTGATGAGAATATTTGCAATTTAGAAGCTTATCCGCTGGCTATGAACAGTGGTTACCTGCAGGTAATGGGCCAGACACTTATTCAATGGAATGAAAGCTTTAATTTCTGGTGGGGTAACAGCGGAACTGTTGAAGTTGGTAATATTATAACAGCTGAAGAGGAAGTTCAAACTGACCAATCTACCAATAATCAGATTTCGCTGTCATATAATGGAAGTACATATCAGTTTTCTAATCAGGTTGCAGGCCCCGTTGCAGGTCCGTTAACAATAGTGCAGGAAAACAGTATCCCGATTAATCAGATAGCCTCAGGAATAGGATTTGAGAATACTCCGGTTTATGCTGTACAGGGAATACCGGGCACTTCAGCAGTATTCAATATAACCAGTAATGAATATTTCATTAGTATGGGATATGCATCAGTTGGTGAGGTCCTGAATATTTATGAATTTCCCTCCAGTACAAGTATCATATTTCCAACAGGGGAATACCATGCTGACGTTTCTATGAACAGCGACGGAACTTATACAGTAAGTTATTATTAATAAATAAAAGCTGCAATAATTGTCAGGCACCGGAAACGATCCGATACCCGACAATTGATACTTCATTATAACTTTTTAAATTACCATTGTTCGATCCACAGGTCCTGTGTTCCATAGCTTGTTATTCCCACATCACCCTGAACTGTGATTTTATTTGTCCACGAACCGGATGACATGGTTTTCTTTGCTTCAAACTGCAAGGTTAAATAAAAATGAGGAACAACGTCCTTTCCCGGCTGACCTATATTTGTAACATTTGAAATCTCAGCATTCATATTAAGCCAGGTGCCAACCGCATTATACGATTCCAAAACAGTAACTGAAATATTAGGAATATATTTTCCTTTGGCAACATTAGTAACAGGACCAGTATAAGCTGCATCATATGAAAGATCAATGGTATACCGTGCTTTTGCCAGGCATATTGATGGTACATCCAAAAACAGAAACTGATCAAGTGTAAAAGAAAGTTCTTTGCTCTCAAATATCTTAGCCCCTGAGTAATGTGTCCAGTCCATATCAGCCTTATTAAGTATTGCTGAACTAAGATTTGCAGTTTTGGGTAATGGTGTTCCTTTTTCAATAATTGCCCATGCTGTTCTAATGGCTCCAAGTCCTGCTTCAACAGCTGCCGGTGAGTCTGCTGCATGTGTTGTGGCTTTGTTTTGCGAAGTGCCTGAATTCAAGGTGTTTACAATAACTTCATCTATAAACTCAAATCCATCAGGCATTTCGAACTTATCATTGGGATCTTTTGGGAAAGATACTCCTTCAGGTAAATACTTACGTACCTGGTAAACAAGTTCATCATCGATTTCCATTTTCAATTCGTAGAATTGTTGCTCGTTTTTTTTTGTTTTCATGATTAAAGATTTAATTGATATGATTAAATTAATTGACAGATCGTGATTGACGATCGCCTGAATTGTAATGTTTGTATTCCAACCATTTTATGAATTAATTATTTATGAATTTGTTTTTCACCATCATAAACTGACTTTCAAATATATACACTTAACAAACTGAAAACAATACCGTTAAGGGGTGTAAAACTGGCTACTAATTGAAGTAGTTATATTTTAGAGGATCAGGCTATCAGTCTGTATTTATGAGCATTATGACTAGTTGTGGAAAAGTCAATAATAATGAAAACAAAATCAGGACTACTTCAAAAAAACAAAACATTGTACTGATTAAATTAAAACACATAAACCACTTCCCTGTTCCAACAACTTCCACAATCTTCATATTGTTCAAAACATCATAAAAATTGAAAGGTTTAGTCGGAAGCCAAGGAACAAAAATCATCTAAGATCAAATATTTGACTTTATTTATATATATTTGTACTTTTAGAATCAGTTAATTTACACTAATGGCACTATTTGAAATTACAGATGAACAAATAATAAACAGAGTTAAGTTTGAAAACCATTGGTGGAAAGAAGGGAAAATTGATGACTTCTATAACTCTATGAAAAGAAGGCTTTATTTTGATGAGTTCTTTCCACTTATTGAACATATCGGTATTAAACGTGCTGTTGTTTTAATGGGTCCAAGAAGGGTTGGAAAAACAGTTATGATTTTTCATTCCATTCAAAAATTAATTGATAATGGAGTTGATCCAAAAAAAATTTTTTATTTATCCGTTGAAACACCAGTTTTTAATTCTATCGGAATTGAGAGCCTTTTTAACTACTGTAGAAAGGCAGTTGGAAAAGAAGATGAATTTGATGGTTTTTATGTATTTTTCGATGAAATTCAGTATCTGAAAGACTGGGAAATACATTTAAAATCTCTGGTGGATTCATATCATAAATCAAAATTCATTGTTTCCGGCTCTGCAGCTGCAGCACTTAAACTAAAAAGTATTGAATCCGGAGCAGGCAGATTCACCGACTTCACATTACCACCTTTAACTTTCCATGAATACATTCATCTGAAAGATCTTGAATATTTAATTGTACCTGTTGATAAAATCTGGAATGAATCAAAAGTTGAATTCTATGAATCAATTGACATTGAAGAATTAAACTCACACTTCATTGATTATATTAATTTTGGAGGATATCCTGAAGTTTCGCTTTCCAAAGAAATTCAGTCAAATCCCGGAAGGTATATAAAAAGTGATATAATCGATAAAGTACTTTTGAGGGATTTACCCAGTCTATACGGGATTCAGGATGTTCAGGAATTAAATTCACTTTTTACCACCATTGCTTTCAATACGGGAAATGAATTCTCATACGACAATCTTGCGATAACATCCGGTGTTTCGAAAAACACCATAAAAAAGTATATCAAATATCTTGAAGCTGCTTTTCTGATACGTGTCGTTAACAGAGTTGATATGAGTGGAAAGAAATTTAAACGAGCAAATTACTTTAAAATATACTTAACAAATCCTTCACTAAGAAGTGCCTTATTTTCACCTATTTCAAATATTTCAGGTGTTATTGGAAATATGGTGGAAACAGCAATTTATTCTCAATGGTTTCATCGATTTTGGCAAACGCCATATTATTCCAGGTGGAAAAATGGTGAAGTAGATATTGTCGGTCTTAGAAAAGGTAACCTCAAACCGGCTTGGGCAGTGGAAATAAAATGGTCCAACAGATACTATGAAAATCCTGGTGATCTCAAAGGATTAAACAGTTTTGCCAATAAAAATAATCTCTCAAGAGCAATAGTAACAACAATTGATATCACTTCAGAGATAAACGTTAACAACGTTACATATGACTATATTCCATCATCATTATATTGCTATACCATTGGTAGAAGAACGTTGGAATGACAAGGCATTCTGAACTCATGAAATACAAAGTCTTAAAACAGTATTAACGAAATTGCAACCAGTTATCAGGAATAATATCTTACGATTGTTTTCGTAAAAATGTATGCAGGCACAAAAGCAGTGGTGAGTTATGCGCTACCAAGCCTAAATTATATAAATGAAAACCAGGTCATACCCCGATCAGAAAACAAAACATCTTATCAACCATATTAAAAAACACCCAAACCACTTCCCTGTTCCAACAACTTCCATTATCTTTGTAATTGCTAAAAACGTCTTAAAAATTGCAATATTTAATTCAACATAGGAGAAACCCGTGTGGTTCCCGGCTTCGGCCGGGCGGCTTAAGACACCGTTAGCACCATGCGGGTTTTTTCATTGGAGGATTTAATAATGAATCATCAAATTAACGAACCTGCTCACCATGAAAACACACCGGTACTGGTTCAAAACCCTTACACAAAAAAAGTTGTAAACATCGAACCTTTTTTCAGGGTAATCGAAAACAACTTTGATGGCAGTTTTAAAAACGCTGCCGAACAAATGAATGAGATCATCAGGAAAATTTCATGCTTCCCTTACAACGAAACCAATGGCATCAGCAACGATGAAAACAACTCATCGATGCTGTGGTTGTTGTATTCTTTTCGGGATATGGTTTTGGGGGTTAGTGAATTATCAGATGAATAGCTAAGCAGGAATAATGTAAGGGGTGTTGTGCCCCTTATGTTTTGTTTACCTTTTGTATAATTATTTAGCTATTTCACCCAAACTAACTCTCCTGCATTAACTTACTGTGCAAATACTTATGTCGCTGTTTTCATGACACTTACGATATGCGAAAGCATGAAAACATACTGTATAGGGTAGTTTTTAGCCCTACACTTTCAGGGTATTGTTTGGTGTTTTATTTGTTGGTAGGTTTGGGGTAATATATTTAAGTGTTTACAAGCGTTTGTAAATGTTTAGAAACGAATACATTGCTGATATTCTTGTATATAAACAGAAATATAATTTGGGATTTATAATAGAAATAAACGAAATATTGCGTTTATATGTACGTTGGGGGTAATGTAAACCGAACAAAATGAAATAGATGATTACAAAGTTTAAGTCAATAGATAATCTTGCAGTATTTCAAAATTTCGACTGGGATGCAACTATCCGTGATAATGGAAACAATGTTGTTCTATTTAAACCAATCAATATTTTTTACGGACGGAATTATTCAGGAAAAACAACTCTTTCTCGCATTATTCGAGCATTAGAATCAGGAAGCTTATCCGACAAATACGAAAATCCTCAATTCGAAGTAAGTATCAAAGATGTTGCTGACAGCACACCTAATAATTTAACGGCACACGGAAAGAAAATCAGAGTATTTAATGAAGACTTTGTAAAAGATAATCTTCGTTTTATCATAAATCCAGATGAAAGTATTGCTCCTTTTGCAATAATTGGAGGTAACGCTACAATAGAAGCAGAAATTCAAGAACTAAAAAACGAATTGGGTAAAGAAGAAAATATTGAAGAAGAAATTGATGCAAGCGGATTTTATCTTGAACTTAAAAATGCTATTGCAACTGCAAATACTGCATTAGGAACATATCAAACAGAAAACAGCCAATTAACTCAGCAATTGAGGAACAAAGCAACTAACAATCCTAATGGTATAAAGTACAAATCTGATAAATATGGTGACCAAAATTATAATATAAGCAAGCTGCAAACTGATATTGGCACGGTTTTAGCAACTTCGTTTCAATCTTTGTCAGATGATGAAGTAACACAAAAACTGACTTTGCTGGATGAAAAAGCAAATGCTGATATACCCGCTATTTCTGAACCACAACTAGATTTAAGCACGATTAACATTAAGGCCAAAGAGCTTGTTACAAAATCCATCAGTAGTTCTAACAAAATTGAACAATTATTGAAAGATGCTATTCTCAATCGTTGGGTCAAAGAAGGAAGAAAATTACACAAAGAGAATCTTGAACAATGTGCATTTTGTGGTAACAATATTTCCGAACAACGCTGGAAAGAACTTGAAAGCCACTTTGATGAAGAATCTGAAAAATTGGAAAAAGATATTGACGCACTAATTTCTGAAATTGAAAATTCAGTTCACAATCTTGACACACAAGTTCAAATCAACAAAAGTGCTTTTTATTCAAAATATCATTCAGATTTAGACACATTAATTGTGCAAAGACAACAAGCTATTGACAGTATAAAATCTGAATTAAATCGTGTAAAAGAAAAACTTCAAGAACGCAAGTACGATTTGCTAAATTCAAAAACATATGAAGATATAACTGACAATAGCCAACAACTAGTAGATTGTTGGAAAGAATTTGAAGTTTTCAGAACACAAGCAAACCAATTCAGTAATTCTTTAGAATCGGAACAAACAGAAGCAAAAAGATTATTACGATTACGAGAAGTAAGCGATTTTGTAACAGACACACAATATACTACTGTAAAAGCAAGAATACAGGCTTTAAAAATAACTTCTGATACCGAAACACAAAACAAGAAAGTAGTAGAAGAAAAAATCAAACAACAGATTATACGGATTGAGGATAAAGAACGCTTGATGAAAGATGAAGAAAAAGGAGCGATTAAAGTAAACGAATATTTAAACAATTTCTTCGGACACGATTTTCTAACATTACAAGCATTAGAGGAAACAGATGAATTTGGCGGCAAAAAAATAAAATTCGAAATTGTAAGAAATGGAAATAAAGCCCACCATTTGAGTGAGGGCGAATGTAGTCTTATAGCGTTTTGCTATTTTATGGCAAAGCTTGAAGATGTTGAGACGAAAGGGAGTAAACCAATAATTTGGATTGATGACCCAGTTTCTAGTTTAGACAGTAATCACATTTTTTTCGTGTATAGCCTTATAAACGCTGAAATCTTTTCAAGACAAGAGTTTGAACAAATATTCATTTCCACTCATAATCTTGATTTCCTAAAATACTTGAAAAGATTACCAAATGCTTTGAATAAAAATCAATGTAATTATTTTCTGATTTATAGAGAAAATGAAACAAGTAGAATTACCATAATGCCAAAGTATTTGAAAGATTATGTGACTGAATTTAATTTCCTCTTTCATCAAATATATATTTGTTCGATTGACAATGCAGACGATGAAAATCAACATAACTTGTTTTATAACTTCGGAAACAATACACGCAAATTTTTAGAAGCTTTTCTTTATTATAAATACCCAAATGCCAATAACCAGATTGAAAAACTGACAAAATTTTTTGGGAACAATAGGCAGGCTTCAACAATGACAGACAGAATTAACAATGAGTTTTCACATTTGGAGGGTTTGTTTGAAAGAAGTATGACACCAATAGACATACCTGAAATGAAAAAAACTGCAAAATTCATATTGGCCAAAATCAAAGAAAAAGACAATGAACAATATGAGGCCTTGTTATTAAGCATTGGAATAGAAGAAGAAAACGAAGAATAATAAACACTGCCCACAACAATGAACTGTGGTAAAAACCAAAAAAAAACAATATTTTTTATTGAGGTTTAACGCTTATATATTCCTGATCGAACTCTAAACCTGATCTAGCAATAGCAAAAGATTGTTTTACCAGTTTATTAGCCACAGCAATAAGAGCAAGTTTTTTACTTTTTCCTTTTGCAGTTATTCTTTCATAAAGATCTTTACACGCTTTATTTGACTTGCAGGCATTAAAACTACACATAAATAATAGGTTTTGTAATTTAGCGTGACCTTGTTTACTGATAGGGAAGGCTACATTATTAGGGAAGGCTACAGTAACACTATTTTTACATAGATTCAGTGGAATAGATTATAATCAATTATTTACTTCGCATCAATGATAAAAACACCTGAATAAGATTAATTTGGAATATTTTAATTACTTATATGTCTAATTCCATAGGATGTGAAGTTAGTTAAAAACTTTCTAAAAAATGAATAACTTTTTTTTTTACTTTTATAAAAAATTGATAAAATAAAAACTTGGATTTATGAAAATCAGGATAATTCAATTAACAATACTTACAATTATTTACGTTTTCCTTCAATCTTGTAACAGGCCAGTTGAAGTTAATCAATACCAAACTAGTACCTTCTCTAAAATTAAAAAAGATGGTAAGATTACAGTCGGTTACATTGTATATGACCCTTTCGTTATTCGAAATCCGATTAATAAAGAGCTATCAGGTACCTTTATTGACATTATGAAGGAGATAGCGAGTCAAATGGAAGTTGAGGTTGAATTTGTGGAATCAACATTTGCTACATTTGTTGCAGGATTGCAATCTAAAAAATTTGATCTGTCAATAGCACCAACCTTTACAACAATTGCAAGAGCAAAATCTGTTGCTTTTTCGACTCCTTTGGTCGCTGGAGGTAACAGTGCTATAGTAAGAAAGGGAGATCAGAGGTTTAAGAATCTAAGCGATATAGATAAAAAAGGAATAGTTGTTGCCGTTACACAAGGGGAACAAGGACAGGAGTATGCGAAAAGAAACCTCACTAATGCAGAAATTATAGTGATCTCAGGGGGTGACCAAAACTTAACTTTATCTGAGGTATTAACAGGAAGAGCGGATGTCGCATTAGGAGATTTCTATATATGTAAAAAGTTCGCAGAAGAACATGACGGAGCCTTTGATTTGTTCGCAACTAACCCATATAATGTAACACCTGTTGCATGGTCTGTTAGGTATACTGACCTAGAATTATTACATTTTATCAATACTTGTATTGAGAATCTCGAATTATCTGGATATATGGATAAAGTCAATAAGAAATATAATGCAAATTTTCTGCATCCTAAAAACGTCTGGGTAAGATAAAAGTATGTACGATTGGGATTTTAATATCGTTTTTCAGCATAAAGAGGTATTCCTTAGTGGTGCGATTATTACACTTGAGATCACCTTTTATGCAATAATATTTGGCACTCTATTGGGAGCAGTTCTTGGAGTTGCTAAGAAATCAAAATCACCTTATATAAGAATACCTGCAAATATATACATTGAACTTTTTCTAGCTTTACCCATTTTAGTTCTTTTAATTTGGATTTATTATTGTGGACCTCTTCTCTTTGGGCTCAATTTATCTGGATTTTGGACAGCTGTTTTAGCTTTATCTTTAAGTTTGAGCGCTTTTGTTGCTGAGATAGTCAGGTCTGGACTAATTTCTGTTCCAATCGGGCAAATTGAATCTGCGCGAGGATTGGGTTTAAGTTCATTTCAAACTATTACTAGAATAGTATTACCACAAGCAATAAAAGTAATGACACCTCCGCTGTTAAGTATGTACATTTCCACTTTAAAGATGTCTTCGTTAGCATCTGTAATTGCTGTTTATGAATTACTACATTCAGCACAGAATCTAATCTTATCATCATATCGGCCACTTGAAGTTTACACTGCAGTAGCAATTTCTTATCTCATTTTAATACTACCATTGACTTTATTAACTCGTAGGTTCGAAACATCTAAAAAGTGGAGGATATCTTAATGTCAATATTAGAATTAAAAAATATAAATAAAAAATTTGAAGAATTACAAGCAATTAATAATATTTCTCTAAGTGTTGAAAGAGGTGAAACTATAGCAATTATTGGTCCAAGCGGATGTGGGAAAAGCACTTTATTACGATGTATATGCTTATTTGATAAAATTGATTGTGGTGAAATACATTTTGAAAATGATTTAATCTTTTCAGCTAGAGATCATAATCATTGGTCTATTAATATTGACAGGAATAAATATCATACTGATGTGATCATGGTGTTTCAACATTTAAACTTGTGGCCACATTTAAATGTAATTGATAACATATGCTTAGCACCAAAACTGGCATATAATTCTAATAAAGGAGAAATAAAAGAGAAAGCCATTGAGATTTTACAACAAATGGGATTAAGTGATAAAGTCAAAAAGTATCCTTATACTCTTTCGGGAGGTGAAAAGCAAAGGGTTGCGATTTCCAGAGCAATTATGATGAACCCTAAAATCTTATTGTTTGATGAAATTACTTCTGCTCTTGATCCTGAGATTGTAGGAGAAATATTGGAGATTATTGCTAACTTAAGTGAACATGGAATGACAATGTTAATTGTTACTCATGAAATGCAGTTTGCTAACGATGTAGCTGATAGGGTATTGTTTATGAATTATGGAAAGGTTGAAGAAATTGGTAGT
Source organism: Bacteroidales bacterium (assembly GCA_028277395.1). Taxonomy (GTDB): domain Bacteria; phylum Bacteroidota; class Bacteroidia; order Bacteroidales; family F082. The sequence goes on along the minus strand of JANQGJ010000070.1, from coordinate 99,027 downwards.
CCAGATTATATTTTTAATGAGTCAAAGTCAGATAGATTATTAACCTTTCTTAAACGAATGAGAAAACAGAATTTTACAATAAAATAGAACTTTTGTAATCCGATTAAAAACTTCAATTATTATGGGTAAAATTTATTGGCCAAATAGAGCCATTTCTTCTCCAATTAAGGGATTTTATGCAGGTCTCTTTATTGCTGTTATCTACAAAATGTATCTTAACTTATCCTTCGTTACTAAAGACTCTTTAATTCTGTCCTCAGGAGCTTTTGTCAACGAGTACCAAGGGGATGTATTTATCTGGTTTTTAAGAGCTTTTGTGCTTTTAACTATGATTCACTTCATGAGAATATATTCGTATTTGCATAATTTGGAAAATTCAAATTCAGATGATTTTACGGATATTATAAAACCAATTAAAAACTCCAGTATTAAGGGGTATGATTTGTCAGGCTTTATGCTAAGGTTTGAATTTTTCCTACGACTTATTATAATTGGAATAGTGAGCTTAAAACTAATTAGCTTGGAAATAATTCCATACTTTGAACCTATACACAACCCAACAGATGTGCTTGAGTTTGCATGTGCATTTTCAATATACTTAATAGTTTTATACTCATTACTTATATTCTATGATATTGTTCTGTTGATTTCAAAAAAGGATTTCTTTGCAACATACTTATATCAGAACGCTGTAGGTATCTTTTCAATGATATGGTTTCATAATTCAATATCTAGTGCTGATAATCAACAAGGATACTATGAAATGATTATTCCAGGTGTGTTTTTTATAGCCACATTTGTTCCATCACTATTTATCCAAAAACGTGCTTTTAAGGGAACTGTTAATGCTATAGTGATGCCATTTCTTGAAATACTCCCGGTTAAAAGACCAAACTACCAATTTATTTTTGAGAAGTTAAGATATCTTGCATTTAGAAGAAATGGGTACAATTATTCGGGCAATTGTAGTAAAAAAAGTTGTATCTATAAAGAGGCCGACAAACCTATTTATAAAAGGACACATGAGGGAATTTAATCAAAACGAAAAGATAGTTTAATGTCAGATAGATTAATACTCTTTATTTCTCCTAATAAATCAGGTATTATTAACCAAGCTGGAAATCCTGTTCAGAAACATAGATCAAGTGTCAGTTTGCCTGGTTTAACTATTTTAGGTGCATTAGAAAATGGAGGATTTGAATGCGAATTCATAGACCTTTCAGTACTAAGTGAGACACGAATTTTGAAGAAAACTAATAATGTTGTAATTTATGGGGAAAGTATACTTGATAATAGAGAGAAAATATGTGAGTTGAATCCACGGTTTGTTCTAATAACGTCAATATTTTCCTTTGAGCAATTCATAGTTGATAAAATCGTTGTTGAGTTGAAAATGGTTTTGCCAGAATCAATAATAATATTGGGAGGTATACATGCATCAATAAAACCTGAATGGCATTTTGAGATATCCAATCCAAATTTCATAGTTCTTGGAGATGGTGAAGAAACGATTGTTGAGCTGATCAAAGAACTAATATCAGATTATCCACAGCTTAATAAAGTTAAAGGTATTGCTTATAAGAGAAATGGCAAAATTATAAAAAATGCAGGTCGTGAAAAATTAAGAAAACTAAATCAACCTTGGGCATACCAAAGAGTGTTATTAAATGAGAGTGGCGAATATAGATATAATGACATTGAATGTAACAAGCACCCAATTTATTTAAATAAAGATATAAAAAATCAAAATGCGTTTTCGCTTTTTGGGAGTAGGGGATGTCCGATGAAGTGTAATTTTTGTCCTTCGTCTTATAGAGATGGGAGTATCTGTAGGCATATGACCACTGACTATTTATTTGATCAATTTTTACTCTTAAGAAATCAATATAAAGTTTCAATTTTTTCAAATCAATCTGATACATTTGCTTTTACAGAAGAGGGATTGCTTTTTCTAGAATTGATAAGTCAATATAGAAAAGAAACTGGTGATGTTGAGTTTATTCTAAACAATCCCAATGCTTTCTTTCTAAATCAATTTTTTCATAATAGATCATACCAGATAAACATTGGTTTCATTTACCTTTTAAAGAACGCTGGATTCAATATAATTACTATTGCTATTGAAACCACTATAAAAAGATTTAATAACAAGGTTAACTGGTCAAATATTAGCTTTGGAAAAATAATTGATTTGTTTAAAGAGCTTAAGAAAATAGGACTTAGAACAGATGTTTATATGATGTATGGATTTGAGGACCAAACCGAAAAAGAGTTTTATAAAGATCTAAGATTTGCAGATATGATATTACCCTGGGTTGACCTCATAACATGGCATGGATTAGCATTACTTCCAGGCTCATACTATTATTTTAAACATGTTGAGAAAAAGAATAAAGAAAATGAATATCGTAGATTATTAAAAAGTGGGTATTCATTCTTTCAACCATCTGAAGAATTTAATTTAACGAATATCTCAGCTAATAAACTTTATGAAAATGTGAAACCATTTGGACAATCTTGGCTATAATAAGCGTACATTAACATATTTTTCAGATTATGAGTAACTTAAAGAAATATCTTGCGGGATCTCCATATTATATGGAAAAAGTATTAAACCTTAACCTTGCCGAAAGAGCAAAGAATGGAATTCTAACTCACTTAGTCTTGAATCAACCACCAATATGTAATAGCCATTGTAGAAGGTGTTTTATGCCAAATTCGAGAAGAGGTAATGTAATTGATGGACTGAATATTGATGAGTATAAAAAAATAATAAAAGATTCGCATGACAATGGTATTTTATGCATTGAAATCTCCGGCGAAGGGGAACCTCTTCTTTCTAAAAGTTTAAAAGAGATTATTCAATTTGCATTTGAATTAGGATTTATTACAACATTGATTACAAATGGACATTACCTGACAACCGACTTCATTAATTATGTTGCAGAAAGAAATGTCACACTGGTGATTAGTCTTTTTTCTATTGATCAAGGTCTTTATGAGCTTGATAACGGCCTTCATGGGAGTCATAAAAAAATAATAGAAAAGATTATAATAGCATCAGATATATATCGAGACAGGATGGTTATTAAAGATGGGAATGAAGTCTTCAGAATAGCAATTCATACTACTGTACAAATTGATAATATTGGTAGCATCGAGAAGATAAGAGCATTCTGTGATAAATATAATATCTTCTTTAGTATGGCCCCATTAGCACTTGTAGGAGAAGGTGTGAATATTGGAAAACTTAAACTTTCTTCTGATAGAGTTGAAGATATAGAAAAGTTAGGTCATAACTCTATTATTCTTTCACATACATCGGAATCTGAAATTGGAAGAAAAGTTTGTGGAACTTGCCTTTATGGATTAAATATTGGATATGATGGGAATTTGCTATTTGATGCGCATGCAGGATATGAAATTGGAAATTACCTTGGTAATGTTAGGAGCGAATCCATTAAAGAACTAATTAGAATACAAAAGAGTTATATCCCTAAATTATTTAATAGTATTGACAGTTTTTGCCCTATTAGGGATCCAAAATGGAATATTTTTTTAAAGCAGTTTATGGAGTCATCACCTCTTGTCAATATTGATGAACTTGAATAGATTTCATAATTAAAATGTAAACATTAAAAGCCAAAAAAAGCACACAATCATTAATAGTCACACAGGACTTGAACCTGGGACAACCCCCACTCGTCCTCGTCTGTGACGAGGATGCATGAGTAATAGCATTTGTAATGCATATTAAATTAACTTGCTATATTTGATAGTTTTTAGCTATTAACCTATGTCAGGGGACAGGTATTTTATAGAGATCAGGAAGCAATTTATTATCTAACGTTTACGGTAATAAATTGGATTGATGTTGTAAGCTTCCCTAAATTTTGGCCATTTAAAATTGGATTTGTACAAGCCAGATAGGGCGCGTCGGAATTTATTACTAATTTTAAACGGTTATAAAGAATATGAAGAAAACACGAATTACTGAGACACAAATTGTTTCAATCCTAAAAATATAAGAAGCAGGTATACCTATCGCTGGTATATGTAGAGATATTGGCATAAGCAAAACTACATTCTATAACTGGAAAGCTAAGTATGGTGTACTCGAGGTAAAAGACGTAAAACGTTTGAAAGAACTTGAAGCAGAAAATGCCAAGTTAAAAAAAATCTTTTGAGATGTCAATGCCGTAAAGAATATTAACTAACCCATGAATAAATATATTTATGGAAGAACGATACTATTTGTATCTAACAACCTGGAAACAGGCTCTCCTGGTCTAATGAACTGTTCAGATTTTAGTAGTGAAAGAGAGGGGACTAACATTGTTGACGGATTTTTTTCTTGTGTAGTAACATAGCCTTATCCCTCTATTTCGTTCTTCTTGTTTTATTGATAAAATTATAAAATTGCAAACTATAGGAGGTATATAATACATTTGGCGGAAAGTGCTAATTTTAAGGGTGGTACATTTAATAATCATTACAACAGTTTGATAGGAAATCGCTTTGTAATGCTAAATGTTTCAATTACCCATCGGTTGTATTTCATACTAACAAAATACCAACAAGAGTAAAATTTACACTAAAAATATGAACAAGGGTAATTTATCATTATATTTACCCCTGTTTAATTAATGAGTGTAAATATTACTTTTAATCACATATGACAAACTTTAAGCGGGAAATACCATTTAATGCTTTGCCTTTACTTCCTCCAGAATTGGCTGTAACGGAATCAAAAAGCATTTTACTAAAAACAATAACTGCAAGCAGAGCTTTGGCTAAACTAAATGGAGCCATGGCAAACTTACCAAATCCAAGACTTTTCCTTGACACAATACATTTACAAGAAGCAAAGGCAAGTTCTGAAATTGAAAATATCATAACTACCAATGATGACTTATATAAAGCAGTTGTGGCTAAGAAAAAGTTTGAAAACCTTGCAACTAAGGAAGTTCTTAGATATAAAGAAGCACTATCCTTAGGTCTTGACAAATTGGATTCCCGACCATTTATTACTACAAACCTTTGTGTTGAGATAGTCCAATGTATAAAACAGAATTCTGCGGGAATCAGAGTTACGCCTGGCACAGCACTTTCCAATGCAAATGGAGAAGTTATTTATACTCCTCCATCAGGAGAAAGTATAATTCGGGATAAACTATCAAATCTTGAAAAATTCGTCAATCAGGATGACTCAATAGACCCTCTGATTAAAATGGCTATAATGCACTATCAATTTGAAGCGATTCATCCATTTTCAGATGGGAATGGAAGAACAGGACGTATTCTCTTGTTATTGTATTTAAAAATGGAGAAACTGTTAGATATCCCTGCAATTTATCTGAGTGAATATATCATTAAAAATAAAACAGACTATTATAAAAAACTAAGGAATGTCACAGAAAACAATGATTGGGAAGGATTTATTCTTTACATGCTTGATATGATTGAATCAACTGCCAATAAAGGTTTAACCCGCTTAGAAAGTATAATTTCCTTAATGGAAATAACGGCAGAAAATATTAAAAAGGAACTCCCAAAAGTTTACTCAAAAGATCTGATAGAAATAATATTTAAATTACCTTATACAAAAAGACAATTTCTGATTAACGCTGGACTGGGAACTCTTAAAACTGTTGGTAATTATCTTATTCTACTTGAAGAGAAAGGATATTTGAATTCAATAAAAGTAGGAAAGGAAAAACTATATTTGAATCACAAATTAATGGAGATATTGGAAAAATAATAAAAGTACGAAAGCACAACAAAGAACTATGATAAAAACCTGCCAACAATGAAATAATTTTCCCGTAAGAAATGCTTTGTAAGCTTGGAAGTAGTTTCAAAAAGAAAAATTAACCGTTGGATTGTGTTAGTGTGAATTCCGGATTGTATAATACTCTGCACCGTGGATCTTACCACCATCCATAAAGATATTATAGATAATTTGATTTTAAAACAAATCAAAAAGTTCTAAAACTGACAAGCCATATTGACTCATTCAAAGTAAAATGGCATATTGTTGAATTGAAAAAGAATGTTCATTCAATAGAGTTTCCTGAAAGTACAGAAATCAAAAACTTAAGACCAGGTATCAACAGGAAGTAGAAGGATATTACGATGTTCTTGAAGTCATCTATTAGAACTATTCTGATATCGAAATATCAGTTAATTATATAAATAATTTCTTTAATGTGTAATAAAAGAGAGTTTATGCACAGATTCCCGTTACCAGGGATAAATAAAGTCTCCTTAGTTCACAAACTTTAAAATGGAACATATAAATTAGTTTATTAGATTTGAGGAATGGAAAAAAAGGAAATTGAAATATTTAAAAGTGATGATGGAACAACAGAAATAGAAGTACGAATTGACAATGATACAGTATGGCTTAATCAATATCAAATATCAGAACTTTTTTTGACTGATAGAACTTCTATTGGCAGGCATATTGCAAATATTTACAGAGCTAATGAACTAAATGAGAATTCAACTAGTGCAAAAATTGCACAAGTTCGTAGAGAAGGAAATAGAACGGTTACAAGACAAATTGGAATATATAATTTGGATGTTATATTATCAATTGGATATAAGGTTCATTCAGAAAGAGGAAGACAGTTTAGAGTTTGGGCTAGTAAAATACTTAGTGAATATTTAATAGATGGTTTTGCATTAAACCAGCGAAAACTTAAAGAACAAAACGAACAATTAAAGGAATTACAGGATTCAGTTAAAATTTTAGGGAAAGTATTAGAATTTAATGATTTAACAAATGATGAAAGCACTGGGCTGCTGAAAATAATTTCTGATTATGCTTATGCACTTGACATACTAGATCAATATGATTATCAAAAGCTTGAGATAAAAGACACCTCTGGTAAAGAAACATATCAATTGACATATGATGAGGCAATGAGTCAAATAATGTTGGCGAAAAATGCATATGGAAACAGTGATTTATTCGGACACGAAAAAGATAATTCATTTCAAAGTTCAGTAGCAACTATATATCAGACTTTTGGAGGAAAAGATTTATATCCAAGCATAGAGGAAAAAGCAGCTAACTTACTATATCTCATTACTAAAAACCACTCTTTTACCGATGGGAACAAAAGAATTGCAGCATTTCTATTTCTCTATTTTATGGAACGAAATGGAATTCTCTTTGATCAATCAGGAACCAAAAGAATTGCCGATAACACATTAGTTGCCTTGACCTTAATGATAGCTGTAAGCAAACCTGAGGAAAAAGATACAATGACTAAAGTGATTGTAAATTTGATAAATAAGAAGAATTAATCGTTATATTGTGCTGATTTGGAACCAGGATTTTATAGCACATCTGATTATGAAATTGCAAAAGACTGTTTTAATAATTTGCCTGCCATTGATATCAATGCATTTTTTTTCTTACCTGTTGATACAATTATATTGCATATTGCTATGTCATATTGATTTCAATCGACAACCAAAACATCACTATTTTCTTTTTATTAAATTTGTTCTTTTTACTGTTCTGTACCCGTCCTCGTCTGTGACGAGGATGCATGAGTAGTAGCATTTGTAATGCATATTAAATTTACGTGCTATATTTGATAGCTTTTAGCTATTAACCTATGTCAGGGGACAGGTATTTTATAGAGATCAGGAAGCAATTTATTATCTAACGTTTACGGTAACAAATTGGATTGATGTAACTACAAGATATGAGCATAAAAAAATTATAACTGATTCATAACATTAGTGCATCAAAAATACTGGTTTGCGGGTTTATGCATGGGTCCTTATGAGTAACCATCTGCATTTGGTTGCTCAAGCTATGGAAAATCATAGATTATCTGAGATTATTAGGGATTTAATAAGTTTACAGCAAAAAAATTACAGAACAGATTAAAAACGGTTCAGAGGGTAGAAGGGAATGGATACTAGATAGGTTTGAATTTGCAGGAAAAAAGATGAAAAGAATATGCCAATATAAAGTTTGGAAAGATGACAATCATGCCATTGAGTTTAACAACCAGATGATTGACCAAAAGATAAATTATATTCATGAAAATCCTGCAATAGCATTGTTAGTACCTGAGCCTGAAGATTATTTATTTAGTTCTGCATTAGACTTTACTGAAATTAAGGGATACGTTAATATTGAAAAAATATGAACTATGAGTTGGAAACTCATAACTAAATCATCCTCGTCACAGACGAGGACGAGGCGGGGGATATTTATAAAAACATCATGAAGAATTATATACCATTAAACTCAATAATATGAAACAATATGGTACTTTTATAGTAATAAAAGGGAGTTTATGCGCAGACTCCCGTTACCCAACATAATAAAAAAAGCGACAACGAATGTTAACACTAAAATATAAGGAAGGAAGAAAGAAAATGAATGATTTATTAAAAAAAATACTTTTTTTTCTTTTAATCGTAAATGCAAATTATAGTTTAATTGCACAGGATACTGACTATTTTGGACTAAAACCACCGGGAATATCTCCGGAGTTATTTATGCCGGGCGTTATTTCCACAGGAGCTCATGATATGTCTCTTACCATTTCTAATGATTTAAGCAAAATTTATCTCAGACGTTCCAGTCTCAACTGGTCCTCCACCATCCTCTTTTTTGAAAAAGGAAATGAAGGCTGGAAAGCACCACGAATAGCCAGTTTTGCAAAAAGCTTAGACAATAGCTATCCATTCTTCTCTCCGGACAATAGCCATTTCTATTTTAATTCAAGCAGACCTCTACCTGGAGACACAAGTGAAAAATCCATTAGTAAAATCTGGTTTTGTGAATCTCAAAATGGTAATTGGAGTGAACCGAAAGTTTTAGAGTCTGATACTGATCCTGAGGTGAATATGACTTCTCCAAGCATTGCCAAAAGTGGGAATATTTATTTCTATTCAACTGAAATAGCAGGATTGGGAAACGCGGATATCTATTGCATAAAAAAAACTGCAGAAGGATATGGAAAACCTGAAAATCTCGGACCAAATATTAATACAGATGAATGGGAATTCCATCCATATATTTCTCCGGACGAAGATTATATCATTTTTGATGCAGCCCGGGAGGAGGGATTCGGGAGCAATGATCTCTATATCAGCTTTAAAAAGCCGGATGGCAGTTGGTCTAATGCAATGAATATGGGAAAAACGATAAATAGTGAAGACCTTGAAGTGCGGCCCTATGTGTCTCCCGATGGAAAATATCTTTTCTTCTGCAGCAATCGGGGCATTAATTCGAAAAAACTAAACTACCAGGAACTGAATTATTCAAAGTTTTCAGAAATTGTGAATGGCCCTGGCAATGGAAGCCAGGATATTTACTGGATGGATGCGGGAATTATTTATGAATTCAAATCAAAAATATTAAACGATTTTTCCCAGTAGATATTGCATATTCTTCCGGTTACTGACTATGAATTACGCAACGGCTATGCAGCATGTTCACCCGATGGTAAAAAAATTGCTTTTATTTCTAACCGTGATGGTGATTATGGTATTTATATTGTGAATAGTGATGGCTCATCTTTAAGAAACATTACCAATAATGAATTTATAGATTTAGGCCCAAATTGGTTAATAAAACAATGAACTACAACAACATCACATAAAATGCTATTTTGAGGGGATCCAGTAAATTACATTGGGTAACAAAAAATATAGTGCATTTACAGATAATGCTAATAATGAAAGAAATAGAATTGTATAAACATAATTGTAATTTGAAAGGTTGGAGCATTGAAATGCCAAACGCACCATATTCAAAGCGTTAGGTGCAAGGCCTAAAAAAAGAAACGGCAGTGCAAACTTGAAGGAATTTTTGTTTTGCCGACCCGCTAAGGAAAAGCCAATGCACATTGCACACATTGGCAAGCCCCACGAGCCAATGCTCAAACCAAAGCTTACCAAAGAATGCAATTTTTGCTGACGCTCAACGGACAGATTAACAAATGAAAATTGTAAATTGCAAAATTTTAAAACTAATATTAGATTAAATTAATATATGACAGATAATATCAACCAGAATCCTGAGCAGATTGCAAGAGACCGAATCGACCAAATGTTGGTGGATGCTGAGTGGCTTGTACAATCTAAAAACAAGGTTGATTTATCGGCAAGCCAAGGTGTTGCAGTAAGAGAGTACCAGACAGATGTTGGACCGGCAGATTACGTATTGTTTGTTGACCGCAAACCTGTTGGAATCATAGAAGCGAAACGTGAAGAGGAAGGACATCGCTTAACTGTTGTTGAAGAACAATCGACTGAATATGCTCATGCAAAACTAAAATATCTGAATAACGACCCACTTCCGTTTGTTTACGAAAGCACAGGTATTGTTACACGATTTACCGATTCACGAGACCCAAAGCCAAGAGGAAGAAATATTTTTAGCTTTCACAAACCAAACACAATTGCTGATTGGTTGAAAAAGGATAAAAGTCTTAGAAACAGACTGAACGATATGCCAGTACTTGACCCAGCAGGACTACGCCCTGCTCAGATTGTTGCTATTGAGAATCTTGAGAGATCCTTTAAAAACAATCGCCCTAAAGCATTGATTCAAATGGCTACAGGTGCTGGTAAAACTTTCACCGCAGCCACATTCATATATCGTTTATTGAAATTCGCTGATGCTAAGAGGGTTTTGTTTTTAGTAGATACAAAAAACTTAGGCGAACAGGCTGAACAGGAGTTTATGACCTTTAAGCCAACTGATGATAACCGAAAATTCACGGAACTTTATAATGTGCAACGACTTTCATCAAATTACATTGCAAATGATAGTCAGGTTTGTATCTCCACAATTCAACGCTTGTATTCCATTTTAAAAGGTGAAGAACTGGACGAAAGTGCAGAAGAAACTGCAAGTGAAAGCAATACATGGCTTCAACAACAAGCCAAGAAAAAGAAAGCTATCCCAGTTGAATATTCGGCAAAAGTACCTATTGAGCAATTTGATTTTATTGTAATTGACGAATGCCACCGTTCTATTTATAACCTTTGGAAACAGGTATTGGATTATTTCGATGCTTTCCTGATTGGCTTAACTGCTACGCCAGATAAACGGACTTTCGGGTTTTTTAACGAAAATGTGGTAAGTCAGTACACTTATGAGCAATCAGTTACCGATGGTGTAAACGTGCCTTACGATGTGTATTCCATTGAAACGGATATTTCACAAAAAGGAGATACTATTAAAGCAGGCTGGTATGTTGACCGCCGTGATAAACTGACGCGTAAAAAACGCTGGCAACAGGAAGACGAAGACACCGAATATTCAAGAAACGATTTGGATAAAAAGGTTGTTAACCCGAGCCAAATCCGACATATCATAAAGGAATACAAACGAGCATTACAGGCTGAAATATTCCCAAATCGTATTGACGAAAACGGAGAATACGAAGTACCTAAAACATTAATCTTTGCAAAAACCGATAGCCACGCCGATGACATTATAAAAATCGTTCGTGAGGAATTCGACGAAGGCAACGACTTTTGTAAAAAGGTAACTTACAAAATAGACGAAGACCCAAAATCGGTACTGAACCGATTCCGAAATTCTTATTATCCAAGAATTGCAGTTACCGTTGATATGATTGCAACTGGAACTGATGTTAAACCGCTTGAAGTATTGCTGTTTATGCGTGATGTAAAAAGCATCAACTACTTTGAGCAGATGAAAGGACGTGGAACACGAACTATCGACAGCGATAAATTAATGCAGGTTACACGAACCGCCAACAGCAAAACCCACTTTGTGATTGTAGATGCCATTGGTGCAACCAAAAGTAAGAAAACCGACAGCCGACCATTGGAACGCAAACCAACCGTAGCTTTTAAAGATTTGTTGGGAGCAATTACAATGGGCGTTGAAGATGAAGATTTGTTTTTGTCTTTATCGAACCGTTTGATTCGTTTAGAAAAACAAATTACCGAAAAGGAAAAAGAAAAGCTATTGGAATACACAGGCGGTAAAAACCTGAAACAAATTACCAAAGAGCTGATAAATGCTTTCGACCCTGACGAAATTGATAAAAAAGCACAGGCAGAAATTGAAAAAGTTCCAGTAGAAGACAGAACACCTGCTCAGGCTGATGAAGCCAGGAAAAATGCACAAAAGGAATTAATCAGACAAGCGGCAAGTACTTTTAATGGAGAATTAAATGAGTATCTGGAAAATGTTCGCAAAGAACACGAACAGATAATCGACCATATAAATATCGACACGGTTACAAAATCTGAATGGGATAGCTTTACAACCGAAAAGGCAGAGGAAACCATTATTGATTTTACCGAATACCTCGAAAAGCATAAGGACGAAATAAAAGCATTGAGCATTTTCTACAATCAACCATACATGCGCCGAGATATTACTTTTAAAATGATTAAGGAAGTAATGGAAAAGCTGAAACTGGAAAAACCATTACTTGCTCCCGATTATGTTTGGAATGCTTACAGCGCGGTTGAAAATGTAAAAAGCCAACAACCCAAAGATGAATTAACGGCTTTGGTCTCTTTAATCCGCCGTGCATGTGGCATTGATGGTGAACTAAAACCATTCGATAAAACCATAAACGAAAATTTCCAGAACTGGATATTTAAACAAAATGCTGGACAACACAACCGTTTTACACAGGAGCAAATGGATTGGCTTCGCATGATTAAAGACCATGTGCTAAGCTCGTACCATATAGAAATGGACGATTTGGATTATACGCCATTTGATGCACAGGGCGGTCGTGGAAAGATGTATCAATTGTTTGGGAATGAAATGGAGCAGATAATTGAGGAGTTGAATGAGGTGTTGGCTGCGTAAAGTCTTGAACTATGATTGTTATGATTGTATGACTACTATGATTTATAAGAAATATAAAGAATCGGAACTAACTGGTAAGATTATCGGTGCAGCCATGGAAGTTCACAAACATTTAGGCAACGGATTTCAGGAAGTTATTTACCAACGAGCTTTATCCATAGAGCTCAATATGCAAAACTTGCAACATGAACGGGAAAAAGAAATGGATTTAAGCTATAAAGGCTATGAGATTGGTAAACGCAGGGTAGATTTTTTTGTGGAAGAAAAAATAATGGTTGAAATAAAAGCCGTTAAAAAATTAGAAGATGTTCATTTAGCTCAGGCCATTAATTACCTTGAAGCTTATGGATTAGATATAGGACTTTTGATAAATTTTGGAAATACATCATTACAATTTAAAAGAGTAATGAAACCAAAAGCTCAACATAAAAATCAAAGTCCATCAAAAAATCAGTTTAAATCATAGTTCAAGACAATGATGGAAGAAATTATTAATGAACTTAATGAGGTGTTAGCAGCGTAATGAGAGAGGATTGGATAGAATGTATTTTAGATGAGCTTATTTCGAAAGATGGGCTCTTTTGCGATGGTGATTGGATTGAAAAAAAAGACCAAGACCCTGATGGGTCGGTTCGTTTAATACAGCTAGCTGATATTGGAGATGGAGTTTTTCGAGATAAATCAAATAGACATTTAACTGCTAAAAGAGCTGATGAATTAAATTGTTCTTTTTTAAAGCAGGGTGATATTCTAATTGCACGTATGCCTGAACCCTTAGGTAGAGCAGCTATATTTCCATTAGAGGGAGATAGTAAGTTTATAACAGCAGTTGATGTTGCTATTGTAAGACCAGATAATGATTTTATTTATCCAAGTTATTTGCTATACAATATTAATAGTCAGCAAATCCGTAAAGAAATTGAAAGCTTACAAAGTGGAACAACAAGAAAAAGAATTTCAAGGAAAAATTTAAATAAGATTAAATTCCCTTTCGCACCCCTCCCCATCCAACGCGCCATAGTAACCAAAATAGAAAACCTCTTTGCCTCGCTCGACAAAGGCATTGCCGACCTTAAAAAAGCACAAGAGCAATTAAATATTTACCGTCAGGCTGTGCTTAAAAAGGCGTTTGAGGGGGAGTTAACTAAAGAGTGGAGAGCAATACAAACCAACCTACCCACTGCCGATGAACTTTTGGAACAAATACAAGATATTATTTCAGAACTAGAAAAAACTAAAGAGAAACGGAAAGAAAAACAGCTTGCTACTATAAAGGATGAAGATATTCCACATAATATTCCTTTAAATTGGGTATGGTGTAATCTTGGAGATGTTTCTTGGTTTATAAACGGTGATAGAAGTAAGAATTATCCTAATAGGTCAGAATATGTTAGCTCAGGTATTCCATGGATAAATACAGGTCATATTCAACCAGATGGAAGCTTGTCCGCTAAAAAAATGCACTTTATAACAAGGGAAAAATATGCTACTCTTAGAAGTGGAAAAATTCAAGCTGGTGATTTAGTTTATTGTCTACGTGGTGCAACCTTTGGTAAAACAGCATATGTAACTCCATATAAAGAAGGTTCAATCGCTTCTTCTTTGATGATTATAAGAAGTACGGATAAGCTTAATGTCAAATATTTATTTCGATATCTAACTAGTGCTGAAGGTAAGCTACAACTTGAACGATTTGACAATGGTTCTGCTCAGCCTAATTTGTCTGCGAATATGGTAAGGTCATATGCCTTTCCTTTGCCACCTTTAGAAGAGCAAAAACTAATAATCAAAGAAATCGAATCCCGCCTATCCGTTTGTGATAAAGTAGAACAAAATATAAGCGAAGCATTGGAAAAATCGGAAGCCTTGCGCCAAAGCATCCTAAAAAAAGCATTTGAGGGTAAACTGTTGAGCGAAACCGAAATTGCACAATGTAAGCAAGAGGCTGATTACGAGCCAGCAAATGTGTTGTTGGAGAGAATAAAGTCTAAACCATGATTGAAAGGATTAGCATGATTGCCATGATTAAAAGAAAGAGGATATGAAACATGAGGATTTGACACGGAGAATTATCGGAGCAGCAATGGAGGTGCATAGGTATTTGGGAAATGGCTTTCAGGAAGTTGTTTATCAAAGGGCATTGTCCATTGAACTGAATTTACAGGGTATTGCTCACGAAAGAGAAAAAGAAATGTCGTTACAATATAAAGGACATGATATTGGTACACGTAGAGTTGATTTTTTTGTAGATGAGAAAATAATGGTTGAAATAAAAGCATTAATAAATCTTGAAGATGTGCACTTAGCTCAAGCCATGAATTATGTAGAAGCCTACAATATGGATATTGGTTTATTGATAAATTTTGGAGCAAAAAGCCTTCAATTTAAAAGGGTTCACAATAACACTCCAAAGCAATCAAGAAATCAGGCTAATCAACAAAATCAAGGTTAAAGACAATGAGTAGGCAAAAACAAATTCAGATAAATCAGTTTCAGCTAAATACTTTGTTAAACCAGGAGCAAAAAGAAGGTTTTAAATACTTACTGAGAGAAGGCGTGTATTATACCACCTGTGGCGGTTCGGCAACAGATGTTACAGTTGAAGAAATACATTTGAATACACTAAACGATATTATGGTACGCGGCATTTGCGGAAAGTGCAAGGGCAAAGTTACCCGAATAATGGAGTTTGGAGAGGATAAGGAGTTTCTTGAGAAAGCGAACAATTTCAGGAAATCCATAAACAATTAGGTAATTCGGAATTTCCGAATTACTTAAAAACATCATTAATAAAGAGCAAAATGGAAAAGGGCGAAATACTAATTTACCAAAATACTGATGGCAACATAAAAATAGATGTGCGATTGGAAGAAGAAACCGTTTGGTTATCGCAAAACCAAATGGGGCAATTGTTTGGTAAAGATAAACGTACTATCAGCGAGCACATTGGTAATTTATATAAAGAGGGCGAATTGGATAAAAGTTCAACTGTCCGGAAATTCCGGACAGTTCAAACTGAAGGAAAACGTGAAGTTGAACGTGAACTGGATTTTTATAACCTCGATGTAATAATTTCGGTTGGCTATCGGGTAAAATCGCAGCAAGGTACACAATTCCGAATTTGGGCTACCCAGCGTTTAAAAGAATACATTATAAAAGGATTTACTCTAAACGATGAGCGTTTTAAAACAGGCTCGTCAATGAACTATTTTAACGAACTGCAGGAGCGCATTCGTGAAATACGTATTTCGGAAAAATTCTTTTATCAGAAAGTGAAAGATATTTACGCCACCAGTATCGACTACGATGCAAGGGATGAAAAAACCATTGAGTTCTTTAAAATCGTGCAAAACAAACTATTGTGGGCTATCAGCCAGCAAACAGCAGCCGAACTGGTTTACCGCCGTGTAGATGCATCGTTGCCCTTAATGGGAATGCAATCGTACGACAAGGATAATTCGGTGAAAATTAAAAAAGCCGAAGTAAGCATTGCCAAAAATTATCTGAACGAAGATGAAATGAGATTGCTTGGGTTAATTGTGGAACAATACCTTGCATTTGCCGAAACTATGGCACAACAACATACGCCCATGTACATGAAAGACTGGATTCAGCGTTTAGATGCCATTGTTCAGCTAAACGGACGGGAATTGCTGACCCACGCAGGAAAAATAAGTCACAAACAGGCTTTGAATAAATCTGCCGAGGAGTATCAGAAATACAAAGAACAGCAAAAGAAGATTGAAAAAGAAAACAGCCTTAAAGAACTTGAACAAGACATTAAGAAACTAAAGAAATGACAGATTCGACAATAATATCGAAAATATGGAATTTGGCCAGCGTACTTCGCGACGATGGCGTTAGCTATGGCGATTACTTGGAGCAGATTACTTATCTGCTATTTTTAAAAATGGCGGACGAACTAAATAAACCGCCATACAGTAAAGGTTTAAAATTCCCTCGCATTAAAGATGTAGAAGGTAATGAAGTTAAAGACGGAGAACTTTGCGATTGGGAAACCCTTTCGGGCAAACGAGGTGCTGAATTAGAATCGTTTTATTCCCAATTATTACGTAGTTTGAGTACCGAAAAAGGTATGTTGGGTCAGATTTTTACCAAGAGTCAGAATAAAATTCAAGACCCTGCCAAACTTTCTCGAGTAATCAATATGATTGACCAGGAAGATTGGTCGATGATGGGTGCAGATATTAAAGGAAAGATTTACGAAGGATTACTTGAAAAGAATGCAGAAGATACCAAATCGGGCGCAGGGCAATATTTTACACCTCGTGCCCTGATTAAAACAATGGTTGCCTGTGTTCAGCCAAAACCATCAAAAACCATTGCCGACCCTGCTTGTGGTACAGGTGGTTTCTTTTTAGCAGCTTACGACTGGATTACTGCAAACAATCAACTTGACCGTGAAGAAAAGGAGTTTTTGAAAAACAGTACATTCCACGGAAACGAGATTGTTGCAAACACTCGTCGCCTGTGCTTAATGAATATGTATTTGCACAATATTGGCGAAATGGGCGGTGAAAGTTTTATTTCTTCAAATGATGCTTTAGTTGCTGATGACGGAAACCGATACGATTATGTATTGGCTAATCCACCATTCGGAAAGAAAAGTAGCATGACAATTACCAACGAGCAAGGCGAAGCCGAAAAGGAAGATTTAAGTTACAACCGTCAGGATTTTTGGGAAACCACTTCCAACAAACAGCTTAACTTTTTGCAGCATATCAAGAACATGCTCAAAGTTTCTGGAGAAGCAGCGGTTGTTCTTCCTGATAATGTGTTATTTGAAGGTGGAGCAGGCGAAGAAGTGCGAAAGCAACTAATGATGACTACCGATTTACACACCATCTTGCGTTTACCTACTGGACTTTTTTATGCACATGGTGTAAAAGCAAATGTTTTATTCTTTGACAATAAAGCGGCAAGCAAAGAAGCCCAAACCAAAGAAGTATGGATTTATGATTATAGAACCAATATTCATCATACCCTTAAAAAGAAGCCAATGACAACGGCAAACTTAAAGGACTTTGTTGAATGCTATAATCCAAAGAATCGCCACAAACGCACCGAGACCTGGAACGAAGAAAACCTGCCTGACGGCAAGGCAGGACAGGAAGGTCGTTGGCGAAAATTTACATATGAAGAAATACTGGTAAGAGATAAAACCAACCTGGATATTTTCTGGCTAAAAGACAAGAGCCTGACAGATTTAGATAATCTTCCTGACCCTGATATTTTGGCAAGCGAGATTATTGAAAACATAGAGTCGGGATTAAATAGTTTTAAAGAGATTATGGAAACAATAAACGGACAAACAGAATAGATATGCCAGCCCATCGCATCCATACACATTGCCAAGTCGCTCAAAAAAGACAACATACAGACCAAAACTTGTCAAAGAGTATGGCTGCCTCAACTCACAGGAAAACTGCCGACCCAAATAAAACAAAAATAAGAGCAATTATTAGACTGATTTGCTTGATAATGAAGGAAGCCCAGCACCTAAAAAAGTATATAAAACATTTGGCGGATAGTGCTAATTTTAAGGCTGTTAAATTTAATGGAAATTATAACTTCAAAAAGTGTAAACACTTATCTTTAACTTTTGTAAACTGTGTACCTTAACGAACAAAAACAAAAACATGCCAAAAGAAATCTACACGTTCAAAAATTTGGAAGATGCAATATCGCAATTACATGAATATCGTAAAAGCTTTTCGTTTCCAAACAATCATCTCAATAAAGAAGAGATAATCATTCGTTCTGTTGGATCGAATATTTATCGGGCTCTAAGCATCACAGGAAAAAAGCCCTCGGATATTTTTAGAACATGGTTCTCAGATAATTTTGACAGAATTATTGAAGAATTAGGCTTAATAAATGATCAAAACGAGTATGATGATTTCATCCTCAAATATTCACATTCTCTAATAAACCATTGGGCTTCTAATATTCAGGATTCAAATGAATATTTAATATTTGGTCCGGCAATTAAAATGATAAATCTTATTGTCAAAACCATTCAGGAGTCAACAGATTTTAAGCTCGAAAGACTTATTAGATACCAACATGTCCCGTTTGATCTTTATACGCTAGCACCATTAACAAAAATAATAAATGAGATTACTGATGTAAATTACAGGATTTCTATTCCGAAAAATGCAACAATGAAGTATGTTAATTGTTATGAACTATATGATATTCTAACCCGTGCCGTTAGGAACCTGGCAAAGAAAGCTATTATAGACCCGATAGTGTATGACTATTGGAGTTGGAATGATAAGCATTAATTGGGTTATAAATACCCCAAAGCTGATTATAGATACTATTCCAAATCGAACAAACTACCTCACCTGCCTTAACTTACAAATCAGAATCACAAAACGCTGGCTGTCTTCTACTTACAAAATATCACGAAACAAAAACATATGGCAGATTACTGTAGTTTCAGTAGAGGTTTGAAAATTACCAGAATATTCCCGAAAGCTTGTATAAAAATCAAACCAGGTAACACTCCAGATAAAGCTTACGCAAAAACACACTTCTTGTATGCACCTGATAATCTGCTACCTAATATCTTCGGATAATTAGCATGAATAGGTGCAAATATACGTAAAGATATTATCAACAAAGAATTAGCTGCGCTGATTCTCAAGATTCTTATGGGAGCCCAACTAAAACAAACCTCCTCCATCATAATGTAATTTTTTTGGGAAATAAAAAACCCACCGCGCTGCGGTGGGTTTCTGTTGTAGCGAGAACGAGAATTGAACTCGTGACCTCCGGGTTATGAATCCGACGCTCTAACCAACTGAGCTACCTCGCCTTTTTTGAGGGTGCAAAAATATAAAAAACAATTATATTTCTGTACTATTACATAAAAAATAGTTAATCTTCTTTTTCGTTGAGCTCTTTTAGCTTTGCCTCAAGGTTTTTATCATAAACATGCATAGCTCTTAAACTCATACCCATATTGGAAAATCCACCGTCGTGGAACAGGTTCTGCATCGTTACCTTTTTTGTTAAATCCGAAAATAAGGTTACACAGTAATCAGCACATTCATCGGCATTCGCATTGCCCAGTGGTGACATACGCTCGGTAAAATCAAGCAGACTGCCAACACCCTTAACCCCTGAACCCGCAGTTGTTAAAGTTGGTGATTGAGATATGGTATTTACCCTGATCTTACGCTCCCTCCCATAAATATATCCAAAACTTCGTGCTATGGACTCCAGTAATGCCTTGGCATCTGCCATGTCGTTATATCCATACAAAGTTCGCTGTGCAGCAATATATGATAATGCCACTACCGATCCCCATTTGTTAATTGCATCAAGCTTAAACGCTACCTGTAACATCTTGTGAAATGACACCGCACTTATATCAAGCGTTTTATTCAGAAAGTTATAGTCGAGATCATTGTAAACACGCTTCTTCCTAACATTCAAAGACATACCAATTGAATGTAGTACAAAATCAATTTTACCTCCCAATATCTCCATCGAGCGCTCAAATACATGGGTCAGGTCTTCAGTTTTTGTAGCATCTGCAGGAATTACCTCGGCATTACATTTCCTGGCAAGTTCATCAATCTGCCCAAACCTGAGTGCAGTTGGTGTATTACTCAGTGTTATCGAAGCCCCTTCTTCAAAAGCTCTCTCAGCAACCTTCCAGGCAATTGATTTCTCATCAAGTGCACCAAATATAATTCCTCTTTTTCCTTTTAATAGATTATATGACATTCCGTAACTAATTAATTTCGTCTTTATTTAGATTGATTCCAAACGGCAAAGATAGAAAGTATTTAATATTATAGATGTGTTATGAAAATTGTTTGGGGATTTATTCACCGGTAAATTCATCTCTTTCCAGTAACAGTATTGAGTGCTGCGACACTATAAAATACTTTTCTTTATGATATTGAAATTCAACAGCTCCTTTTTTCAGGAATATTGCCAGATCACCAACCTGGGCCTGTAATGGTATATAACTGGTTTTGTCCTCACGGGGTTTCCATGGCTCGTCAAAGTCATCTGATGGAACAGGAATCGGATATCCCGGACCTGCTTTTACAACATAACCACTTTGCACCTCCTCTTTCTCCTTGTATCCTGGTGGCAGTAACAACCCTCCCCCGGTTTTGTTCGATTCGGCAACCGGTTTTATTAACACTCTGTCGCCCACAACTATAAGTCTGTCTATCGGACTGTTTTTATGTTCAATCATATCAAATGTTTGAGAATTGCAAAAATAATTATTTTCGTATGTATTACAATCAGGTGGTTATAAAGATTAGCGCCAGCCTGATCAATTTTCAAAATCAATTACTTATGTTAGAAGTTAGCTCTCCATACAACCTTAAACCTATAAAAAAAGTTCCTTTAACCGGTAAAAGTGAGGCAGAAAAAGCTCTTGAAAGTGCTCACAGGTTGTTTAAAGATAAATCCAGTTGGATACCCGCATGGAAACGGGTGGAAATTCTTGAAAAAGTAATCAGTATTATGGAATCGTGTATTGAAGAATTAACGATAACAGCCGCCGGTGAAGGAGGTAAACCATATAACGATTCAAAAGTTGAAGTTCTGCGTGCGATTAACGGTGTTAAAATTGCAATTGAACAGATTAATTCGTTATCAGGCGATCAGATACCCATGGGACACACTCGGTCCTCGACAAACCGGCTTGCCTTTACCATAAGAGAACCAATCGGTGTTGTGGTTTCCATAAGTGCATTTAACCATCCTTTGAACTTAGTAATTCACCAAACTGTAACTGCAATTGCTGCCGGAGCACCGGTAATTATAAAACCGGCCCTTACCACGCCCCTGTCATGTATCAGGTTTATGGAAATATTGAAAGAAGCCGGTTTACCTGACGGGTGGTGCCAGTGTATAATATGCAATGATGAAGTTTCGGAATTTCTTGCTACTGATCGGAGAGTAAACTACTTATCTTTTATCGGATCAGCTAAAACAGGATGGTATTTACGTTCAAAACTGGCTGCGGGTACAAGATGTGCCCTTGAACATGGGGGTGTTGCACCTGTTATTATTGAAAAAGATGCTGATATTGATGAACTCCTGCCTTTAATACTAAAGGGTGGCTTCTATCATGCCGGACAGGTTTGTGTATCAGTACAGAAGGTTTATGCACATGAAGAAGTTGCTGAAAAAATTGCAGATCGACTTGCAAAATTGGCTGCCAATTTGGTTGTTGGCGATCCACTTGATAAAAATACCGAAGTAGGGCCACTAATACTGACCAAAGAAATTGATCGTATTGACAGTTGGGTAAAAGAATCCTTAATGCTTGGCGGCAAACTTCTTTGTGGAGGTAAACAGATCGGCAATACTTTGTATGCTCCTACTGTAATATACAATACCTCTGAAGATGCCAGTTTATCTACTCAGGAAATTTTCGGTCCGGTAGTTTCGGTTTATTCTTATGAGAATCTGGATGACATTATCCCATTGATCAACAATCTTCCTTTTGCATTCCAGGCATCTGTTTTCAGCAAAAACATTGACACAATTATGAATGTTGCAACACGTATAAATGCCTCATCCGTAATGATAAATGACCATACTGCGTTTCGGGTTGACTGGATGCCGTTTGGAGGACGTGATTCATCCGGTATAGGAGTCGGAGGTATACCATACACAATAAATGAAATGACCAGGGAAAAACTAATTGTTATAAATAGTAAGAACATTTAACTTTAGATAATACTTACGACTATATTTCCGTTTTTTTATTAATTTTAATACCTTCATCCACGAAGATCTGGTGCAGATGACATATGTTAGGGATATAGTAGTAATTCTTATTGTTTCAATTGGATTCGAGTTAATATCACAACCAAATATTTCAAATAACGAACTGCTTTCCCATGAGCAGGCACAGGAAATTGTTAAAGAAAAAAGTTCCAAATGCTGGAAGCTGCGAGAAGAAGATCCACTCCTGGCTTTAAACATTGGTTTGGAAACGCTGGAACTGGCATCAGAACATAAAATCACAGATTATTTACCAAGATTAAATAACTACATTGGTGTTATATATATCCATTACTTATTCGATGTTAAAAACTCCTTTCCATATTTTCATAATGCGTTAACACTGAGCCTGCAAAATAATGATTCTGTACAAATAGCTTTTTCCTACAATAATCTGGGTGATGCATTTATGTTATCTGGAAATGTACCTCTGGCTTTACAACATACCAGCCAATCTATTGAAATATTTGAAAGTCTGAACCACCTGAATGGGATAGCTTATGGCTATTACAACCTGGGATTGGTTTACAGGGTTAAAGGCGATTACGACAGCTCTGTTTATTATCTAAAAAAAGCACGTGATATCAGACATGATATGCATGACTCCATAGGGTATGCATCAGTACTAATGGATCTTGCCAAAACATATGAGGTTCAGGGACTTCTTGATGATGCTATGAAAACTTATCAGGAATCATACGATTGCCATAGAAAAATTAATAATGATACTTACACTGCATATTGTTTAAACGGAATGGGAAGTATTTACTACCTGAAAGAAAACTACGACCTCGCCTACGAAAAATTTAAGGCATCACTCGAAATTAATTTAAGCAACAATTATTATTTTGGTTTGATAGATGTTTATTTAAACCTGGCCCTTGTGTATGCAAGACTGGGTGATATTGAAAAAGGTGAAGATGTTTTATATAAGGCACAAAAATATGCTCACAAGATTGGTTATCCATCGAAAATTGTTAGTACTCATAAAACATATGCAGAATTTTACCAGATACTGAAGAAATATAAAAAAGCTTCTGAAAGTTTCGGACGTTTTATTGCATTAAACGATTCTATTTTGTCGGAGCAGCAATTTGAAACACTTAATCAGCTTCAAAAGAACCATGTAATGCAACAAAACCTTAAAGATGCCAAAAGTAGTTTGTTAGCACAGAAAAAAGATCGCTACTATCTGATAATTATCATCATTCTCATGATTTTCCTGATCTTCATGATCGGGTTAAAACTGCTTTCACAATTTAAAATGAACGCAAAACTTCAGGAAGTAAATAGTACCAAGGATAAAATGTTTTCGGTTATTTCTCATGACCTGAGAAGTCCGTTCAATTCTTTGCTCGGATTTACCGACCTGTTAATTGAAGACCTTAAACTAAAAAAATATAATAATGCAGATAAGTATGCTGTAATCATTCATTCAGCCACACGGGAAACTCTAAACCTTCTCAACAACCTGCTTACATGGTCCAGATCACAAACAGGAAAGATCCATTTTACACCACACGAGTTTTTAGTTAATACATTGTTCAATGATTTGAATAGCCTTTTTAAGATTGATTCATCTGAGAATAATATAAAGCTATTGTTTAAAAACAACATTGATGAAAAGATTTTTGCAGATCAAACCATATTAATGATAATACTTACAAACCTGATATCAAATGCCCTAAAGTATACTCCATCAGAAGGTGAGGTTGTTGTCAGCGCAGAAAAAAAGCAGCAAAAAATCAGTTTTACCGTATCTGATACCGGAATCGGAATATCAGATGATATACTTTCTTCAATACTTACCACGAATAAAAATATTGAGAGTAAGACTGGTGTTAGAAATGAAAAAGGAACAGGATTGGGATTAACTATTTGTAAAGATCTTATAAGCAGGCATAACGGAACTCTTTATGCTGAAAACAAGACCGGTAAGGGAAGTATTTTTTCATTTGAAATACCGGCAGACAAACAATTTTAGGTCTGTAAATCATCACTTTAACCATTTTTAACTATGGCAGACTATACAATATGCTTAAGTTTTTCTAAAAATGATCTAATTTTGCACTAACCAACAAATTCTGTCATGCGACTAATATCTTTCAAAACACCAAAGCCAAAGTCTTTTAATTATACTCCCAGATACTACGATCCGAAAAAGGAGGAACTTGAAAAAAAGAAAGCCGCTATGGGGATCGAAAGCGAGCTGTCACACAATGAAGAATTACGACTTAGAATGTCGAGCCGGTGGGGTAAAAAGTCTGTTGAAGATGATAAATCCTTACTATCGAAAATTGTAACATACCTTGTTTATGCTACTTTTATTGGTGGAAGTATTTATTTTATACTTTTTACTGATATTATTGAGAAAATGTTACAGGCATTTGGCGTAACTAACTAATTACTATGAACTGGAAATGTCGAATATTATAAAACTTCTGCCCGATTCGGTAGCAAATCAGATTGCTGCCGGTGAGGTTATACAGCGTCCCGCTTCTGCTGCAAAAGAACTTCTTGAGAACGCAGTAGATTCAGGGGCTAAAAAAATCACACTTGCTGTCAAAGATGCAGGTAAAACTCTTATACAGGTTACTGATAATGGATGTGGAATGTCTGAGATTGATGCGCGTATGTGTTTTGAACGACATGCAACATCCAAAATATCGCAGGCAGATGATCTTTTTGCCATTAAAACTATGGGGTTTAGAGGAGAGGCAATGGCTTCCATTGCTGCGATTGCCCATGTTGAACTGAAAACCAAACCCGCAGGCGATGAAATTGGTACTGAAATTATTATTGAAGGATCATCTGTTATTAGCCAGGAACCCTGTCAGTGCGCTACAGGGACCAGCATAATGGTCAAAAACCTGTTTTTCAATGTGCCTGCAAGACGAAATTTCCTCAAGTCAAATAATGTGGAACTTAGGCATATAAACGAAGAGTTTATCAGGATATCAATAGTAAATAATGATATTGATTTCAGTTATTATAACAATGATAAACTGGTGTATAAGTTGTTACCTGGCAGCATGAAATCCAGAATTGCTGCGCTGTTTGGAAACAACTACAATGAGAAGTTAATCACTGTTGAACAAAATACTGATAAGGTTGGTATCTCCGGTTTTGTGGGCAAACCTGAGTTTGCAAAAAAAACAAGGGGCGAGCAATATTTCTTCGTTAATGGCAGATTTATAAAGCATGCATATCTTCACCATGCAGTAAACAATGCTTTTACCGAGTTAATACCGGATGATTCTTTTCCATCATACTTCATAAACATGGAAATTGATCCAAAGGATATCGACATTAATATACATCCAACCAAAACAGAAGTTAACTTCCAGGATGCCAGGTATATCTATGCTGTTCTACATGCTGCTGTGAAACAGGCAATAGGTAAGCATTCGTTAACCCCTACCCTGGATTTTGATGTGATCCCGGAAATTGAGAATGCCTTTCAAACCAAACCATCATCAGATATAAAACAGCCTTCAATAAATGTTGATCCTGAATTTAATCCTTTTGACAAGAAAGAATCAGGCAGCAACTGGAATCAACCGGCTATAAAAAAACCAAATACTGAAAACTGGGAGTCTTTATATTCAGAACCAAAAGAAAATGATAAAACAGCTTCTGGGTCAGGAAATACTTTATTAAGCAAAAGCATTGATCCCGACACAACATTTGAGAAAAACAGGTTCCTGCAAATACATAATCGTTTCATTGCCTGTAATGTTAAATCAGGTTTAATGTTGATCGATCAGCACCTGGCACATGTACGAATCAAGTACGAAGAAATTCTTGATAAAGTGAAGGGAACCAATCAACCATCACAAACATTGCTGTTCCCGCTAAACATAAATCTTTCGCCTGCCGATTCGAGTATTCTGGCTTCACTTATGAAGGATCTCAACAAAATAGGCTTTAAGATTGAAGATGCAGGGATAAACAACTTTGTTGTCACAGGTACACCGGTTGAAATAAATGAAGGTGATGTTACTACAGTAGTTGAAAAAATAATTGAAAATCATAAGATTAGCAAAGATGATCTGAATTATGACAAAAATGTTAATCTGGCAAAAAGTATTGCCAAAAATTCAGCAATAAAGTCTGGCATTAAACTTGATGATAGGGAAATGCAGGATATTTTTGACAGGCTGTTCATGTGCAAAGCACCAAGAATATCGCCTGACGGCAAAAATATACTTTCGATAGTAAGCGTTAGTAAACTTGAAGAATTACTTAATTCAGAAAGGTGAATTTAATTCCCCGGTTTTAAATTACGCTTTTCATTAATTAATTGTAAAATAATATGCAACAATATAGGCCATCCGGATTTACTATGTTACCACCGGTTGTAAAAAATCTGCTTATAATCAATGGCATTTTTTTCCTTGCAACCATAGCACTCCATAACGGACTAGGTATCGACCTCGTCAGATATCTGGGATTACATTATCCTTTATCTAAAGACTTTGGGGTATGGCAACTCGTATCGTACATGTTTATGCATGGAGGGTTTGCCCACATATTATTTAATATGTTTGCACTATGGATGTTTGGTAATGTATTGGAGAATGTTTGGGGTCCCAAACGATTTTTAAATTATTATCTTATTACCGGTATCGGAGCCGGAATAATTCAATTGATAGTGGCCTGGGTTAGATTAAGTTTTGTTGAAGCCGAACTTCACCCCGAACAAATTGCTATTGTACTTCAGAATGGAGCAGAAGTACTCAGAAAAGGCATGAATTATACAGATCCCAATATGGCTGATCTTAATCTGATAATAAATACATCAACAGTTGGTGCTTCCGGTGCAGTCTTTGGGATTTTACTTGCTTTTGGTATGATGTTTCCGAATTCGCTCATCTACGTCTATTTTGCAATACCGGTAAAGGCCAAGTACTTCGTTATGATATACGGTGCTATTGAGCTCTATATGGGCTTTGCTAATAATCCGGGAGATAATGTTGCCCATTTTGCACATCTTGGAGGGATGGTTTTTGGATTCCTGCTGATACAGTACTGGAAACAAAAAGGTACACTTAACGGATCATATTAAATACTTATTTAAAATGTTTGCTTTTAATCAACCTCAAAGAAATACGGGTGAATTTTTCAAACAGCTGTTTCTGGGCAAGAATGTGCTTTCTAGGCTTATACTGATAAACACTTCTATATTTGTAATAGTTAATCTTGTTGGTTTATTTTCCATCTTATTCAATTATACCGAACCCGGAGATTTAAGCCCACTGTCAAAACTAATGGCTCTTCCTGCTGATATTAGTCTGTTGGCTACCAAACCCTGGACTATCATAACATATATGTTTTTACATGAAGGGTTTTTCCACCTGCTTATGAATATGATTATGTTATACTTCGGCGGGCTTATTTTTCAGGAGTATTTAAGTCAGGCAAAATTACTTTGGACTTATATAATCGGAGGTATTGTTGGAGGTTTGTTTTTTATACTTTCGTTTAACTTCTTTCCGGTTTTCAATTCGATAGCCAGCATTTCAATTGCTATGGGTGCCTCAGCCTCTGTATTGGCCATAATTATTGCTATTTCAACTTATGTACCGGATTATACGGTTCATTTGTTTCTGCTGGGCAGGTTGAAACTTAAGTACCTGGCTATTGTTTTTATTGCAATTGATGTACTAAGCATTTCTGCCGAAAATCCGGGTGGTCATATAGCACATCTTGGAGGAGCTTTCTGGGGATTTATATATGCTTTTTCATTAAAAAACGGAAATGATGTTTACAAAGTATTTTATAAATTCAGATTGCCAAAGTTTACCTGGTCTAAGAAGGAAACAAAATTTTCAACTTCCAGACCAAAAAGCGGAAGACCTTTAAGTGACGATGAGTATAATGTAAGACGAGCTGCCTCACAGGAAGAAATTGATAAAATACTCGATAAAATCTCTAAATCAGGCTATAGCAGTCTTAGTAAACATGAGAAGGAACTCCTTTTCAAAACGAGTAATAAAAAATAATACCCATAACAAGGTGTCAGGTTAGTTTGTAAAGATAAAAAGTACTAGTATTAAATCCGGTCAGAACATACCAAATGCTTTACTGATTACTTTAAGTAGTATTGTTGCGATTGGTTTGATCCTAACGGTAATTGCCGGTGGGTTGCCACCTTCACAACTTCCATGGATACAGACAACCACATTGGTTTTCCCAATACTTTTCTTATCGAACATTGCATTTCTTGTTTTTTGGATAATTGTAAGAAGCAAAGCAATCATAATTCCTGTTATCGCCATATTACTTAGCTTCAATAATATTAATGACAATTTCCAGATTACATTGTTCAACCCTGATTATTTACAATCTGATGTTATCAAAGTATTATCTTACAATGTCCAGAACTTTGGAGAAAAAAGTGCTGTTGATCCAACAAGATCCAATAGAAATGAAATTATATCCTTTTTGATCGAGCAGGATGCCGATATTGTCTGCCTGCAGGAGTATTACTCATCAGGTAAAAGGCTATATGAGCCATTAAAAAATATCAGGGATACACTTTCTTCAAAATCATATTATTTTGAGAGTTATTTCGATCCGAAATACAATATGCTCTCCGGACTTGTTATTTACTCAAAATATAAAGCAGTCAATAAAGGGAAACTGAAATTTACGGGTACACGATCATTTGGTATTTATACTGATGTAATAATAAACAATGATACCGTCAGGATTTTTAATATTCACCTGGCAAGTATAAAACTATTACCTGAAGATCTGGACTTCGTAAAACATCCTGAAACGAAAAACAGTGAACAGTTTAAAAGTCACACATCCAAGATATACCAGAAACTGGTCCAGGCTTATGAACTTAGAGAAAAGCAGCTCAGATTTCTTATTAATGAAATTAAATCAACACCATATAATATTATCTTAACCGGTGATTTCAACGACACCCCTTCTTCCTGGGTTTACAATATGATAAGAGATTATCTCTCAGATACATATGTTGACAAAGGAAATGGAGTTGGTCATACTTATGCCGGGCCACTACCGTTGTTAAGAATCGACTACATATTGGCCAATGATAATTTTAAAACAATGAATTTCGAACGACATAATTTTAGCAGGTCTGATCATTATCCTATTTCCGCAATATTACGAACTAAATAAAAGTATGAAATTATGACATTTAGTACAAAAACACAACGAACAGTTGTATATGTGAAACGTATCAACCTGACAAATGATCGTTGTATTACCCGTTTAATAAAATAATTTTAGATTTGTGAAAAACATTAATATGCAAAAGATTTCAAACTCACTATCGATTATACTCATTCTGTTGATGAGTATTACACTTAACTCGCAAACACTCTATGATTTCACGGTTACTGATATTGATAATAACGATTTCAGTATGTCGCAGTTGAAAGGTAAAAAAGTAATGATCGTAAACGTTGCCTCCAAATGTGGATTAACACCACAATATGAGCAACTTGAAGAACTTTACAGGAAATACAAAGATGATAATTTTGTAATTATTGGATTTCCTGCCAATAATTTCAAAGAACAGGAACCCGGAACCAATGAAGAAATTAAGGAGTTCTGTCAGCTAAATTATGGAGTAACATTTCCAATTATGTCAAAAATATCTGTTAAAGGTGATGACATAGCACCAATTTACAGTTGGTTAACAACTAAAGATCTCAATGGATTTGAAGATTCATCAGTAAAGTGGAATTTCCAGAAATATCTTATAAACGAAAACGGTGAAATTGAACAGGTTATAAATCCATGGGTAAAACCAAACAATAAGAAAATTGTAACATGGATTGAAGGTAAGGAGTAACTACTTATCATAATTTATCTGACACATAAGTAGTCTTAATATAATCCGGACTTATTATGTAACTATCATATTTTGTCAGATCATTACCTCTAATTACACTTGCCAGTTCCTTTACATATGCTTCCCTTCGTTCCGAATAATCAACCAGGTATTTTATCAGTACATAAGGATCGTCAGATTTAAGCCTTTCTTTTCTAAAATCAGTGAAAGGACCAGTGGAAAGAGTTGTAAAATAAGCATCAATAGCTTCTTCCAGGTTATCAAATTTACGTAAGTAAACCTTCTTTCCGGAGCGGGTTGAAGAAGCTTCAATTCTTTTTTCATTAGCGTTAAACGACCATAAACCAAAAGGATTATTGGCTTCAAGGAAGAACCTGGATGTTCCCCATGCACTCTCAATAGCTGCCTGAGCAAGAACAATACTCACAGGAAATGTGTGT
Source organism: Bacteroidales bacterium (assembly GCA_028277395.1). Taxonomy (GTDB): domain Bacteria; phylum Bacteroidota; class Bacteroidia; order Bacteroidales; family F082. The sequence continues at coordinate 68,117 of JANQGJ010000070.1, read as the reverse complement.
AAACGACTTTTTAATAATTCAATGTTACTGGCTTTATACTTTTTCTGAAGACCTTCAATAAACTGTTTTTCTTCCTGGGTCTGGTTTGCTCGTAACGTAATCTCTTCAACTTTCTTCAATAATATTGCCAGCTCTTTTTTCGCAACTAAAACAGCAGGTAACATCATATCAAAAAACTTTTGCTTTTTTTCAGCAACCGGGAGATTTTTCAATGACACAGCCGAAGTATAAATGTACGGAATTACCAATGAATCATTGATCGTCACAATATCACCTGATGTAACTATTGGTTTTTCAATTGTTTTAACATACTCTGCATAATTACATCCTCCAGATACGAAGAGGAACATAAAAAGGGAAAGTATTAAACCCGTCAATCCTTTGCTTTTTATAAACATAACCTGGTATTTTATAATTGCCAAAAATATAATTTAAAACCAATAATCCCAGCATACTGACAAAATCATTAATTTGTTACATTTGTGTTGTCAAAAATTAAAATTAATGAAAGCGATCTCAGACTTGCTTCTCAAATTAACGGGTTGGAAAATTGACAATGAGATTCCTGAGGAAATAAAAAAGGCGGTAATTATTGTAGCTCCACACTCCAGCTACTGGGATTTTGTGATTGGGAAATTTGGCTTCTGGCATCTTGAGGTTGACTCAAGATTATTAATAAAGAAAGAAGCATTCTTTTGGCCTCTGGGTAAATTATTAAGGTCATTGGGTGGTATGCCTGTAAATCGGTCAAAAGCGAATCGATTAACTGACACAGTTGCAAGGATGTTTGAAGAACATGATTCACTTTTTATTACAATTACACCCGAAGGCACACGATCGCTGGTTAAGGAATGGAAACTTGGATTTTATTATATTGCTACAACAGCTAATGTACCCATTGTTCTTGGTGTACTTGATTATAAAAATAAAACCGGAGGTATGAAAAAACTATTCTACCCTACCGGGGATGTAGAAGCAGACCTTAGGGAAATTCAATCATTTTATATAGGTATCGAAGGTAAGAATCCGGATAGATCAAAAATTTTTGTTAACTAAAGAACAGTTATTCAATAAATCTTATGAGCAGTTTTCAAACAAGCATCCGCAAAAGCGCTTTCTTTATTTTAATCGCAACTGCTGCATTTTCAATTTTCTCAATTAGTGCATTATGGATTTATAATGAAATAACCAGATCATATGACAAACTTGACAACTTAAAATCAGCATATGAGGAGAAGCAAAAAGAGTTTCTAAAAAAAGAAGTAAATGATGTAATCTCTCTAATAGAGTTTACAAGTGATTATAATCAGGACAAATCAACCGGGGAACTTCAAAACGACATTCTAAATTACGTTAGTTCAATCAGGTTGAAGTACGGAGGATATGTGTTTATAAATACATATGATGGCAAAGCATTAATTTTTGACGGGGTAAAAATAATCGGAGAGAAAGATATAACAAATATGACTGATCCTGATGGTTTACGTCTTTTCGATATTGAACTCGAATCCATTAAAAAACCTGATGGTGGATTTTTTGAATATAGATTTAAAAAGCTTGACTCTTTTAGCCCTGTACCAAAAATATCTTACGTGAAAGGTTATGATAAATGGAGCTGGATCATTGGTGCAGGGATTTATCTTGAAGATATGAGTGTAGTCATTCAAAAAGAAAAAGAACATTATAACGCCAAATTGTTTAAAAAAATACTCTACATAGTTGTTCTTCTCATTTTTCTTTTACTTGTACTTTCGGCTGTAGCCATTTATCTATCACGGTTTATCAGCAAAGAATTTGCCGTATTCACTTCATTTCTACACAAAAACCCGGGAGAAGACTCACTGATTGAACAGGAGAAATTACAAATTGAAGAATTTAAAGGACTGGCACATTCGGCAAACATAATGATTAAACAACGCAGGTTTGCTGAAAAGATGCTGAAGAAAGAAAGGGATAAAGCACATAAATATCTTGATGTTGCGGGTGTTATCATACTTGCCCTGGATGTTAAAGGTAAAGTAACGCTGATCAATAAAAAAGGTTGTGAAACTTTAGGATACAAAGAATATGAAATAATGGGAAGAAACTGGTTCAACCATTTTATCCCTCTTTCAGAAAAACAAAAGATATCTGCCAGATTCTTCAAAACAATGAACGGTGCTATAGGATATGATTTTCACAATAGCGAAAGCAAAATTATATGCCGAAACGGACAGGAACGTATCATCTCCTGGAACAATACTATTTTATATGATGAAAACAACAAAATAGTCGGCAGCCTGAGTTCAGGACTTGATGTTACCGAATCAAAAATGGTAGAAGCTTCTTATTTCGAGAGTGAAGAGAAGTATAAACTCCTTTTTGAAAAAACAAATGATCCGGTATTGATCATCGGAAGAAATGACACATTTATCGATTGTAATGAATCTGCAGTATCAATTCTTGGTTTAAATAAGAAAGAATATCTTATTGGTCTGCATCCAGGTAAATTATCGCCACCACGACAACCTGATGGTAGTTTATCAACTATCAGAGCTAATGAAATGATAAATATAGCAAGGAAGAATGGCTTTAACCGTTTTGAATGGCTTCATCACGACAATAATAAAAAGCCTTTATATGTTGATGTTTCACTAACAGCAATTCCGGTTTCCGGGGTTGAATACCTGTATGTTGTGTGGAGAAATATAACTGATAAAAAGAAGCAGGAGCAGGAACTTGTTGTTGCAAAGGAACAGGCAGAACAAAACAATAATATCAAAACATCATTCCTGCATAATATGCAGCATGAAATACGGACTCCGTTAAATGCTATGATGGGATTCACACAGCTACTGAAACTCAAAGGTTTAAGCAATGATGAGCAGGATGACTATTTTGATGCTATTATTAGTTCCGGGAATCAGCTAAGTAAAATAATTGATAAGATCATTGATTTTTCACGTTTGCAGTCAGGGTTTATTTTAATAACCAATGAAACCATTGAATTAAAGACGTTTCTTGTTGACACTTACCGGGAGTACTATAATGAAATTCAAAACAAAAAAATACGATTTATTGTAAACTCAGATAGTTCAAATAGTACATCACTTGTTAAGACTGATGTTCGGAAAATAAAAGAGATAATATGGCATTTACTCGATAATGCTTTTAAATTCACTGAAAAAGGAACAGTTGAGCTTACATGTGAGATCAAAGATGATAATATTGTTTTCAATGTTACAGATACCGGTGTTGGTATTGAAAAAAAACATTTTAATACGATTTTTGGAAGATTTAACAGGATAACACATACAAATACAGAAAAGCTATACCGCGGTAATGGTCTTGGACTAAGTATATCCAAAGCTGTTTTAGAATTTATGGGAGGAAATATTTGGGTTGATTCACAAATTGGTAAAGGTTCCAGGTTTTCTTTCAGCATTCCTTACAAACCTCTTGACATTAGTAAAGTTATAAGCAGCGAAACACTTAATGGTTACGATGTAACAATTGTATCCAACAAAAAAGATGTTCAGAAGCATATTTCAAAGGTTTTGAAAAATTGCGGTGTGAAAATTACCCACATTAAAAGTGGAATGGAAGTTATCGAACTTTGTCAGAATAATTACTCTACCGATTTAATGATCATGGATATTGACCTTAAAGGTATGAATGGTGTTACGGCAACTAAAGCAATAAAAGCTTTTAACAGTGAATTGAACATAATAGCTTATGTGGATGACAATAAGTTTGAGATCGCAAAAGAAGATGCACTATTGGCAGGTTGTGTTAATTATATACTAAGGTCGGATTCTGACAAAAATATCATTCAAACTTTAGCTGTTTATCTTTCTAAAGATATTTTTACCAGGAGAGATTCCTAAACTAGAAATATATTGGATGAAATACAAAATTATTTTCCTTATTATACTCCAATGCTGGAAAAGGTAACTTAACAAAGTTTAAAGCTTTAAATACAAATCTCAGGAATTGAGAGTTCGTATTAATTCGTGTCCAGTCAATATCAAGAGAAAGATAATACTGCCTCACACGGTTATAATCAGGCAGAGGATTACCCTCATACTCCGGCGGATTGGAAGATGCTCCAAACATTCCCTTAGCACCATAACCAAACGAAACATTTATCCATTTCGGAAATTTTGACCCCCCAGGTAAAAATGAATGAATATTTCCCGACAACCAGTATGTTTGACCATTATAATCTTTCAACATACGCTGTAATCGTGACTCACCCAGCAAATCAGGTCGATATTGTGCATATTCAGTCGGATGATATGAGAATTTCAACCTGATCCTTTGCTCTTTCCAAATCAATTGCTGACCTGTAAACATAGCGACACCTGCTGTATTTGCCAGCAAATCACCAGGAGAAGCACCCCATTCAGCTGAAAATGAATCCAATATCTCAATAACTGTTAGAGCTGACCACCCTATTACACCACCATAGATGGCGGCCTTATTATTATCTACCCCGGCCCATCTTAGCGACCAGTATCCATAATTACTTATCACATAAGCGGTTGTAGCATGTCCTACTTTATCTACCTGTAACCAGGCATCATTATCATCATGCCAATGGAAAGTGGTCATCTCAGAATCCTTATACCAGCCAAAATACAATACACCTAACGTTGCTGCATATAAACCTGCCCCTGTGTAGATCACTGTGTTTAACCTCTTCCTGTTTAGTGAATCAGGATAATTATCGATAGTTTGTGAATGCGATACCGAAGCAAATATGATATTTACTAAAACTAAAATCAGGGAAACAGATTTAATTCGGTTGTACATCAGGTCAGGAGTATTTATCCAGTATTGAGTATATTATCTTTGTTTTATCATTTAGTTGTTTTTGGCTTCCTGCTTCAGCAATAAATCTAAGATAGGGTTCTGTGTTGGATGGTCTGATATTAAACCACCAATCATCAAACTCAAGTCGGTATCCATCAAAATCAAACAAAGTGAATTCCTGATCACTTTCTCTGAAATAATCAAGGATCTCTTCCATTGCCTTCTGTTTTTCATTAATTGTAAAGTTCACTTCACCTGTATTCGCATATGGTGAAATCTTCCTGATCATTTGTGATAGTGATATTCCCTGCGCTTTCAAATCAGCAACAACACTCAGTACTATACCGGCAGCCATAAAAGCACAATCGGAATAATAAAAATCCCTGAAATAATAATGTCCGGCAAGTTCTCCCCCATAAATTCCGTTTACATCTTTAAGTTTGGTTGCTCCAAAAGCTCTTCCTACTTTCCAGATATCAATATCAACTCCAAACTGATTCAAATATTCCCCTATTGATTTTGAAGAACGAATATCCTGTACCACAACTTCATTATTACTGCTGCCTTTAAAAAAGAAATGCCCCAGTAAAGCAATTATAAGATCAGGTGATACAAATTCACCTTTCTCATCTATAAACATAACCCTGTCAGCATCACCATCAAAAATAACTCCGATATCACTGTTGTTATTTAAAACAAGCTGTTTTATTTGTAACTGATTCTCAGGCTCCAACGGGTTAGGATCATGTCCTGGAAACGTTCCGTCCATCTGATCATTTATATAAATGGGATCACCTCCGAATAAGTCTTTGGCAAGCAACGCAGACATACCATTTGAACAATCAAATGAAATTCTAAGTCCCTGGTAATCCCGTATATAATTCCTTAAAAAATTAAGATATTCTTTTCTGTAGTTAAACGATGATATTCTACCTTTATCTTTTTTAACAGGTTCCAAATCACTCTCAACCAATTTTTCAAGATCAGCTAGTCCGCCATCATAACCTATAGGCAAAACATCTTTACCTGAAAACTTAAGTCCGTTGTACCCGCCGGTATTATGTGATGCGGTTATCATTATCGAAAATTCAAATTCGAACTTTCCGGTACCCCAATAAATCATTGGTGTTGTTGTCATACCCGCATCGTAAACATCAACTCCTGCATCAGTTAAACCCTCACTCAGGGCCATAAATAATTCGTCAGATGACAATCGTATGTCGCGTCCTATTAAAACACTTTTTATATTAAACACTTCAGGAATAAAATATCCGATTCTGTAAACAATTCCCGTATTTAATTCACTACCCCATAATCCCCTGATATCGTATGCTTTAAATGTTTTCATTATTTATATATCCTCATTTTATCCATTGCAGCCTGATATTTTTTAGCATTTCGGTTATGTTGTGAATTTGTTTTGGCAAACACATGATATCCCGACATATCGTCTTTGGCACAAAAATATAGGTAACCGTCATTTTTGTTCATCAGTACAGCATCAATCGAAGAAATTGACGGAATGCATATGGGTCCTGGTGGTAATCCGCCGAATTTGTATGTATTATACGGCGAATCTAACTCTTTATGTACATTTAATACACGCTTTATACTATAATCATTCAAAGCATAAATTAAAGTAGGATCAGCCTGTAATCGCCAGCCTTTCTCAAGTCTGTTTATATAAACACCTGCAATCAATGGCTTTTCATCAACTTTATTGGTTTCTTTTTCAACAATTGAAGCAAGAATAATTACTTCAGGTATTGTCATACCAAGTTCAGCAGCACGATTTGTGCGGTTGGTATTCCAAAATCCCAGATATTCTTCATACATTCTGTTTACAAAACCTTTCGCTGATGTGTTCCAGTAGAATTCATAAGTATTTGGGATGAATATGGTTGAAATAGTTTTCTCGGTCAGTCCCATTTTTGTAAGCAATTCTTCATTCATGAATTCCTTAACCAGTGATGCTGAATCTGCCTCAATTTGTTTACTTATCCTTCCGGCAAGCTGATAGATATCACGAATATTATTAAATATAACTTTAACGGGAACCTGATTTCCTGATCTAAGTAACTTAATTAAACCATCGTTATTCATATTGTTATGAATGATATAATGTCCTGGTTTTATAAGATCAGGATAGTTTTTCTTCTTAGCCCACCATACAAAATTATTTCGGTGAATTATTAAACCTTTTTCATAAAGAATTTGCTGTACATCATCAAAATTAGAATTTGTGGGAATATAAATTGATACATTTTTACCTCCCGGTGTCCATACATTGCTTTTATATATTATTTGATATAACAAATACCCGCCTACTGAACCAAACAGTAATATTGTAACAATAAAAGTAATTAAAAACTTTCTGTAAGATTTCTTCCTCTTTCTGTTAACACCATATTTTGAATGATAATACGACATGGTAATGAATGGTTTTATTTAAAATTAAACATTATTGTTTGTATTTATAAGTTGGTATAAAAGTTCATCACTCCATTTATTATTAATGAAATTCCAGTCCTTTTTAATACCTGACATAATAAATCCTTTACTTTCAAATAGTCTTTTACTGGACTCATTTTCCGAATCAATATTGCAGAATAACTGATGAACACCTATATGATTGAACATATAGCTAATCAGAATATCCAGAACTGTACCTGCATATCCCTTTTGTCTTTCACTCTTTATAATGGTAATACCAACACCTGCTCTCTTATTATGAACATCAAAATCAAATACATCCACAGTCCCAATTATTTGATAATTATCTTCATCAATCAAATCAACCATAAAACGAACCTGTCGTGCAGTGTAGATATCCTTATTAGCCAACAAAACATATTGCTCAAGATCAAAACGTGAAAATGGGTTGTATGTATTACTATACTGCCATAATTCACTGTCATTCTCGATATTAACCAGAAAATCAACATCATCAGGTTCAGTAGCTCGTAATCTGATCTGATCTTTAGAAAGCATTTCTTCCATTGTTTTAAAAACCGCTAAATTTAAAATATTTTTTTGGAACAATTATTGAAAAACCGTTAATCAAAATAAGTTTATCAGGATTTATCGATAACAAAGGGTTTATATATTAACTACTGATTAAATAACAATTTCAGCATCAGGATAGTTTTGTTTAAAATCTCATCACATGATCTGGTTTCTGAATACAACTAATTTAAACCGGGTCTAAATTGTCAATTAACAACTATTATTCAGCAATTTATCTCGTTAGAACATTGCCAATCAAAAGATAATTCATAAGTTTGACCCTATAATTGGTAACAATTTAAGGGAGAAGAATGCCAATTTAATTCAAATCGGTTTAATTGATAAGTATTGCCTGATTTACAGGTTATACGCATATGCCATAAACTATTTACAATATGAGAAATCAAATTATTATTGCAACGAAAGCAGTATTATTATCAATATTCGTTTTCGGATTCTTTACTATTGTAGCGCAAAACAATAGGGTAATATTGAAAAACAACTGGGGGAAACAGGGTGTTAGTGTTAAACAACAGGATCAGAAAGGACTGATTATTAACACTTCGGTATGTAACTATACATTAAGTTCTGTCGAAATTGATAGCAGGATTCAACAATCTGTATCCATTGAAGGGGTTTATTTACAGAATGATGCAGGTGCACCAAACCTGCCTGTATTCAGTAAATACATTGCTGTTCCGAACGGTGCAAACGTAACAGCGAGAATATTAAATATGCAAAAGACCAGTCGTTCTGACATTGAAATTGCACCAGCACCGGTCATCCCGAAAGACAATGATAAGTCTCCATTGGTTTTTCAAAGAAATGAAGATATTTATTCTACAGATGAATTCTATCCAAACAATATTCTGCAGATTTCTGATCCTCTCAAGATAAGAGGCATGGACATGGTTCTGATCAGCATAAGTCCATTTCAGTATAATCCTGTAACTAAAGAGTTGCAGATCAATAAAGATATTGAAATTGAGATCAGCTTTGTAGATGGCACTGGAAAATTCGGTGATGAACGTTTTAGAAATCGTTGGTGGGAACCAATTTTAAGTGATGCTGTTATTAACTATGAAAGTGTTGGAAAACCGACCAGGAATATGCGGTCAACTGACCAGACAGGTTTTGAATATGTTATTATTGTTCCTGATGATCCGGTTTTTATTTCATGGGCAGATTCATTGAAAGATTTCAGAAATTGTCAGGGAATTTTAACAACTGTTGTTACCACTGCTGAAATTGGCGGTAATACCGTTTCATCAATCGAAAGCTATATTGATAATGCATATAACACATGGGATATTCCTCCATCGGCAGTATTACTAATGGCTGATTACGGAACTACTGGTAACACAATCGTTTCACCGGTTTACGACAATTACTGTGTTTCTGATAATATTTTTGCTGATGTTGACGGCGATCAAATGCCTGATATCATTTTTGCAAGAATGACTGCAACCTATGAAGAGCATCTGGAAACATTTGTTACCAAAGTTTTAAATTATGAACGTACACCTCCGGTAAATCCTGATTTTTACAACCATCCGATTACAGCATTGGGATGGCAAACTGAAAGATGGTTCCAGATATGTTCAGAAACAATCGGAGGATTCTTTAAAAATATTCATGGAAAAGATCCGGTAAGAATCAATGCCGTTTATGATGGTAACCCTGATATTGATCCGTGGTCATCTGCAACAAACACAAGCACTATATTGAATTTCTTTGGTCCCGATGGTTTGGGATATATACCTGAATCACCATCAGTATTGGGAGGATGGTCCGGTGGCACTTCCGATGATGTTACAGATGCACTTAATGCCGGAGCATTTATTCTTCAGCATCGCGATCATGGTAATACAGATGGTTGGGGTGAACCTGATTATAACAAAAGCGATATAAACTCATTATCAAATACCGATTTAAGCTTTATATTCTCAATTAACTGTTTAACAGGCATGTATAATGATCCTGCCGAATGCTTTGCTGAGAAATTCCACAGACATAGGCACAATGGAGTAAATGCCGGTGCATTGGGATTAATAGCTGCATCAGAGGTATCCTATTCATTTGTGAATGACACATACGTTTGGGGAATGTATGATAATATGTGGCCGGAGTTTTTACCGGATAACAGTGCAAACCCTGAACCACGTGGAATTTTACCGGCTTTTGGTAACGCTGCCGGAAAGTACTTTCTAAAATCATCATCATGGCCATACAATAGCAGTGATAAGGAGGTTACATATCATTTATTTCATCATCACGGGGATGCCTTTTCAGTGGTTTATTCAGAAGTTCCACAACATTTAACTGTTTCACACGATCAGGCAATCATTGCAGGAGAAACAGAATTTGCCGTTTCTGCTGATAATGGATCGTTTATAGCACTTTCTGTTAACAATGAACTTATAGGTACGGCAGAAGGTATCGGATCACCGGTAACTATAGAAATTCCGCCACAATATCCACCGGATGAAATACTTGTAACTGTAACAAAGCAAAATTATTACCGATACGAAAGTTATGTTGAAGTTATTCCTCCTGAAGGACCATATGTAATTTACAACGAAGTTTCAATAAATAACACCACAGGCTTAATGACATCAGGGGAATTAACCACTGTTGACTTAACAGTTAAAAATATTGGTATAGAGCCGGGTGACAATATAGAAGTTACGATAAGTACTGATGATGAGAATATTGAGATCATCGACAATACTGATGAATATGGTAGTATTGGTGCAGGAGCAACTGCTTCAACTCCAGGCGGATTTTCATGGAATGTAGCAAATGACATACCAGATATGCATATTGTTAAGTTTTATGTTGATGCAACAAATGGAATTGAAACATGGCAGTCAGTAATGCTCATTGCAGGGCATGCACCGGAGCTAAGTATAGGAAGCATGACCATTTTTGATGATGCAGGAGGAAACGGAAACGGAAAACTTGATGCAGGAGAAACTGTTACCGTTAGTATCGAAACCTACAATATTGGTTCGGGTACTGCAAATAATACTTCTGGAGAGCTTACATGTACAAGTGCTTTTGTTAATATTGAGAATAATTTGACCCCTGTCGGTGATATTGAAAGTGAAGGAGTTCTAAGTGCATTTTATACTATCACAGTTGATGAGATGGCACCGGTTGGATCGATAATAGAGTTTTATTACAAAGCTGAATCAGGCGAATACACGGCTGAAAAATCATTTGTTAAGAAGTCAGGTGAAATTGTCGAAGACTGGGAAACAGGTGATATGACTAAATACCCGTGGCAAACAGGTGGCAATAGTGTTTGGGAAATTTCAGAAGAAGAACCATTTGAAGGAACTTATTGTAATAGATCAAGTGATATTGATGATTCTCAATCAACCTGGATGTCAATAATTTATGAATCTTCTATTGATGACAGCATTTCTTTTTATGTAAGGGTTAGCTCACAGGCACAGTTAGATTTCTTCAGGTTCTATATTGATGGAGTACCAAAATTAACCCTCTCCGGAGAAAAACCATGGCAAAGGGTTTCTTTCCCTGTTTCTGCCGGCCCTCACTTATTTAAATGGCAATACAGCAAAAATGAAAGTTATTCTCTTGGAGAAGATTGTGCAAAAGTTGATTATATCGTATTACCACCTCCTGTCATTACCTCAGTTTATGCCGGTGCTGATACCGAATATTGTGAAAATGAAAATATAATTTGTGAAGGAATAGCCACCAATTGTGAAAATGTATTATGGACTACCTCGGGAACCGGAAGTTTTAGCGATCCCAGTATTAATACTCCTGAATATTTCCCGGGGCAGGAAGATATTGACAACGGACAGGTTGAACTAACATTTACCGGTGAAGGTCCCTCAATTAATGTTGAAGACAATGTGCTGATATCATTTGGTAGTATGCCTGTTATTTCAGCTGGGGGAGATGGTAGTATTTGTAGTAGTGAAGCATTCCACATCACAGAGGCTACTACTGTGAACAGTACGGTTAATCAATGGACAACTCTTGGTGACGGATCATTTGATGATTCTGGTATTGTAAATCCGGTTTACACACCGGGACCAACAGATATTGAAAACGGTATTACAACTCTGGTATTCACTGCTACCGGATCAGAATCATGTGGAGAAGTAACCGATCAGCTGGAGTTAACTATAGCTACTGCTGCTACTGCCAATGCCGGAAGTGATGCAGATATATGTCCAATGTTAACTCACACACTTTCCGAAGCTGTTGTATCCAACTATGAAAGTATTTTATGGACTACCAGCGGAGATGGTGTATTTGATGACCCGACTACAGTTCAACCAACTTATACTCCGGGAGAATCTGACATTGAAATTAAAGAAGTAACGCTTACCGTTTCTGCATCAAATGGCAACATGTGTCAGGAAGCTACAGACGAAATGCTGCTTACACTTTATTGTACTGATATAAGTGAAATAAACAATAAGGGGAAAATTTCAATCTACCCTAATCCAAACAACGGAAGTTTTAATATTTCCCTGGATGATTTCATCAATGAAGAAACTAATATCAGAATATTCAATTCAGTTGGGAAAGTAGTATTTGAAAAAATTGATAATATCCGGGGCAATAACTACGAAATGCAACTGGATCTTGATGTAAATCCTGGTATTTATACAATTATTATTGAAGGTAAATCTTCGCATCAAAGCAAAAAGTTTGTTATAAAATAGCAGGAAAACAATAGTTTAGTCTGCCACAATTATAGAACCCGCCAGGTAAATTTCTAATATTCATAATAGAAATTACTTAGTGGGTTTTTTTCTACTTTTGCAGTTCAAAAATTACACCTTCAAATGATAGAACAATTGTTAGATAATAAGCTACATGAGGCTGTAAAAGAGCTTTATGGCACTGATATCAGTGAAAACCTTGTGCAAATCCAAAAAACAAGACCGGAATTTGAAGGAGATTATACAATAGTAGTTTTCCCTCTGCTCAGAGTTTCAAAAAAGAAACCTGAAAACACAGCAGTGGAAATCGGGGAATATATCTGCAATAATCTTAATGAAATTACAGAGTTCAATATTATAAAAGGATTTTTAAACCTTACTGTTTCAGCAAACTACTGGACTGATTTTTTTAAAACAAATGAAGTTAATCAGGATTTCGGTAAACATCCTGACAAGAATACTGATCCTGTTGTTGTAGAGTATTCTTCTCCAAATACCAATAAACCTTTACATCTTGGCCATATAAGAAATAATCTCCTGGGATGGTCTGTATCTCGTATACTGGAAAACGGAGGTTACAATGTTGCAAAGGTAAACCTTGTAAACGACAGGGGGATACATATTTGTAAATCAATGCTTGCCTGGCAGAAATGGGGAAATAATGAAACACCTGAAAACTCAGGTAAAAAAGGAGATAAACTTGTTGGTGATTATTATGTTGAGTTTGACAGGCACAACAAAGAGGAAATAAACACACTGATTTCTGAAGGAGTTTCATCAGATGAAGCCTCCAAAACAACTCCCCTGCTTTCGGAAGCCGGCTCAATGCTTAGGAAGTGGGAAGAAAATGATAAAGAAGTGAGAGCATTGTGGAGTATGATGAATAGTTGGGTGTATGATGGTTTTAAAACTACCTATAAGAGGCTTGGTATAGACTTTGACAAGATTTACTACGAATCTGAGACATATTTGCTTGGTAAGAAACTTGTTCAGGAAGGACTTGAAACGGGTGTTTTCTTCAAAAAAGAAGATGGTTCCGTATGGTGTGATTTATCATCAGACGGACTGGATGAAAAGTTACTGATCAGAGCTGATGGCACATCAGTTTATATGACTCAGGATTTGGGAACTGCCCAGCTACGCTACGATGACTTTAAACCTTCAAAACTGATTTATGTTGTTGGTAATGAACAGAATTATCATTTCGAGGTTCTGAAGCTTGTACTTCTTAAACTTGGTAAAAACTGGGCCAGCAATATACAGCACCTTAATTATGGAATGGTTGAACTACCAGAAGGTAAAATGAAATCACGTGAAGGTACAGTTGTTGACGCTGATGATCTAATGGATGAAATGTATGAAACAGCGAAAAAAACCTCGGAAGAATTAGGTAAATTCGATGATCTCGACGAGGATGAAGCTTATGAACTTTATAATATTCTCAGTCTGGGTGCTCTTAAATATTTCATGTTAAAGGTCGACCCGAAAAAAACCATGACGTTTAACCCGGCTGAGTCAATTGATTTTAATGGAAATACTGGCCCATTTATTCAATATACTCATGCCAGGATAAGGTCTGTGTTACGAAAATCAGAAAACACTATTGAAACAAAAAATGAGGAACTGCAATATAGTTTTGATTTAGAACCAAAAGAGGTATCATTGTTAAGATTATTACATGATTTTCCACTGGTAACAAAACAGGCAGCAGAAACCTTAAGTCCCGCACTGATTGCCAACTACGCATATGATCTTGCAAAAGAGTATAACCAGTTTTATCATGATATAACCATACTTAAAGAGTCAGATGATCGAAAAAGAATGTTTCGGATAAAGCTTTCAGACTTTACCGGAAAAACGATAAAGTTTGCAATGGGATTACTGGGAGTAGATGTCCCTGAGAGAATGTGATCCCCTGAAATTATTTTTACCTAATTAACGCTGAATAGTATGTCCAGGAGAAAAAGGCCTTTGCCACATTATGAAAATATAACCATTACTGATGCTGCATCCGAAGGAAAATGTATTGCAAGAATAGAAGATAAAGTAATTTTTGTACCATTTGCAGCACCTGGAGATGTGGTTGATATACAGGTTGTAAAAAAAAGGAAGTCATACCTTGAAGGAAGAATAACAAAACTTCGCAGTAAATCAGATCAGCGAATAAAACCCAGGTGTTCTCATTTTGGATTATGTGGAGGATGTGGCTGGCAACACATAAATTACGAAAGTCAGCTAGCTAATAAACAAAAACAGGTTGAAGACAATATTCAAAGAATTGGAAAAGTAGAAGTAGGAGAAAGCCTTCCAGTTATAGGAGGAACTCATGATTTTTATTACCGAAACAAACTGGAATTTACATTCTCCGACCGAAGATGGTTAACTGAAATGGATATTCCAAAAGAAGAAGGCGGACCTCAGGATACAAATGGTTTGGGGTTTCACCTGCCTGGAAAATTTGATAAGATACTTGATATTGAGCATTGCTATCTTCAAAAAGATCCTTCGAATAAAATCAGACTCGCTGTAAAGGAATATGCTATTGAAAAGGAACTTGAATTTTACAATGCCAGAAATCATGAAGGCTTCCTCAGAAATCTTATAATCAGAACTTCCTCGACCGGTGAATTAATGGTGATCGTGGTATTCAAATATGATGATCTTGATGTTAAAGAATTGCTACAATTTTTAGGTGATAAGTTTCCCGAGATTACCTCATTAATGTATGTAATAAATGAAAAAAATAATGATACCATTTGGGATCTGGATATCAGATTGTTTAAAGGAAAACCTTATCTGATTGAAAAGATGCATTCAATGATAGAAAATGGAGATGATTTAAAATTTAAAGTCGGACCTGTTTCATTCTATCAGACAAATTCAGAACAAGCATTTAAACTCTATAGTTCTGCTTTTAATTTCGCAGGATTTACCGGAAACGAATTGGTTTATGATTTATACACCGGTACAGGTACCATTGCAGCAGCAGTTGCAGGCTCGGTAAAAAAAGTTATTGGGATTGAATATGTTGAGAAATCCATTGAGGATGCCAGGGAAAATGCGAAACTTAACGAAATCAGTAATATTGAATTCATCGCAGGTGATATGGCAAAAATACTAACTGATAGTTTTGTTTCCGAATATGGTAAGCCTGACGTAATAATAACTGACCCTCCGCGTGCCGGAATGCATGAGAAAGTAGTAAAACAGATCCTAAAAACTGAACCGGAAAAAATAATCTATATAAGTTGTAACCCGGCAACACAGGCAAGGGATATTCATCTTCTTTCTGAAAAGTACAATGTACTTAAAATACAACCTGTTGATATGTTTCCACAAACTCAGCACGTCGAAAATGTTGCTCTTTTAAGAAGGAAATAGGTTTTGTTATTAAGCACCTTACCGGAAACTACTGATTCTTTTTATCAGATTATTCAAGTCAAGTGATACAGCAGGTACAGTAATATGTGCTTTTTGGTAGTAAGGTGTACGTTCACTTAATTTGCTGGTAATAAACTGTAGTAATTCATGTTCACTCAAATTCTCAATCAAAGGCCTTTTTTGTTTCGAATTCATCAATCTGGAAAGTATAACTTTTTCTTTCATCTCAAGATAAACACTGATACCACTATCATTAATTTCTGAAATAGAATCCTTATAACAAGGTAACCCTCCACCGGTTGATATTACACAATTATCATGTGACAACAGGGACATTAACAGTTCATTTTCCAGCTTTCTGAAAAGGTCTTCTCCATATTTACCAAAGAAAGTACTAATATTCAGTTTGTACCTGTTCTCAAATAAACTATCGGTATCGATGAAATCAAAACCCAGTTTTGATGATAATTTCTTACCAATCGTACTCTTACCAACTCCCATGAAACCAATCAGGTATATACTCTTCATTGATACAATTATTTTACCATAATGAATATTTCTTCCAAATTTGGGAATTTTTCCAAAACCCACAATTAATTTTAAACCCTAATAGTCAGCCAATTAATTATTTTTCTAATTTTGGTATATTATTTGACAACACAAAGCTACACTTAAAATAGTTGCTCTATGAGAAAAACGAAACTAATATTTACATTTCTAATTGCAATCACACTGATTGTTCAGGGATGTAAGAAAAGCGACAATCCTGATACAGGAGGTTCAATGGACGATATGTTAGTCCCAGATGGATTCATATTTGAAACATCCCACGATGTACAACTTACGATTCAAATGCCGGGGTCAGTTGATTTTAAAGACTTAAGAAGCAGATTCGACGTATATTCTGCTGATCCGTCTCTCGGAGGCAAATTTATTACTGCCGGCAGTTTTGATGAAAACGGTCGGTTTAGTGGTTCTTTACGACTACCAACCACTTTAACAGAGATTTACGTTGTTACTATTGCCGGTTCGGTTACAGTTGAAATACCTGAAAATTCATTTAAAGAAGGTGGGGTTATAATTGATTTCGGGGATAACTATGGGAATTTTCCACCTGATTCAATTGAACCGGGAGCTAAATCATCATTCACCAATGTACAAACTAATACAGGTAAAGGTTTTACCTCCTCAAACGTAATCGGTAACGGCGATTTTGAAACTAATGATTTTGGAACAATATACTACTGGTCATCAGCACATCCGGTTGATTCCAGATGGTACATCACACAGTACACCGGATCAATGGAATGGTATAATGATGGTGGTAATCATGTAATGAGAACACCATATTCTGAACCTGGAAACAGGTATTACGGAGGGGTTTCACAAATGATTGAGGCATCTCCGGGAGATGTTATTTCAATGTCTGTTGATATTAAATCCATGGGTAATAATAATAGCATGTATAGCTGGCTTTACATAATACCTGTTAATTCTTCAGGAAATGCACTGTCTTATTACAATCTTTTCTACAGCAAACCAAGTAGTTCATGGACAACAAAAACTCTTGTTGCTACAATGCCAAGTGGCACAGCTGAAGTAAATATTCTTATATGGACAAATGATTACCAGTCAAATGCTTCAATTTTGGTTGACAATGTAGTAGTTACCGGACCCGTTACTGACAGCGATGGAGACGGAGTAGATGATGATCTCGATGACTACCCAAATGATGCATCAAGGGCGTTTAATGTATATTATCCAAATGAAACTGACTGGGGAACATTTGCCTTTGAAGACCTGTGGCCAGGTAAAGGGGATTACGATTTTAATGATCTTATACTTGACTATCAGTTTAAATCTGTACTAAATTCATCAAATGGTCTTGTTGAGTTCTATACAGATTATTCTGTTAGAGCAATTGGAGCCAGTTTGATCAACGGATTTGCATTTATGATGCCCGGCGATCCGGCAAATGTAACATCAGTTACCGGTACAAATATTACTGAAGATTACCTCAGTTTAGATGCCAACGGGACCGAACAAGGCCAAACCAATACTGTTGTTTTCCTGTTTGATAACGCGTTTAATATGATCGGCTCTTCCGGGTCAACTTTTATTAATACTAAAGAAGATGTAGATTATGTTGACCCTGACACAAACCAATTACATGTATTGTTTAATAATGCAGTAGTTAATGCAGGATCTGCACCTTACAATCCATTTATTGTAGTTGACAAAACCCGCGGACAGGAAGTTCACCTGGCTGGAGGAATACCATCTGCACTTGCTGATCAATCATTATTCGGAACATGGGCCGATGACTCTGATCCTGCAACAGGTAAATATTACCAAACTGTTAATAATTTGCCATGGGCTCTTGACCTGCCTGTCAAATTTGAATATCCTGTTGAGCAGGTTCAAATTATTGATGCTTATAACTATTTCAGGTCCTGGGGAGAATCAGGAGGAAGCATTTACCCCGACTGGTATGAAAATAAAAGTGGATACAGGAATAATTCAAATATATATTCACCACCACAATAAATAGAGTAAATTTTAAAGTGTTTAGTTAAAATGAGAGCCTGTTTCGGATTGAAACAGGCTTTTTTTGTCAGATTGATCCTGACAATAAGTCTTTATGAATACTTAATACCTGGGGTGTTAGAAATGTTGTCTCATCATTTACGATAACATAGTCAGATAGTTTACACTTCTCTTCATCAGGAAGCTGGTTATTTACCCTTATCATTATATCTTCTGTACTAATACCGTCACGTTCCCTAACTCTTTTAACTCTTAGATTTACAGGTGCTGAAACGTTAATAACAAGGTCAAAATTTTTCTGTAAATTGTTCTCAAAGAGTATCGCTGTTTCGTGAATTACATAGGGCTCATTTTGATGTAATGAACACCATTCATTAAAGCTTTGCAATACAAGCGGATGAATTATCGAATTTATTTTTTTCAATGCATCATCATCATTAAAAATAATTGATGCCAGTCTGGCTTTATCTATTTCTTTGCTCGCGGTCAATATTACAGAAGAAAATATTTCTACCAGTGAAGCTATAACATCTTCCCTGTAATATAATTGCTTTGCTACATTGTCGGCATTAAACACTTTTGCTCCAAGTACACCAAATATTTCGGCAACAGTTGTTTTTCCACTGCCGATATTTCCTGTTAAACCAACTTTTAGCATTAATACTTTATTTTATAATTAAAAATTCAACCTCCGTAGGTACTACCCTTATATTGCGTACAAAATCCGGGTGTTTCGATACTTTCAAAGGCAGTTTATGAGCATGAAGTATGTCCATATTATCAACTACCGGATAAATATTGAATTGATGAGGGCGAACTTTATTAAAGTCTTTTTGTGCTACACGGTAAAATACTTTTACATGTGATGGGAAAGTATTTATTGTATACTTCAGATTGCTAAGATTTACAGGAACATTTAATTCTGACTCAGTAAATTTCTCCACTTCAAAAAACATTTTTACAATGCTTTCATCGAAAGTAAGTAAACCAGGAGCAGGATTATCCAGTTCAATCTCAACATCCTGATCTGTGCTGATATCCACAAGCATAAGATTTTTGGTAAATATTCCTGTTAACGTATCCAATATTCGCTGTGGACCGAAAACCTTTACTTTATCAGGACTTGTGCTTACATTATTGTAAAGGTCAAACTGTTTTGTAAAGCTTATATTATATTTTGGATAAATTTCAATTACTTTTTCTCCGGTTTTCTCCATATGAAATCGAAGTTCATCCATTGATAGTGTAACATTGTTTTCGGAAATATTGGCCCATTCAGAGATATTTTCACGTATCTTTTTAGTATTGATCGAATATAATACTCCCTCCCTGTGATCTATTACAAACTCATTAAGATCAACATTCATGTTCTCCATATCATTAAAAATATTCATCTTGAGAATAGTAAAACCTCTTGCTGTAAATCTAACATCAATGATTGTGTCTATGGCAGCAGTAAGACGTAATGAAGGTGGAGGGTTTTCATGATTGATCCTGAATCTGTAATCAACCGAATAATCATCAGAAAGTTTGATCAGCAACCAAAACAATGTGGCTATTAACAAACATATTATAAAAATCAATCTGTCGTTTCTGATACCAAACAACAAATTGCGTTTTTTGCCGGCAATATCAGATTTATATTCATCAGATGATCCTTCCATAAAATACAGATATACTAACTATTTAAAATCCTAAAGTTAGTAAAATTAA
This sequence comes from Bacteroidales bacterium, assembly GCA_028277395.1. Taxonomy (GTDB): domain Bacteria; phylum Bacteroidota; class Bacteroidia; order Bacteroidales; family F082. The sequence continues at coordinate 47,967 of JANQGJ010000070.1, read as the reverse complement.
TCATTATACAGAAACCTGTCAGTCGGATGCAGGAATCAAAACACGTGAAAAACTGGTATCTATTTTTTCTGACCAACTTCGCTGTTATCCATTACTATTGCACTTTTTTCAACGGTAAGCTTAATATTATTTCCGCAATCAAGAACTACAGTTGTTTCCTTTACTTCTGCCACCTTTCCATTCAATCCTCCAATGGTAACCACTTTGTCACCTTTTTTAAGAGCTTCCCTGAACTTACGCTGTTCCTTGTTCTTCTTAGTCTGAGGTCTGATAAAGAAGAAGTAGAACACCACTAATATAAGGAAGAGCGGTAACATTGACATCCAACTGTTTTCTCCTGATTCGCTTGCCTGCAATAGTATAAATAAAAAATCCATTGTTATTTCTTTTGATTTAAATTAATTTCTTTCCGGTAATATTACTTTTGTTTTGATTCTTAATGTTGTAGTATTGGGTTCAGTATTTGCAAGAATGGTTACCGTTTTATTTTGAAAGCCTTTTCTGTTTTTGCTATCAAATGTAACTTCAATATAACCTACTTTTCCCGGAGGAATAGGATCTTTAGGATAATCTCCTACTGTACAGCCACATGTAGAACTTACCCTGGTGATCACAAGATCAGAGCCTCCAATATTTACAAACTTAAATGAATATTTAACTCGCTCACCCTGTATCATATCACCAAAATCATGAACAGTTTCTTCAAAATACATCTTTGGTGCTGTTCCTTCTTCACTTGTTTTGACAGCTGATTTTGTATTCTTTACAATGTCGGTTGTTATTCCCTTTTCCCGGTTTTCACATGATTGCAACATAATGATAACCAATGCTATTATTGTTATATATTTCATCTTTATGATTAATTTCCTCTTATAATTGTAACTGACCCCTTGAAAATATCATTACTTTTAACTCCATAACACTCAAGAACATAGTAATAGACACCATCAGGCAGATTATCACCGTTCCAGCTATTATCATAATTTTCGGCTCTATATACAACCCTTCCTGACCTGTTAAATATAGTAAGTTTCGAGCTAACATAGAACTTTTCAAGTGGATTATCCCTTACAAGCTTATCGGGATCATCTGTTATTTCAAAGGTTTCATTAACGTCGTCACCCGTTCCGGGCGTAAACACGTTAGGTATAAATAATTCAACCGGTTTTACATAAACAGTCTTTGTAAATGTTGTATCACATCTTTTTTCATTCTGTACGGTCAACTCTACCCAGTACTCCCCCACTGAGCCATACATATAGGTTGGCTCTTTCTCATGACTTATATTTTCTTTATCGGGATCATAAATTGTATCGCTGAACCACCATGTTTCTGAACCTTCTTTAATAGGAATGCTGTCTTCTGATAAATTAATATATGAAAATGTGATATAGGGATTCTGAATATATACAGTATCCGGCTCGGCATCAATTTCAACAACAGGATTACTATGTGCTATATTCCAGAATGATTCTGTTTTCGGACATCCATAATAATCAATTACTTTAATATCATAGAACTGGTGAGCTCTAAGCCCAAATGCAATCGATGAATCAAGCATATCAATCTGAAGTGGTGGAACATCCCAGATATACTGATATTCATCCGGTTCAAAAGCTCCACTGGCAATAGCTTTTACCTTCCCATTATCAACAACCTGAATACTACCTCCGGTACAGGTGGTATCCAGTAGCACAAAGTCTATATTAATCTGTGGACGAACTCCCACACCAAAAAGATCACTCATACAAGTATCCTCCTGAATTGTATCAATAACGGTCAATCTGTATGTTGTAGAGTCAACAATACTTGTTAGTAAAGCAGACTCATCTCCAACACTTACAAAACTATTACCTTCTTTAACCTCCCAGTTGTACTTTTGGTTTGGGCCTTCAAATACAAATAACTCAAAGAAAAGATCAGGACAAACCGGGAATGTCTCGTCTGTTTTAATCTCACAATCAACTCTTGACTGGGAATAGGATGAGTTAATAGAAACAAATGTTAATATCAGAATCAATAAAGCAAATTTGGTAACCTCTCCGGTAGTTCTTTTCATTATTTATACCCTTAGGTGATTATTTGTGATTGGCAAAATTAAAAATAAAAACAAAATAGTAACGTCTTTAATATATTCCTTTGAGTAACATAACAAGAGTACATTTCTCAACTACTTCTATCCCATTCTCTTTTGCAATTAATGCAAATTCACTGTTCTCTGTACCGGGATTAAATATTATACGATCCGGTTTCAATCCAACAACATAATCATAGTATTCCTTTTGTAATGATGGTCGAATATACATTGTAACTGTATGTATATCATCGTACCATGACATTCCCACATCTATTTTAACGGAACCTACTACAGATCCTGACCTACCAATTGAAACAACTTCATGTCCTTTAGCTGTCAATTCTTTTATAGCTTTATTGGAAAACCTTGAAGTATTGGTACTACCGCCGATTACTAAAGTCTTCTTTGACATGATCAATGGATAATCAATAAAAAACAATTACTAAAATACAACTTATTAAACGATTCATAATGAATTTTATTTTCGGTTAACTGTAAAATCTTAACCTGGTTTGATTTAATATATTTCAGACATATCAACAAGACATAATTACCTAACTATCAGTCATTTTGACAGTTAGATTCAAGAACACATGTCATATTTTCCACTTTTTATGCTTTTAACGGGTTGGTAACATGTTTGCTGTGTTTTGATGAAAACAGGAAAAAAGAAAAAATATAAAAGATATGAACTTAAATCAATTCACAATAAAATCACAGGAGGCAATTCAAAAAGCCCAGGAAATAGCATCAGCTAATGACAACCAGGCCATTGAAAGCATACACCTGCTAAAGGCTGTTCTTTTGGTTGATGAAAATGTTATACCATTTCTAATTAAAAAGCTAAATGTAAATTACACAGTATTTTCTCAGGCCGTAGATAAGATCATTGAATCACTTCCGAAAGTATCGGGAGGTGAAGGTTATTTTTCAAATGAAGCAAGAGATGTGCTTCAGAAATCCCGACAATATTTAAAAGAATTTAATGATGAATACATCTCAATAGAACATCTGCTTATTGCCATACTTGAAGTAAAGAGTACTGCTTCAAATCTATTAAAGGATAATAATGTAACAAAGAAGGATTTAACAGAAGCTATCCGGCAACTAAGAAAAGGAGCTTCTGCCGTAAATCAAAGTGCAGAAGATCAGTACAATGCTCTTAACAGGTATGCACGTAATTTAAATGACCTTGCCGGATCAGGCAAACTTGACCCTGTTATTGGTCGTGATGATGAAATACGACGGGTATTGCAAATACTTTCCAGGAGAACAAAAAACAACCCGATTTTAATTGGAGAGCCCGGTGTTGGAAAAACTGCCATTGCCGAAGGGCTTGCACACAGAATTGTAAATGGAGATGTTCCGGAGAACCTTAAATCAAATTTGATATATTCTCTGGATATGGGTGCATTGATCGCCGGAGCAAAATACAAAGGTGAGTTTGAAGAGAGGCTCAAGGCCGTGGTTAAAGAAGTTCTTTCTGCCGAAGGTGAAATAATATTATTTATAGACGAGATACATACCCTTGTAGGAGCCGGCAAAGGAGAAGGTGCAATGGATGCTGCAAACATACTGAAACCAGCACTTGCGAGAGGTGAATTAAAAGCAATTGGTGCTACTACATTAAAGGAATACCAGAAATTTTTTGAGAAAGACAAAGCACTGGAAAGACGATTTCAGCAGGTTTTGATTGATGAACCTGATAGCATGTCAGCTATTTCCATCTTACGTGGACTAAAAGACAGGTATGAAACACATCATAAAGTCAGGATTAAAGATGAAGCTATAGTTTCCGCTGTTGAGTTATCGCAAAGATACATTACCGAAAGGTTTTTGCCGGATAAAGCTATCGACCTGATTGATGAGGCTGCATCAAAGCTAAAGCTTGAGATCAACTCTGTACCTGAAGAGCTTGAAAATGTTGAACGCAGAGTTCGTCAGCTTGAAATTGAAAGGGAGGCCATAAAAAGAGAAAAAGATAAAGTGAAAATGGAGGCCATTAAAGAAAACCTCGCAAACTTAAACGAAGAAAGAACAAGCCTGAAAGCAGCCTGGCAGGCTGAAAAAGATCTTGTAGATAAAATACAGAGCAAGAAACAGGAACTTGAAGATTTGAAGATAATTGCTGAACAGGCTGAACGGGACGGTGATCTTGGAAAAGTGGCTGAAATCAGATATGGCAAAATACTTGATATTCAGGCAGATCTTGAAGCACTTAGAGCTCAGCTTGTAGACCTTCAGGGAGACAATCCAATGATAAATGAAGAAGTGGGAGCTGAAGATATTGCTGACGTGATATCAAGGTGGACAGGAATTCCGGTAAGCAGAATGTTGCAAAGTGAAAGGGAAAAGCTTTTAAATCTTGAAGCCGAACTTCACAAACGTGTTATAGGGCAGGATGAAGCGATTACAGCAATCTCTGATGCAATACGAAGAAGCAGAGCAGGATTGCAGGATGAAAAACGACCAATTGGTTCATTTATATTCATAGGAACTACCGGTGTAGGTAAAACAGAGCTTGCCAAAGCACTTGCTGACTTCCTGTTTAACAACGAAAATGCAATGGTTAGGATTGATATGTCAGAATATCAGGAAAGACATTCTGTATCACGATTAATTGGTGCACCTCCGGGTTACGTAGGTTATGATGAAAGCGGTCAACTTACTGAAGCTGTTCGTAGAAAACCATATTCAGTAGTACTACTGGATGAAATTGAAAAGGCCCACCCGGATGTTTTCAACATATTGCTGCAGGTATTAGACGACGGAAGGTTAACAGACAATAAAGGACGTATTGTGGATTTTAAAAACACAATTATTATAATGACATCAAATATTGGTTCGCATATAATTCAGGAAAATCTGGCTGGTCTGACCAGTGAAAATCTGCAACAAAAAACAGAAAAAACACAGACAGAAGTAATGGCTTTACTTAAACAAACCATTCGTCCGGAGTTTCTAAACAGAATTGATGAAGTTATAATGTTCAAACCTTTATCACGTTCCGAAACCAATGATATTGTTAAGCTTCAGTTTAACAATGTCAGACAGATGCTCAAACAAAACAACATCGATATAAACATTACTGATAATGCAATTGAAAAGCTTGCAGAAATTGGTTATGATCCGTTATTTGGAGCACGCCCGTTAAAAAGGGTAATACAACGTGAGGTACTTAACCAGTTATCAAAAATGATCTTGTCTGGAGAACTGCTCCCAAATGAGAAAATTCTGGTTGATATTGACAATGATGACTTTGTTTTCATAAATCAAAGCAGCTAAACATTATCAGTTTATATAATAAGAAAAAAAATCCGGGTTCTACATTAATCTTTTGATCAGTAACCCGGATTTATAGTTTATTATTTAACACGTAACCTTACACATTAAACCTTATATGCATAACATCCCCGTCTTCAACAATGTAATTTTTACCTTCCACATGAAATTTACCGGCATCTTTGACGGACTGTTCCGACCCTAAAGAAATATAATCATCATATTTGATAACTTCAGCACGAATAAAACCACGTTCAAGATCACTATGAATTACACCGGATGCTTCCGGGGCTTTCATTCCTTTTTTTATGGTCCAGGCTTTTATTTCTTTTGGTCCGGCAGTAAAAAACGACTGAAGGTCCAGTGCATTATATGCAGATCTGATCAACCTGTTTACACCAGGTTCTTCAAGACCGGCATCTGACAAAAATTCTTTCCTGTCATTTTCATCATCCAGTTCTGATATTTCTGCCTCGAGTTCTCCGGCAACAATGATCAGGTTATCATCACTTCCAAGATATTCTATCACAGATTTAACATAGTCATTTCCTTCAACGGCCGAAGAGTCATCTACGTTACAAACATAGAGTACAGTTTTATCTGTTAACAACTGCATATCTCGTATATAAACCTCATCTCCTTCCGCAACCGGGGCTGTACGCGCATTACCAAAATTCTCAAGATGATTTTTATATTTCTGTAAAGCCTCAATTGCACGTTTAGCATCCTTATCACCTGACTTTATAAGCTTTTCAAGTCTCTGAATTTTTCTCTCAACCAAATCAAGATCACGAACCTGTAATTCGAAATCAACGATCTCCAGATCTCTGACAGGGTCTACTGATCCTTCAATATGTGCCAGGTTATCATCATCAAAACATCTCAATACATGAATCAGAGCATCCGTTTGCTGAATATCAGCCAGAAATTTGTTACCAACTCCTTCACCTTCACTGGCACCTTTAGCCAAACCGGGAACATCTACTATTTCAACTGTTGCCGGAACAACCTTTTCGGAATGAACAATATCATCAAGTTTGTATAAACGTGGATCGGGAACATCTACTATTCCAATATTTGATTTTGTAGCACTGAAAGCATAATTTGAACTTTGAGCCTTAGTATTTGACATACAATTGAAAATTGTAGTTTTACCCGTATTGGTCAAGCCGATTATTCCGCAGTTTAACGACATATTGATTATTATTAATTGTTTGTATATCTGATGATTAACCTTTGAATATCAAGGGATTTCAAACGGCAAATATAGCATAAATAATCAGGTTGAAAATAGTTGATAATAAATTTTTGTAATTCGATAAATATCAGTACTTTTGCAGCCCGATTTTAAGGAGTCCGGAATTTTGGTAAATAATTATAAGCCAAAATCTTAAAATCATTAACTTTTGTATAATCAGTTTCAGGTCACAAGTCCCGGGCGGTTGATTTTGAAACACAATTATTTTTTAATGTCAGAATTAGAAAAAAAAGCTACCGAACCAACTGACAAAGAGGAAGTAGCTAATACCCCAGCCAAAGAATCAACAAAAACTGAAGTTAAAACCGAGGCTAAAACTGAAGATGAAGCTAAAGTTGAACCAGAAGTAAAAACTGAGGTAAAAACTGAAGTTGAACCTGAAGTTGAACCTGAAGTTAAACCTGAAGAGACTGTTGTTGAGGAAAAAACAGAACCTGTTGCAGTTGTTGAAGAAACAACTGTTGAGGAAATTACAGAACCTGTTATTGAGCCGGAAGTAAAAAAAGAAGAAGAAGTTGCTTTCAAAGAACAGGAAGAAGAAGTTGCAGCACAGGCAAATATACCTGCTGACTTTGACTGGGATTCACTTGAGAAGAAACAAGACAACTATTCATCCAGCGAAAGAACCAAACTTGAAGATATTTATACAAACTCACTGAGTTCAATTGTTGAGCATGAAGTTATTGACGGTACTATAGTTGGTATTAGTAATCGTGAGGTTGTTATAAACATTGGTTATAAATCTGACGGAATTGTACCTTTCAACGAATTCAGGTATAATCCTGATATTAAGGTAGGTGACGTGGTTGACATTTATGTGGAAAATCAGGAAGACTCAAATGGTCAGATGATACTTTCTCACAAAAAAGCACGTATTCTTAAATCATGGGATCGCATTAATGAAGCACATGATAATGAAGAAGTTATTAATGGATATGTGAAATGTCGTACAAAAGGCGGACTTATCGTTGATGTATTTGGTATTGAAGCGTTTTTACCAGGATCTCAGATTGACGTTAAACCTATCAGGGATTATGATGTTTATGTTGACAAAACCATGGAATTTAAAGTGGTTAAGATCAATCATGAATATAAAAACGTTGTTGTTTCTCACAAAGCTCTTATTGAAGATGAACTTGAACAACAAAGATCTGAAATCATTGCCAAACTTGAAAAAGGACAGGTACTTGAAGGTATTGCCAAAAATATTACAACTTACGGTGTATTTATCGACCTTGGTGGTGTTGATGGATTGATCCATATTACCGACCTTTCCTGGGGACGCATTAAACATCCTGAGGAAGTTGTTGAACTTGATCAAAAACTTAAAGTTGTTATACTCGATTTCGACGAAAATAAAAAGCGTATTGCACTTGGATTAAAACAACTAACTCCTCACCCATGGGATTCACTGGATGCTGAACTTAAAGTTGGTGATAAGATAAGTGGTAAAGTTGTTGTGTTAGCAGATTATGGTGCATTTATTGAGATTGCACCTGGAGTAGAAGGTCTTACACATGTTAGTGAAATGTCATGGTCACAACACCTGAGAACAGCCCAGGACTTCTTAGCAGTTGGTGACGAAGTTGAAGCTGTAATTCTTACACTTGACCGTGAAGAAAGAAGAATGTCTCTTGGTATGAAACAGCTTGTTCCGGATCCATGGAGTGCTATTCGTGAAAAATATCAGGTGAATTCCAAACATAAAGCTACCGTAAGGAACTTTACAAACTTTGGAATTTTTGTTGAAATTGAAGAAGGTGTTGATGGTTTAATTCATATTAGCGATTTAAGCTGGTCGAAGAAGATAAAACATCCTGCTGAGTTCACGAAAATTGGTGAAGAAATTGAAGTTATCGTTCTTGATATCGATGAGGAAAACCGTCGCTTAAGCCTTGGACATAAACAACTTGAAGAAAATCCATGGGATGTATTCGAAACTGTATTTACAGTTGATTCCGTACACCAGGGAACAGTTATAAATCTTCACGACAAAGGAGCATTAGTTTCATTACCATACGGTGTTGAAGGTTTCGCTCCAATGCGTCATCTTAAAAAAGAAGATGGTTCAAATGTTAAAGCAGAAGAAACCATTGACTTTAAAGTAATTGAGTTTTCAAAAGAAAACAAGAAGATCATCCTTTCTCACACTCGTCTGTTTGAAGAAGATGCAAGAGTTGCTAAAGCAAAAAGCGAAGAAAAAGCAGCTTCTGAAAATCAAAAATCAAAACGTGCAATTAAAAAGGTTAACGAAAAAGTTGAAAAAACAACATTTGGTGACCTTGATGTACTTGCAAACTTGAAAAGTGAGATTGAAAAAGAAGAAAAAGCAGGTAAAAAATAATCAAATACATATTTTTTATTTCTTAAAAATCCTCCTGTGTTTTACGGGAGGATTTTTTTATGTCCGTTGGTTTTCCGTATCTTTGAAGATATGGATAAAGGACTTAATTTATCAGTATTTATTTTAGGTAACTCTGCAGCAATACCTACCAAAACAGGCCACCTCTCAAGTCAGCTACTGACATATAAAAATAATGGTTACCTGATTGATTGTGGCGAAGGTACCCAAATGCAACTTATAAAATACAACATAAAACACGGAATCATCGACTATATTTTTATAAGCCATTTACATGGTGATCATTTTTTTGGATTAATAGGACTTTTATCAACATATCATTTACTCGGTCGCAATAAACCACTCAACATTTTTGCTCCCGCACCTCTGAAAAACATAATAAATATTCAATTGGATGTAGTACATACTAAATTATCGTTTGATGTTGTATTTCATGAGCTGAAAGGAAAAAGCTTAACAAAAATACTTGATACAGATGATATTTCGGTTTATTCTTTTCCCTTGGTGCACAGAATTGACACATGGGGATTTAAGTTTGTCCAGAGAAGTAAACAGCGAAAAATCAAAAAAAGTTTTATAAAAAAATATAATCCCCGGATTAGTGATATTCAGAGTATTATCAATGGAGATGATTACACAACAGACTCCGGGAATGTTATAGCAAATTCTAAAATTACGATTCCACCTCCCAAACCCCAGTCATATGCATACTGTTCAGACACACGGTTTGATGATTCCATAGCTGAATATGTAAAAAACACAACTTTATTATACCACGAAGCAACTTTCGATAACAGCATGCAACAACGGGCTTTTGAAAAGTTTCACTCCACATCCGGAGATGCTGCGCGTATTGCAAAAAAAGCAAATGTATCAAAGCTTATTATTGGTCATTTTTCTGCAAGAATAAACGATTATGAAAAATTGAGAGAAGAAGCCGCCAAAATATTTCCTGATACAATTATTAGTGAAGAAGGTAAAGAATATATTATATCAAGCTAAAATTCAACCTGAAGCGCTCTGAAAATTCTGACATAAATAGTTACGAACCCTAACTTCCTGCCTTTGTATATACCTCATCTGCTGTCAATTAAGACTACTCATCTATTTGCAATCTCAATATTTTCCGGATTAAAATCTGCTACAAATATCTCAAAAGAAAAACCCACCCAGACCAGGCGGTCTTTGGGTGGGCCCAATTATGAAAAACAAACAAAACAAGCAGTGCAAATATAATACAATATTTCTATTTGTCAACCATATGTAAAAAAAATTGTTAAGAAAAGTTTGTTACCTCTAAGGATCAATTCAATACAACAATTACCTATGAAAATGCATTAACAGCATTTAACAAATATTACCTGTTTTTTAACAACAAAATAATAATTAATCGATAAAACGTGGAGAATTATATGATTGGGATTTGCGTTTGAATCCTGCTGATACAATTATTTCGTGTATGCCGGAATTGTATGATGTAAAAGTTCCTGATCCCATATCATATGCATAATGAATTTTAAATATCGGGCTAATTTTTAATCCTGTACGTATGATCATTGACGTACCATAACGATATGCTATTCCTGCATCAAAAATATCTTTATAAGAAAAGTCCAATGATGAACCAACTGATGTTATTGTACCACTATTAAAAAAATCAACCCTTGGCACCAGAAAAACATCTTTTTTCAATATTAGCCTGTAGTCAACATAAATATGATTCTGAAGGGGGATTTTTAACAATGTGGCATTACTATTTCTAATAGTTATATGATTTGATGCAAACCCAATTGTTAGGTTCCTGTAATTATATTCAGCGCCGAAGTCAAAGTCTGGTAATGTTTCGTTATCAATCGAAACAGGAATTGTCTGTTCATCATCTTCAAATCTTAGTTTTGTATAGTCAACGCGACGGAAATACAATCCTGCACCCAGACCAAATGATACATTATGACCTCCTCCAAAATATATCCTGTAGTTATACCCAAGTTTAATATTTTGGGTAAGTGTGGCCCCAACAGATTGGTTGAATATATTCATCGATAAACCCATATTCAATCTTTCAAATGTGTTTGATATATGGACCCATTGCATATTTGGCGCATCTTCAAATCCAATCCATTGTTGATGCACACCAAGGTAGGCATTTATTGTTCCATTGTTTTCGATGGAAGCAGGATTCCTTGCTATTGTATTTATGTTGTAATTACTAAACAATAAATCTGATTGTGAATAAGTTACAATAGGGATAATTAATAATAGGATTGTATATAATGGTCTGATCCGGTTCATTCTTCCATACCTCCTTCCAGTTGTTTAGCCTGACTTAACGGAATCTTTAATCCGTTGTAGTAACATACTATAAAACAATCGGTATAACCATATTCACGTAATTCACTTTGAAGTTTCAGAGCTTCACTATGTGTTCTTCGTGATCCTGCCTCATATTTCCATACACTTCCTGAATTAACCTGGTAAATTACTACGTCCTGAATTCCAGCCGTAACGTTATTGAAATCCTTCGTAATATTACGTTTTGTTCCGGTTGTCAATATCTGTATCCTGTAATCTACTCTTTTTCCATTATCAGAAATACTAACACCTGATTGATGTGTATCAATAACATTGAAGGTTGTACGGCGATTTGCCTGATGCTCATCTTCATTTGATGCATTTTTTATTAACAACCTCGATTCACCATATCCTTTTGCAATTAACCGTTCTCTGTTAACACCGGCCGATACCAGGTAGTTAACTACAGAATTAGCCCTGTCAGCAGATAACTTCATATTGTACTCAGCGCGTCCTCTTGTATCCGTATGTGCATTTATCTGAATTATAATGCCCGGAGTTTCTTTTATCATTGAAGCCAGTTTATCCAGTTCAATTTTTGAAGTACTACGAAGTGATGCTTTGTTATAATCATAATAGATGTTGCTTAATGCTATTTCGTTCTGTGTTTGGATCAATAATAACTGAAAATCCATATCATAACCATTCGATCTGGAAAATACCATGGGACGATCAACTTCAGGTAATGTACAAACCCTTGATTCAGAGAAAAAACCCTGCTCTCCGGTGATTACATTATAGATTGTGTTTGGTTTCAATCCTTCAAATAAGTAATAACCGTTAGCATTTGTTTTAACATATGTTGAGAATCCTGAACTATTACTTATCGAAACTACCACGTCCTTCATTGGTTCATTGGTTTCCTTATTTGTTACCAGTCCCTTAACGCTACATGGATATGACTTTCTTGCGAGATAAACATCCAGGTTAATATGATGCATATTTCTATCAAACAGGTTAACATCGCCGGTAAGTACTACGCACTCATGTTTAAAATATTCATCTGACAAAAAAGATACCCGGTATTTATCATAGGCATTAAGTGTAATTGAGTAATATCCGTTTTCTGAGGTTCTGATAGTATCAGTATTACCATGTTTATCATTTGCAATAACATGTACATCCTCAATTGGAATCATATCTGGATCGTGAAACACGTTCCCCGACATTTGTATTTTTATCGGGAAACCTGAAAAACTGTATATATCATCACTTGTTTTAAGATCACGATTGGAACAAAAATAACCTCCTCTGCCACTTTCTTCCAGTATTACACTAAAATCATCAGCAGCACTGTTCAAAGGCAAACCAATATTTGCTGATTCAGTAAAGCCTATACCTCTTTTAACACTATAATAAATATCTAAACCTCCATACGTGCCTGATTTATCAGATGAATAAAATAATAAAGTATCGCCATAAACTGAAGGAAACATTTCATTTGATGCACTGTTAACATCTTCACCAAGGTTTACAGGCACTCCCCATATACCATCACTCTTCATGGTAGCCTTCCAGATATCATTCTTTCCATAACCTCCCGGTAAATTGGATGTAAAATACATTGTCTTACCATCTTCACATATAAAAGGATGTCCGTAGTTATAGTTATCATTCATAAAAGAGACTTTTTCCGGTTTCAGCCACTTTTGAGTATTTGGATCATATGTTGAATAATATATTAAACAAGTTCCGGGCTTATCACTACACATTGTCCAATACGCGATATTTTTTACTTCATCGTATGTAAAAGCGCCCTCATTATTTACAGAGTTTATGTTTCCGTTCAATCTTTCAGGTTGAGACCAACTTTCTTTTGATTCATTATATTTTACATAATACAGATCGGAAAACCCCTGCCCTGTCCTGCCATCTGTTCTTTGATTAACTTTACCTTTTCTGGCAGATGAAAATACAATTCCTTTTTTCCAGGCTCCCACACTATAATCACTAAAATCACTATTAATCCCCTGTACTTTTTCAACCATACCAAATCTTCCTGACGTATCATTTTCAAGTATTAGATTAACTGCCTGTATTCTGTTTGAAATATCTTCATTCTCAGGATGTCTTTGTTTTGCTTTTTGCAGTACATCCTTTGCCTCAGTAAATTTTTTCTCTGCTGCCAATACCTGCGCATAGTAATAATATGATTCTATTTCAATGGAAGTATTGTCAATGGCATCTTCAAACCAGTCTGCTGCATTTTCATAGTCATTCATATAATAATATGATAAAGCAATCCTGCATGCTATCTGCTGCTGCTGTTTATGATCCTTTGTTTTCCTTAATGCTTTTTTATACAATACAATTGCTTCAACATAATCCCTGTTCTCAAATTGTGCATCAGCAATACTCATTGTTTTATCCTGTGCTGTTACGCTTCCTGCAAACAATAATATCAGTACACATATTTTCAATAGCTGCTTCATAATTATTCGATTACAACTGTTACTGACCCCTTTATTGTTTTAATGATCTCTCCCTGTGTGTTATATATTAAATTTACATAATAATATGTCCCTGGCGTTACTAAACTTCCGTTATATGTTCCATCCCATCCATCATTACCATTATAAATTTCACCACCCCAACTTGAATATACTGTTATATCGTAACCTTCCATGAATCTGTCATTTATTCCGTCACTATTTGGAGTAAAAGCATTTGGCAAATCCTTCAATTCAATGAATACACTTGTGTTGTCTGCACACCCAAATTCATTCTTTGCAACAACAAACACAGTATCAGATATTGTCCCAAAATCACCATAGTACCAGCTGTTTTCTGAACTATTTTGCATCTCTCTGTCACCAACTCTGTAACTATAATTGTCCAAATCATCCGGATAACAACTTATTATCAACTGACCCGGGTCATTAACCAGATATATTTCAGGCTTATTACTTACAACTACCACATGTGATGCTGTATCTGAGCAGGTATTAAGACTATAACCTGTAAGCACAAAGGTGCTTGTTTCTTCAGGAGAAACTTCTATTGTTGGTGTATACTCAGGAGGAACAGTATTCCAGATATAACTGTATCCACCTGATCCTGTTAAAACAATTGAATCACCTGTACATAATTCAGTTTCTCCAATAATACTTATATCAGGCTTTTCATTTATTATTAAACCGGTAGTTCCGTACATAGTACTGATACATCCTGAATTCACTCCTTTTGCAACTACTGAATAATAACCCGTACCTGAGAAATTATTAAAGCTAAGAGGTAAACCGGTTCCTGATATTACCTCCCCGGTTGAAACAGCATCTTTATACAGCTCATATTCAATATTTTCCTGCGATGACTCCAATAGAAGTCCGAGTGTTGGATCGTTTTCGCAATATGTACCACCTCCAATTAGCTGATATTTTTCAGGCAGCTGATCTATGTATATCTGTACAACGTTGTTCATGAGAGATGAACAACCATACACATTTTCTGCACTTACCGAATAATTTCCTTCTGTAAGCAGGTTTCCAAAACTGATCATACTTCCTGTTCCGGCGATATAATTACCTGTAGGAGTTGTATTATGGAACAGTGAATATATTATTGATTGCGATGAGTTTTCCAAAAACACCTCCACGCCTCCACTTCCTGCACAGTATCCACCACCTCCGGCAAGATTGAATGGTTCCGGAACAGGTAACATCTCAACAAATACCGAGTCACGTACTACTGATTCACCATCGGTAATTTCAAGCTTATACCATGTTGAGGTACCAGGATTTACAGTTATTTCAGATGAAGTAGCATAATACCCTTCAGGATTTGACTCCCAGAAGTAACTATAATTACCATTACCACCTGCGGGTAAAGCATATAATGACAATGATTCTCCCGGGCACACCTGATTTGATGGAGTCAAAATATCTGCTACAAGTGGTCCTCCTGAAACAAAAACTATCATATTGGAAGGATCGCCTGAACAACCTGTTATCTCATCCTTAACAACCAAACTAAACATTGTAGTTGCATTCAGAGCAATAGTAGTTGCATCCGGGTCAGTTGGATTAAGTAGCTTTTCGGGCGGACTCCATAAATATTCATACGTTCCGGTTCCGCCATATGCAGACCCCTGTAAATTTATATGCGAACCAGTATTAATACTTAAATCCGGACCTGCATCGGAGAATGGCTGAGGATACTGGCTTATAACTGCGGAGCCATTCATCTGAGTGCCACAACCTGATTCAGAATTATTAGCAATAACAATATAACTCCCATCAACTTTGTAATTTCCAAAGTTGATTGGAGAACCATTTCCTTCTTTAGTCAACACTTCAATTGTTTGATTCCTGTATAATGTATATTCGATGTTTTCCTGAGAACCGTTCAAACTAATATTCACACCATCGCCATTCTTACAATATTCACCACCTCCAATAATTTCAAATGATAGTGGTGATTGTATTACCTCAACAATAACCGAATCAATAATTGTTGTATCTCCATCTGATATCTCGGCAACATATGTTAATGATGATTCGGGAATATCTGTCGGGAACTGCAGGTTAGAATAAAATCCAGGTGGATTTGAATACCAGTGATAAGTATAATAACCAGTCCCACCACCAGGTAAAGCACCTAACAATACTTCACTTCCCTGACATACCTGATAAGGTGAAGCACTAAGATTAACGGTTAGATCAATATTTAATATATAAACTATTGTAGAATCGGCTTCACTAAAACATCCTGAGTTTGCATCGCTCGTTACCAATGAGAATAAAGTACTTTCAAAAATATTGCTTGTCACAGGATCCTGTGCTGTCGGATCATTTAATAAATATTCAGGAAACCAGTTGAAGTTGTAATAACCGCTTCCTCCGAATGCATTACCGGTAAGCTGGGCTGAACTTCCATGATCAATATATTGATCCGAACCGGCATCAGAAACCGGATTATCAATTGCTTCAACCTGAACCGTGTCATTCATATTGCTCACACATCCGTTATATTCAAGAGTACCGGTTGCCCAATAGTGTGACTCAGTATCTTGAACTCCGAAGCTGATCACATCACCACTACCCGGAATAACAATACCTGTGGAACCAAATTCATTAAAAAGTTCATAAATAACTGATTCCTCTGATCCGTCAAGGAATAATTCCAAACCATCTTCATTTTCACAAAATAATCCACCACCTGTAATACTATATGTCACTGGAACAGGTATTACATTTATTATTACTGAATCAGCAATAGTATTTGTTCCATCATTAATTATTACATTGTACACTGTTGTTACGTCAGGCTGAACAACAGGATCATACTGATTTGAAGAAAAACCGGGTGGATCTGATAGCCACAGGAAATCATAACTGCCAGAACCTCCTGAAACCAATGCATATAACTGAGCAGTTTCACCCTTACAGATCGTATAATCAGATGCATGAACTTCAAGTGATAATGGTCCGCCGGATACATATACAACTACCTGATCTTCACTGCCGGTACATCCTGTAACCATATCTGTTATTGAAAGATCAAACAATGTTGTTGAATGCAACGGAATTGTCAGTGGTTCCTGATTATCAGGATTTATGAGTGAATCCTGAGGTGACCAGTTATATTGATAATTTCCGCTTCCTCCGATTCCCGAACCATTAAGTACAACCTGGTTTGCCCATGTTATCACCTTATCGTCTCCTGCATTTGGCACCGGTAACTGATTAATCCCGACATTAACAGCACCATTCATTTGCTGACTACATTCAACTTCAGGGTTTACAACAACATAATACTCTCCGGTGACAGCTATTAATCCAAAAGATATCACATTTCCGGTACCCATAATATCCAATACCTCAATATCAGGAAATCTGAGCAATCTGTACACCATTCCAGGATCTGATCCGTCTAGTAATATTTCAACTCCGTTTTGACCTTCACAATAACTACCACCACCTGAAACTGTATATACATTAGAGGACTGTGTAACCTGAACAAATGTGGAATCATATGCATATTCATAACCATCAAAAACCTCAACATAGTACATTGTTGATTGTTCAGGGCCGGCAACAGGATTCATTTGTGAAGAATTAAATCCTAGTGGGTTTGATGTCCAGTTATATGTGTAGCTACCACTACCACCACCGGGTAGAGCAAGCAAGTCAACTGTCTGACCATCACAAATTACAGCGTTCGATGCAGTTGTATTAACTGTTAAAATATCTCCTGATGTGAAAACGAACATAGTATCGGGCTCCGACGTACATTGGGTTTGGACATCGGATACCCTCAAATTAAACATTGTTGAGCCTAAAAGAGGTGTTGTACCGGTAGTTTGATAATCTGGGTTTTGGCATAAGATCGCAGGTTCCCATTCATATGAATAACTTCCGGATCCATTGGTTGCCATTCCACTCAAAACGGTAGTACTATATACCGGGATCAATACATCGGGACCAGCATTTGCAACAGGCAATGGAAAGCTCTCAACTTCCACATGACCTGCCATATAATTTGAACATTGAGATGTATTCTCTATAGCGAATATTGAGTATTGACCATTTGTAAGGTGACTTCCGAAATTCAATGCAAAACCGGTACCTTCAATATCCAGACCTACAGGTGAACCATCTAATAGTAATGAATAATTTGTGTTAGTTTGAGAGTTTTGGAGTACTATTTCACCAGGTTGCCCGCCTTCACAGTAATCTCCTCCTCCCAATACAGAATATGACAATGGAAGTGGTAAAACTGTTACGGAAATTTGACCATTCAGTATCGTTGAACCATCATTTACTGCAACATTATATATTGTTGACACATCCGGATCTACCACCGGATTATAAATAGTAGATGTAAATCCCGGAGGATCAGATGTCCATAAATAGGAATATGTACCGGAACCTCCTGTTGCCAATGCAAATAACTGCGTTTCTTCTCCATTACAAATAGAAGGAAGACTATTTGTTACCTGAATGTTAAACGGTCCTCCTGACACAAAAACTACAGTATTCTCAACTTCACTAATACATCCACTATTATCATCGGTTACTTCAAGGTCGAACATTGTAGTATTATGAAGTGGGATAGTTAATGGCTGTTGAATTGATGGGTCAACCAATGAGTCAGCCGGAATCCAGGAATAGGAGTAGTTTCCACTGCCATATAATCCTTCTCCGGATAAAGTAGTTTGGGTATTGTACACGATATATTGATCTTCACCGGTTTGCGCATGTGGAACCGGATCGGTCTGAATTGTTGTGTTACCTATCATCTCAGTTACGCAGTTCCCCTGTGAAATCGCAGTAATAAAATATAGTCCGTTTTGAGTGTAATTTCCAAAGTCCAATGGCATTCCGGTACCACTCATTGTATTAACCAACTCCAACGGACTTCTGAAAAGATTGTATTCGGTACCTGGTTCGGAACCTGTTAAACTAATTACCGGACCTTCACTACCTTCACAATAATGTCCGCCACCGGTAACATTATATAAAACCGGTAAAGAATGTACCTCAATAAAAATGGAATCAATATCATGTGCCAGTCCGTCAAATACATCAACATAATAAGTTGTACTTACATCAGGATAAGCTATTGTTGACGAACCTGAAGAATAGTATCCTGAAGGCTGGGATGACCATGTATAACTATAGCTTCCGGTACCACCGCCGGCTAATGCAGACAACAAAAGTTCCTCACCGGAACATAATACACCGGGAGAAGCGCTAATATCAACATGGAGGTTATCCCCCTGAGTATAAACAAAAACAGTATCAGACCCGGATATACACTGGGTATTTCCGTCAGTTACCTCTAATGTGAACAAAGTAGTCTGTCCAATTGGTTGCGTATTAGTATTTTGGCTGCCTGGGGATATGCACAAATAAGAAGGCTGCCACTGAAAACTAAAATTCCCGCCATTTCCGGAAACACCACCTTCAAGTATTGTGGTTGTACCGACAGGAATTTGCTGGTCATTTCCGGCATTTGCAACCGGTAATGCATTAATTAGTACTTCTGCAATACCACTCATCTCTCCTTCACACAGGGTAGTATTGTTGACTGCATATATTGTATATTCTCCATTGACGGGCCAATTACCAAAATCCAAAGCAAAGTTATTACCGGACAAACTCATCCCGGTATATGTTCCATCCCTGAGTAACTGATAATCCACACCTGTTTCACTGCTTTGTAATGTGATATTATCAGGATCTTCTCCAAAACACACTTCACCTCCACCTCCAATACTGTAAGAGATCGGATTCGGATTGACCTGAATTATTACTGAATCTGCAATAGTAGTGAGTCCATCGCTTACAGTAACAATATATGTAGTTGTTGACTGTGGGTAAACAACCGGATCATAAGCAGTTGATGTGAATCCGGTAGGATCTGACTGCCAGAAATATGAAAAACTGCCGTTACCACCACTTACCATCGCATACAGTTGAACTTCACCTTCCGGACAAACAGGGCTTCCCGAATGAAGAATATTTAATGTGATATCGCCACCTGAAACAAAAACTATACAGTTATCTTCATTACTCTGACAACCAACATCATCAGTAACATTAAGATTAAACAGGGTTGTATTATTTAAAGGTACAGTTGACGGATCCGATGATGTGGAATTAATCAAAAATTCTGATGGCTCCCATGAAAAACTATAATTTCCTGCACCACCTGTTGCTGTACCAGAAAGTGTAGTATAACCTCCTGCGTTTATCAAATGATTTGCTCCGGCATCTGCTACCGGGTTCTCATTGATCCCTATTACCGCAATACCATTCTGATCGGATACACATCCTGTAGTATTGTTTCTGGCTGTAACATTATACGATCCCGGTTCTGTTTTATTACCAAAACCAAGAGGTTGACCTGTTCCAACTTTTACATCAATTGGAGATAACTGATAGTACAATGTGTATTCTATTCCAATATCCGAATCATCCAGTATTATCTCAATACCCTCCTGACCCTGACAATAATCACCACCGTTATTAATATTGTAAGACGTTGGTAAACTAAATACATTTATTGAAACTGTTTTCTCAACTGTCTGAACACCATCATTTACCTGAACAGTATAATCAGTTGATATATTCGGAAATACTGTAATGTTTGCGGATGTTGAAGTTGTACCGGGTGGTGAAGATGTCCATAAATAAGTATAACTCCCTGTGCCACCGCCTGCGATGGCGAAAAGATCAACACTTTCTCCTTCACAGATATTGTTTGAACCCGAATAAGCCTGAACATAAAGCGGACCACTTCCAACATATACTATTGATGTATCTGGTCTGCTAATGCAACCTGACTGATTATCTGCAACTTCGAGAGTAAAAATAGTTGAAAGATACAAATTGGTGGTTTGTGTGGATTGTAGACCAGGTGTAATGCAAAGATTTGATGGCGACCAGTTATAACTGTAAGAACCGGAACCTCCGTATGCCATTCCTGTTAATTGTACATTTTCTCCCTGAACGATATTATGATCATAACCGGCATCTGATAAAGGAAGTTGAACAACAACAACTTCGGCAGTACCCTCCATTTGGCGCGTGCAGCCTGTAATAATATTCTCTGCCGTAATTGTATAAAACCCTTCTTCTTCCTGCGGGCCAAAATTCAGCCCATAGCCTGTCCCGGAATATGTTTGACCAGTATATTGAGAATTACGATATAAACTATAGTTTACTCCTGACTCACTTGATAATAAAAATATTTCAGGAAACGGATCACCGGCACAGATTGTCCCTCCTCCCTGTACGATATAATTGTCAGGCAGGTCATTTATCTCAATTATTGCAGATTCAGACATTTCGGAACTACATGATGTAAACTGGTTGTAGCCAATTACTGTGTATATACCAGGTTCTGTCTGTAATTCAAATTCAAGCTCCTCTCCTGTCCCTTCAAGCACTAAACCGGTCTCAACAGAATTCCTTAACAGATTATATGATATTCCCACTTCCGAATCACTCAATTTTACAGGTAGTCCGACTCCACCTTCACACATCTGTCCTCCACCTTCAACTCCGTAAACTATTGGTGTGGGATCAACCAATAAAGTTGCATATACAGAAGTATCCGGACACGTTACATTTTTTACAATACATCTAAACTTGTATCCATCCATTCCTGTAACGGTATACACCTGTAGTTCCTGTGTTTGAGTTCCCTGATAAAATGAATTGTCTTCCATATCAAGCCAACCTACACCATTAAATTCCTGCCATCTGTACGAAGTACCATTTATTGCATTGATCGAAAACTCTGCAATATCACTTTTACACACTCTGTTATTTTCAGGTTCTCCAATAATAAAGGGAGGTTCATATACACCAAGAGTGGCCGGTTGTGAAGTATCTTTATCATTCATCATATCACTTGCCACACATCTGTACATATATCCGTTTAAAGCAAGGTTAGCATCTATCAGGGTAAGATCAGGAGTAAACTGACCTGATGCATATGATACGGAACCATCAAGGTCGTACCAGCCAACACCATCGTATTCCTGCCATTGATAGGCTGATGTATTAACGGCAATTATGCTAAAACCTGCTGACGACTCAACACAAACTGATGTGTCCTGAGGTTGTGTCACAACAACAGGTTGACAAAGGGAAGATTTGAACACTAAAGTAAACACCAATAATACTAAAGCCTTTTTTAGTATTTTGGGTCTAATATAGTATTCTACTCCACTTCTATGTGTAATAATATTCAAACCCTTATTACTCAATAGTTATTTACCAATCAAAATGGTGGTTTTGGATGGTGAAACAAAGCTAGAAGTAATTGAAGGCAACCTAATGAGAAAGAATAAAAAGAAATAAACATTTGAATGTTAACAATGATTCCTTTTTATTAACACCTACTTACTTCGTGAAGAAAAGGTTGCTTGAGTCATAATACACTCTTTTATAGAACATTAGTCACATAAATCTGAATAACATTCAGGGCGTCTGTCAGCAAGAACATGGTTACCAGCAGTAATCATTTTATTCCGCGACAATAAGGGATAGATCTCAGTAAAATTTATACCTTCATCAAACTGATTCATTGATGAAATAACATTCCCTCTTTTGTCGGTTATAAAGGATTTACCACAAAAAGTAATATCACCTTCCGTTCCTGTTCTGTTTGTTGTAATCACGTAATATCCATTGATCAATGATTGTGCTGGAACAGCTTTATATGCGTTATCGGTAATAAGATTTGAAGGGTGGACGACCATATCAGCACCTTTTAGTGCAAGGATTCTCCATATTTCAGGGAATAAATAGTCAAAACAAATTAACATTCCCATTTTATAATCCTTAATATCAAAAACCGATAGTCCAATATTTCCTGGTTCAAAGATGGATTTCTCATCCATAAAAAGATGAATTTTACGATAATTCCCGGAATCTCCACCAGGTGTTACAAAAATTGATGAATTATAGAGAATATCTTTTACCTTTTCAAGATATCCACTCACAATATATACATTGTTTTCCTGTGCGTATTCTGTTAGAAAATTTACATAATTAATGCACTCTGAACCTGAAGCTACATCAAAGGCATGATCTCTGTCTGTGAAATTATAACCCGAATTAGCTAACTCCGGTAAAACTATAAGATCAGCATCAAGAGATTGGTCTAAAAATGATTTAATTTTGGAATTGTTGGCACGACAATCACCAAGTAAAGGTTCAAGTTGAATTTGTGCAACTTTTAACATAAGCTACTTTCTTAATACGGTAAATGATCCATCATCATTTATTTTTATAATTCTAGATGATTTTACTGATTTTACTTTATCTCTATTTACTGAAACTACATGATCGACCCCATTTTTTATACCTTCATCAATTTGATCAAAAGTAGTTGCTGTAGGTTGACTGGAGAAATTTGCAGAAGTTGAGACAAGAGGTTTATTTAATAATTTGACAACTTCGGAACAAAACTCACCTTTCACTATTCTGATTGCAATACTTCCGTCATCTGCAATGATATTTTTAGATAAATTTTTTGCTCCGGGATACACTATTGTCAAAGGAGATTTGGAGTTTTCTATCAGATCGTATGCAATTGGAGGTACTTTTTTGATATAATCTTTTAGTTTGGTTGCAGAATCAAGTAATACGATCATACCTTTACTTTCACTTCTCCCTTTTAACTTGTATATCTTCTGTATTGATTTTGAATTAGTTGCATCACAACCAATTCCCCATATTGTATCTGTGGGATAAAGCAATAATTTTCCCTGGTTAAGTAATTGAACTGAAATTTTTACCTCATCATCAAAATTCATAATTACTATATACTATCTATGTTAAAAATTAATTTGCTAAATTAATCAATTGCTCATTTTTAATTGTTAATGCACAGTTAAAATGCTTTTTCGGACATGATCTTAACCCATGAAGACCACAGGGTCTGCAATCCAGATTTTCTAAAGTCTGAATTACATATGAATTATCGGATTTGGGTCCGAATCCAAATTCAGGAACTGTTGAGCAAAAAACAGCTGCTACAGGTCCATTAATCGCCGAAGCCATATGCATTGGTGCAGAATCATTTACATAGTTCATTACTGCATCTTTCATTAATGCAGTGGACTCCAGGAATGATAAAAGTCCCGATAGATTTAAACTATTGGCATGACCTGATCTATCAATTATCTCCGCACACAATTCTTTCTCTTTTGGTGATCCTAAAAAATAAATAACAAGTTCTTTATCCACAGACGCAGCAAAGTCAATCCACTTTTCTTTTGGAAACTGTTTTGTGAACCATAATGATCCCGGTGATATGGTTATAAACCTTTTGGTTTTATATTGAGATACTTTTGCAAAGTGCTTTTGTAAAGGATATAACTTCATCGGAAACGCACTTGTATCTGTAACACTTTCAATTAATCTGAGATTTCTTTCAGTTTCGTGAGGAGAATTTTTTGATTTATCAATCTCATGTTTCACCCTTTTGGTAAAAAGAAATGATAGTGGATTTTTATCAAAACCAATAGTAACTTTAGCATTTGAAAAGGCTGTGATAACTCCCGATGAAAAGAATCTCTGAACATTAACAACCAGATCGTACCTCTTACTTCTTACAGTTTTAATAAGCTCAAACAAATGCCTGTATTTTTTCTGAGTTTTATCCCAAACGATAACATGATGTAAATGCGGATTGCGTCTTAATATTCCTTCATATCCATACTTTAAAAGAAAATCAATCTTTGCATCAGGGTAAAAGTGATGCAGTTTCTCTATTAAAGGAGTGCTTAATATCACATCACCAAGCGAGGCAGTCTGTATTATCAGTATTCTTTTCAATTTTATTAATTCTACTTTCAAAAACGAGCAAATATAGTAACACTAATTTAATAACCCGCAGTTGCTTTCTGATTTGAAGTCATGTTTACGATTTATTACTCTTATGATTTAAAAATAATCCCAATACGATCATAATGCTAACAGCAATTTATCGGATATTGAATGTCACTGTCAATACATATTTATCCCGAAGGAAATTTCATATTAACGGATATAAAAACCAGTTGTAGTTATTTAGAATAATTTTTAATTTTAATTATCACAATTTTATTGGATATAAGTTGCTATTTTTACAGCATTCTTAATTACTAAAACTATAAAATCAAGATAAATGGCAAGTCTGGAAACAACTTACATGGGTTTAAAACTTAGAAATCCTATTATTGTTGGTAGTTCGGGGTTAACAAACTCCGTTGAAAATGTAATCGAAATAGCCAAGGAAGGTGCTGGTGCCGTAGTTTTAAAATCACTTTTTGAGGAACAAATTAACCAGGTTGCAAACCAAACCTTTGAACAGGGTAATATGGGTAATTTTTACCCTGAAGCACAGGATTATATCCAAAACTACAGTACAGAAAACGATGTAGCAATATATCTTGATTTAATTGAACAATGTAAAGCAAAAGTTGATATCCCTGTAATTGCTTCAATAAACTGTATGGGAGACAACAGTTGGGTTAACTTTGCCAAAAAAATTGAGGATGCCGGTGCCGACGCTTTGGAGTTAAATATTTTTGTTCTGCCATCAGATCCAAATAAGACCGGTGAAGAAAACGAAAAAGTTTATTTTGACATAATTGAGAAAGTTTCCAATATAATCTCCATACCCATAGCAATTAAGCTAAGTTATTATTTTTCGGGACTGGCTAAAACTATGGAAATGCTTTCGTGGACAAAGATTAAAAGCCTGGTACTTTTTAACAGGTTTTTCTCTCCTGATATTGACATTAACAGCTTTGAGATAAAGAGTTCAAATGTTTTCAGTACACCTGCCGACCTTTCACAATCCCTGAGATGGGTAGCAATGCTCAGTGATAAAATTGATTGTGAAATAGCATCAAGTACTGGAGTTCATGATGGTGAGGCTGCCATAAAACAGCTACTTGCCGGTGCACAGGTGGTTCAGGTTGCATCAGTATTATACAAGAAGGGAATTAAAGAAATATCAGCAATTCTTAATAAGATGGAAGCATGGATGACTGAGAAGAAGTTTAAATCAATTGATGATTTCAGAGGCAGGATGTGTGTTAGACATGACCAAAATACAGCTGCATATGAAAGAGTTCAGTTCATGAAATATTTTTCGGGGATAGAATAACAAATAGTCCGTTTATCTTATTATTCCTTATCATGGCAACAAGCCGTTGCCGATTTTTTATTGTTATCAATTATCATATCAGGTTAGTTTCTGTATAAGAGAAATTCGATATATATGAATATTTGACTCCTTGCTTTTCAAATACTATTATACGTTTTTACTATTTTAGTAAAAAATAATATGATTTTGAGAAAGAATATAATTCGAATCTGTTTCTTCCTTTTCATTATCAGCTTCATTCCGGGAAAAAACATGCAGGCACAGCTGATGAACCATTACTGGTCTCTCAACTTTAATTCCCAGTCATCACTCCTTTCAGGAGCTGTTGTTGCTGGCGATGCCGGAAATACTTCAATATATTTCAATCCATCAACAATATCCGAGATCAAAAATGGATCAAACCTTTCTTTTGCAGCATCGCTATTTACATGGGGAATATATCATTTTACTGATGCTTTAGGGACAGATATAAACATGACTAATGTGAGCTTCAACGTTCAACCACAGTTTTTATCATATAGTTATCGACCTAAAAACAGCAAATTCGCTTTTGCGATATCTGCTTTAACAAGAATGAAGGAACGGTTTGATATTAATTATTACAACTCCGAATATATCGATATTATCAAAGAAAATCCCGGATTAGAGAGCTATAATACATCGTATAAGTATTTTCTTGAATACACTGACAGCTGGTTTGGATTTGCAGGTTCATACGATGTTTCAGAGAAGTTTAAAGTAGGTGCAAGTCTATTTTTGTCTGCTACCTACATTTCATACAGAACATCAACTTCAGCCATTGCTTTTTCTCCGACGGATACTATCTGGATTGATGATTTTCCTAACCCTTCGCTGGTATCAGAAAGCACTTACATAGAATCGTTTAAGTTTATTAATTATAGGTTAATAACTAAAATTGGTTTTAATTATGTACTGGATAACTGGAGATTTGGGTTAAACTTCACATCACCGTCCTTATCATTATTTTCATCCGGAAATGAAGCTCACAGAATCAGAAGTATGAGTAATATTACAAATCCCGAGACCGGTCAGTTCATGCCTGGTTTAGTTATTACCGATGGACGTACAGGAAATGAGTTAAAAACCAGATTTAAATTTCCGTTTTCCGTCTCATTTGGATTTATCTACGAAGTTGACAGAGAAGATAACAGGCTCTACTTTACAATGGAATATTTTCATGGTATCAAACCGTATAAAATGGTTGATGCACCCATCAGGAATGATATAACCTCACTTATGGTATATGATGAATTGACTAATAAAGACTGGTTATCAATCGCAACTGTAGCTAAACCGGTACTAAATGTTGCTATAGGATATAGATGGAAAATAAATGATAATCTAATGTTCCTAAACGGTTTTCGCACAGATTTTAACAATCTTCGCAATGCTGATTTTAAAGAATATAGTGATTACAACAGAATTAAATCTACCGATATAAACATCTACCACTATAGCGGAGGGGTTCAATTTTATTTTCTGAAGAAATACCTGCTGGTTGCAGGAGGAGAGCTGTCTTTTGGTTATGATAAAAATCAAAAGCAGATTGCGAATTTCACTGAACCTGTTGAGTATTACTCTGATGGAGAAAATTACCAGGTTCTTCAGGGGCCACTTGAAAATAAAATGAACATCTATTATTTTGGTATTAATATATATTTATCGGCAGTATTCAGGTTTGGAGGAAACCATTAATTCACTCCCTCTCAGGAATCTTAATTATTAGGAAATAATCTAAATAAGAATAAAATTACTATTTTTGCAACCGAAACAAGTTATTGAAACCTTAAATTATAATCATTATGTTTAAAAACAATTCATTTTTAAAATTGCTTGGAGGAGCAATAATAATAACTGTAATAACATTAATTTCGTCCTGTTACCCAAATGATAGTTTATCAATAAGCGAAACCGATGTTGTTATGACGGGATATTACGATTCCGTTGATTTTACAAAATTGAAAACCTATTTCATGTCCGATACAGTTTATCCTGTCAGGGAAGATACATCCGATCACTCACTTATTGATGAAAACGACCTGATAATAAATACTATTGCAGAAAATATGGCTGCATATGGATATCAGAGGGTTACAGATACAACGGAAGAAACACCTGACATTAGAATTTCTTCTGCTGCAATAGCAGTAACTACAATCACCATTGGCTGGTGGTACCCATATTATCCCGGCTGGGGATGGGGATGGGGTTGGGGATGGAAGAAATCCTCTTCACGTGATACAGATTACTATTACCCAGGTTATCCGGGTTATTATCCACCAGGTTACTGGTGGGGATATCCATACTACAGTTCCTATACTACGGGTACTCTTCTGATTGAAATGGCCGATCCAATGGACTACAGAGTTTTTGAAGGTGATACCGTTACTCCGATTTATTGGGCAGCTGGTATTAATGGAGTACTTAGCAATGGTTCTGATTCAAAGAGAATCACTGATGGTATTAATAAGGCATTCGAATTATCACCTGAAATTAAAACCAATTAAAAACAAAGTAAAACATTAAAACTTGAACGAAATGAAAAAAAATAAGATATTACTAACCGCTATATTCACTATACTAATTGGTGCTTCTTCTTTTGGTCAGGGCGGTGGCGTTTGGAACTTCAACTGGAATATGGGATTTCCCATGGGAGATACTAAAGATTTCATTGGACAACCAACTTTCAGAGGATTCTCAGTTGAAGGCAGAGGCTTTGTAACTGATAATATTACCGTTGGAGGAATTGGTGCATGGAATGTTTTTTATGAAAATTTTGGATGGACAACACTTAAGGAAGGAACCAGAACTATCTACGGTTACAAAAGGAGATATTTGAATGTGATGCCACTGATGGCTACTGCTCACTATTATTTTTCCCAGGGACAAATACAACCCTATGCAGGAGTAGGCCTGGGTACATATTATATTGAATCGAGAGATTTCATGGGTATCTACTATATACAAGGTAAAGAATGGCATTTTGGTTTTGCACCCGAAGTAGGAGTTATTATGCCATTTGGAAGTGGCAATACCGGTATGAACATCAATTTTAAATATAATATGGCTGCTAAAACTAAAGATCAGCCGTCATATTCATGGCTTGGAATTAATATAGGTATCTCATATATGTTTTAATCCAGCGTATGAAATAAATTTAAAACCGGGACTATTGTTAACACAGTTTTCCCGGTTTTTTTTTACATTTACATCTTAAACAAATCATGAAGCAATGCAAAAAACCTTACTAGCAACTCTAATTCTTACTATACTTTCCTTCACGATGTTTGCTCAGAATACCAGTGATAGCATTTCTGCTGATACTCTTGAAAAGCAACGGCGTAATGTACTTAAGTGGAATATCACACCACTTATCTGGAATACCGGTAATCTTAATCTTTCCTATGAGAGAGCAACATCCAGGCATGGCTCATTCTCGGTAAATGCCGGTTACTTTGAACTTCCCACTACCGGATTATTCGATAGTCTCGATATATTAAAATCAAAAAAAAGATGGGGCTTTAGTGTATCCGGTGATAAAAGATGGTATTTTAAAAAACGTAATACCAGGAGTGCACCTGATGGATTATATTGGGGGTTATTTGGATCCGTTCATTTCTATGAATTTGAAAACTCCTTTGAAGTTACTGATAGCGAAATTGCAAAGGGGCAACTTGATTTGACAGGAGGTTTCCATATGTTCAGTGCCGGAATTGAATTAGGTTACCAGTTCGTATTAAAAAAGAATATTACCATTGATCTTATCTTCATCGGACCGTCCCTATCGACTTATTCTATAAATCTGGGTATTGAAGGTGATTTAAAGGTTGATGAGGAAAGTGAATATGTAAAAGCAATTTATGATGTTCTTGTGGCAAGATTTCCCGGAGCTAAAACACTTCTGAATGAAAAAGAAATAAACAATAACGGTACTTTGTTCAGTGTCGGCCCCGGATTAAGATATATGATACAAATTGGCTATTGTTTTTAATTGTTAAATATTGATAAAATGAAAAAAACTAAACTACTTACCCTGGTATTACTCCTATCGGGCGGTGTTTTTTGCCAGCAGCTGCAAAATCCGGGATTTGAAGAATGGGAATCAATCGGGGCAACTGAAGACGAACCTGTTAACTGGAGTTCAATAAAAACATCTGATAATATTCCCCTAAATGCTTTTGCTCCGATTGTATGGGGTAAAAGTACGGATGCTCATTCGGGAAATTATTCACTATTGCTTTTCAACTATTATGTTTCATTGATAAATAACGTAGCTGCAGGTACAATAACCAATGGCCAGGTACATTCTGATTTTGATCCTGACAGTGGTTACGTATTTACAAACATCGCTGATGAACAATGGTATACCGCTTTCAACAAAAAACCCGACAGTATTGCAGGCTGGTTTAAATGTAATCCTGCTGATGGAGATTTTGGCACAGTTAAGTTCCTTCTGCACAAAGGATATAGTGCTCTTCCTGGCGATGAAAGTAATTATATTGCAATAGCATATTATCAGTTACCCTCACATGAAGTTACTGAATGGACCCGATTTTCAACACCTTTTGTTTATACATCAGATGATACCCCGGAATATATTCTTTCTGTTATTACTTCAGGTAATGGCACCGATGCCATTGAAGGAAGCACAGCTCATTTCGACGACTTTGAACTCATTTACAATCCAAGTTCAGTTAATGATGAATTTGCAGAAAATATAAACATATATCAAAGTAATGGTAAACTGGTTGTGAAAACAGAGGATGTTAACCCTGAGGATTTACAATTTACATTGCTCAACTCATTAGGTGAATCTGTCATTAAAAATGTTACTTTATCGAATAACTCAAATTATTTCGATATAAACAATTTTAAACCTGGTGTCTACATCGCAGTCACCCTAAATAAGGATTCAAAATTCTCTAAAAAAATTGTAATCAACTAATATCATCATATTAAACATTGCACTTACTTTATTTTTAAGAATGAACTGCATGAGATTAAGAATTTTGCTAATAATATTCATTATTTCCAATTTTCTGGTTTCATACAGTCAGGACCATGGTATCTTTTCCGGAAGAGTTACCGATATTGAAACTTCAGAATGCCTTGTTGGTGTGAATATCTTTCAAAAAAGAGATATGACAATTGGTACCGTTACCGATTTCAACGGATACTTTTCATTATCACTTCCTCCTGGAGAATATGTTTTTACGGTTTCATATACCGGCATGAAATCGTTGAGTATTGAGGTAACGATAAAATCGGGAATAACAGAACATCGGGATATAGAGATGACTCCTTTTAGTACTGATTTTGAAGAGATCGTTGTCCGTGCCGGAAAGTTCGACAAAAGCATTGAAAGTCAGACTGTTTCGATAGAGATATTAAATCCCCGGTTAATTGATGCCAGGAATACGGAGTCTGTCGAAACAATTTTAGATATGGTTCCCGGATTAACAATTCTTGATGAAGAACCACAAATAAGAGGAGGCAGTGGGTTTACTTTCGGCGTTGGGAGTAAAGTTGCTGTATTTATTGATAATTTGCCGGTAACAACCGGCGATGCAGGTAAAACCAACTGGTCGCTGATTCCCATAGAAAACGTAAAGCAAATTGAAGTAGTGAAAGGGGCATCATCAGTTCTTTCAGGAGCTTCAGCTCTAAGCGGGGCAATATACATCAGGACAAACTACCCCGGATTACAACCTGAAACAAAAATTAAGCTCCATGGAGGATTCTATTCAACACCGGAAAAACCGGCAGAAAAATGGTGGAAAGGAGTAAACTATACATCGGGAGCAAGTTTTTTACACTCTCAGCAATTATCAAACGGCCAAACTGATCTCATTGTTGGGGGACTATTTTCAGCAGGAACGAGTTATCTGGGGGCACCTGTTCCCGGAGTTAATGTTGTTGATACAAATGATATTGATGACGATGATATGGCTAACCGTAAAGCAAGACTAAATTTTAACTTACGTCATAGATCCAAAAAAATAACCGGACTGGATTATGGAATAAACGGTAACTTCATGCTTGAAAAATCAAGCACAGTTTTTGCTTGGCTTGATGATACTGCTAACTTTTACCGAGCATACCCCGGGGCTGTTTTACTTTCCAATAATACTACGTTCTACCTTGATCCGTATATCAACTTTTATTCAAATATCGGATTTAAACATGAATTTGCTTCCAGAATAATGTATGTTAATAATGATGCAAATAATAACCAGTCTACCAGATCACTATTCATTTACAATAACTATCAGTTTAGTAAAAGTTTTAAGAACTTAAGAAATCTGGACCTGATTGTAGGTGTAACAAGCCAATATACTAATTCTTATGCTCATTTGTATGAAGCATCCGGTTCACCATCAAATTATCTTTGGAACACTTCTGTTTATATGGAAATTGAAAAAAAGATTGGTAACATACTCAATTTTTCTGCAGGTGTAAGACTCGAAAATTATCAGATAAATGATTCACTAAGAGACAGCAAACCCATTTTCAGGATAGGAACCTCCTTAAAACTTGGTAAAGAGACCTATTTAAGAGCCTCACTTGGACAAGGGTATAGGTATCCAACAATTACTGAACGATACATTAAAACTACACTTGGTAGCTTTGGCGTTTTCGATAATCCTGATCTAAAACCTGAAACAAGCTGGAATTCTGAAATTGGGATTAAACAGATATTCAAGTTTGCAAAGTATTACGGATACTTTGATGTGGCGTTGTTTTATCAGGAATATAACAATACCATTGAGTACTTATTCGGGTTTTGGGATTCTACATATACGTTCGCCATTGCCGGTTTTAAATTTGTTAATACCGGAAGATCAAA
Organism: Bacteroidales bacterium; assembly: GCA_028277395.1. Lineage (GTDB taxonomy): Bacteria > Bacteroidota > Bacteroidia > Bacteroidales > F082. The sequence continues at coordinate 15,152 of JANQGJ010000070.1, read as the reverse complement.
AGTTACGGGTATTGATATTTCAGTAAACGGACAGGTGAAAATATCAGATAAATGTAATCTCAAATCAATAATCGGATATACCTATATATTACCTGTGACCCTGGATCCTGATTATGTTTTTGCAGAAGATTATAATCCCGGAGGAAGCACAGAGTTTTCGTATAATACTACAAGTGTTAATCCCAGTCGTAATATACTTAAGTACCGTTTCCTGCATACGCTTAAAATGGATATTGAAGTAAATTACAGCAGGTTTTCAGCAGGTTTAAGTCTTAAATACTTCAGCCGGATGGAAAACTTAGATAAGGCCATATTTGATTTTGAAGATGCAACTGCCGGTTCGGGAGGCACAATTCAACGTATTCTTTATCGGGATTACTTTGAAAATCATAATAATGGCAATACAGTTCTGGATGGAAGGATCAGTTATAAATTCGGACTGCGACACAGGATATCCCTGATCTCATCAAACTTATTGAACCGTATGTATTCACTACGCCCTTTAAAAGCTGAACCAATGAGAAACATAACATTACAATATATTCTTACATTGTAATAAACTTCGAAATGGAATACTGTTTCCCGTAATAAACGGGCTTATAACCGATAAGTTAACCTATGATTAATACTGATAGATGAAGCTATACAGAGGATCCGGAATAAGTAACATTCTAACAGATAAAAATATTAGTAAGGGTATTTTATTTTGCTATATTTGCACTTATTTTAATTAAATCTAAATAAAAATGCCGCATTATCAGATTCGTGGTGACGTTCCGGACAAAAGACATATAGTTTTTAAGAAACCCAATGGTGAGATTTATTCCGAGGAGTTGGTTTCATCAGAAGGCTTTTCTGATGTATATTCCATTGTCTATCACAATCACCCACCTACCAAAGTTCTTAAAATAGATGAACCTATAGATGTAACTCCTGAAATATCAGTAGATAAAAACTTACAAAACAGATCATTTAAAGGTTTTAACCTGACACCTGAAGATGATTATTTAGCAAGTCGTAAGATCGTTTTAACTAATGATGATGTAAATATAATCCTGGCATCACCTAAGAAATCAATGACCGATTATTTCTTCAAGAATGCCCAGTGCGACGAAATGATTTTTGTTCATAAAGGAACCGGAACCTTAGCTACGGTATATGGTGAGTTAAAGTTCAAAGAAGGTGACCATCTTATTATTCCACGGGGTACCATTTACCAGTTTATGTTTAATGAATCAGATAACAGGTTGTTTATTGTTGAATCTAACCAACCATTTAGATATCCCCGACGATATACAAATAAATCAGGTCAGTTACTTGAACATTCACCATTTCATGAAAGAGATATCAGAGCGCCTCAAAACCTCATCACCTACGATGAATCCGGTGACTTCCTGATAAAAATCAAAAGGAGTAATACAATATATCCATATCATTATCAAACACATCCATTTGATGTAGTTGGCTGGGACGGATATCTGTATCCATTTGCTTTTTCAATTTACAATTTTGAACCAATTACCGGGAGGATCCATCAACCCCCTCCGGTTCATCAGACATTTGAAACAAGTGCACTCGTTACATGTGCCTTTGTACCAAGGTTATATGATTATCATCCCGAATCTATTCCGGCACCTTACCATCACAGTAATATTGATTCCGATGAGGTTCTCTATTATGTTGATGGTGATTTCATGAGTAGAAACAACATTGAAAAAGGGCAAATTACACTGCATCCTATGGGTATTCCTCATGGCCCTCATCCTGGTGCCATTGAAAGAAGCATAGGTCAGAAAGAAACTAACGAATATGCTGTAATGGTTGATACTTTCCGACCTCTTAAGCTTACCAAAGCCGCGCTGAAACTGGAAGATGTTGATTATTACAAAAGCTGGCTGTCAAAATAATAATAAAGAATTAAAGATTTATAAATAATGGAAAGTAAAACAAAATGTTTACCGATTAATGGTACAGATTATATTGAATTTTATGTTGGCAATGCAAAACAGGCTGCACATTTCTATCAATCAGCATTTGGTTTTCAACCTTTGGCATATGCAGGTCTGGAAACAGGGCTGACAGACAGAACCTCATACGTTTTGAAGCAGGATAAAATAACCTTTGTACTAACAGGAGCACTAACACCAGATTCTGAGGTTGCCAAACATCATAAACTACATGGTGACGGTGTTAAGGTTATTGCTTTATGGGTTGACGATGCCAAGGAAGCTTTTGACTCAACAACATCGAAAGGAGCTGAAGAGGATTTCAAACCCAGAACAGAAAAAGATGAATTTGGCGAGGTGATACTTTCTTCAATTAAAACCTACGGAGATACTGTCCACACATTTGTTGAAAGGAAAAACTATAATGGTGTATTCTTACCGGGCTTTGTTGAATGGAAGCCTGAATATCAACCTGAAGAAACAGGTCTGTTATATGTAGATCATATAGTTGGCAATGTCGGATGGAACGAAATGGATAAAGTTGCAGGCTATTACAGGGATGTAATGGGATTTGACCAGTTAATATCTTTTGATGATAAGGATATATCAACTGAGTATACTGCTCTTAAAAGTAAAGTTATGGCCAATGATAATATGTGGATCAAGTTTCCGATCAATGAGCCTGCGCAAGGATTGAAAAAGTCGCAGGTTGAAGAGTATCTTGACTTTTATATCGGGCCAGGACCACAGCATGTAGCAATGGCAACCAATGATATTGTTGCTACAATTAGCGCACTTAGATCAAGAGGTGTTGACTTTTTACATGTTCCGGAAACATATTACGACACCGTTGTAGAAAGAGTTGGTGAAATTGATGAAGATATTGAGATACTGAAAAAACATCATATACTTATTGACAGAGATGATAAAGGATATTTGTTACAACTATTTACGAAACCGGTAGAAGACAGACCTACATTTTTCTTTGAGATAATTCAAAGAAAAAATGCTATATCATTTGGCAAAGGCAATTTTCAGGCTCTTTTTGAAGCAATTGAACTTGAGCAACAAAACAGAGGTACTTTATAAAATCCAAAATTTAAAACATGATTGCTGCTAACAATCCATCACTTGTATCATGGATAGATACACCGGAAAATAGTGATTTCCCGGTTCAGAATATTCCGTTTGGAATTGCAAAACCTAATAATAAAGAACCACGACCTGTCACCCGTATTGGAGACACGGTTGTTGATCTCCGTATTCTTTCTGATTTTGGTTATTTTGATGTTTTAAAACTGGAAAACAATAATGTATTTAACTCTCCGGTTTTAAATGATTTTATTGAATTGGGATCAAAAGCCTGGTCCTCTGTTAGAAATCAATTATCAATATTACTGTCTGATAAGAATCAGGATCTGTATAATAATGATAATGCGAAGAAACAATGTCTTTACCACATTGATGATGTAGAGATGTTATTACCTGTCCGGATAGGAGACTATACTGATTTTTATTCAAGTATTGAGCATGCTACCAATGTAGGAATAATGTTCCGTGATCCTGAAAATGCATTATTGCCAAACTGGAAACACATTCCGGTAGGTTACCATGGAAGAAGTTCGTCAATTGTAGTGTCAGGGACCAATATCCACAGGCCAACAGGTCAAACAAAAGCTGATGATACTGCAACACCTGCATTCGGACCATCAAGGCTTGTTGATTTTGAGCTTGAAACTGCATTTATTACAGGAAAAAAAACAAATCTTGGAGAAAGGATCAGTGTTGAAGATGCAGATCAATACATTTTTGGGATGGTATTATTTAATGATCTGTCTGCAAGAGATATCCAGAAATGGGAGTATGTACCATTGGGACCCTTTTTAAGCAAAAGCTTTGGATCTGTAGTGTCGCCATGGATAGTTACCATGGAAGCTCTGCAACCGTTTTTAACAGAAGGACCTAAACAGGATCCTCCGGTTCTGCCATATTTAAAAACAAGTGGTAAAAAGAACATTGACATCAAACTTGAAGTTACATTAACTCCCGAAAATGGTGACGAAAATCTGATTTGCAGTTCCAATTTTAAATATATGTATTGGAATATGAATCAGCAATTAGCACATCAATCTGTGAGTGGTTGTAACATTAACGTTGGTGATATGTACGGTTCGGGAACTATTTCCGGCCCGGATCAGGGATCTTATGGCTCCATGCTTGAATTAACATGGAAAGGTACCAAACCCATAAAGCTGTCTGACGGATCTGATCGAAAATTTATCCAGGATAATGATACGATCATAATGCGTGGTTATGCTGAAAACGACAACTACAGAATTGGTTTTGGAGAATGTGTTACAACGATTTTACCTTCAAAATAGCTGATATGTTACAAATAGATCCGAATGAACTAGGTAACCAGAAACTATTTAAATTACTACTTTCAGGTGTTGCTCCCAGACCAATTGCGTTTGCATCGACAATTGATAAGAATGGCAGGAATAATCTTGCTCCCTTCAGTTTTTATAATGCTTTTGGTGTGAATCCGTCAACTCTTATATTCTCGCCTTCACGCCGTGGAAGAGATAATACAACAAAACATACACTTGAAAACCTGAAAGAAGTTCCCGAGGTTGTATTAAATGCCGTTTCATATAGTATGGTACATCAAATGAGCCTTGCAAGTACTGAGTATGATAAAGGTGTTGATGAATTTATTAAGTCAGGGTTTGATCCCATACCATCAAAACTTGTTAAACCGAAAAGGGTGGCACAATCGCCTTTACAATTTGAATGTAAAGTACGTGATATTGTAGAGATTAGTGGAAAACCCGGATCAGGGAATCTGGTAATTTGTGAGATTGTTTATATTCATATTGATCAGGATATCCTTGATGCTAATGGCGATATACACCCTGATAAAATCGATCTGGTTGGGCGATTGGGAGGAGATTATTATGTCAGAACATCAGGGGATGCAAACTTCCTGGTGCCCAAGCCAATAGCATCCAAAGGTATTGGTGTTGATGCATTACCTGAATCTATCAGATTTAGTGAATACTTAACAGGTAACGATTTAGGCAGACTTGGTAACCTGGAGAAAATACCAACCGAAAATGATATAAACAGTCTCAGAGATAACCGGGATATCATTGGAATAATAAACAACCGGAAAAAGGTTCATTTATACGCACGTACCTTAATATCAGCGAATAAAGTATATGAAGCTCTGACTGTATTGCTATTGGAACAGTCGGTAAAGTAATGAATTAAGTTGCTGTAAAAACGGAAGTTAATTCAGCTTACTGGTGTTAGTGATGGATGTTGTTAAAATGGTAGCCGGTATCTTCACTCCTGCCTGATCAATATCCATTGCTATTTCCATATCAATTGTTGAAGTAATCAGCATTCCTGTTGACCTGTCAACTATCATTTCTCCAACGGTAGTTCCGTTTAAGTTAATCTCTTCACCCTGTATTTCATTTCCTTCCAGTGTCCCCTCAATACCAATTACAGCCTGTTTGCGGGTAACTTTCATTAATGTATACTTCATATGTACAAGCATCTCACTATTTTCAAGAGGTTCAATATCTGTTTCCCAGCTATCTCCTACTTTTACTTTATGATCAGGGAAAACAGCATATGTATTTCCTGATGTCAGATTATTTGAAAGGTCACTGTTCTCGGTTATACTGCTTATGTCAAGTTTTTTGATATTCCCTTTGTTATCCATCACAAACTCAACGGGTTTACCTATTATTCTATTCATTTCAGCAGCAATCTTACTTCCCATTCCGGAATTAAAAGTTGAAGAGTCCTCAGAATCATAATTCACTTCCATACCAAATATCTTTTGATTCATTTTGATTCTGTCGAATTTTATTTCAGAATCAATATTATCACCTTCAACCTTTTTAACGGCAGATATCATCTTGAAAGTCATTACCTGTTCAAGAGTAGTGGTGTTTCCCATCGCTTCAAAAGTAATATCCTGATCAACGTCAGTGATAAATTCATATTTATCTCCGGGAACAACATTATATTCAAGGTTTACGCTTTTCTGAGCAAAACTACCCGTAATGGAAAAAAGAAATACAAAGAGTGTGAAAATTTTGAGTTGATTAGTCATAATTAATTTCAATTTATATTTAAAATAATGATTTTATACACTATTAATTGGAGGATCACTATCACTAAAACGGAGAATCATCATCCATGGAATTCATTTTTGAAGGGAAGTTTTTAATTCCGGCACTTACATCATCAACTGAGAATCCTTCACCACCATCTGAATAATCTTCAAATCTTGCAAAATCAGCGATAAATCTGAGTTTTACATCACCAACAGCACCATTTCTATGTTTGGCAATAATAATCTCAGATACACCCTGAGTTGGTGATCCATCCTCAAATTCATCAATTTTATAATACTCTGCACGATAAATAAACAGCACAATATCAGCGTCCTGCTCAATAGCACCTGATTCACGCAAGTCTGATAATATAGGTCTTTTAGCCTGGCCTGGCCTGGTTTCAACAGCCCTGCTCAACTGTGACAATGCCAGAACAGGTATGTCAAGCTCTTTTGCAAGAGCTTTTAATGATCTTGATATCTGGCTAATTTCCTGTTCACGGTTTCCTTTATTATCAGCACCTCCACTCATCAACTGAAGGTAATCAATAAATACCATCTGAATATCATGCTGCTGTTTTAGCCTTCTGCATTTTGCACGTAATTCAAAAATAGAAAGTGCCGGTGTATCGTCGATAAACATCTTGGCATCAACAAGGTTTGATACCTTGTCGGTAAGCTGTTGCCACTCATAACCTGCCAGATCACCTCTTTTCAGTTTATCAGATTTCAATTCGGATTCGCTGGAAATAAGCCTTGTAACAAGTTGAACCGACGACATTTCAAGTGAGAAAAATGCAATCGGTTTATTGAAATCAACAGCCATATTCCTTGCCATATTCAACGCAAAGGCAGTTTTTCCCATAGAAGGTCGTGCAGCAAGTATTATTAAATCCGATTTTTGCCACCCTGATGTAATTCTGTCAATATCAACATATCCTGATGGTACTCCCCTCATATGCTCATCTGCATCTTTAGCGCTTTCAATGTCCTGTATCGCCTGCTTTACAAGAGATGGCATATCCTCAAAGTTTCTTCTCAGGTTTGATTCTGAAACAGCAAACAGGTTACGCTCTGCTTTATCCAACAGATCAAAAACATCGGTTGTATCTTCAAAGGCATCTTTGATAATTTCGGAAGATATGCGTATCAATTCCCTCTGTATATGCTTTTGTAAGATAATTCTTGCATGATATTCAACATTGGCAGTAGAAGCTATCCTGCTGGTAAGCATGGTAATATAATATGGCCCGCCAATCATCTCCAGCTCACCGGTACTTTTAAGTTCATTGGTAACCGTAAGAATATCAACAGGTTCTGACTTTGCAAAAAGACTTGCAATGGCTGCCATTATTCTCTTATGATTGTCTTTATAAAAAACATCGGGCGACAGAATATCAATTACTGCAGATACAGCATCCTTTTCAAGCATCATAGCACCAAGTACTGCCTCTTCAAGGTCAGTTGCCTGAGGTTGTACTTTACCATGCTCAGCAAGTTGCTGATTACTCAAATCTGTTGATTTTCTAAGGCTTGCTTTTCTTGCATCTTTCTTCACATCTTCCATGAGCCCAAAATTACAAATATTGAATATCGGTTAATAAGGTGTTAATAACTTTTTACTGTCACAGGACCAAAAATAACGGATCGTGTTATATCGGCATAAATCTTTGTTTTTCACGCCACTACAATGTCATGATCGGAAATTAACTGCATTCCCATATACCTGCGAAGTAACTGAGCAATTGTTACAACATCTTTTTGACAATATGTTACAATCCGGTCAAGTTGCCTGTCAACCCAATAAACATGCCCAACCATAGATCCGTCAATATCATCCTTTGGCGTTGGTATCTCAAAAATAGCAGCAAGAAGCTCAAGTGAAGTGTAGTGTTTGTAATCTCCAAACTTCCACAACTCCATAGTATCCAGATGCCTGATTTCCCATGGCTTTTTTCCAGCCATATTTATTATATCCGGCAGTTTTATATTATTTACCAGCATACGTCTGGCTATGTATGGGAAATCAAATTCTTTTCCATTATGAGCACAAAGCAGATTATATTTGTTATTGAAATGTACATTTAAAATATCTGCAAATTCATTCAGTAGTATCCTTTCATCATCTCCGTAAAATGACTTAATTCTAAACTCCTTCCCATTCATAAAACCACATGAAATACATACTATCTTACCAAACTCAGCATAAATTCCTGCACTTGTATAAAGCTGATCAGGCGTACTGTCAGGGTGATTTCTCTTCAATAATTCTGCTTTCTTTTCCCATAAATATTTAAACCTGTCATCCAGGTCTGAAAATGATGGTACCTGTGGAACTGTTTCAATATCCAGAAACAGAACATTATCAAGTTTTAAATCAGTAAGCATCTGTTAACAATATTGGTTTAAAAATGAAATATAAGAAAAATTATTACATTAGATCAAATATTTTGAGAAGATTCAACATGAAACTTTCACTATTTAACTTTGTTATTTGCATTATACTGATCCAGGTTATCTCCTGTTCTAAAGGTAAGGAAAATGATCCTCCTGAAATTGATATTATTACACCTGGTAACCTTGAATCATTTACAGTACCCGATACAATAACTGTCACATTTAATATAAGTACATCTCAACCAGTTGAATACATCAGGATCAGCATTGATAATAGTAACTTAACTTCAATTTCGAAAAATGTATTTTTGTACCCTGACACAAATCATTATTCAGATGTAATTTCAATACATGTGGATATAATACCTGAAAAGATAAAAAGTCCCCCCTATTATGTACATTTTGCTGTTAGTAAAAATTCCATGTTGTATCATGAGTACAGGGAGATCGTACTAAAAAACAGTGCTATTGAATTTAAAGGGCTGATCACAATAGAGGATCATTCGATCAACCAAATGAAAATAACCCGGTTTAATGAATACTTTGAACCCATGTTGTTTACCTGGATGAATGGAAGTTGTTCAGGATCAGCAATATCTCATGAAACCGGCCTATTATATGTAACAAGTACCAATCCTGATTTACTGAGATCGTATGACCAGGACACTCTTGGACATATCTGGACGAAGAACGCCCAACTTCCATACCCTGAATTTACCGGAATTAATGTTGAAGGTGACATTGTTTATGCTGCCTATTCAACCGGCAGGATGTCAGGATTTAAAGGTTACGATGGTCTGCAGATTTTCAATACTGATATTACACCTGATACGATTCCTCACAACATCTGTTTCACCCATGATTATATTGTTGCAAATTATACGTTAAGAAATTCAACAGATCAGGGCCTGGTAACATTCTATAAAATCACCGGGCATAAACTACATGTACATCCTTTTGAATTTAATACAGTTTCGATGTACCAGGTTAATTCAAACGAGCTAATAATATTCTGCAACAGCGAAAACTCCGGTTATGCCGTATTGTTTGATCCTGAACAAAACATAATCAGAAACTCAATTCACCTTATTAATAATGCCATAGGTTCAGTATGTAAGACAGATGATGCAGAATACCTGTTTTCAACACCCGAATCATTGTACAGATTTTCATTTGAAACTGAAAATGTTTATAAGATCTACGATTCCGAAGATATTATTTCAACATTAAAATTCGACACTATCACAAACAGCCTGTATGTTGTTTCCCCGGACAAAACTGATGTTTTTACCTATCCGTATCTAAACCTCATAACTTCAATAGAATCAGACGGCTCCATAAAGAGTATTGAGATAATGTATGGCTATTAACATGTTGTGATAATTTTTATTTTTGCGCAGGCTCACTTAATCAAAATAAATGATGCATTCGTTTCTTAATTAAGGGTGTCATTATTATCGGTAAAATATCAACAAATCAAAAGTGCTATGAGTATATTATCAGAACATTTTTCCAAATTCAGAAAAGGTATTATAGGGGACGATCAGGAGTTTACAACTCCATATGGAACAAAAAAAATGATTTATGCCGATTGGATAGCAAGTGGAAGGCTGTACAGACCTATTGAAGAAAAAATGTCAAAAGTACTTGGCCCGTTCGTTGGTAACACGCATACTGAGACTACTGAGACAGGCACTTTGATGACAAAAGCTTATCAGGAAGCGCACAGAATAATTAAAGAACATGTGGGAGCCAATGACAACGATGCTATTATAACTGCGGGATTTGGTATGACAGCTGTTATTAATAAGCTTCAACGCATACTGGGATTACGTAACTGTAGCCGTCATTCAAAAGACAATCCGTGCATTCCTGAAAATGAGAAGACTGTTGTTTTTATAACGCATATGGAGCATCACTCAAACCATACATCATGGCTTGAAACAAGTGCAAAGGTGGTTATTCTAAAGCCTGATTCAGAGAATATGGTGAATCCTGCAGAACTTGAAAAGCAGCTTGAAATACATAAAAACTATAAGACTAAGATCGGATCATTTACATCGGGATCAAACGTAACCGGAGTTATACCACCGTTTTATGAACTGGCTGAAATAATGCATAAACATGACGGTTTGGTTCTGGTTGATTTTGCCGGATCAGCACCATATGTTGATATAAATATGCACCCTGACAATGAACTGCGAAAACTGGATGCTATTTTCTTCTCACCACATAAGTTCTTAGGCGGTCCCGGAAGTTCTGGTGTTATTGTGTTTTGTAAAGACATGTATAATATTGAGGTTCCTGATCATCCTGGTGGTGGTACTGTTGAGTGGACAGATCCTTGGGGTGGTCACAAATACTACGACGATATTGAGCTGAGGGAAGATGGCGGGACTCCCGGATTCCTTCAGGCAATCAGAGCAGCTTATGCCATAAAAGTAAAAGATCAGCTGGATGTTAGTTTAATTACCCAAAGAGAAGAAGAACTGGTTGAAAGAGCATTTGAAGGCTTCTCGGAAATTGAAGGGATTCATATAATGGCTGATAATGTTAAAGAACGTTTAGGTATTTTTTCATTTTGGTTTGAGGATATTCATTTTAACCTGATCGTGAAACTATTGAACGACAGATATGGTATCCAGGTGAGAGGAGGTTGCGCATGCGCAGGTACCTACGGACATTTTTTATTAAATGTAAGCCCTGAAGAATCTCATAAAATAGTAGAAAGAATAAATAGTGGTGATCTGTCGAAAAAACCTGGTTTTATAAGAGTATCCCTTCATCCGACAATGACCGATGATGAACTTGATTATATTGTAGTTGCAGTAAAAGAGATAATTGAAAATCATGAAGAATGGGGTAAAGATTACAATTATGACAACACAACCAATGAGTTCGCACATAAATCCTTCAATCCTGAAACAGAAAAGAAACTAACTGAATGGTTCAACATATAACTTGTTGACAATCTGTATTTTTCGCATTACCAATTATATCTCAAGGTTAAATAAATGCAACTATTTGTTGCATCTGATACCGGGAGTTTGTTTTTAGGTTATCAAAACCTAACAGGATAAATATGATGTAGCGATTTTATCTTTAATGCAATAACCTTATTCAAAATTTATCTCAAAACTAATTAACAATAAAAAACCTGATAGCATGTTGACAGTCTTTGTCTGACACACCACCAGGTAATCTATATAAATGTACTGTTTAGGAAAAATTCCCAATAACAAATTAAAAAGGTATATACTAATTTACAAGGCTTACATATATTAATGCTTACTCAGGTAATTTGCAACCCCTTCAGCATCAGCTACCATTGCATCTTCTCCTGGTTTCCAGTCTGCAGGACAAACTTCTCCATTTTCTTCAAAAAACTGAAGAGCGTCAACCATACGTATTGCTTCATCAATACTTCTGCCCAAAGGAAGGTCATTTACAACCTGGTGACGTACAATTCCCTGTTTATCAATCAAGAATAATCCGCGAAACGCTACGGGTTCACCGGTGAAAACTCCCTCACCATCCTCATTTATATCATATGATCCGGCTAATACATCATAGTTCTCTGAAATGGTTTTTGAAAGATCGGAAACCAACGGGTATTTAACTCCCTTTATTCCGCCATCTTTTTTCTCTGTATTTAACCATGCCCAGTGTGAAAACTGTGAATCAACAGAACATCCTACAACTGCAACATTTCTTTTTTCAAATTCATCCATTTTCTCCTGAAATGCAATTATCTCAGTAGGACATACAAAAGTAAAATCCAACGGATAAAAGAAAAATATTACATGTTTTTTACCGATGAATTGTTCCAGAGAAAACTTCTCGACAAATTCACCACCGTTTACAACGGCATTGGCTTCAAATAAAGGGGCTTTTTTTCCAACTAATACTGACATAATATTTAATTTAAATTTATTTTCAGATCAAAACAATTCAGGATTTTACCAAACCTTATTGTACAAAACGCAAAATTAAGAATAATTTCAAATTAAGATTAATTATAAATAAGAGTTTTTATGAAAACCAACACAGACCGAAACAGGTAACCATAACATAAAACCATATCATATAACATTGATTTTCAGACATGCTCACTAATTCCTTCATTTCAATTATCCAGTAGTTCTTCAACATCAATCAAAATTGGCATATCACGTTTAAAGTCGTATAATGTAAGTCTCCTCACCTCATAATAACTCTTCCAATAGGTCTTTAATGCATTATAATAACCAATCTTTGCGTTATCATTATCTACCTGTGCCAGTCGTAACTCAAGAACATCATTGATTTTTCCTATCATATAGCGCTTTTGGGTAACATCAAACCTTTTTTGAGCAACAGTATCTGATTTTGCAGCAATTTCCAATTGATTTTTCTGCATATTGTACTCCATTACATTTATAAATACGTTTTGGGTAAAATCAATTTCATCCTGTTCTACAGCTGTTACTACCAGATCCTGATTTGACTCCTCCATTTTTATTCTCCCTTTAGCTTTACCCCAGTCAAGAATCGGAACATTTATTCCAACTATTACCTGCTCTTCGTCAAGTGGGTTTTTATAGGCATCGCCAATTACATTTGCCGTTTGTGTTAAACCAAGAACGGCATATACCTCCGCATCAAACCTACCATCCATTTTTGCGAAGTTTACACCGCTTTCAGCTTCAAGAAGTCTTCGTTTAAAGCTCATTATTGTTGAAGAATTGTTCTTTGCCTCAATTATTGCCCTGTCGGGTGAAATAACAATGTCAGGCGAAATAACAGGCGGGATAAGCTCAACTTCAAAATCATCCTTTAGCCTTAAATAGGATTTAAACAGAAACAAACTATTCTCATAATTAAGTTCTGTATTTTCTACTTCCGAATTAGCCCGCAACACATTTAATTCAAGTTGTAATAACTCATTTTCAGCAATTTTACCCAAAGTAAACCTTCCAAGAGCGATTTTATACAGAGTGTCGTAATTTGATTGATTCTTATAGGCAATCTTTCTTTCAAGCTGGGCAACCAATAAATTAAAGAAATGGTTAATTGCTACCGATGCAATTTCTTCATTCTTTTCTATGACTTCTCTTTTAGCTATTTCGTACTTCATAGGCTCAATTCTCTTTTCCCATTTGTACGCATTATAATTGAAAATCGGTTGACGAATTCCAATATTTACCATATTAGCCAGGTATTGTGTAGAGGTTGAATCTGTATAATAGTTATCCATACGGGATAATCCTGAATTTATAAAAACCCTTCCACCGGAGAATCCCAGTTCCTGACTCAATGATAAATTTACCTGGTAACTGGTAAGGCTTTGAGGAGTATAGCTGATACTGCCATCCTGGGAAGGTACGGCTGTAATGCTTCTGTTAATATTTGGCATCTGTGCATCAAGTGTAAGATTAGGTAAATATGTGGCCTTGAAATATCTAAACTCCCAATAACTATATCTGAATGAGTGTTTGGCTATCAGCGCATCGGGAGATTGTTTCTGGGCTATTTCAATAACATCATCCAATGTATATTTTACAGGGTCCTGGGCAACAGAAGCAGTTGTGAATAACAAAAAAATGAGAATTGTAACTGAATAACTGATAATTATTTCTTTTCGCATGTAAAAACTACTCATGGTATTATATTTTGTACAAATTTAAAACTTTGACAGGTTGTTTCTTGTAATTGCAAAAATTAATTCTTTAAAATCACATTATAGTTTTAACCCATAAACTACCTGATTTATTATAAATTAATATAATATCATTGTAATAAAATCACGTTCATTAATGTACCTGTGAAAATGAAAGAATTAATTCAGGTTGGGATAATCTGTTATATGAATTCCAAATAAATAATAGTATTCCCATGTTAAGATCTGATGCAATTTTGAATGAAAATTGGTGAATCCTGTAAAGTAAGACATAGCAACAATTTAATAATCCCAAAAAATTATCCACAAGTATTTATATAACTTTATACGGTATTTAATTAACATCATGGCTGAAATTTTATATATTTGCATATACTAACAATTTTTATAGCTAACAGCTATGTTTTTTCTCCATTTTGGGAGACAATTGGGTTTTTGAAAAATCCCTAACCTTGCCTGGTAAGGGATTTTTCTTATAAAAAGAACAACAGTAAGCCTACATCTAGTGTACTTATAACCATAGTATTAATATGGTATTTTATGAAGTATTACTGTTGATATGAACAAAATATTTTCATCGACAATAAGGTTAAAACCCGGTTAACTATAATATACCTTACCATTTTATAATACTTATTTAACTCAACCATCTTTTGTGATTCCTGAATTAGTTTCGGTTCTTTTTAACTAACAATAATGTCAGATGAAATGAGCATAAATTTTCAGCATCCTAATATACCAACCGAGGATGATTAAAATTTTTGCGAAAGCGGAGATTTATCGGAGCGGTAGCATGGGTGCGAGAATTTTTTATTTAATTCATTATCAATAAAATAAAAAATTATAAACACATGAAATGAGCATAAATTTATTTAAGCCTGTCTGGCCGAACAGGCAGGCATACCATACCGAATATGATTAAAAAAGTTTATGGGAAATCGAAGATTCATGAACTCATATAAGGTAGAATAGTTTGTGAATAAAGCGAAGCGGTTCCCTACCTGTCCGGCAGGCAGGC
>JANQGJ010000009.1 GCA_028277395.1 Bacteroidales bacterium | reverse complement strand
GCTTGCTTCATATTGTTTCGTAATTCAATATTCGATTTGGTTATGACACAAAAGTCTATATTAATATGTTCACTATTTAACAGACACAAACTTACGATTTTAAGTTGCCCGATATAAGTAAGCGTTCTATTTAGATTTATTTTAAACATTATATGAATTCAGTTGATTATTGTGTTATAATTAATACTATTATCATGGAGTATAAGTAACCATTTGTTATAACAAGTAGTAACTATTTCTATTTATTGCAAAAAGTAAGGGAAAATGTCTTTTTAGTGGATTTTTTAATGTTGTTCTGATTTAAAAGTGATAAAATCGTTTATTATCAACGGGTAAGGAGGGCACGCATTGCGAAATGCGCGCCAGTTTGGGTATTCATATCTGATTAAGAAACTTTGGTAATCGAAGTTTCATCAATAATTTGACCATTTCCTTTCGAAACATCTACTTCGCAATGAAAAACTCTTCATGCTTATTAATTAGATAATATTCATATTCATCCTCAGTTTCTGTAGAAACAATAAGACTTCTTCCTAATTCAAGAGCTAAATTTCTACCAAGCTGGTAATAAGTTATATGTTTCCCAATTCTTTCACTGATGAACAGTAATATTTCAAAATTAAATCCCTCATCATCAATTTCTCTAAAGATAAAGTATGATTCAGTTTATTCTTTTTTCTTTCCAGAAAATTCAACCAAATCATCTGTTAATAAAAATTGTTTACAAATAAAATGTTTTATATCTTCCTTTTTAACTCTTTGTTCTAGACCAAACACATAGAAATACATAGTAATTTATTTTACAGGATAATAAGTACTTATAAAATCTTTTGCAATTTTTAAGTCATCACTTGACACTCCACTTAACATAAAATGTTTCACTCAAACTGGTTACAAACCCAAAATCATCAATTTAGGAATCTGAATTGCCAAGAGAGTCAAAATAGTTAATTGACTGCACATCCACTCCACTGGCATAAATGATATATTCAAAAGGATCTATTATATATGGAATTGATAATGTAATTAACTTAATTTCAATTCTATTTTTAGAAAGACATGAACTGTACCACTCCCAATTTCTGTATTTCATAGCGTCTATCCAAGAACCAAAAGTCCAAAGTAAGCTATTCTTTTGAAACTCTTCATAATTATAGGGACGAAATCCTTTCACAAACCATGAAGGCAAAATGCTACTCCATTGATCATCACATGGCCAATTATCACTATTATATCGACAGACAACATTCATAATCTCCTTTATCATGTGTAGATACTTTTCAGGGGCAATAACAGGATGAATTCTATAAATAACAAAACTACTATTTGGATCTCCACAATTATTATTCTCAATTATTCGCTTGTCTTCAGTCATAATGTTTATTTTGTAATTATTTCAATTGTGCCTTCCTCAATGTTTTCAAGCAACTCATAGAAATAGTTATTTGGAATACCATACTGATATGAAGCTTTTGAAGGATCAACCATTTGCGGTTTATCAGGAAATTTTCTTCCAGCCCTTTGTTCAACAGATTCTTTCTTTATCTTATCAAAAAAAGATTTTTTCACCTTAAACTTTAAGACTACAGCTTCTTCACCTCTTTGAGCAAGAAATTGAAGGGCTCTTGATTTATCTCCAAAATTAACGAATAACATATCATCACCTTGAAGTGCAATCTGACTATCGTTAATAATGAATCGATGTTTACTACCACCACCCTGTACTCGATACATAGTTTCAAACCTTGGACTTTTTGTGACTACAAACTTACTAGTAAAAGTCTTGTATACCAGTCCTCCTGAAACTAGACCTAAAGGTGCTTCATAATTCTCCCAACTTGTGAAACTGTAGATTAATCCTTCCTTTGTCACAGGTGTGGTAATAATATCTTCTGGAAGTTGGACTAATTTATTATTTAAGTTACTGTAAGCATCTTTAAGGTTTTCATAACTATTTTTAGGTGCTACAACTGAATTAATAACAAAAGACGAACTATTATATATTGGAGCCGCAAACGAATTATATATAAGTGCATAAAAATTATGGCCCAGATTTTGCCATCCATTTAAATAATCCATATGAGTTGTGGGAGTCAAATTTCCTCTCTGTGTGTGAAATTCTTCCAAACCATCCATATCAATTGCCTCAACAGGTGTATTCCCTGCAAACTGATATGGTGTGTACCAAGGATATGAATCAGATAATGGATCAACACTCAAAAACCTTGCAATCCTCGGATTATAAATCCTAAATCCATAATCATACTGGTTTCCTGTACCAGAAACTTCATCATCTTTCTCTTTACCATTAAACCCAAACCTATACTCATCAGTATTAGTATTAGTACCAGGTACAATAGATCCAAACGGATAGTAATTCTGTGAGCTGATAAAATTGGCTGTGTAATGATCTATAACATCATCATTTATGGGGTCGATGGCATTGGCTACAGGCCTGTCGGATACTACCGTCATAACATTGCCAAGATGATTTGTGAGTTCGTATTTCCTTAATCCGGTTGTGTGATAAAAATCTGTTGTTCCGGTCCCTGAACCGCTTTCAGAACTTACATCTGCATATCCCAGTCTGCTGCTGCCATATATACTTAACTCAGACAATTGAGGTGTTTCAGGACTGGTCCACCTGTAAACAGCCATAATGTTTCCCCGGGCATCACGTACATACCATGTATGATCTATTTCGTCAGTAAATCCTGCTGTCTGATATGATTTTTTATAAATCCTGTTGCCAAGACCATCATAACTATAATCTACTTTTAATTTATAACTTCCATAGTCACGTTTTATACTTTCTATTTTATTGGCAACATTCCAGGAAATCTCATCAATTTCTTCAGAATTATCAGAGATCAGGTTACCAATTTCATCATAATCATAATTTCCAGATGACTGATTGGTTATATCATTGTCGTAGCCTGAGTTTGTTACAGCGTCAGTTACATACAACAGCTTATTGCTTAATAAGTCGCTTGTATTATCAAGAGGATTAACCCTGTCGTATATGTAACCAAGATCATCCATTGGTTCCTGTGTAGGTATTCCGTTTCGTTGCAAAGTTAATATATTTCCATTGGCATCATATTCATATTCCGTATTATATGCTTCAATCCCCGGATTGGAATAACCTGCCCAGTTATTACTTGCAATTACATTTTCGTTTGAATAAACTTTTGTTTGTACAAGCCGGTTTAACTGATCATATTTAAAATGGGCCAGGGATGGAGTAGCCTGCCAAGATTGTGCCTCAAGCCTGTCTTTTGGTTTATACTGGTGAGTTGTACTACTCATAGAGCTAATATTTCCGTTATACAAAGGATCAACGGTGTTATCACCATTGCCGGCTATAAAAAACTCATCAAATATACTTGGATCAATCTGGTCATAATCATTATCGTAATATCCAAGGCTGAATCCATAAGCATCACGACCAATATTTTGGTGTATGCCAGTATTACTACCATCTTTGCCAATATCTCTGTGTGCCTCTAGTGTGGTACTGTTTACACCTTTTAGCCAGCCATTTATTGTATAAGCATAATCAATACCCTGAACTTTACTGTCACCAAGTTCAATTCTTGCCAGCGGACCGTGTTTGTAGTAAATATACCGTGCATCGCGTTTCCAGATCATATCATCCCGGGAAGTAAATACTTCCGTTATCCTGTTGTCAGCATCGTAATAGTATTTGTGATATGCAGCATCATCTTTCTGATGTTGATAACTTACTTTGTTTACATTACCTGAAACCAGATCATATTTATAGTCAATTCGTTTATGATAATTCTCTGTTCCTTTCAGGTCAACATTTTCCTGTACCAGAGTTTTCACATTTCCATGAATATCATAGCTGTAATGTGTACCATAATCGTAATTATCATCCCCTTCCTTATCATATGTAACAGATGAAACCCTGGATCGCAGGTTTTCCTGTTCAAACCATCCGGTAGAACTATTATCGTAAGTAGTTTTTGTAATATTTCGCTTTCCTGTTGATGGATAGCTATTATCCATTAGAATAAGATCGGTTAAAACATCATCATCAATTAATATTACTCCCTCAAATGTTTCATTACTCTCACCAGTTTCACAGACTCTCCCAAGTTCGTCATAACATGTATATGTGAAATAACCGGTTGTGTTCTGTTTAGCATTTTGAGAGAATCTTAGCCGTCCAAGCAAATCATATATGTATATAGTTTGTCCCGCATCAGGACTGTTTTGCTCTACTAACAAACCACGGGAATCGTAGCGGTAAGTTGTAGGCAGGATATGGCTAGGCACTATTGAACTAGTTCCATTTAGTTCTCTT
Source organism: Bacteroidales bacterium (assembly GCA_028277395.1). Classification (GTDB taxonomy): domain Bacteria; phylum Bacteroidota; class Bacteroidia; order Bacteroidales; family F082. The sequence continues at coordinate 11,833 of JANQGJ010000009.1, read as the reverse complement.
ATGGTTGTTATATCATTTAATGCATCCGGATCACTAATTGGTTTAACACCTTCAGGTGGAATAGTTTTAACAAGGTTTCCGGCACGATCATAGTAATAAAGTGTATAGTGATACTCAGCTTCTACAAGTTCAACTTTTAGTTCTTCGTTAACCAGAAGACAACCGGACTGATATTCATTTGTGAATTTATCTTTAGCAGCTTTAAGCAGCTCATAATACTCATTATAAACACCTGCTTTTGTTACTGCAACCAAATCCTGCTCACAAGGATTAACAAAAGGTGATGTAGGAGACATGAAGGTATTGGGTGGCATTTTTGGACAAATGTCGCGTGGTATTTTTGTACACATATTATTTTTGGTGAACTCCTCAATAGTGATCAGGTGTTCAGGGTCACCTGCCAGTCCATCTATAAAATCAGCATAACAGAGCACACATTCTGTAAGATTCAGCTCATTGAATTCGCTTAAGGTTAAGAAATACGGACTTTTGCCAATTACAAGAGGGCCTATTGGATAATCACTATGAATAGTGATTACCGCATCCAGAAATTGAGTGTAATAGGGCGTTGTTGAATTCTCGCTGTATGATAATCCATTTGTACAAAACTCTTCCAGGGATATAAACATAGGGTGCAATTGCGGATCCTGCATATTTAGTAAATCAGCTGAAAGTCTGGAGTTAATTTGTGACAGGTAAAAGAGATAATCGTCGGTACAATAACCCAAATTCAATTCACAGAATCTATCTTTTTCACCAAAGAATTCTACAAAATACGATGTTGTTATACTTGAAAGTAGGTCCTGATAATCTGAAGTACATGTTTCTTTCGTAAATGGAAGTTTAAAACCATAACAATCATTGCAATTCATCAGCGGGTAACAGGTAGTACTTCCATATAGTTTAACTACTCCAGAACCCGGAATAATGGCATCAACAATAAATTCACTGGTTGTTAACCCATTGCTGTTATCAGTAAATACTGCATTCATGTTTTGAAAACCTGTAATCTCCGAGAAGTTAATTAATTCATTGCAATCAAACGTATTTAAGGTTACATCACAATAACGACTTAGAAGTGGAGGGGAATCTTCAAACGCCAGACATGCATTTAGTGTTGTACTACTTACATTATCAACATACCACATGTTTGTACTGGAATGAACATATGACCTCAGTAAATCAGTGAATTCAGTGCAATGCTCTATGCTTCTGTTTATTACCAATGCATCTTCTTCGGCTAGCCATGACAGAAATCCTTCAAGATCGTTTTTTACCTTTGCTTCTGTTTGCTCACAAAGCAGAAAGTCAAGGTCTTTCTCAAACATAGGAACTTCATAAGATGGAGGAACGGGGCTTACCATTATTACTTTTCCTTCAAACAGGGTTTCTTCAATTGTACCGCTATTATCATAAACAGCGGTAACCCTGAACTTGTGGGGATCACTTTCAAGACATTTAATGTCTTTAAAATATAAGAGGTTGTTGGAATAATCTATTACAGAACCAGGGGGTGGAAATGTGATCTCAATATCAGTTTGATCAATACATCCGGTGGTATTATCAGTACATTTTATTCGCCAATTATTGTTATTTACCATTGTCCAGGTATAATGATTAGACTGTCCATCACAAAAATGACTAAGCTGATCAGTTAATACCGGTGACAGAAACTCCTTAAATGGTGAGTTATTTATAACGACTTCCTGCCCTTTGAATATAATATCATTATCTTGTTCCAGTATTATATTCCACAAAGACAACATATCAAGAGCAAGGTCGGTTGGTTCATGATACTCGAAGGATGAAGAACTGCAATTATCAAGTTCATAGCTTGTTTCACCAAATAACAATGCCTGCCCGGTTGAACCATCAGCATTTTCGTAAATAACCGAAACCCTGAATTTATAGTTGCCTCCGGCCCCTAACTCAGCAAACTGAAAATTGAAGAAATAAATAATATCATCCCAATCACATGCAGGGGTGTTGAGCCATTCAAAGTTTATGTATCCATCAGCTACCCATCCATCAAAGAATACACACTCTAAGTTACCAGTACTTGTATTTACCGAAGCCTGCCATTTATACTGGATTACATATCCTGAAGGAGGGTCAAGCTCATTATACAATAATGGTGTAAATGCCCTGTTGCGTATCAGCTCAACTGATGGAGATGTTAAATCATCGGTACTTGCAAGATTATTAAGCAGGTTTGCAATATGAACAGTAATAGGGCACTGGCCGGTAGTAAGTAATACGGTACCCTCAGCAAGGTTTTGCAGATCCTCAGCATATTGTTCTCCTCCTTCTTCATATGCCGGAATACCCGATTCAAAGTCCCTGTCAATAAATCGCCTTTGTTTCGAGGCATAATAGTTGTGTGTATTGGAATTACATGGCTGCCATACATTATCATACTCATCGCCAAATCCTTTATCTGCATGATTAAATCCATTATCACCAATCCCTATACAACCATTATAACCGTTTCCTGTATTTATGGCATATTCATGAGCAGCATCCTGTTGCAACATTTGTTTGTATTTTAAATACATGTGCTTGTACAGTTCCCACTCATAATCAGGTGATACGTTATCTAATCCGGTCCAGATATTCTGAAGGCAGGGATCGGTAATAACCGGTAAATCACTATTATCATCATATGCAACATCACAGTGGGTTAATACTGAAATCATTTCCTTTATATTGTAGTAGTCACCATTTGTATTTTGGCCAGCCTGGTTCAGGAAATCGATCATTTGTTGCTTTTGGTTTACACCCTGTCCCGTAATGCCGGAAATGACATTGAAATATGGATCTACATCCACTAAATCAGTAATATCTGAATAACCGGTAAGTCCGAAAGTGGAGTTTGCACCTAAATATGTTTCCTCTTCTAATATCATGTTATCATATTCATCGCTGTTGGTATAGCTATCTTCATCAATGTTATTTCCTTCCAACCATTCATAGTAACAATATTCAGGATGGTATTTTACGAGTGCATTTGCCCATGATTCTTCAAAGTATGTTACAAAATCTGTTAGGTTAACCAGTTCTTGTGGTACCACAGCCGGAATATCTCCCGGGAGTTCATATGATCCGGTTATCTCATTATATTTAACATAAACTACTGTTGCCCCGGCCTCTATAGCTGGCAAATATTCTCCAGTACCGATTTCGGTTAATGGCACATACGCAATATTATCATTTTTATCGAGATAATTACCTATTGGATTTTTCCAGTTAGCATCCGGATATTCAGTTATTTCAATAATTGTTCCCGGTAGGTGATTTGATTCATTTAGGATTGATAACTCAAAATCATCAGCTACCATATTTCCATTATCATCATATTCATAGGCTGCATACTGACCACCGGGATAAACATCGGAAAGTAATGTTTGTATAATTGTATTTGATTGTGCTGGTGATGATTGCTCACAAATTTCGATACACTCAAGCATAGCTTTTTCATATTCTTCCTGAGTTAAAGCATTTCCACCGAATTTGTCTAAATGATCATCATAGTCTACACCCAAACTTCCGGTGCATCCCCCAACTGCCTGACAGTCAAAGTTACAAACTGTTAAATCTATCTGATCAATTGCATTTTGTAACATAGATTGCAAGTCAGGCAGGCATTCGTTATCAGGGTTGTTCATAAACATGTCAGTATAAGCATCAAAAGCTTCCTGATTTATTGTAAGTTTTTTGCTCAGGGTGTAGGTTCCGGCTTCAGGTAGAAACGTATTAAACGGTGCATTTACAGTAGTGTATTCAGAGCATATATCATCCAGGCTTGAGAGGTCGCCAAAAGTAGATTCGTACTTACCTCCGGGCAGAAGTTCACCACCACATTCATCAACTATGCTTATCTCAATATCAAATATTCCATCAAAACAAATTGAGATATTACTACAATCAGGTGTGTAATTTACATATTCAGGTCGATATGTAATATCATAATACCCGGCTTCAGGCACCATAACCTGATAAGTCAGATCAATAGAATTACCATTGATCAGGTTGTATACTGAGGGTTTATTAAACTCAATTAAATTGGTTATAACACGGTTCCCGGTAGCAATTAATGAGGGTAATCCTTCGAGAGAGGAAGGAGTATCCCCTGTTAATGCAGTAGCTATTGTATTCCCGGCAAGATCAATATATGAAACTGAAAGCTGCCCATTGGGATCAAACATCATATTTTTTCTGTAATGATGGGCAAGACCAGCATCGGTTCCAAATAGTCTGTCCAATTCCAACTGGGTTGGTTGTGAATAATAGTATTTTGTGTCGTGGTTTTGTGGAGAATCTGTTGACAACTGAAAATCAGGACCGGCGGCACCTTGTCGTCTTATTCTACCTGTGTTATCAGGGGTGTATTCTGTTTGCACAAATGGAAATCCATCAGCATCCGGAAGATAGGCCTGGTGCCCTTCAGTTTCCTGATCGTACGATGTCATAGCTGAATAGTACTTAGCAGCACCAGATTCTTCAGAACTCATAAAACTGGTTACAACGTTACATCCGTCATCAGTGTCAAAATCACTATAAGAATATGGTTCCAAAAATTTATTCACGTTAAAATTCTCATAGTATTTAAGAATATTACTGTTTGTTGGTGCAGGTAATACCGATATGGCAGGCCTGCCCAAATAATCATATATTACCTCCTGTGCAATAACTTCATTTTGGGTATTTAGCACAGAAATGGTTTGTCGGTTTTTTAAAGCACCATCAAAATACTCAACAGTTTCCTTTTTAAGACCATTTTCTGCATATTTTGAATTGTATATCCATGACTTTTCTGATTCATGTGCTTCATTAATCTGATATTTATCAGAGAAAATATTTACAGTACCTTTATCAGGTGCTGACCAATTACTATAAACGTAGATATCCTTATCTTCAGAGCTTTTTGATACTGCTCTTACTCTATACAACAAATAACCGCGGTCGAATGTCAGTGGTAAAGAATAATAATTTCCTGAAGTCAATAATCGCGTACTGTTATTTTCAAAATCGCAATCAATACTACCAGGATCAGCTGTAATTAGCTGTCCTGTTACATCTGAGAATGCATAATTATCTACAGCTGTCCACTCGAGTTCATAAGCCTCGGCACCTTCAAATGTATCCCAATACACTTCGAGTTTGTCAGAAGTATTTTGATATGTGTGATCAACATTTGAAACTGATGCAGATATATTAAAAGGATAATACCGTTCTGTTTCCACTTCCAGATCAAGAAAAACATATGGACATGATGAAAGATTCTTTATTGAAACACCACCTACAAATATAGTTTTAACCTGAACCTGGATTTTTCGACAATCATCAATTTTAAATAAACATAAGTCATTATATGATGATTTTGGGTTATACGAAACAGATAGTGATTTTCCCTGACAAACAGTTACGGAAGTATTAGGGTCGATCCACTTAACAACATCAACTGTAATCTCAATGTCTTTGGCAGATTTATTAAAAGCACTGTTAAACTTATCAATCCCCAATATAACCTTACCGGTGTTTCTTACCTGGTCAATGTTAACTGACAAATCCACAAACATGTTTTCCTCTAGGGTATATATTGCATCTTCAATAATTTCATCTCCCTGCTTTCTTAATTTTTCTGTTTTAACTGCTGAGACTCCTATTAGAGAAGTTAACATTATTCCAACAAAAATTAAGTATGTAATTGTGTTTCTTTGAGACTTTATGGTTATACTTTTCATGGCTTAGTTTTTATATTTTAAGTTAACTAACCTGTAATTTCTGTATTCTCCGACTAGGGAATATTGATTATTTTCTTTTTGAATAGAGGCTAATAGTGGATTTACATCAGGCATAATGAATCCAGTGGTCTTGTAGCTAAATATTAATTCTAATCGTGGATAACTATTTTCACACTCACTGCAAATTCCAAAATAACTTAATGGTAAACGACATTGAAGAACAATCTTATCATATAGCCCATTATCTCCTACTGTAATATCCATTGTTGAGTATGGTGTATTAATATTCTCAGGAAAATCTAGATGAAAAACAGCTTTTCCGTTTTCTTCCCTCCGTACTGCTTTATATGCTACCAATATAGAATCGAGTGATAAACCAGCAAGTACAGATGAACTCAAATCCAGAACAGGATCACTAAGGACAACTTTCTTATCCGATGGCATTATAACGATTGTATGATTGTTTAAATACCATGTTTGATTACCCATAAATTCCTGTACCTGAAAATCTTTATTTTTATAAACAGTAGCACCTTTGGATTCAAGAATTTCTGTTGTTGTGTCATTAGCATACATATTGTAATCAACATTAATCATAGCATTGTTGAGGTGCAGATACTTATCATGCACTTGTTGAATGTCGTGTTTTAAGGTAAATTGTGATCTCAGCTGACTACTAATACAAATTAAGATCAAAGCCATTAGCATTGATCTTGAAAAAAATGCATAATAATTCTTAATCTCCTCCCCATGGTTTTCATGAAAATATTGAGATTTAATCTTATAAAGAACTGATGAGATATAAATCATTTTGAATTTTTTAATTGTTGGTTTAATCGAAACTATGTTTACTCATATGGCTGCGCGACTCCTGTATTGTAACAATACCCTTTTCAGTTTCTTTTTTTACCCTGGTAAGTTTACCCTCCTTATCATATTCATAATATGTGGTGTAATTGTTTTCATCCAACTCGGCCACAAACCTTAGGTTTACAGGATCGTAAACAAATGATTTCATAGTACTGCTTACAGGAAATATTCTAATATCATCGAAATATGAATTGATATCTGTGTTTGAATTAATAAGACTAACAGTAATGTCAATTGCATTTGGATGAACTGTAAAAGACTCTTCAATTCTTTGCCACCCATCAATTATTTGTCCCTTTGCTTTAAAAATACTTTCTTCATATGTTGTTTCATCGTTTAGCAAATAACTAATTTGAATACCAGAGGAAGAAAAAGTTGATTGGGGCTCAGGGAGCATATCTTCGGATATCCAGGCGCTAAGTATGTATTTCTGATTAGCAACTGGCGCAAAAGGATAAATACAATCGTCGGAGCAAACATGAATTATTGTTTCACCTCTACATGTGATATCGCCATAGTTGTAGTCAAGGTAGATTTCAATTTCTCCATCAACTACATCATTGATTACAGGATTAACGCTAAAGTTTGTACCATATCCTCCAGATGATAATTCTACAACCTGACCTTCAGTATTATAATAAAATAATTGCCAGGAGTTGAAAGGAACATCTGATGTTCCGCTAAGCCTTACTGATTGCCCTTGACGAATTGTTGTAGGCATAGCTGAAAATTGGGGGGTAGGGTAAATAGAAATAACCTGTTCATCTTCTATTATATCACCATTTATTACTGTCATTGTAAGAGTTACGGTATATTGTTTTACCAGAGAAGAAGTGTTGATAGGGTATGTGTGATTGGTTGTAAATTGGTTTTGCACAATAGGGCTTCCATCACCAAAATCCCAATTTAAGGATTCAATCAGAAAATCAGGCATCCCTTCAAAAGAAAGGTTGACTGTTGGATCATCATTAGCACAAAAATCAATATTATCGGATATTATAGTAATTAAAAACTCATCACCAAATTCATAGGCTCCCATATCAAATCCTCCACGTTTTGGGCGAAGTTTGTTTTCTAAGTCATATTCAGGTTCTGTTGGGTTTGGATATCCTGTATTAATACATGGACTGTTAATTTGTAAGTGTAATCCACTATTAAATAAAGGGTCCCCACTATTACAATTATATGTATCAACACCACGACAATCTCCAAGGTTTGAATACTCAGCATTAATAGATTCAAGTTTCACGTAAATATTATCATCACTGTCGGCCAAATACCCATTTTTATTCACAATATTATTCCTAAACAACATATCAGTTGAACCTGTTTTGATAGAAATCCCGTCACCTAGTTGATCTTTACCAGATGTAGTTTCATTATTATAACTAATGGTATTATAGATAAGTGAAAGGTTTTTAGCATACATCGCTCTTATTCCACCACCGGATAAATCATTGAAGTAATCGCCCGAAAAATTTCCAGTGATCAAACTATTCTTAATTGTTACTGGTGATATATTATCACTACTAAGTTGACGTGTTAAACAAATTGCACCACCATCATCTCCAACGGAATTTTCAATAAAAGTACATCTATCAATAAATAAGGAACATGCAACAATATTTGATTCAAAAAGGATAGCACCCCCATTTGCATTATAATTAAGCGCCTCGTTAAGTTTAAAATCACTATCAATAATATTAACATATGAGTTATGTGTATAAATAGCACCTCCGCCTTGTAAAATTGTTCCATTTTCGAAATTGACATCGTTATCAGTAAACTCACAGTTATCAATATTAACTACACAGTTCAAACCATATATAGCACCTCCTCCTGTACCCTTTGCAACATTGTTTAAAAAATCAGTATTATAAAAATCTACACATGAAGAGCTCCCTCCAATTCCAACTGCTCCTGCGTTACCATAATTATTATATGTGGTTGTACCCATATGATTACCATTCTTTTGAATAGTACAATTGTAAAACTTAACGGAACTACTTATTATATGAATGGCACCATATGATTTTCCTCCCGATGCATCACCTGGATCACAGGCCAGATAACGAAAAGTGGAATTATGTATTTCATTATCAGTACTGGAGTTTTCAAACCGTATCCAACCTCCTAAATCGTCCATTGAAGTTGGTGTGTCAGATTCTGAATCCTGGAAGTAAACAGTACTTCCCTCATCCATATTAACTCTTAGTGTTCCTTGTATAATCAATCCGCTTTCACCATGGAAGTTTACTACTACCCCTTCTTTAATGGTGAGAGTTTGTCCTGCAAGTACTTTAGCGGTTCCTACTATATTATAAGGGCTACCAGATATTGTCCATGGACTACTAGTATTTATATTACCTGAAATATTAGTTGCATAATTGAAGTGGTTCAATATTAATAATCCGATAATTATTATGAATATTTTTGTTTTCATAGTTTTAGATATTTACATTTATTTGTTACAACCACTTAGGTTTCTGGTAACAGAAATCGTTTTTTCAGGGGTAACCACTATAGAGTTCTTTCCTGAATGGGCTTTGCTTGAAAGGATGGTTTCATCCAGCTCATAGTGTTCATAGAAACTAAAATGCCCATCACTACATTTGCTAAGATCGTAATCTTCAAATCCATCGAAAACTATTTCGCGACGTTGTGTATTATTTGCTATTGCAACAGGAAGTGAATGGTTATAACCATATATTGATGATAAAATAACTCCAGCAACATCCGCATCTTCTATACCGGCACCGTAGGGGCTATAATCAAGCATAGTTGTTGTATATTTCCAGTCCCCTGTTTCCTGAATCCATGGAGCTCCTTTTGTAGCAGGAGGTATCCAAAAAGATTTGAATTCATTATATATCCCGTCGAATCGAATTGGATTTCCAATAGGATCTTCCTGATTGATTCGATCAGCTGGATAATAGAAAGACTTTAATGGTCGCCACATTCCAAGGCGTCCGTCTAAGTAGGGATTTCCAGATGCATCTCCCAGGTTACAATCACAAAATGTTCTCCATTCATTTTTGTACTCTGTTGCACTTGCATATAAAATACCTTTTTGTTTTGTGATGTTGAGTTGGTTATGTACATTCAGTTCTTCCAATGGACTCTTTTTTGTTATTAAGGATCCAACAGATGATTCAAGGATGTTTTTATGAGATGGTTTAATAATTTTCAGGTTGTACGTGCCTTGAGAGATGAAATCACCTGTCTCATCAAGTAAAAACATTGTTTGGAAATCTTCATCATTATCCCATGCCCATGCTTTTGATATAAAACTTCCGTTTGAACTATATACACCTAACTTATCACCTGGTAAAAATAGATATGAATTATCTATTAAGGTATTGTTCGTAATTTGACCAGATTCGTTAACGTTAATATCGTTTCCCGATAATCCTATTCTTTCATAAGCCGCACCCATTTGATGATAACTCCAGTGGGCAGGATAATTCAGGTTGTATTCAAGATCTTCGAACTCATTTATAGTCTGGGTTACCAAAGGCTGACCTGTTTCAGCATCAAGCGCCAGCACATTAGTGCTAATATGTGAATTCTGATCCCATTTTTCAGTTCTATCCAGTAACCCATATTGTTGTACGACTTTTGTTGTTGATGCTGATCTGAACCTTGTATCCTCTCTGTTAAGAGATGGCCAGATTGTTGGAACAGTTATTGGAATAAATATTACAAATGTGTATACATCATACATTGCTCCAACATTAAGAGAAGTTGTCCGTTGTTCTCTAAAATCAGTAATAAAATCATAATCAACACCTACCAAAGCTTCTTGAACTTTACCATCTGTTGTTATCACAGAAGTTGTGTTTACGAGCTTTCGGCCGGGTATTCTGCTTCTGTTCAATTTGTAACCATTATCCTTATAATAATATGCTACACCTGAAATAGATTCGTGACTACCCTCACCAAAAACTCTTACCGATTTCGGTTTACCATGCATATCATTCAATACAACTGAAAACCCCTGACTTGCAGTCATATAATGTTTCACTTTTAAAGTAAGCAGAGATGCCAGAAAGCCAGATTTCTTTTCCTGATCGTTTGGATCTGTACGTTCTGTTATAACTGGATAATCTTTTGCTGTATAAAACTCATGAATTGTATAGCCATTTGCATGACGAGATATATTAACCGGAGTTGATGTTTTAACTTTGACACTTCCATAACCAACAATTGGTGCCGGGAAAAATGATTCTCCAAATGGTTCTTCCGTATAATACCTGTTATCCGGTGCAAGCAGTGCCTTTTCGTTATCGTAAAAAACAGGCTTCTTCAAAGGGTTTTCATCACCACCAATAATAGGTTCGTATTGTGCTACTCCCGATGAAATTAATTCTCCATTGTCATTTAAAACTCTATAATCAAATTCTTGCGTATATGATGCGCCATCGTATCCGGTTGATGATGTCATATAATTCCAGTTATCCTCCAATGAAAGCATGTTTACTCTTGAACCACCGCCTAATTTTATTTGGTTTGGATTTTTAAGCTTTATCCAGGATTTTGAAGGTTCTATATATCTTCCAAGTTTTTTTATTGCATATAAGTAGTTATCAGTTCCCATAAATGCTTCTAACGCACCCGATGTGAATCCTCCGTCAGCCAGAAATTGAATTATATTTTCTATACCACCACTTTGATCAATGGTATAATTAAATGCTTCTCGTGGTGTATGAATTCTGGCAAATTGAACTGCAGCTTGTGATATTGGATGAAGATTTTCAATATTTTCCAGTTCAATATATCCGTTTTGATAGGAACCATTTACAGAGTTGCATAGCCCCCAATTGCTACCTAACTTTGCATATCCCGAAACATATTCATAACCACTATTCCCGGAGCTTTTGTTAACATGTGCCAGCACCTTGAAGTATATCCAATCTAAACCTTTTAGATACTTTTTATAAACATAGTCTGCAGGTGCTGATATGTCATCATCGACTTCTTCCGATAAAGCAAAAAACAATTTTGGTTTACTTCCTGCATTGACATCTTTAATTTCCAGAGAATTGTTAAAATCTGTATCTTTATTATATCCTATTCCGGTTAATTTAAACATTTGTGTAGCAGCCTTATCTTGAACATAGGCATAATCATCAGATTCATAACTTACTTTAATTGTTCCTCCTGATGGTAACTTAATTGACTCTAATTCCCATCCTGCAACCCATTCATTAGTCTTTTCT
>JANQGJ010000007.1 GCA_028277395.1 Bacteroidales bacterium | reverse complement strand
CATAATAAGCATGTGTTTTCTCCAAACCTCTGTACCATGAATAACTTGTTGTTGGTGTAAAAACATTTCCTCCAACATCAATTCTTTTTTCAAATGTGAGTAACTCATACCCGTTATTTCCCAAAAGTCCCTTTTTAACAAAAACCCTATTATAAGCCATTGGTGATCCTGAACTTCCGAGTAAAGCTTGATTTGATGAAGTTCTTGATGTGCCAAAACTATTCTCAACCCAACAAAAAGTATTGTCATAATTAGGAACGGAAATCGCTGAATTGTATTGGTGACTTCCTAACCACCAATCATAATCCTGATGAAAAGTACAGTATCCGCTTGATGTATCGGTATTAATACTTGTTCTATAGATATACTCATTAACTATATCACCTTCTGAATTTGGAGTATTTTTCGATATTAGTTTTTTAATTCTTAATCCGCCAACTACTGCATTATCTATAAAAGTATTTCCAGTTTTTGTAGAATAAGTAACATCTGCTGATGCAGTTAAAGGTTCCGGCCATTCCAGAGCAATAATAGTTTCAATACAATATAGTCCTGGTGTTAATGTTTCATACGATGGAGACGGATCTTCCTCCTCATTTGCTTCCCATATTGAAACCTCAGGGGTATTGATACTATATAGCTTGCAAATGGTTTTATTTCCAGATTGAGTTGGAGTACTTTTTTCCCAATTAATTACTACTTGTTGGGTATATTCAATTTCAAATGTTTCATTGTCTGTAATCGTTTCTTGAGTACTACCAGAAGTTGAGATTGATTCAGCAGAGGCCAAATGGGTTATTAGTTCGTCTTTTACAACCGGGAAATCATGCGACTCGAAAGTAAATTCCGTAAATCCACCAGTAGGATAAGTAATTTTTTGTAGTACGCCTGTTTGCATATGTTCCTGGCTTGGATCACGTATGCCTTCATCATCAAAGAGTCCGCCATATGTTCTTGGTATTAATGACTGATCATTTCCTTGTCCATTGTAGTATCCCCAATAATCCTGAGCTTTTGAATCTTTCGGAGGCATAGAAATGGTTTCGTTATATTCAAATACTGTTGGCGGTAGCGATTCATTACTTGCTGATTGCTGAACAATACTATTAAGTTTAAGTCTGCAGTTGATTATTGAATTAGTATTACCAAAATATGAATAGTCAAAAGAGTATTTCTTAATTAATTCGTTGTTAAGACTATATAATTCTATTGATGTTAATGCTTGATTTCCTTCCGTAACATCCAGCCGATTGTGATTATGGTTAAAAGTTAAATAACCATTATTAAAATCTATTCTTTCAATCTTTCTGCTTAAATAATTTGAAGTGCTTCTACATATTGAAAGTCCGGGTGCAAATCCATCATATATACTTTTTGTTGTCGTTTGGTTATAACTATGTCCAAGATTTATTTTTTGACTGTAATTGAGAGATATTTCATTACCATTCGGGGAAATTATTTTTCTTAAATAGAATTCATTAACAATATCAGGAAGTGTTGATACCTCAACACCGGCACAAACCGTTTCGACACTTACATTACCGCAATAATCATCAGAACCACCAAAAATATATAAAGTGCCGTCACTATTTTTGAGTACCCACTCGTAATGAGAACTCCCTGCCGTCACATTACGGATAATAGTTATGTCTTTGTTGTTTGGTATAATAAAAGCCGTATCATTTAAAAAAACAAATCTGCCCGTTAAACCATTGACATTAAAATAAAAAATATCAGGTTCAGAATCCCATAGACCTTCAGCTACATTTCGTAAAGATTCCCGGCGATCAGGATTATTTGGATTGCACATCAACATGATACTTTCATAATTTTCATAATAACCCGTTGGCTTGAAATCATCAAGTCCTTTAATTGACCTGGTTATTATCCCACTTGCATTGAGTGACCAGCCTAGGCCTACCCATGAAGCTTCCTGTTGTACTCTTATTCCTGACGCATGATATGAAACAGATATGGGTAGTGAAACATCCCTGCTTTTAATATCAAATAATGGTATTGATATTTGTGGCAATCCATTAGAAAGCGCAACCTCATATTCACCATAGATCCCCAACCCTGCTGCAGTGGGAGAAGGAGGTATTGTGATATTGTTTAAAAAGGGAATTGGTGGCTCCTCACTAATCAATGTGCCGGAATAGAAATATAAAATGATTAATAATGGTAATAATTTAATGGTTTTCATGTTAAATTTGAGTTTTATTTTCAGTGTAAATACTTATAATACACTATTAGTTTTTAATTTTAAAATCAATAAGCTTTTACATTACTATACTATACGTGTTAACTACTTAATCTATATGCTCCCGTAAATCTCCTGAGAAAATTGGGTTCATTTTTTGAGATGTTTATTATCCCTTTATCAGCATTTCTCTCTTTTGTAGTAGAAATATCAGGTCGTGAGTATTTTGAATTTTCAATATCAGAGACAATATTTTCGCTAGTCATTGATTGGCTGTTCTTAATAGAATAACTTAATAAACGATTATCATTACATCCTTTTTGCTCATATTCATTTGTAAAATCATTACTATTTACAAAGAGTAAAGCAAGTATACCTAAAGTGTGCTTTATGTTTTGTAAACTATTCCTCACAATAAATCTTCTGGATTATATTTGATCCATTTTGCTGGTAAATTAATCCCAAAAGCCTCAGCTTGATTTAAAATCTTTGAAATAGCATCATAATATCCAATTAATTTACCTTTCTCAAATTCTGAGTTTGCTGTTTCTTTTAGCTCCTTAGCCTCATCAATCAATTGGGTTAATAAATCTTCTAAATAATTTTCCATAACTTAATTTCCTAATATTCCTTTTAAAATTTCTATCTGTTGTCGACCATTTGTAATTTCTTTTTGCCACCCTCTAATTAAGCTTTGTTGATGGCTAGACCTCAAATTATTCCAATTAGGAATATATTTTTGAGGATTGGCAATTTTATCGAGATGAACATTAATTCCTCTTTTACCACTCTGTAAAGTTTTTATGGCTTTATTAATTTCTGATGGGCTCTTACCTAAATAGTTTTTATAAAACCCTGCATGTTTTCCTCCAGATTTTGCAATATCAAATGCATTGGTTCCAGTTTTAGAAAACACATTGGTTCCAGTTTTAGTGACACTTTTTAAAGAATTAACAAAATATAAACCATTTACTCCCATAGACAAGCCCTGAATTACAAGGTCTGGATTAGTCCATTGTCCTCCAACTTCACACATTAAAAACCTCATCCAATCACTATAGCCTCCTGAAAAGTAATAATCTATGTAGGCTTGTTTAGATGATTCTGAATTCAATTGATTTAGAATATTCTCGCTAATCGCCATAGTAAATTGTCCACGCCAGTAATTGTTCCATCCCTGTGAGTCAGAATGACCCGTCTTTTTTGCTGCATCAGCATTTGCGGTAAATGAAGCAACATCACTCCAAGGCACCACAAAAACATCATTGCTACCATCATCAGTATCAATTATTTCCTTTCCTAATGGATCAACGTACCTTGTTGTTATTGCTTCTGATGATCTACCATCCGGGTCAATAAAATTAATTGGGTTATTTGCAACGTAGTTATATTGAGATAGGTTTTCATAGCTTTCTGATAAAGGATCTTGCACATGCCATCGTCCTATAGCTGCATCATACATACGCCAACCATAGTCATACCATCCCAAATCAAAATCATCCTGCATCTCCTTACCATTGTACTTGAATTTATTTTCAGAAGTGACATTGCTAATATAAGTGAGTGATTCACCC
>JANQGJ010000005.1 GCA_028277395.1 Bacteroidales bacterium | reverse complement strand
CATAATAAGCATGTGTTTTCTCCAAACCTCTGTACCATGAATAACTTGTTGTTGGTGTAAAAACATTTCCTCCAACATCAATTCTTTTTTCAAATGTGAATAACTCATACCCGTTATTACCCATAAGTCCCTTTTTAACAAAGACCTTATTATATGCTACTGGTTTACCTGAACTCCCAAGCAAAGCTTGATTCGATGAAGTTATAGATGTACCATAATAATTATCAGCCAAACAAAAGCCAGTTGAAAAATCAGGAATTGAAATTGCTGATGAATATTGATAACTATCTAACCACCAATCATAATCCTGATGAAAGGTGCAATACCCACTGGAAATATCTGAATCAATCTCCGTTTTATATATATATTCATTTACAATGTCTCCATCCGAATTAGGAGTGTTTTTAGATATTATTTTTTGTATTCGTAATCCACCAATTATAATATTTTCGATATACGTGTTCCCTGTTTTGGATGTGTAAACAGCTTCTAAAGAAGCATTAAGACTTTCTGGATGTTCAATATTAATATTAGTCATCGCAACATATATTCCAGGAGTTAACGTTTTACAAGATGGTGAAGGGTCATCGTCACTCGGAGACCATAATATATTTTGAGGAGTTCCTTTTTCATATATAATACAATGGACTGTGTTTCCGGGTTGAGAAGGGATACTTCTTGTCCAATTAATTTTAACTGCCTGAGTATGTTCAATTTCAAAGGTATCTCTATCTACAACAGGTTCATAGTGTATTGCAGTGTCATAAGTAATAGAATTAGCTATTGCACTATTTGAAATAACTTCATCTTTCTCAATAGGAAAATCATGTGGTTCAAAAGTAAATTCTGTAAATCCTCCTGTTGGATAGACTATTTTTTGAAGAATACCAGTTTGCATATGTTCGACACTTGGTTCACGTATTCCTTCATTATCAAAATTCCCTCCGTATGTTTTAGGTATAAGTGACTGATTGTTTGGCTCTCCATTGTAATACCCCCAATGATCGCGTGCATGGGAATCCTTTGGAGGCATATTAATTGTTTTATTGTACTTGAATATAGTTGAAGGTAATGATTCGTTATTACTTGATAATTGTGTAATACTGTCTAGTTTTAATCGGCATCTTGAATTCGAAAATGTATTACCAAAATACGAATAATTGAAGCTATATTTTTCTATAAGTTCATCACTCAAATCATGAAGTGTTATTGTGGTTAAAGCCTGGTTACTGCTACTAACATCTAACCGGTTGTGAGAACGAGTAAAAACAACGTATCCATTGTTGAAATTTATTTTCTCAAGTTTTCTACTAAGATATGACGACGTACTTTTACATGTAGTGTGAATATACTTGGGTTGCAAAGTGGGATTTTGTGGTTGAAAATCCCCTTTTGTTGTTGATTGGAAGTATCCCTGTGATAGTAGAATTAGATTGCTATATTCAAAAGACACTTCGTTCCCGTTTTGTGAAATTATCTTTCTTAAATAAAATTCATTATCAAAAAATGAGGTAGAGACTTCAATGCCGCCACTTACAGATTCTGTAGTAACATTACCACTATAATCATCAGAACCACCAAAGATATAAGTAGTTCCATCCTGAGTTTTCAGTATCCATTCAAATGGCTGGCTGTTTGAGATTACATTTCTGGTTATACTAATATCATTATTGTTGGGGATAATAAAAGCTGAATCATTCAGAAAAACAAATTTACCCGACATTCCATTAACATTGTAAAAATATATATCAGGTTCTGAATCCCAAAGGCCATCTGCTATATTCTTAAGTGTTGTTCTTCTGGATGGATTACCTGATTCAAGCGTTAGCATAATACTGTCGTATTTATTATAGTAGCCATTTGGACTAAAATCATCCAGTCCATTAACTGACCTGGTTATTATCCCACCTGCATTGAGTGACCAGCCAAGGCCTATCCAGGAAGCTTCCTGTTGTACTCTTATTCCAGAAGCATGGTATGAAACAGATATAGGTAGTGAAATATCCCTGCTATTAATATCAAATAATGGTATTGATATTTGTGGCAGTCCATTGGAAAGCGCAACATCATATTCACCATACATCCCTAAACCGGTAGCTGTGGGAGAAGGAGGTATTGTAATTCTGTTCAAAAAGGGAGCATGTATCTCCTGGCCAGTTAAGGTATCTGAATAGAATTGAAAAAAGAATAATAGCGTGATTAATTTAATAATTTTCATATTTTTTGAGTTTTTTATGTTAGAGCAAATATTTGCATAACAATATGTTTATAAAATTTAAATCCTTAATAAATATAGATATGCCAAGCCTCTCAATGCTCAGTATCACTTCTTCATGTTGATAAGACTAAATAGACTTGCACACATAATAATATTTCTTGAATCTCCGTTTGGCATTACGTTTCCAATCTCACCTTTATTATTTATTATTTTATTAATGGATTTTTTTGAAATTTGAAAGTGAGGGCCGCTTGACCTGTTGATTATAAAAACACTAACTGGTAAGATAATTATTATCATTACTGACTTATTTATGAATGATCTTTTTATTAAAGTCTAGAGTAAACATTATCTGTATATGTAAAACAATTAATCCTGATAAGCATGCAACTTCATAGTTTAATCACTAATTGGGTTTAACTTCTACAGTCCGATAGAATTTGTCATTATTTATATCATAATATTCAAATAGTTCAAGAGTTTCATTTTCTTTTTTTAGAAAGAATACTTTTTGTGTTGATATATTACTCTTCTCTTGCCTGTTTTTCATGAATATACAAACTATTATATCATTGATATGAAAAGGCTCAGAATAGAATACGATGCTTTTATCTGTATTACTTGTGTCACTAATATAACTTAACAACGGATTTGCATTTAGGCCTTTAGTAATAGGATTGTTTTTTCTTTTTTCAAGATATCTAACTATTGAATCCTTAACTTCATAACCTAATTCTGTATTGAATTTGTATAGCTCCAAAATAATGTCTTTCGACTCAGTATTTAGAAAGTTATGAAAAATAAATGCTTCTTGTCCATTAATAAATGCAGTGGTTATGTTCACAATATCCTTCCACTCTTCATCTGATATCGTATCTAATTTCTTGACTTCTACTCGACAACCTAACAAACTAATCAGTAAAAGTAAATACATAAAGTTTTTCATATTATTTATTTTAAAGGTATTTTTGATCGTTGTTCCCAATTTTTCTTTTTAGTCGGTGCTATAAGGGTAGAATCACCATTATTAACTCCAGGGTGTTTAATTAATATCGAATCCCCCGTAGGATCCTTTAATTCATACCCTCCAGGAGTATAAGTTTTTATCCATCCTTTATATTTACCTGTTTTAATCACCTCAGGTTCACCGCAAGCTGTGTTTTTACTACCGGTGAACTCTTCAACTATCTCCTTGTCAGATGTTTTATCTTTTATCATTTCTGGAACCACAACATCACTACTATAGAAAACATCAAATGCATCTCGTAAAAAAGCTAAAAAATTAAACATTTTCGATGATGATACACCAGTAGTAGGCATCAATAATGATATATCAGTAGTGCTGCCATCATCTTTTCTGCTATCTCTATTTAATGATACATCGTCATCAATAACGAACATATTTGTATTACTTTCAGCATCATCTTCTGTGTTCTCAGGTTTTTCTTCCTCGTCAGGTTTTATTATCAATTCATTGAGATTAACTTCAGGAAGACCATCTGAGTTTACATTAACCGTATCCATTCCAAATAGATCAATAAATCGAATTGGGTTATTTAGCACGTAATTGTATGGCGTGAAATTAAAATGGTATTCTGATAATAAGTCTGGCACATTCCAGCGAGCAATTGCAGGGTCATAGAACCTAGCCCCATAATCATACCATCCCAAATCAAAATCATCCTGCATCTCCTTACCATTGTACTTGAATTTATTTTCAGAAGTGACATTGCTAATATAAGTGAGTGATTCACCC
>JANQGJ010000060.1 GCA_028277395.1 Bacteroidales bacterium | reverse complement strand
TGTTTTTGTATTTATTTGGTATTCAACACATTAAATATACAAAAACTATCCTTATGATTTAGTGAAAAATCAACTTTTCTTACGTCGAACTCAGGTTATTATAATACTTTGGACATGGTAACATACAGCCAGGTTGTGATTTATACAGGCTGGTATCAGGTAATTCCCAAAGAAAACTGACATCAATATTAACTGCCACTAACAATCACTATTTTTGTATTTTTGTAAATATTAATTAAAGTCTGTTTATGCAAAAAAATGTTGAATCCAACAGTGCCGAAGAAATATTAAAACAGGTTGTATCTGCGATGCAGGAGAAAAAAGGCAAGAGGATTACCAGCCTGGATCTTAGAGAGATACAGGATTCCGTCACCAACTACTTTGTAATTTGTCATGCTTCATCAACAATCCAGGTTGATGCGATTTACGATTATGTAATAGAGTGTGTTCAAAAAAACTGTGGAATTAAGCCTTTTCACAAAGAGGGATATGAAAATTCGGAATGGATTTTGATAGATTACTTTGACATAGTTGTTCATATATTCCTTGAGGAAAAAAGAAACTTCTACAATTTGGAAAACCTTTGGGCTGACGCGGTACAGGAAGAGTATACCAGTGATGAATAATACCGTAACCCCGGGTTTATAATTACAAATAACGACATAATGGCAGATAAAGATATAAATAACAAACAGAAAGAAGATGGTTCTAATCCGTTTAACAACCTGAAAGGATCAGGAAAAAATGGAAAACCAAAATTCAATTTTTACTGGATATACGGAATATTAATATTGATATTATTTGGTGTTCAGTTCATTGGATTGGGAGATGAAGGAAAACAAACCGACTGGCGCGATTTGAAGCGCATGCTTGAAAACAGCGATGTATCCAAAATAATTCTGGTAAATAAAGAAACAGCAGAAATCTTTATAAAACCTGAAAATCTGTCAAAGGAGATGCATAAGGATGTTGAAGATAAATCCGGTTTCAACAAAAATACACCTCATTATTATTATAACGTCGGATCAGTTGACAAGTTTTATGAGGACGTTGAAAAAGCGCAAAAGGGCATTTCCGATCCTATCTATGTTGAGACGGAAGTCAGGCATAATTGGGGCGCTGAGGTATTAAGCTGGATATTCCCTATTGCCTTACTTATTGGAGTTTGGTTTATATTCATGAGAATGATGAGCCGTGGCGGCGGTGGTGCAGGCGGGCAGATTTTCAATATTGGAAAATCGAAAGCACAGGTTTATGATAAAAAAACCAGTGTTAATATTTCATTTAAGGATGTAGCGGGACTTGAAGAAGCAAAAGTTGAAATTACTGAAATTGTTGACTTCCTGAAAAAACCAGAGAAATACACAAAGCTTGGAGGTAAAATACCCAGAGGAGTACTGCTGGTAGGCCCTCCGGGAACCGGTAAAACATTACTTGCAAAATCCGTTGCCGGTGAAGCAGATGTTCCGTTTTATTCGATTTCAGGTTCAGATTTTGTTGAGATGTTTGTTGGAGTCGGGGCTTCCCGTGTCCGTGATCTGTTTAAACAGGCAAAAGAGAAATCTCCAAGTATTATTTTCATTGATGAAATTGATGCCATTGGAAGAGCCAGGGGTAAAAATCAAATTACCGGAGCTAATGACGAGCGTGAAAATACTCTGAACCAGCTGTTAACAGAAATGGATGGTTTCACTCCAAATTCAGGTGTAATAATACTCGCAGCAACCAACAGGGCTGATATTCTTGATAAAGCGCTTATGAGAGCTGGAAGATTTGACCGTCAGATCCATGTTGAATTACCTGACCTTAATGAGCGCCAGCAGATTTTCGCTGTTCATATGAAACCGCTTAAACTTGACAAATCAGTCAATATCGATTTTCTTGCTAAACAAACTCCGGGTTTTTCCGGTGCAGATATTGCTAATGTGTGTAATGAATCGGCATTGATAGCAGCAAGATCAAATCACAGCAGCATTTCGAAACAGGACTTTCTGGATGCCATAGACAGGATAATTGGCGGGCTTGAAAAGAAAAACAAAATAATTTCACCGGATGAAAAGAAAGTTGTGGCCTACCACGAAGCTGGCCATGCTTCTATCAGCTGGCTGCTTGAACATGCACATCCACTTGTAAAAGTTACCATTGTACCACGCGGAAAATCACTCGGTGCTGCATGGTACCTTCCTGAAGAAAGGCAGATAACCACATATGATCAGATGTTTGATGAAATGACTGCCACACTTGGCGGCCGTGCTGCCGAACAGGTTATCTTTGGTAAAATATCAACAGGTGCATTAAACGACCTTGAAAGAGTTACCAAACAGGCATATGCAATGGTATCATATTACGGGTTAAGCGAAAATATTGGTAATATTAGTTATTATGACTCAACCGGACAGCAGGAGTACTCATTTAGCAAACCCTTCAGTGAAAAAACTGCAGAAGAAATTGACAAAGAAATAAGCCGTATTGTTGAGAAAGCTTATGCCAGAGCAATCGAAACACTCGAAAATAATAAAGAAGGTCTTGAGAAACTTGCCGGCATACTACTTGAAAAAGAAGTTATTTTTAGCGATGATCTGGAATCAGTGTTTGGTAAAAGACCATGGGGAATTACTACTAACCTGTTGAAAGAAATGGAGAGTGGAGGTGCTAAACCTGAAGAAGATGAATCAGATGAATCTGACAAAAAAGAAGCTGAAATAAAAGAAGCAGTAAATAAAGAAGATAAACAGGAGATTAAATCGGAAGATGAATAGTTATCTCTGTTGAGATATATAGTTTTTACACTATCCAACACCATAGATTTTGAAAGAAAGCACCAGCAAAGAGAAAGCTCTAAAGAAAGTTCGAAATGCTTTGATCAATAAGCTTGAGAACCCTTTTAAGAATGTTGATTTTACAACACAGGTGTTTCAAAATCAGCCAGAAGTACCTGAGGTTGAGTTTGCCACAAAACTGGTAGAGTCGGGTGGTACTTTTATCTATTGTGAAAATGAGTTTGATCTTGGAAACCAGTTATTGGATTTGATCAATCACAAAGGCTGGGAAAATATATTTTGCACCGACAAAGGTTTGTCCGGGTTGATATCAAACTCAGGCATTAGCTTTTATGATAACTTTGAAAATTTTAATTCCGTTAAGGTTGGAATCACGACATGTGATTTCCTTGTTTCAAGATTCGGAAGTGTTATGGTTTCATCAGGACTTGGATTGGGAAGACGGGTATTTGTATATCCGGAAATTCATCTTGTGGTGGCAAAAGCTTCCCAGGTAGTACCTGAATTGAAAGATGCTTTACTCGGTATTAAAAAGAAATATCCTGAAAATCTACCGTCACAGATAACAACTATAACAGGGCCCAGCAGAACTGCTGATATTGAAAAGACACTTGTTATGGGAGCCCATGGCCCGAAACAATTATATGTTTTTATGATTGACGATATGTAATTTTATGTTGATTTGCTTTCCGGTTGTTTGGTACCAAAGTTGCAAATACAACAATCTTACTTAAACACAGAATCAACAGATTTTTCATTACCCAAATACATACCATAACTCAATTATATTAATCATTTTGTTAGATTTGCATACTAAACTAAATTATCAACAACAGTAATTTGAAAGACATTTACATTAGAACCTTAACGGGACTGGTTTTTCTGATAGTTGTTATTGGATCCATTATACTTGATCCATTCGCATTTTTAATAGTATTCTCCATTTTTAATGTAATAGGCCTTGCTGAGTTTTACAAATTGGTGAATGTAAAAACAGTAAAACAGTTTCCGGTTGATTATTATGTATTCGGAACCCTGATTTATCTTTTGATTGGTCTTTCGGGACTTGGTTATATCGACATCAGGAACATTGCCATTATTTTCGTTATATTTTTTGTTCAGATTGCCATTGAACTTTTTAGAAGAGACAAGCCTGACTGGAAAAATATTACCTCAAAAATAACCGGCTACATTTACATATCTTTACCATTCGGATTAATGAACTCCTTTTATTTTACCGGAGCAATTCCGGAGCCTGGATATGGAATATTAATAGGGCTCTTTGTACTGATATGGACCAGTGACATTTTTGCGTATTTAACAGGAAGCATGTTTGGAAAACATAAACTGTTTGAACGAATTTCTCCCAAAAAAACATGGGAAGGAAGTATTGGAGGACTTTTGTTTGCAACAATTGCTTCATATATCTTGTCAATATTTATTGATCAGTTTAGTTTTACAGAATGGCTCATTCTGACAATTATAATTGTAATTAGCGGAACAATTGGTGATTTAGTTGAGTCATTATTAAAACGCAATGCGGGAGTAAAAGATTCGGGAACAATTTTTCCGGGTCATGGTGGCGTTCTGGACAGATTTGATGCAGTTATATTTGCCACTCCAATGGCTTTTGTTTTTATTAATTTGATATAGATATGCGACTTCATAAAGAAGGATATAAAATAATATTCATAACCCTTTTAGTTTTATTACTACTTTCATATGTTACCTGGTATTTTATTCCCTGGAAAATAATTCAGATCATAATATTCGCCGGATTTGCAATTGAACTCATCTGGACAATTAGTTTTTTCAGAGTTCCCAAAAGGGATATCGACTATAATGAGGTGAATATCCTTGCCTCAGCAGATGGTAAAGTAGTAGCTATTGAAGAAGTTACGGAAACAGAATATTTCAATGATAAAAGGATAATGATTTCCGTATTTATGTCACCTTTTAATGTACATGTAAACTGGTATCCGTTTAGTGGAACAGTTAAATACACAAAATATCATAAAGGAAAATATCTTGCCGCCTATAACCCCAAGTCCTCAACTGATAATGAAAGAAATACGATCGTAGTTGAGAACAATGATAACAAAGCTGTTCTGATCAGACAAATAGCAGGAGTGATGGCCCGTAGGATAATCAGTTATGCCAAAACTGGTGATACAGCAAAACAGGGTGAAGAATTTGGTATTATCCGTTTCGGTTCAAGAGTTGACTTTTATATACCCCCTGATGCCAAAATCAAAGTACAAATTGGTGATAAAGTTGTTGCACAGAAAAGTACGTTGGCAAGTTTCAGCTAATTTTCACTGCAAATCATCGTGAATATAACCAGACCTAAGTCCTTATCTTAAAGAATATTCATTATCTCCTTCAAATTTGTAATTCTAAAGGTACATCCGTTAACGTTACCATTGTCCTTATGGTCAACAAAAATTTGCTTCATACCCATATCTCTCGCACCAATGATATCAACTTCATAATCATCGCCAATCATAATACTGTTTTCAGCAACTGCACCGGATTGCTTAAACGCAAATTCAAAAATTCCCGGATGAGGTTTCTTAACACCTGCTTCTTCAGATGTAATAACTTCATCAAAATACCTGATCATTCCTGACTCCCTGAGTTTTATAGCCTGAACCTCAGCAAAACCATTGGTTATGATATGCATTTTGTAGTTACCTGAAAGATACTCAAGCACTTCCATTGCATTAGGGAATAAATTCACTTTCAGAGGACTAAGTCTGACATAGTCAGTACCAATTTCCTCACCAAGTTTGGCATTTTCAATACCAAAATCTTTCAATGTTAGTTTAAACCTGAGCCCGCGAAGTATTTCTTTGGTAATTTCTCCCTTACGATACTGATCCCATAATTTGTTGTTATGAATTGAATATGCATTATGGAATTGTTTGGCTGATGGAATTCCCTTTTCTGATAATGCGTGGGTAATAAATATCTCTTCAAATGCCTGCTCTGCACTCTTCTCAAAGTCCCACAGTGTTCTGTCAAGGTCAAAAAATATATGGTTTATTGTATTCTTCATTTTAATCGAAAATTAGGCTGGCAAAAATACTATAAATTGAAAGTGTCAGGACAATTAATCAAGTTTATCAACAGTCCAAATAAAAAAATAAATATTTCAGGTTCTATTTTCAAACAATTCGGAACAGTGAAAAACAATCATACAAGTTTCATTTACCGATAAATACATGTAAAAAATCCTCAAAAGAAAGCAAGTAATTGCTTAAATGAAGCCCGTTTTTACGGACCCGGATTAATTTATTGCTTGTCAAACTTATGTACAAATTATAAGTTTTGCCGTCAAGTCCAGACTAAAATTACAGTAAATGAAACAATTATTCCCGATAGTTTTTCTATTACCAGCTATTATTATTTATAAATGTAATCCATATACAGTTTGATTTGCAAATTACTCAATGCACAACCAACTTCTCAGCATCAGGAAGAGTTAGCTATCTGTGCTGATCAATACCAGGTGATCCACCGTTTCGTCAGATCAGCTGGATAATCTGCCAAATCCGGTTGTATTTCTACAGATACTATGGAATTAGCGGTGAATCATGTTCCTGACATTCAACTTTCTCCAAATAATGATGTCATTTGTTTTGGTTATGGTGATTCATCTGTAATTAAAAATCCGGAACACAGGTATAACAGTGTTGGTGTTTACACTGTTAAACTTGTAGCTACTACATCATTTGGCTGTAAGAGTGAAACCAGTAATTTCATTACAATTCATCCCGACAATGCAGTATTTCCACCAAATGCATTTACACCAAACAGTGACGGTGCAAATGACACATTCAAAGTACAGTCGCAGGGAGTAAACTATTATGGCATAAGAATTTATTCCAGGTGGGGTGAATTAATCTTTGAAGCAACTGATCTTAATGATGAATGGGATGGTACACATAATGGAAATCCGGTAATTTATTCTGATCTTTAGCTAATTTTTATTCCCTGGTTATTAAATCACTTAGCTGTTCTTTATATCAACTATACGCTGATATTACCATATAGCCTGAGAATTGTGTATGATAATATACAAAAGAAATAGAGTTAATACATTTCACAGTTGATCACGTGGGCAAATTCCTGTTAAATAAATAACAGAATAATTATCTTTTTCCTAATTTCGCTTTTTTTAAAAAATCAAGATATATGACTATAGTAATTACAGGTTCAGATTTAACCATTGAAAAGGTTGTTGATGTTGCTCGTCACCGGGTTAAAATTGAACTTCATAAAGACGCATTATCACGTATTGAAATATGCAGGGCTATGCTTGAGAAAAAGATTGATGCCCATGAAATTATGTATGGTGTTAACACTGGTATCGGTGAGTTTTCTGAAGTTGTTTTGGATGACGATCAGGTAAAAGATTTTCAGAAATATCTCATTTACAATCATGCTGCCGGTATTGGAGAGGCAATGGATGAAGAATACGTTCGTGGTGCAATGCTTGGAAGGGTAAATGTACATGCACATGGAAATTCCGGCATAAGGCCTGAGATCACTCTGACTTTAGTTGAAATGTTAAACAAAGGTGTTACTCCCTATGTTTGCAAAAAAGGGTCAGTAGGTGCATCAGGGGACCTTGCTCCAATGTCTCAAATCGCTCTTTTAATGATGGGTGAAGGAAAGGCCTACTATGAAGGTGAACTTCTTGAAGGAAAAGAAGCAATGGATAAGGCAGGAATAGCAATTCCAGGGCTTCAGGCACGTGACGGACTTGGTACAATTAACGGTTCAAATGTACTAACAGCCATGAGTGCTATTTTCCTGTATGATGCCAATAACTGGCTCAAACAGGCTGAAATAGCCACAGCCATGTCGCTGGAGGCGTTAAAGGCAAATATGGGACCTTATACAGCCAAACTACATGAGGTAAGGGGTTTTAAAGGAGCTGTAAGGAGTGCATGTGCAATTGGAAAACTGGTAGCAAATGGCGACCTCAAAACGGGAAAAGTAAAACATAAAGTACAGGATGCTTATTCTATGCGTTCATCCCCACAGGTGATCGGCGCAGCACACGATGCTTTGGCTTATGCAAGATCACAGGTTGAAATTGAGCTTAACGGTGTTGGCGACAATCCCATATTTTTCCCTGAAGAGAATTTACAATTATCAGGAGCAAATTTCCAGGGAACACCGGTTTCTTTACCAATGGACATGGCAGGTATAGCCATAACAATGGTAAGCGTATTATCAGAAAGAAGAATGAACAGGCTGAATAATCCAGCTCTAAGTGTTGGTCTGCCTCCATTCCTGACAAAAGGTGCTGGTATGTTTTCAGGTATGATGTTGAGCCAATATACTGCCGATATGCAGATAGTTGAGCAAAGAATTCTTTCTGCCCCTGCATCAATACAATCAATACCTGCTGCTGCTGATCAGGAAGACTTTGTATCCATGGGAATGAATACTGCCATCAAAAACTTCCAGATACTTGATAATGCTTATGGAGTACTGGGAATAGAATTTATGGCATCTGCACAGGCTCTCGATTTCAGGGACTACAAGTTTGGCGATGGTGTAAATAAAGCCAAAGAAGTGGTGAGAAAATATGTTGAGTATCTGGACATAGATCGTCCTCTATACAAAGATCATAATACAATGAAAGAACTTGTGAAGTCATGTGAAATACTCCATGAAGTTGAACAGGAAATTGGTTCACTGGAATAAAACAATATCACTATCCGGATTGTTATTGAAATACATAACAATCCGGAAATAACACATTGCTGCTATATGACTACTATTGAACCCGCTCAACAACCAACCAGGCAACCTTCACGCCCTGAACTACTTAATATTCTCTGCATTTTAACTTTTATTGGGAGTGGACTTTCTGCAGTTGCCAATTTCATTATTTACCTGACAATTGATAAGTTTTCTGCTTATTATGAGAATGGAGATCTCGATTTTTTTACCGGTAATATGGACATAAATCCACTTGAATTATTAACTGATGTTAATCCGACTTTCTTTGTACTACAGGCTATAGTATTTTCCTTATCATTTTATGGTGCTTTTCTAATGTGGAATTTAAAGAAGAAAGGGTTTCATTTTTATTCCATTGCCCAGTTGATCCTAATAATTATATCGCAAATCTACCTGCCCCGATTACCCTTTCCGTTTTTAGAATTACTAATAACTGTTGCATTTATTACATTATATGCAAGAAATTTAAAATTTATGAAATAAAATTGTGTGTCTTACAAACCAATAATTCACAAATAGCCGGGTAATTCTGATCTTCCTTCATATTTTTACTGCCCTTCATATTCAAGCCAGTATATCAAGTAGTTAGTTGATTAACCTATTCAATCAGGTTATTGGGTAGTTTATAAGACACATTGGGTTTTGCAACGTTAAAAACCCTTTTTTAATATTCAATTTTTTCAGATGTTTGTTAATAATTGTTAATTTTACATTAATATTTTATTAAGTTTGTAGTCTTCTTACATAAAATAATGACAAACAACTATAAAAACAGAAAACAAATAACTGTAAATATTATAAGTAAATATATGTTTAACTAATTCATTAACCAAAAATTATCATTATGAGAAAAATTACAATTTTGCTGGCGTTCTTGTTTTTTGTTGGTGCAAATCTTGCCAACGCACAAACAAGGACCATTAGCGGTAAGGTTACCGGTTCCAGTGATGGAGCGGGTATACCCGGGGTTACTGTTCAAGTGCAGGGTACCACGTTAGGTACAGTTACCGATATTGATGGTAACTATTCACTTGATGTACCACCCGATGCCGAGTCTTTGGTTTTTAAATATGTTGGAATGAAAACTGTTGTTGTTACAATTGGTGATCAGAAAACTATTTATGTTACCATGGAAACTGATGCCGTTATAATGGGAGAGGTTGTTATAACTGCTCTTGGCATTTCCAGAGAGAAGAAATCTCTGGGTTATTCTGTACAGGAAGTTGGTGGTGCAGAATTAAGTGAAAGTGGGCAAACAAATGCTATTTCCGGACTTACTGGTAAAGTAGCCGGATTGCAAATTACAAGTTCAGCCGGTACACCTGGTGCATCATCAAGAATACTTCTGAGGGGAGCATCTACATTTACTGGTGAGAACCAACCGTTAATTGTTGTTGATGGGGTACCAATTGACAATACTACCACGATTACTACTGCTGGTGATTACCCATATAATATGGGACTTACCGGTGTAAATAATGGTAACAGAGCATTGGATATTAACCCGGAAGACATTGAAAGTGTTACTGTTCTTAAAGGTCCTGCTGCTGCTGCATTATATGGTGTTCGTGCAGGTAACGGTGCGATTGTTTACACCACCAAAAAAGGATCAGCAACAGAAGGTAAAACTATTAAGCTAACTGCTTCTTATCAATTTCAGTTAAACCAGGTTAACAAATTACCTGAACTACAAACTGAATATGCTCAGGGATCCGGTGGAGTATATATTCCGTTTGAAGATAATGGTGGAACCTCATACAGCTGGGGTCCTAAAATTGGTGTTGATAATGATCTAAAATCTTATGACAATTCTGACGAGTTCTTTGAAAATGGAATTGGTAATACATGGAATGTTAGTGCTATTGGAGGAAATGAAAAAACTAATTTCAGAGCTTCTATTGGTAGCACCACACAAGATGGTATGATTCCAAATTCAAAATTTGGAAGAACAAATGTTAGGTTATCAGGATCATCACAGGTATTTCCAAAGTTAAATATCGGTGGATCGATTAATTATTCAAATACAACCAGTACAATGGTTCAAAACGGAAGTAACATTTCAGGAGTTATGCTCTCACTTCTTAGAACCCCTCCAAGTTTTAATTTAAAAGGAGAAGGTGACAACGGATATATGAATCCTGATGGAACTCAACGTCAATATTTCTGGCTATACGACAATACCTATTGGTCAGTTTATAAAAATCCATTTACCAGTGAGGTAAACAGGACTATGGGTAACCTGAATGTTACTTATAATGCCTTAGACTGGTTTGACATATCATATCGTTTGGGTGCTGACTTTTATTCTGATAGCAGAGAACAGCTTTTCGCAATCGGATCTATGGACCCACCTTCACCAACAGGGCAAATTGAGCTTAATAATTTGACTTCAAAGGTACTGTATTCCGACCTGCTTCTTACCTTCAAGAAGAAACTTACAGAGACTATCTTTGGAAGCCTGATACTTGGAAATAACCTTTATCAAAGAGAATTTGATGATGTATATTCAAGAGGAAGAAATTTAGCTCAGGCAGATTTCTATAACCTTTCAAATGCATCAGAATTATATACAAGTAATTATTCTGAAACTGAAAAATCAGCTGCATTATTCTTTGACCTTACTCTTGATTATAAGAGCACTGTGTATCTGGAAGTAACTGGTAGAAATGAGTGGGCATCTACATTCGGACCTGCAAAAGATAATTTCTTCTATCCATCAGCTACCTTATCTTTGGTGTTTACAGAGCTGATTCCTGAAAATAATATACTTACTTTTGGTAAGATCAGAGGAGGATATGCTGAAGTAGGTATTACACCTCCACCATACAAGACCAGGACTTATTTTACAAGCCCTATATTTACTGACGGATTTACCAATGGATTATCATTTCCTTATATAGGACAGAATGGTAGCGGTTACAGTGATGTTCTGGGTAATGACGGTCTAAAACCTGAGAAAGTAGCAGGTCTTGAGTTTGGTATTGACCTCCGTTTTCTACAGGGAAGAATTAATTTAGATCTTGCTTACTATAATCAGAAATCTTCCGACCTCTTAATTTACAGACCTATAGCTCCTTCAACCGGTTTCACAGATTATTTCTCAAACTCAGGTGAAATGGTTAACAAAGGTGTGGAAATTGTATTAAGTGGTTCGATTATAAAAACCAAAGATTTTGTTTGGGACTTATCAGTTAACTTCGCCAAAAACAACAATGAAGTTCTTAAACTTGTTGATGGTGTAGATGAATTGAGTATTGAGTCAGCATTTGTTTCAATTGGATCATTCGCAATTGTTGGCGATTCATACGGAGCATTTTATGGAACCAAATGGAAACGTAACGAGAACGGACAAATGTTAATTGATGATAGTGGATATCCTATTATTGATCCTGAAAGAGGCTTTGTGGGTAATCCTTTCCCAGATTGGCAGATGGGTATCCGTAATTCATTCACATACAAGGGTATTACATTAACTGCTCTCCTTGATATTAGACAAGGTGGAGATGTATGGGGTGGTACTATTGCCCGTATTCACAGACAAGGTGTATCCCAGGCTAGTGCCGAACATAGAGGTGAAGA
The DNA here is from genome assembly GCA_028277395.1 of Bacteroidales bacterium. Lineage (GTDB taxonomy): Bacteria > Bacteroidota > Bacteroidia > Bacteroidales > F082. The sequence goes on along the minus strand of JANQGJ010000060.1, from coordinate 96,033 downwards.
ACTAATAGTTCCTGGTGTTAACGAAAACACAGGAGAAGCTAATACTGAGGCTATTTCTAACAGAGATTACTATACTTATTATAAAGGCGACTTTGGTGCAACAGAAGAAGCTGTATTTGATGGTTCATGGGTAAGGCTGAAAGAGATTTCATTATCTTATCGTTTTGATTTATCAAAATACAACAATCTAGTTAAATACGCAGATCTTTCAGTAAGTGGAAATAACCTATGGTTATCTACTGATTATCCTGGTGTTGATCCTGAAACAAGTTTAACAGGTGCAGGTTCAAACATTGGCGGGTTTGATTACTTTAACAACCCGGGTAGTAAAACCTTTATTTTTGGAATTAAATTAGGATTTTAACAAGAAAAAATAGAAACTATGAAATTATATATAAAATTAGGTGTTTTCCTTCTTGCAATTTCAGTAATTGCTGCTTCGTGTAGTAAATTCGTTGAAGGAGAAGATATTTCACCAAATGATCCTCAGAATGCCTCAGCAGCTTCACTTCTGTCTGCAGCTGAAGTAGGATTATTTGCCACATATGGTGGAGGTCAATTAGATAGAAACGCATCAATTATGGTGCAGCATGCTACCGGTATTTCTGATCAGATGATAGAAGTTACCAGATATAATATTCTTGAGGGCGACAATGTTAATGAGTGGGAATTGATTTATGCAGACATTCTTATTAATACAAATACCCTGATCGAGAAATATGGAGAGCAAAGCCCGCATTATGCCGGTATTGCGAGAGTAATTCAGGCATTGGCCATTGGAGTAGCTACTGATTATTGGGGAGCTGTTCCATGGACAGATGCTTTAAGAGGTCTAAAAGATAATGAGGATGGATTTAACCCATTTTATGATAGTCAGGAAAGTATTTTGTCTCCAAATTCAAATTCTGAATTAGCACTCCAAACAATCCTTGACCAGGCATTAGTACTATTCAATGCAAGTGAGAATATTTATACGCCCGGAGCAGATGATTTCATACATGGAGGTGATATTGATGCCTGGATCAAGACTGCTTACATGGTAAAAGCACGTTATGCACAACGTCTGTCGAACAGACCTGAATACGATGCTTCTGTTGTATTGGGATATTTAACTTCAGCAAACCTGACAGGAACAATGGATGATGCGAACTGTATATTTGGGGTAGCTGGAAATGAGTACAACCAATGGTTCGCATTTCAGAATGACAGAGGATATATGAGAATGTGTGAAACATTTATTGCACCTCTTCGTGAAAACAATGATCCACGTTTACCATTCTTCGCTGATAGTAGTGGTACCAATCAGGATCAATATGTTGGAACTGTTTATGGTGAATTAACTACAGGAACTTGTTCATTCGGACCATATTTTGCATCAAAAACATCTCCTATACCACTGGTGTCTTATGTTGAGATGAAATTTATTGAGGCTGAAGCCAAATTTGCTACTGATCCGGGTGGTGCTGCTGACGCTTACAACGAGGCTGTAATCCAGTCAGTTGAACAGGTAACAGGTGCTGAAATTCCTGAAGACTTCAAAAATGAATTTGCAAGTGAAACCAGTGCAACAATTACACATGAGAAAATTATGACTCAGAAGTATTATGCTTTGGTTGGTCAAATTGAGGTTTATGCTGACTGGCGCAGAACCGGAATACCTTCACTTACACCATATCCCGGAGCAAGTGCTATTCCTTTCAGATTGCCAACAGTACTAGATGAGAGACTCTATAATACTAACGCTCCTTCACCTCCTGTTAGTGATATTTATCTACCACTATGGTGGCAAAATCTTGTTACAAAATAGGAAATTGAAATAATATATTATAAAGGGCTGTTGAAACTTTTTAACAGCCCTTTATTTTTGTAGAGAAGGACAATACAGACAGAAGAATTGATATTAGCAATTGATATGTTGTAATGACTATAATCTAATCCGGATAGAAAAAAACAGGAATGATTTCCAGGTAACCAGGTGATAATAACAAAACAATCATAGAATACTTCTGAATAATATTATCTCAAATGAATGTAAATGATGATTTGAGGATCTGTGATCAATTTAGATGACAAGGTTAAGATCATTATCAAATATTTGACAACCTCACAAGATATTTACGTACAAGCGAATCAAATTCTGCACGATAAGAAGTATCAATGGGTAATGACGGAGGAGATTCAACTTTTAAAGGATCAACAGGTTTTCCGTTCCTGTAAAATCTGAAATCCAGATGGGGTCCTGATGAAAGACCCGATGACCCAACATAGCCCAGTAATTCTCCCTGTTTAACATGATCTCCAACCTTTATTCCTTTAGCATACCCTTTTAAGTGCATGTATGTAGTAGAATAAGTTCCATTATGCTTAACAGTAATATAGTTTCCTCCTCCTCTTTTTTGATACCCTTTTCTGGTAACTATCCCGTCCCCAACTGTGTAAACAGGTGTTCCGGTAGGTGCAGCATAATCAACTCCATGATGTGGTCGCCGTATTTTTAATACAGGATGTAGTCTTGAGTGTGAAAATTTCGAACTAATTCGTGTAAACCTCAATGGAGCCTTTAAGAAAGTCCTCTGTAAACTACTCCCGTTTTCATCAAAATAATCACCTTTCCCGTTTTGTTCAAAATAAAAGGCATACAGGCTATCTCCACCATGATAAAACATAGTAGCTATTACTTTTCCCAGCTCTATATATTCATCATCCACATATTGTTCTTCATATAGTACCTTATAAGAGTCACTTTTCTGCAACCCAAAGAAATCTATTGTCCAGGCGTATATTTCAGATAATTCATTTGCTAAATTGGGATCACCCCCATCGGCAACTATTGAGTTCCATAATGATGATTCAATAACACCGCTGATATTATTACTTTTGGTTTCTGTTTGCTTTTCGCCTTTTACAGCAGTTACCACACTATCCTGAAAACTATAAAGCACGTATTCGTATGGCGACAATTCATAAGCAAAATATAAAACTTTGTTCAATGAATCATTAGTAGTAATAACTGTGTAACTATTTCCAGCTACTATTCTTCTGACATTAAACACATGTTTTGTTTTCCTTGCCAGATAATCAATATCGTTATAATTTACACCATATCTTAACAGGATTTCGGAAAGAAATTCATTTTTTCTTACTATTCCCTCAACAACCGTTAAGGAGTCAACATTTACTCCAAAAGCCATATTTGGGATCACCGGTTCTTTCTTAATCTTTTCAATAACCGGCTCTTCCCGGACACAACTACTAACGAAAATCACTAATATTAATAAAACAAGTAACCTTATCTCAACTTTAGGCATATTATGGTTGCTATAATTTTTATAATACAACTTAGCATTTCAAATTGTATTGTCTATGATGAAAAATAAAATTTTGTTGTATCAGGTTTTGTTTTGAATCTTTGATGACCTCCAAAGCAACAATATTCCGGCTAACACAAAAGGAATACTTAGTAACTGACCCATATTCAGTATCATATTGTCTTCAAAATCAACCTGGGGTAATTTAATAAACTCTATCAAAAACCTGATTGACCATAAGAAGATTAAAAAATATCCGAATATGGCTCCCTGGGCAGGGCTACCATTATGTTTCCAATAATATTTATACAGAAAAATAAATAAAACCAGATAACCCAGTGCTTCATATATTTGAGTTGGATGATTAGCCAACAGATGATCAGCACCATAGTGCCTGACAAAAATAAATCCCCAGGGCAATGTCGTTGTATCACCAAATATTTCAGAATTCATGAGGTTTCCCATTCTTATTAAAAAACCGGCCAGGGTAACAACAATTACTATTCGGTCAAGCACCCATAAATACGGTTTATTATATCTCTTTGAAAAGTAATATAAACCTGCCAATATTCCAATTGCCGCACCATGACTGGCTAATCCACCTTCCCATATCTTTAGTATTTCGATAGGATGTGCTAAATAATAACCAGGTTCGTAAAAAAGACAATGACCAAGCCTTGCTCCAACAATGGTGAAGATTATCATATATGTAGCAAGGTCATCAAGTACTTTTACAGGTACTTTTTCTTTTTTAAACATCTTTTGCAGGATAAGATATCCAAAAACAAATCCAAGGGCAAATAACAAACCATACCACCGAACTGAGAAGCCTCCGACTAACGGCCAGCTTTCAGGTAGTATAAATATCTCCGGCCTAATGTTCCAGGTAATATACGAAAGTTGCATGTACTATTTTTTTGGCAAAGTTAGGTAATTGAAATGAGGAAAAGTGATATTTGGTTTATATAAATTCTTCTTTTAATTGTTTCACCCAGTCACTGATTCTTTGCTTACTAAATTCTTCCTGATTGTGATCATCAAGTACCAATCCAACAAATTTACCATCTTTATCCGCCAGTGAGAAATAATAATCATAGCCATCAACCGGCCAAAATCCGACTACACAGGACTTATCAGGTAAACGACAGTATAGTGTGCCGAGCCCATCTACAAAACTCTCCGGGTATTCTTTTTGATCTCCAAGTCCGAATAATGCAACTTTCTTCCCTTCAAAATTAATATTTGATAGCGAATCAATTGCCATTTCCCACTCATCCTGCATCTCTCCTATTCCCCATGCTGATGTGCCAAAAATCAGGTTTTTGAATTTCTTCATATCATCAATAGTTGCATCTTTTAAATTAAAAAGCTGTGCATTCTCCTTTCCAAAATTTTCCTGAATCTGTCTGGCGGATCTCTCAGTCATTCCATATGTAGAACCATAAAATATTCCAATTGTTTCCATAGTTTTTTGTTTTTCTATTGTAACTAACTAATTTTCACTAATTTATAATTTGCCTAAATATTGAACCTAATATAATATAGAAACATTATAAATAACTGTGCAAATGTAATTTGTTTTTCGGTTTATACAATAATATAGTATAAATAGTAAAAAAAAAGCCCTCTGACATTACATCAGAAGGCTCAAACCAAATTAATTAATGAAAAAGCTATCTTTTGTCCGAATCGGACTTTGTTTCTTTGTCTGATTTTTTATCCTTGCAGGAATCATCTTTCAACATCTTGCTACTGCAGCAACTTTTCTTGGCTTTGCATGATTTTTTACTTGCATCCTTATTTGCTTTGGCATTTGATTTATTCTTTTTCTTGTCGTCATCGTCAACAACAGTAACTACACTTGTTGAAGAAACTACTTGCGCAAAACTTGTTGCTGTAATGCTGGCCATGAAAATCAGGCTAAATGTCAGGGCTAAAACTTTAATATTCATAATAATCTTTTTTTAGATATTTTTTCTTGTACAAAACTATACACATCTTATTCGTTGTGCTGTTAACGCCATGTTAATAACTGTTAACTATATGTTAAAATTATTTTAATCCACATTTTACAGCTACTTTTGAAGTGCAAATTAACTAATAAATGAAGAAAAAAACCATATTGATAATTGTTTTTATAACTTCAACTGCACTGGCCGGTATTCTTCTAACCCAGATATACTGGGTAGGAACAGCCTATAAGCTAAAAGAGGAACAATTTGATAATAGTGTTAGGATCGCCCTGAAAAGTGTAGTTAATCATTTTCAGCAAAACAAAAGTGATACAACTTTTCAAAAAAAGCTTAAGGCTCTGGCCTGTAGGAAAACCAAATTAAGTATAGATGATTATATTGACAGTGAAAAGCTCGACTCATTAATTAAAGATGAACTAAAATGCATGGATATTAAATCTATGTATCACTATGGAATATATAGCAAATACAATAATCGATTTGTTATTGGAAACTCCGACGATTATCGAACCGAACTCCTTGATTCACCATTTCAATTCTCACTTGCGAGCATTTATAAACCCGGAGATTACTATTTAAGTATTTTTTTCACAAACAAAACTCATATCCTGCTGCATAGAATGGAGCTATGGTTATTTCTGTCAATCCTATTTTTGTTTATACTTGTAATTAGTTTTGCTTCGGTTATATTTACTATTCTGCATCAGAAAAAGATATCTGAGATCAAAACTGATTTCATAAACAATATGACCCACGAATTTAAAACACCCATTGCGACTTCCTCCCTTGCTGCCGAAATGATCCAAAAGAAAGAAGTTATATCAAATCCAAACAAGCTCATGAAGTATTCATCAATAATACTTGATGAAAACAGTCGTCTCCAAAACCAGGTTGAGCAGGTACTTCAGGTTGCAATTCTGGAGAGTGGAAAGTATAACTTTAAAGTTAGAAAATTAAATGCAAACGACCTGGTGAAGGCCGTTATCAATAGTTTTGAGTTACGTATTAAAGATGGAAACATCAAAGTTGAAATAAATCAGAATGCAACAAAACCTTATTTTTTGGGAGATAAAACGCATATTTTAAATGTATTTTACAATTTAATTGACAATGCTATTAAATATAGTCCGGAAAATCCTCTAATTTTGGTAAGTACTTTTAATGTAAATGATAATATTGTTATTTCTGTAAAAGATAATGGTATTGGCATTAGTAAAGAACATCAAAACAACATTTTCAAGAATTTGTTCCGGGTACCTACCGGGAATATTCATGAAGTGAGAGGTTTTGGCTTAGGGTTATACTATGTAAAAACAATTGTTGACCAGTTTGGAGGTAAAATTCAACTGGTAAGTGAACCGGGCAAAGGTTCAAACTTTAAATTGTTTTTCCCTGCAACTGCAACTAAAAACTAAAATTATGATTGAAGAAAACAAAAAAACCAAGATCCTTTTTGTGGAAGACGATCCGAATCTAAGTATGATCCTAAAAGACTACCTTGAGATGATTGGTTATGATGTAGATCATGCTGATGACGGAGATGCTGGTTCAAAGCTTTTTTCGGAGAATGATTATAACCTCATAATATTAGATATTATGATGCCAAAAAAAGACGGATTTACTCTAGCAAAGGAAATAAGAGAATTAAACCAACAGGTGCCTATAATATTTTTAACTGCGAAAAGCTTAAAAGAAGACCGCATTAAAGGATTCGAATTTGGATGTGATGATTATATCACAAAACCTTTTAGCACTGAAGAGTTAAGCCTTAGAATAAAAGCTATACTGAAACGCTGTGCTGTAGACATAAAATCACAGGACGAAAATAACAACAAAGAATTCAAAATCGGCAGATTTACTTTTGACAGTTCAAACCTTTTACTTAAATATGAAGATACCGAAAGAGTATTGACCAGAAAAGAATCAGGGTTGTTGAAATTGTTATGTATGAACAAAAATAACCTGTTGCCCAGAGAAGTTGCCATGGAAGAAGTATGGGGTGAAAATGATTATTTTATAGGCAGAAGTATGGATGTTTTTATTGCAAAACTTCGAAAATATCTAAAACCCGACCCAAATGTCCAGATCAGTAATGTACATGGTATTGGTTTTAAGCTACAGGTAAAAGAAAAGGAATAAAACAATACCACGTAAAATCTATTGTAATACTATCTCATCTCAAATGAGTTGATTTCATTCTAAAGTACATCCAATTCTATCGCAACACAGAAACCAGACATTAGATAAGTCGGTATAACCCTAAAGTTTATCAACTTCATCTGTTTTCAAAAAACAAACAGGTATAGCTTCCAAATAACCTGACAGAGCCTCAATTACAGGCGCTTGTAACTCAATACTTCGTTATCATAATATCAAACATATCGTACTTTAAACACGATTATTTCAACATAGCATCACCTCTACAATTATTGGTTTTCTAAACATGAGTTAAAAGAATAGCCAAATAATTTCAGTATGTTTGAAATTTCGCATAATTTTACCAGCAAATCACAAATTATTAGAATTGATAACTTTTGTCGAAACTAAGAATCGGCAGATTAATAACAAATACTATGTTCAATAAAGATGTTTACATTGAAAGAAGATCAAAGTTAAGAAATGAAATAAAATCGGGTATTGCCTTATTTCTTGGGAATGTTGAGTCACCGTTTAACTATCCGGCGAATACATACCACTTCAGGCAGGATAGTCATTTCCTTTATTTCTTCGGCTTGAAAAATCCGGGTTTTGCAGGAGTAATAGATTTTGACAACAACAAGGAATACGTTTTTGGCAACGATTTTGACATTGACGACATAATATGGATGGGAGTTCAGCCAAAGGTAAAAGACCTGGCAAAAAAAGCAGGTATTGATAATTCAAGACCATATACTGAGTTAAGCGGTTTTATTTCTGAAGTTGTTAATAATGGAAGAAAAGTTCATTTTCTGCCACCTTACCGGGGAGAAACTAAGATAGAATTATCTTCATTACTGGATCTGCCTGTTTCAGAGCTGGATTCTAATGTATCCGTTGAATTGATCAAGGCTGTTGTAAAACTGAAAGAGATTAAAGACAAGTATGAAATAGTAGAAATTGAAAAGGCTGTTGACATTGCATATGAGATGCATACAACATCGATGAAGATGGCCATGCCAGGAGTTATAGAGCAAAAAATTGCCGGTACAATTGAAGGAATTTCACTTGCCCTTGGCGGTCCTGTTTCGTTTCCAATTATACTAAGTCAGGATGGACAAACATTACACAATCACAACCATGATAATGTGCTTGAAATTGGGCGTATGATGGTTACTGATGGGGGTGCCGAAACCCAGGAATGTTATTCCAGCGATATAACAAGGACCGTTCCGGTAGGAGGTAAATTTAACAAACGGCAGGCCCAGATCTACCAGATTGTACTTGATGCAAATATGGCAGCAATTGAGGCTATAAAACCTGGTTTAAAGTATCGGGATATTCACTTCCTGGCAGCTGAAATAATAGTTGATGGTCTTAAAGGAGCAGGTTTAATGAAAGGGGATACGAAAAAAGCTGTTGAAACCGGTGCACATACATTATTTATGCCACATGGTCTTGGTCATATGATGGGTATGGATGTTCATGATATGGAAGGTCTTGGAGAAAATTTTGTTGGTTATGATGAAACCACCAAAAGAGCAACAGAATTTGGTAATGCTTACCTGAGACTAGGAAAAGAACTGAAACCAGGGTTTGTTTTAACTGTTGAACCCGGAATTTACTTCATTCCGGATCTTATTGATAAATTCCGGAACGAAAATCTGCATACTGATTATATTAATTATGATGTAGTAGAAACCTATAAAGACTTCGGTGGCATAAGAATAGAAGATGACATTCTGGTAACTGAAACGGGAAACAGGGTATTAGGAAAACCAATACCAAAAACGATTAAAGAAATTGAAAGTATAATGGCCGAAGGTAATTAGCATAGGTAAAAACGACACTGTTTCACAAAGTGTGTAATTAAAAAATACCGAGGGTTTAGCTACTTATAGCTGGACCCTTTTTTCAAATATTACTAAGAACTGATTCAGTACAATGCCCCAATTATGGATGGACATCGACCATCTTTTAGTTGCTTCTCTTGTTGCCAAATATACTGATTTCATTACAGCTTGATCTGAAGGAAAAGAAAGACACAGTTTATGAGATAGTGTTAATTTATTTACCTTAAAATTTTTCGAATAAGATTATCAAGACTGATCTTGCCCCCTCCATAAACAGTAAGGGTAAACAGCATAATTAAATAATACAAAGGTATTTCAAAGCCATTGTAACCAGCTTCAAAGCCATTTGTAAAATGAACTACACTTATAGCAACCACCATAATTATCATTAATGGTACACTGATTATTCTTACTGCAAAGCCTATCAGAAGCAGAACAGATCCGGCAACCTCTGTTGTGGCAGATAAGTAAGCATTTAAAGTGGGTAGTGGCATACCCATCCCTTCATACCATTCCGAAATGCCACTAATGTTTTTCCACTTCATTATACCAGGATTCCAAAATCCCCAGGCCAGAATAAGCCTTATGACTAAAAGAGGTATATCTTTAAGAACTGATAGTTTTTCAGTAATTAAGTTATAAATATTTATCAACCTGTAGTTCATAATGCTATCTGAATCTGGTTAGGAAACTATGCAATTATGCAACTCCGCATTTTCCTTCTCCACATTTTCCTTTTGATTTTTTCTCTGTTTTGCCTTCTTTCTTTTCAGCCTTTCCTTCTTTTTTCTCGGCTCCACATTTTCCTTCTCCATATTTACTTTCAGAGCTTTTTACTTTTCCTTCCTTTTTTTCTGATTTAACATCTTTCTTACTTTCTTTTGTAGCTGACCCGCATTTTCCTTCTCCACACTTTCCTTCTCCACATTTACCATTGAAATCATACTCATTATTCATTAATGATTCCTGGGATTCGGTATCTGTAATATTAATCACCATTACAGGAGATTCTGTTAAAATATTCGCTCTGATTTCTAATGAAGTAATTCCAAAAATAAATCCGGCAATTAAAGCAATTGCTAATACGTTTAAGCTTTTCAGTTTTCTAGTCATGATTTTAATTTTTAGTATGAATAGTAATAAATAATTATTGTTTGATTACTTTGTCGTACTCAAACATATATCCTTACAATCAAACTAAAAATTCAGGGAATTAACGTGCATTCAACTTATTATCAATCACTTTCTGCATGCATTCTTTTTGTTCAGGTGTAAGCCTAAGCCTTAAATTATTAGGGTCGATCATGCTAATATTGGTAATTTGCCTTGTAATAAGGATCGACTGATCAGAAAATCGCTGACAATATTTACAGGATAAAAGATGTATTTTCAGCTTCAGGTTTTCAATGAAAGTTAAATGGGTAATTTCTTTTTTAGCTATTAAAAAGGTTGCTTTATTGCAATCAAGCATTAAAAAAGTCATCATTCTTCCCATCATATTTTTCATCACCCTCATCATAACCACTTATTTTCAATACACTCCCGAAGTTTCAATCTTGCCCTATGAATAATAACCCAGAAATTAGACGGAGTACATTCGTTTTCCTTACACACTTCATCGCTACTTAATTCCTCCATAAATTTCATTACAAAAACAGATCTCCACTTTGGTGGTAGAAGTGATAAGCATACTTGAAGTATACTCTGAAATTCTTCCTGATTTAATGTGCTGTCTGCATCAGAACCCCAATCTTTTGGTAATCTGTCGCCAAGCCAATGTCCATCAAATATCCCTTCGTCCCTAAAAGGTAAGGTATAGTCTGATATTACCCTTTCTTTGCCGGAACTTAATTTTCGGAAATAATCAATTACTTTCCTCTTTAATATGGCCAGTAACCATGTTAATTCTGAACTTTCGCCCCTGAATGAATCTTTTGCTTTTAATGCTGCAATAAAGGTTTCCTGAACAATATCTTCACTAACTTCTTTATTATTTACCCTGAAGTAAGCGTAATTATATAAATAATCGCCATGATTCTCCACCCATAGGCCAGGGTTTAGATTACCTGACTCTTTAGATTTTATTTCAGACGAATTATTCATTTGGATAAAATATGTTCTTAATTGCTTACTTTGGATTTAATAAAATCGTAAAAAAGACGAACACCAACCCCTGTTCCACCAAAAGGTCGGTAACCAGCTACCTTACTTAAAAAAGATGGTCCGGCAATATCTAGGTGAATATAGGGATAATCAATAAAATGCTCCAGAAACTTTGCAGCAGTAATAGCTCCTGCATCCACTCCTCCAATGTTCTTTATATCAGCTATCTCAGATTTTATCATCTCTCCATACTCCTCCCACATAGGAAACTCAACTATTCTCTCATGCACCCTGTCACCGGATTCACAGAGCTTTTTGAAGTCACTGTCAGAATTTACCTTCATTCCAACCATAGCCTGTGGGCCGATGGCTCTGGAGGCAGCACCTGTAAGCGTTGCGATATCAATTACTAATTCAGGGTCATATTGTTTAGCATAACTCAATGCATCTGCCAGGATCATCCTTCCCTCAGCATCAGTATTAAGCACCTCTACTGTAGAACCATCATACATCGTAACAACATCACCCGGTGTATAAGCATTACCATCCGGTCGGTTATCTGTTGCAGGAATCAAACCAATTACATAAACAGGCAGGTTAGATTTGGAAATTGCATAAAGCCCACCGATTACTGAAGCTGCACCTGCCATGTCAGATTTCATGGTATCCATTGAACCCGTTGGCTTTAAACTTAATCCTCCTGTGTCATAAACAACACCTTTGCCAACAAAAACATATGGACGAATATTAATGGCATTTTCAGGTTTCCAGATAAAAATTGTAAAAGTAGGAGGATCTATGCTACCCCTGTTCACAGCCAGAAGTCCTCCCATTTTAAGACTCTCAATTTTTCTTTTAGTAAACACCTCAACCTTTGCCCCGCTATCAGATCCAAGTTTTTTAGCTTCATTAGAAAGTTGTGTGGCTGTCATGAACGAATCAGGTTCATTTACAAAATCACGGGCATGATATACAGCTTTAGTAACAATTTGTAATTCTGATAAATCTTCATCAGTTAAAACATCAGAATCAATACACAATGTTTTTAATTTATTTTCTTTTCTGTTCTCTCCAGTTTTATACTTTATAAACTGGTAATTACCAAGAATCATACCTTCCAGAAAGGCAAGAGTTTCATTCTTATCTCCGGCTTTTACTGAAATATTGATTTTCTCAATTTCAGACTTGTTTACATGCCTGGTTATTGTATTACCAAAACCTCTGATAGTTTCGAGCTTCTTACTTAATGATCCTTTTACATTAACATATGCAATATAAATACGGTAACTGAACCTGTTCAGTTTTATGATATCCTTTTTTAGCTTTTTTTCTTTCTTAATGTATTCTATTTCTTCTCTGGATAAGCCTAAAGGTGTCAAATCTTTGTTTGATTTCACAAGAAAAATAATGCTCTCAACAATGCTCTTTTCTACCGGCTCTACTCTTTGGATGTTCATCAATTGTGCTTTAATTTTATGCAAATATAATGAGATGATATTTAACAAGGAAATTTATAACTAATTACCTCAATTCGGCATAAGTTTTTCACCCATTTTCAGATGGTTTTGTCGTATTCGATCTCAATTTACAGTAGAATTACGTATACGCAGAACGTAGGTCCGGATAACTCAGCGGAATTTGAGGAAAAATATTGCAAAATCAACAATATTTAAACTCATCAAAAATACTACACCGAAAAACCGGAATATGTAAAGTCATATGACAAACCTAATCTGCCATTATATATTCTTTTACTTTATTAATAACCAAATGGGTTGCACCAACATTTTTGTTAACATAATTCCTGGCAGCATCAGAGCTATTAATAAAATACTCCTTATCACTCAACAGCTTATCAAAAATGGAAACAAACTCAGATACGGAATTAACCGTAAATCCTCCACCAACATCTATAAGGTCAATTGCTTCTCTGAATTTGTGGTAATTTGGACCGAAAATTACCGGAATACCATATGTTGATACTTCAAGCAGGTTATGAATACCTACTCCAAAACCTCCACCAACATAAGCCACATCAGCATATTTATAGATGTACGACAATGCTCCGATACTATCAATTATCATTACTTTTGATGTTTCGAATGTATTTTCATCCATTGTTTCAGAGAACAAAACAGGATTGAGAGAAGCATATTTTGTGATAATCTCAGAAATATGGTCCTTACCTATTTCATGTGGTGCAATAACAAGTTTAAATTTTTCCTGCGATTCAGTCAGAACCTGCAATAGCAAATCCTCACATTTAGGCCATGTACTTCCACCGATCAATAATTTTGATTCCCCCTTAAACTTCTCAACTACCGGAAATTTAACATTACTCTCCGACAGTTCAGAAACCCTGTCAAACCGGGTATCTCCATTAATTTCAGCATGATAAATACCAACCTTATCAAGTAAATCAATTGATTCCTCATTCTGCACATACAGGTATGTTATTTTTACCAATTGCTTAACTGCCCAGTTTCCCCATGGTTTAAAGAAATGTTGTGATGGTCTGAAAATAACAGAAACAAAGATCAAAGGTATTTTCTGTCTGTATAGTTCATGAATATAATTGAACCAAAATTCATATTTTATAAAGATAACCAATCTTGGCTTGATATATTTAATGAATTTTCGGGCATTACGTTTAGTATCGGAAGGTAAATAATAGATGTAATCGGCAAATTCATAATTTTTTCTAACCTCATAACCTGATGGAGAGAAAAAAGTTATGAGTATCCTATGATCCGGATAGGTGATCCTTAGTTTCTCAATAATTGGTCTGCCCTGCTCAAACTCACCCAAACTTGCACAGTGTACCCATATGATATGGTCATCAGAAATACCGGATTTTTTCAATTTTGAGAGCAGATTCTTTCTTCCATCAACCCATTGTCTTGCTTTTGGATTAAATAGTGAAGCAAAACGAATAGAAAGAGTATAAAATGCTATGAAGATGTTATATAATACCTTCATTAGTAATAATAATAATTATCAGGGGCCCTGTCGTATATTGGAAGCATCCATCCAATTTTAAGTCCTATGAAAAAATCAAAATACTTATTATCATCTTTTTTCATTGAATGAAAATCCCAATCACGCAAACTTTTAGTAAATGCCTGATGGAATTCTATTCCAAGATAAAAATTTGTTAACCGACTGTTGCCCATGTAGTACCAGCCAACGAACTGATTTAATGAAAAACCTCCGGTTAACATATCATAACCTTTTGCGTAATCACCTGATATTTGAGGTGCTGTTCTATGTTGATTGTCGATTTTCATTCTATGCAGCATATAACCAAAACCTGCAGTAACCATTAAACCGGAATTTGGGTTTGGATTTAATATTGGCAATACTTTTCCAAAACTAAAGTTTATATTATATCCTCTTTCATACAAAGCATATAATGCATATGTTCCATTACCATCAATAATAAAACCATCATGTGTTAATACCATACTCAGAATCGAATCGGTATTCTTAATGTCACTACCGAAAATGAAGTTGGCATCAACAGAATAAACAAAATTTTTAGAAGTTTTATAGCGTAATCCCAAACCTATAGTTGAATTGTCACCATACCTGTCAGCTATATCTCCTCCAGGAAACTGATATGAATATGATATGTGAGGAACGAAAGCTCCAATTATTGAATCTCTGACATTTGATTGTGCCTTAAGCCCCATAACTGCAAGAACCAGAAGCAACAAGCAAAACCCTCTTTTAATGATCATAAAATAGTTTTTCTTTTTAACGCAAAGATAAAGCAAATTTATTTGCCCGGTAGTTTATAAAGTTTTAGACAGATTAAAAATTAACTCATTTTTGGAACTTTTAACACCAATCTAATAGCTGTTTATTCAACTTGACTATATTTGCAGCCTATTGTTAAAACATTAACACTATTTTTTATGAAACATAATATGGTAGACCTTGTTGGTCAATACAAGAAAATTAAGCCTGAAGTTGATGGCGCCATTCTCAAAATATTATCAGAAGCATCTTTTATAAATGGCCCTGCAGTTAAAAGTTTTCAAAAGAACTTTGAAGATTATCTGGGTGTTAAACATGTTATACCTTGTGCAAATGGAACAGACGCCCTCCAGGTTGCTCTAATGGCACTTGATCTGAAACCAGGTGATGAAGTTATTACAACATCTTTTACCTTTATTGCTACTGCAGAAGTAATAGCTTTACTTAAACTTACACCGGTACTGGTAGATGTTGACCCGGATACCTTTAACATAGATCCACAAGCTGTTGAAGCTGCAATAACTCCAAAAACGAAAGCAATTATTCCGGTACACTTATTTGGACAAAGCGCTGATATCCATACAATAAAGCAAATAGCGAAAAAACATGACCTGTTTGTAATAGAAGACACTGCACAGGCTGTTGGAGCAGATTTTACTTGTCCTGAGAGTGGCAAAACAAAAAAGATAGGTACATTTGGGCATATTGGCTGTACATCATTCTTCCCTTCCAAGAATTTAGGAGCATACGGAGATGGTGGTGCAATTTTCACTAACGACGATGAACTTGCTGCTAAAATGAGAGTAGTAGTAAATCATGGTATGACTACAAGATATTACCATGATGAAATTGGAGTTAATTCACGTCTGGATAGTATTCAGGCTGCTGTTTTGGATATTAAATTAAAATATCTTGATGAATATTCGAAAATCCGTCAGGAAGCAGCTACGTATTATAATAATGCCTTTGCATCATCACCAAAAATAAAAACTCCTGTAACTGCGGATTTCACAACTCATGTTTTTCATCAATATACACTGGTACTTATTGATGTAGATCGTGAAGGATTAATGAAGCATCTTGCAGATAAGGGAATAGCTTCTGCCATTTATTATCCGGTACCTCTTCATCTTCAAAAAGCTTATCTTGATCCAAGATATAAAGAAGGTGACTTCCCGGTTACAGAAGCATTATCCAAAACTGTGATTTCTTTGCCGATTCATACAGAACTTACACCTGAAATTCAAAAAGAGATAACCGATGCTGTTTTGGAGTTTGTTGAAAAATAAAATCAATTAAAAATTATATAAGCCGGGTATTTTATGCATTTTTGCTGATTATCCGGCTTTTTTTGTACCGGTTTATAAAATCAACTAACATATGGACTATTTTAAACACGAGACCGCTGTAATTGATGATGATTGCAAAATCGGCAAGGGAACCAGGATCTGGCATTTTTCGCATATTATGAGTGAATCCATAATTGGAGAGGGCTGTAATCTGGGACAAAACGTTGTAGTATCCCCGGGTGTGATTCTTGGTAAAAATGTTAAAGTTCAAAACAACGTATCCATATATTCAGGTGTAATTTGTGAAGATGATGTCTTCCTGGGACCTTCCATGGTATTTACAAATGTTACAAATCCCAGAAGTGCTGTTAACAGGAGAGGGCAATACTCTAAAACACTTGTTAAAAAAGGAGCTACCATTGGTGCTAATGCAACAATAGTTTGTGGATATGATATAGGTGAATTTGCTTTTATAGGAGCAGGGGCTGTCGTAACGAAAGAAGTACCTGCTTATGCACTAGTTGTTGGAAATCCGGCAAAACAAATTGGCTGGATGAGTGAATATGGTCATCGTCTGGAGTTCGACAATAATAATACGGCAATATGTCCGGAAAGCAAGGATAAATACAAATTGGAAAACAATAAAGTTCAAAAAATTTAAAATTGGTATTCAGAAATATAGATTTATCGACAATAACCTGTAGGTTTTCTGAATAATATTATATGAAACTCAGGTATCCAGATTATTATTACTTTTATATATTGAAAACATTCAAATTAAAGAATAACTGAAATGAAAATATTGGTAACCGGTGGAACTGGTTTTATTGGATCTCATACTGTAGTTGAGCTTCAAAACAAAGGTTATGAAGTAATTATCGTTGACAACTTAAGCAACTCTGGTTCTGACATTGTCGATAAAATAGCTCAGATAACCGGGATTACTCCTGTACTTGAGATATTTGACCTTACAGACAAACAGAAAACTTCTGATTTTTTTAAGCGTCATAACGATATTGCCGGGATTATTCATTTTGCAGCATATAAAGCTGTTGGTGAATCTGTTCAAAAACCTTTGCTCTATTATCACAACAATCTTGAATCTCTTATCAACATTCTGGACGGCATGAATGAAAATGGTATAAGGAACCTTGTTTTTTCTTCTTCATGTACAGTTTACGGACAACCTGATGAGTTACCTGTTTCAGAAAATGCTCCTGTTAAAGCAGCAGAATCACCTTATGGCAATACGAAACAAATCTCGGAAGAGATTATCTATGATAGTGTTAAGGCATTGGGGATAAATGCTATTGCGTTAAGATATTTCAACCCAATTGGCGCACACCCGTCAGCTCTTATAGGAGAATTACCAATCGGTGTTCCTAACAATCTGGTACCATTCATTACACAAACTGCCATTGGAATAAGACAGTGTTTAAGTGTATTTGGTGATACCTACCCTACTCCTGACGGAACTGCAATCAGAGATTATATTCATGTTGTTGATCTCGCGAAAGCACATGTAATTTCAGTTGACAGGATGATAGATGGGAAAATGAAAGAGAATTTTGAAGTGTTTAACCTTGGGACCGGTAACGGATATTCCGTATTGGAAGTGATTAAATCATTCGAGAAAGTTTCAGGGCTTAAATTGAATTATAAGATTGTTGACCGTAGAGAAGGTGATATAACGCAGGTATGGGCTGATCCTGAATATTCAAACAGGGAACTTGGGTGGAAAGCAGAAAAAAGTATTGATGAAATGACACTTTCTGCCTGGAAATGGGAAAAAGCCTTACAACAAAACAAAAGCAAATAACTAACAATTAATTAATTGTCCTGAAATAATTTCACATGAAAAAAATACTAATTACCGGTGCAGCAGGATTTATCGGATCACATGTTGCAAGACTTTTTGTAAATAAATATCCTGATTATGAGATATATAACCTTGACAAATTAACGTATGCAGGGAATCTTGAAAATCTCAAGGATATTGACAAAGCACCAAATTATCAATTCATATTAGGTGATATTGTTAACAGTGATTTTGTTATGAATCTCTTTAAGGAACATAAATTTGATGGAGTTATACACCTCGCAGCTGAATCACACGTTGACAGGTCGATCGAAAATCCTATGGAGTTTATCATGACAAACATTGTTGGTACAGTAAACCTGCTGAATGCTGCAAAAACAATATGGGAAGGTGATTACGAAGATAAAAGATTCTATCATGTATCTACTGATGAGGTGTATGGGTCATTGGGAAACGAAGGCTTCTTTTACGAAGATACTCCTTATGATCCACATAGTCCGTATTCAGCTTCAAAAGCAAGTTCTGACCATTTGGTAAGGGCATACAATGACACTTACGGGTTGCCGGTTATAATATCAAATTGCTCAAACAATTACGGACCTAACCAGTTTCCTGAAAAACTAATTCCTTTGTTTATAAATAACATAAGACATAACAAACCACTTCCTGTTTATGGTAAGGGTGAAAATGTACGTGATTGGTTATATGTTATTGATCATGCAGCTGCAATAGACGTTATCTACCATAAAGGAGCTACCGGGGAAACCTTTAATATTGGCGGTCATAATGAATGGACTAACATTGACCTGATTAAAGTTGTTTGCAAGGTAATGGACAAGAAACTTGGACATGAACCAGGTACTTCTGAAAAATTAATAACGTTTGTAACCGACAGAGCAGGCCATGATCTGAGGTATGCAATTGATTCTTCCAAGCTTCAAAACGAACTTGGATGGAAACCTTCATTACAATTTGAAGAAGGTATTGATCTTACTATCGACTGGTATCTAAATAATGAAGAATGGCTAAATAATGTTACTTCCGGAAATTATCAGAAATATTATGATGAAATGTATGGTAACAGATAATTAACCGATATGTTGAGTTATTAATTATCCGGATTTTCTTCATGTTTTTGATATAAATCCATCCCTTCTAATGCAAGTGAGTTAATAGTTGGATTTAACATGAATGAGCTAATATGCCAGTTAAATCCGAACTGTCTGTTAATTTCAGCTTCAAGAGTTACTGCTGCCAGAGAATCGATACCAAAGGCAATTATATTTCTATCAGGATCTATCTCACCACGACCAAGATTCTGATTTCTCATTATCCATTTTGTTAACCACTCTCTTAGTAATTCTTCGGTTGGTTCAATAACCTCAGATATTTCTGTGTTATGGAGATCGATGTTTTCATTTAGCCATTCACTAATTACGCTTAAATCACCGTTTAAAAACTCAAACTTTGTTTGTCGGTGCTGTATCTTACCACTTGACGTCATGGGTAAGCTTCCTGCTCGAATTAACACAACTGCATAAATATCAATCTCAAATTCAAATGCGATTAATTCCCTGATTTTTTTAATTATCTCAGTATAATTTGCATCTCTCATTGCAGTCCTTTCAAGCTCCTGCACTAAAACAAGCTTTTCCTGATCATTCTTTGTTATCGAAAATGCAGCCCCACCGTTCATTCTTAATCCGGGAATTAAATTCTGAACACTAAATTCGATATCAGCAGGATAATAATTCATTCCACGAATAATGATCATATCCTTAATTCTGCCTGTAACATACAATTCACCTTCCTTAATGAAACCAAGATCACCTGTTCTTAGAAATGGTCGTGAATCGTTGCCTTTAATATTCGCCGAAAAATTGCGTAATGATTCATCTGGTTTATTCCAATATCCGGTTGCTACGGTTGGGCCGTAAATCCAAATCTCACCCACTTCATTGTCTTTGCATTTCTTACTTGTTACCGGATTAACTATCTCAACAACAGTGTCCATCCAAGTATGTCCGCAACTAACCAGGCTGGTTGACCCAGACTGATCATTCTCAGTAATTTCCACTACGTTTTTAGACAATTTTACTGAATCAACTGAAAGATATACGGGTTTCTCATAACTGGATGAACCTGTAACTATCAATGTTGTTTCAGCCATCCCATAGCAAGACAACAAATGCTCAGGAAGTGTTCCCGAAACACTAAAACATTCAAGAAATTGCTGATAAGTGGATTTCCTGATTGGCTCAGCTCCGCAAAAGAATACCTTTATTGAACTTAAATCTAATTCTTCTCTTTCTTCACGGGTAGTTTTTTGAACACAGTAATCAAATGCAAAGTTAGGTCCCCCTGCTATGGTACCACCATACTTCTCAATTGCTTTTAACCAGTTAAGAGGTTTTCTTAAAAAAGCCATTGGTGGCATATTTATGTTTACTCCTCCAACATATGCCGCCTGCAATATTCCTCCAATCAATCCCATATCATGAAACAATGGTAACCAATGTACACCAACTGATTTTTTCGTGATATCAAATGTTTGTCGTATATATTCAGAATTATATAACAAATTTAGCTGTGAAATCATTACCCCTTTTGGATGACCGGTTGAACCGGATGTATATTGTAGCAAAGCGATATCTTCCGGTAATATTTCAACATCTGAAAATCTGCTCAGCCAACTATCATCAACATCCTCATAAATAATCCATTTCAGATTATTAAATAGTTCATCATTTTTGAAATTACGTTGAATATCATTATAAACCTGTCTTGATATCAAACATATTTTAGCATTTGAATCTTCAATTATTGTGTATATCCTTTCGATTCCCCTGTTCCTGCGTGGAGGATAAGCCGGAACAGCAATAAATCCCGAATAAAAACACGCATATAATGATGCAACATATGAAAGGTTCGGCTGGAATAAAAGCAGAACTGTATCACCTTTTTTACCCGAGTCTTGTAAACGGGCTGCCAGAACCTTTGCCTTTCCTTCCAGTTGTCCGTAAGAAAATGACTCATTTTCATTTATACCGTCTTCAAGAAAACGGAATACTACATGCTCAGGGTTTGATTTTGTCCTGTTCTTTATTACTTCTGTATAAGTAGAGCAGTACTTTACATCTGTATCGTCATAATCTTTTAAAAAGGAAAAGGTCATAATTAATTATTTGAAGGCAAAAATAGTTTTTTGGTACAATTTTCACTTCCAACAATTCAGTTTATATTTGCGAAAAAAGAAATTCATGGATAAACACCTAATCTATAGAGGATCGAGAATTAAGTACAATATAAGAGGCTCTGGAAGTACTATTGTACTGGTTCATGGATTTCTTGAGGACAGCACAATCTGGAAAAATTACACAGACTGCCTCGAACTATCCAATTGTGTAATTTCAGTTGATTTGCCGGGGTTTGGTGAAAGTCAGGTAATTAGCGATACGCACACCATGTCACTTATGGCCCAGGTTATTAACCAGATATTGATTGCAGAAAACATTTCAAAGTGTATTATAACAGGGCATTCAATGGGAGGTTATGTGGCATTATCATTTGCTGGTTTATTCGAAGAAAAGCTGTCTGGTATTGTGTTATTTCATTCGCATGCAGCTTCAGATGACAATGAAACACAGAAAAACAGGCTTCGTGCAATAGATTTTATCAACAAAAACCACAAGTCATATATTAGCAGCTTCTTCCATACGTTATTTTCTGAGAATAATGTACAAAAGTTTGAAACTGAAATAAATCAGTTAAAGAATGCCTCACTTAAAACCAGCAGGACAGGCATAATAGCTGCGATAAAAGGTATGTTACTCAGAGATGATCACTGCGATCTTTTAAAAAAAATAAATGTTCCTGTTATGTTTATTATTGGAAAAAACGACTCTAAAATACCTCTCGATAAAATAATGCCTCAGATTTCATTACCCCGAATATCAGAAGCTATTATAATTGATAACGTTGGTCACATGGGATTTATCGAAGAAGAAGAATTAACGCTTAGGTCAATAATGGATTTCGCCAGTAAATATGATAAATAACCGAATATAATTAGTTCAAATAATGAGAAATAAAAAAAAGGGAAAAGTTGG
Source organism: Bacteroidales bacterium (assembly GCA_028277395.1). GTDB lineage: Bacteria > Bacteroidota > Bacteroidia > Bacteroidales > F082. The sequence goes on along the minus strand of JANQGJ010000060.1, from coordinate 73,684 downwards.
GACTGGTATAGCTGATAATAAGCTTATAACTATATTCAAGGTTATAATTATTGTACTGACCTTTACTTTCTATTATAATGCAATTTTTAATCACTTTTCTATGGATGATTATCATGTTAATACTGATAATCCTGTCATTGCAAAAGGCATAGCCGGTATTCCAGAAATTTTCACTTCATTATATGCTGAAGAAAGTGGAATGGCATACGGGTACAGGCCATTGGTTAGAACCAGTTTTGCCATTGAATACCAGTTTACTTCAGGTCTTGAAATTAACCCCTATATAAGCCATTTTATTAATATCCTACTCTATATTATCAGTGTACTATTACTCTATAAAGTTCTGCGAAGGCTTTTTATGAATTATAATATCTGGTTCCCGTTTCTTGTTTCTGTTTTATTCCTTGCTCATCCAACTCACACTGAAGTTGTAGCCAGCCTTAAGAACAGGGATATAATTCTGAATTTCCTGTTTACTTTCTTAGCAATCTGGCAATTCCTGAAATGGGTTGATCTCAAAAGAACCAAATACCTTGTTTTTGGTTTGATTAGTTATGTATGCGCATTATTGTCTAAAGAAACAGCAATTGCACAACTTGCAGTATTCCCGTTGGTATTATATTTCTTTACAGATATACAGTGGAAAAAACTTGGAACATTCATTTCAATATCTGCCGGATTAGTAATAATTGTATTAATTGCAAGGTCACAATTACTTCCCGATACGGTCAGAACAATGAAAATGTGGGAAAACCCATTGGTTTATACTGATAATTTCTTCCTTCATATTAGCACCGGGATTTATATAATAGGATTCTACCTTAAGATGTTATTTGTTCCTTTTCCATTACTGTATTATTATGGATACAACATGATTCCTGTTGCAAGCTGGGCAAATCCATGGGTATTAATTACATTATTAATAATTGTTGTGTTACTGGTAATTGCAGTGAAAAAGCTAAAGGAGAAAAGTATCATATCATTTATCATCCTTTACTTTTTCATAAATATCTCAATGTATGCTAATATTGTAGCACCGGTTCCGGGAATTGTTGCTGACAGATTTTTATTTTTCGCAGTGATATCCTTCGCTATTTTGATAGTCTGGTTATTGTTTACTATCTTTAAAATTCCTCTTAAAAACAAGGATATTACTAAGAAATCAAAGTTATTGATCGTTTCGTTTTTAGTAATTATTATAGTAATCCCTTATGGTTACTACACCAGAGTCCGGAACAGTCAATGGCGAACACACTATTCTCTTTACAGTGCAGATATGCCACGTTTGGAAAACTCAGTAAAAGCAAATACCCTGTATGCTCATGAACTAATGAAAAGAGCGAACAGGGAACTTGCCAAACCTGTTAATCCGTATAAATTTATTATAGGAATAATCGATAAAGCAGAAAAACATTATATGCAGGCATTGAAACTTGACTCAACACATTTCTCATCATGGAATAACCTTGGTATTATTTACTCGAAGATACATGGTAACCAGGCAAAACTAAGGGTGGGAAGCCACATCAAATATAACAAACCTGAAAAAGCTGAAATGGAACGGAAGAATGCTGAAAAGTATTTCAATACCTCAATTAAATATTTTAGAAAAGCAATTCAGTTAAACCCTGAATTTGGCAGTGCTTATTTCAACCTGGGAAATGCATATGAGCTTCAAAATAATTATGACTCAGCAGTAATATATTTTAAGAAGGCTGTTGAAGTTGATGGAGGAGAAATTGTAAGTATGTCAAGATTGGCAAATTCATATTTCCTGAATCAGCAACCATTAAAAGCAATCGAAATAAATGAAGAAATTATTCAGGTTTATCCTGATAGTGACATGCCATACATAAATCTCGGCAATTATGCTATTAAAGCAAATGACACTCTAAATGCTGTTAAATTCTTTAAAAAAGCTGTTGAACGTGGTACAAATCCGGAAGTTGGCAAACTATTGAGCAGCTATTATTCATCAATTGGTGATAAAAGTAGCGCTGATTATTATTTAAGAAAGTCTTATGAAGCTGAAAAGCTTTCAAAAAATAAAAAGGAACAATAATATGCAAAACGTAATTAAAGATATTAGTTGCTATTTTCCTGAAAACATACATACAAATCAGTACCTGCAGAATGAATTCCCAAATTTGAAACTCAAGGAACTGACAAGGCTCACCGGTGTTGAAAAACGGCATATTTGTAATAAAAATGAAACTTCCGTGGATATTGCTGTCAAAGCAGCTAATAAGTTATTTAAAAACAACAATATAAGTAACGAAAGCATTGATTACATCATATTTTGTTCAGCCGGTGGTGATTATATTACCCCTGCATCAGCTTGTATAATTCACGATAAACTGAATTTACCGGACGAATGTGGTGCGTTTGATTTTAATCAGGGCTGTACAGGATATATTTACGGTCTTAGCATTGCCGACAGTTTAATATCAGCTAATAATGCCCGTAATATATTGCTTATCACATCAGAGGCAATTTCAAAAACAATTCATCCACAGGACAGTAGTAACCGGGCAATTTTCGGGGATGCTGCTACTGCATCAATAATCACGAAACGAGATGATAACGAAAGATCAGGAGGTTTTATTTTTGGTACAATGGGGAGCAAATTTGATAAAATTATTATAAAACATGGAAGAGAAAGGTACCCATTACCAGAATATACTGAAGCCGACAGGACAGACAACTTTGGTAATGTATATAACGATGCCAACTTTTACATGGATGGTTCAGAGGTATTTAATTTCTCAATTACAAAAGCTCCTGAGCTTGTTAACAACCTGCTGAAAAGACATAAACTATCAATGGATGACATTGATTGCTTTATTTTCCACCAGGCAAATCAAATAATCCTTGAAACTTTGGGAAAAAAACTAAATATACCAAATGATAAACTGATTATCGAGATTAAAGATACCGGTAATACAGTTTCATCAACAATCCCAATTGCATTATCCAAATCAATTGAACGGGGAAAGGTTAAAAGAGGAGCCACAATACTTCTAGCAGGATTTGGTGTTGGCTTTTCATGGGGAGGAACCATCCTGAAGTTTTAATTTCAACCATGATTCCTGCAATAGTATATGCTTCTATAATTTCGATAATCTTTCAATTACTTCATGCACAAGTCTTCTCATGCTTTGCTTATAGTCAGGATTAAAATCATTGTTGACCCTGTTAGCTATAATATCGCAGACAGTTAGTGCATTGTGCCCCAGCATAGCAGAAAGAACATAAAGTGAAGATGTTTCCATCTCAAAATTAGTTATATCTACACCCTGATAGATAAAAGATTCTGATTTCTCAAATATAAGATTGTTGGCAACTTTGAGTCTGAGTTCTCTGCCCTGTGGGGCATAAAATCCAGGAGCTGTCAGTGTAATTCCTTTTCTCCATCCAAAACCAACCCTGGATAACAAAACTTTTGATGCCTTTATTCCATAAGGTTTTGGCAGATCATTGTTCCACTTAAAGTATTCAACAAACTTGTTGGTGAGGTCACTGTCAATAACCCTGTTGCCCATCTCATAAAAATAGGCAAGCCCGTCAAGACCAAGTCCAAATTCCGAAACCAGGTAAGATTCTATAACTGGTATATCCTCCTTCAGAGCTCCTGAAGTACCAATTCGTACAAGGTTTAATGAAGTTTTGTCTGTTTTCTCAATTCCGGTAATAAAATCAATATTAAAAAGAGCGTCCAGTTCATTTAATACTATTTCAATATTATCAGGTCCCATACCGGTTGACATAACAGATAGTCTTTTACCTTTATAATATCCTGTAATAGTGTGTATTTCTCTGTTTTGTTTACGTAACTCTATCGAATCGAAAAACTCAGCAACCAATTCAACTCTTCCCGGATCTCCTACCAGCATAATTGTTTCGGCAACATCTCCGGGCAATAAGTTCAGGTGATAAATGGATCCGTCATTATTTAAAACCAAATCTGGTTTATTTACTTTCGTCATATAATAATTTGAAAAAGAAATAAGTAAATTTGCAAAGATAATATTTAGCCAATACTTTTACTGAAACCTTTTAATAAATGTATTAGCTTTAAAAACAATATCTTATGATCTTGTTGAAGTATTATTGATTCACTTAAAAACGAAAACATATAACTATGAAAACAAATACTGAAACTATTCTGGTCCCAATAGACTTTAACGAACAATCCATGTTTGCTATGGAGAGATTATACTATACCGCACCATTTTTGAATCTGGATATTGTTTTGTTGTATGTTTTTGAAGAAAAAGGCATTTCAGGATCACTGGTATCCAAAGAAGAATTCAGCAATAAAATAAGACAGGAACTTGACAATACAGCAAACGAGATTCAGGAGAAATCAGGCCGAAAGGTCACTACAATTGTAAAGAAAGGAAAAGTGTATTCTCAGATCCTGGCAACCTCCACTGAAGTAAATGCACGATATATACTGATGGGGACAAACAATTCATCAGAAAATATAAGGATGGATAAGAACATCATTGGTTCTAATACGTTAAGGGTTGTACGACAATCGAAAATACCTGTAATTACCATTAATGGTAAAAAAATATCACGTTTCGTTCACAATATATTGCTACCTCTGGACCTGACGAAAGAAACACGACAAAAAGTAACGAATGCAATAGACATCGCAAGATCTTTCGGAGCCCGGATCACTATTGTATCAGTATTATGGTCTAAAAAAGATAAGGACATTAAAGCTGAACTACTTCAACAACTTGATCAGGTTAGTTCTTTTATCGAAAATTCAAACATCATATGTAATAGTGAATTATTGGAAGTTGATGGAGGAGAACGAATGCTGGCACCAAGGATAATAAAATATGTCGAGGACAAAGGTGATATTGATCTGATCATGATAATGACACAGCAGGAGAACAAACTGGTTGAGTTTTTCCTCGGATCAGCAGCTCAATCCATTATAAGAATGTCAAAGGTGGCCGTAATGACTATAACACCTGATGAGATTGGTAACGAACAACCCATTTTTTAAAGTATATGAAGGAGAAGTTTGCTGAGATAATCAGCATTGGTGACGAACTTTTAATAGGACAGGTTGTAAATACCAACGCATCCTGGATGGCAAAGTCATTAAACGATATAGGTATAAATGTTAAAAAAATAACCGCCGTTAATGATTCGGCAGATGAAATTAAAGAAGCAATATCTATTGCTGTTAAAAGCTCTGATATTGTACTCCTTACAGGCGGATTAGGACCTACCAATGATGATATTACGAAGGAAGTACTGGCTGAATATTATAATTCAAAACTGATATTTCATCAACCAACTTTTGAACATATTAAACATATTTTCGATTCCCGGCATTACATTCTTACTGAAGTTAACAAAAAGCAGGCAGAGGTACCAGAAAACTGTATTCCTCTGCATAATGAAAACGGTACCGCTCCGGGAATGTGGTTTGAAGAGGATGGCGTTGTTTTGGTATCAATGCCTGGTGTTCCATTTGAAATGAAGCGTCTGATGAAAGAAGAGATTCTTCCAAGGTTAAAAGAAAAATACAATCCAAATTATATTTTTCATAAAACGATAATGACCATTGGAGTTGGAGAATCTGCATTGGCTGATAAAATAAAAGACTGGCAGGACAACCTTCCCGTAAGCATAAAACTGGCATACCTACCACAACCCGGAATTGTAAGACTAAGGATGTCTGCTTCAGGTGACGATAAACAGAAGTTACTGAAGGAAGTTGGACAATACTGTGAACAACTGTCTGCAATAATACCTGAATATATTTTTGGTTATGATGATATATCCATGCAGGAAGTAATTGGAATAAAACTAAAAGAATCAGGAAAAACTCTATCAACAGTTGAAAGCTGTACCGGTGGATACCTGGCACATCTTATTACAAGTATATCCGGTAGCTCAGAATATTTTATGGGATCAATTATTTCTTATTCAAATAATATTAAGGAGTTAATTGTTGGAGTAGATGACACATTAATTAATTCAAAGGGTGCAGTTAGTAAGGAGGTAGTTGAACAAATGGCCATCCTGGGCAGGGAAAAACTAACTTCCGATTATTGCCTGGCAACCTCGGGTATTGCAGGTCCTGGTGGTGGAACTATTGAAAAACCTGTTGGTACAGTCTGGATTGCCATAGCTTTTGCCAATGGAGTAAAATCGGCAAAATTTCATTTTGGAGAACACAGGGGCAGAAATATCAGGAGATCAGCTTTAATGGCTCTAAATATGTTACGGAAAGAGCTAAACTAATTAGTTTGTACAAAAAAACCACTAACCTGAAGATTCAAATTAGTGGTTTTCCTCAGGTAAATCTCCTTTAAATCTCAGCACTTTGAGTCTGAATCTTTCTGTCTACTTTTTTAAATAAACCCTGTAACACCTTACCTGGACCTACTTCAGTAATATTATTAGCTCCGTCAGCAATCATGTTCTGCATAATTTTTGTCCATCTGACAGGTGATGTTAGCTGAGCGATCAAATTCTTTTTTATAATTTCAGTATCATTAACAGATTGTCCGGTAACATTCTGATAAATCGGGCAAATACCCTTATTAAATTTTACTGTATTAATTGCTTCAGCCAGTTCAACTCTTGCGGGCTCCATCAGTGGAGAGTGAAATGCTCCACCCACTTTTAATGGTAATGCACGTTTAGTTCCGGCTTCTTTGCATTTTTCGATAGCAAGTTTAATACCTTCAAGTGATCCGGAAATAACAAGTTGACCGGGACTATTATAATTTGCAGCTACAACAACTTCACTAATACTGTTACATATCTGCTCAACAATCTCATCATCCAATCCAATGATCGCAGCCATTGTAGATTCTTCAATCTCACATGCTTTTTGCATTGCGTCTGCTCGTTTTGCAACCAGACGTAATCCGTCCTCAAATGATAAAGTCTTGTTTGCTACCAAAGCAGAAAACTCACCAAGTGAATGCCCGGCAACCATATCCGGTTTAAAACTTTCTCCAAGTACATTTGCCAATACAACAGAATGAATGAAGATTGCAGGTTGAGTTACACTGGTTTGCTTAAGATCATCTTCAGTACCATTAAACATAAGGTCAGTTATACTAAACTTTAGTATACTGTTTGCCTTGTTAAATAATTCCTGAGCTTTCGCAGACTTCTCATACAAGTCTTTACCCATACCAACATATTGAGCTCCCTGACCGGGAAAAACATATGCGTTCATATTATATATCTTTGATTAATAACGTTTTATCACTTTCTGTCTCCAAAAAAGCGCAGCAAAAATAGGAATAAATTAATAAAATCTAAATAAAGTGTTAAAGCTCCCATAATTGTTGCTTTTCTGGCAGTTTCCGAATTCATTGAGATGCTGCTTCCTATACGCTTTAGCTTCTGTACATCATACGCTGTAAGACCGGTAAATACGATCACTCCAATAAAACTAATTATGTAGTCAAATGTTTCGCTCTGCATAAACATATTTACAATGGAGGCAATAATAATTCCAATCAGACCCATGATCATTATGCTGCCGAATTTCGATAAATCGGTCTTCGTAGTATATCCAAGAACTCCCATAAACCCAAACATTGCCGCTGTTATGACAAATGTTTTAGCAATAGAAGCAGTTGTGTATAGCATAAAAATAAAACTAAGGCTCATACCCATCAGGATAGAATAAACTGCAAATATCAAAACCAGTGATGATGCACTCATTTTTTGAAAGCGCATTGACATCAATAAAACAAGTCCTAGTGGAGCCAAAGTAACTATCCACCCAAGTATTGTAATACCTCCGTTTTGTGCATCATACATCATACTCATTGCTGATGGATTCGAAGCAAATAACCATGCTATCAGCGCAGTTATTGATAACGCCAGTCCCATCCACATAAACACTCCAGACAGAAATGTTTTTGCCACATGAATGGATTCGCCTCCACCTGCATAATCTACTCTGTTATCTATATAATTCATCTGTTCAAATTTTTAAAAATAAACGTTTGTATTGTTTTTATATTTCATAGCATTATAAATAAAATCCCGGTTCCGGAATTACTTCATATACAAATAATATGTTTAACCAAATTATGAAAGAGCTGTTGATATAAGGCTTATGAACTCTGCTCTTGTTTCAGCCCTTTCAAATGCTCCGGTAAAATCTGACGTTGTTGTTACCGAATGTTGTTTCTGTACTCCACGCATAGCCATACACAAATGTCTGGCTTCAATAACAACTGCAACACCTAACGGATTTAATGTGTTTTGAATAGCATCTTTAATTTGAGTGGTCAGCCGCTCCTGTACCTGTAATCTCCTGGAATAAGCTTCAACAACTCTTGCTATTTTACTCAATCCTGTAATAAATCCGTTTGGAATATATGCTACATGTGCTTTACCAATAAATGGGATCATATGATGTTCACACATCGAAAATATTTCAATATCTTTTACAATTACCATCTGACGGTAATCTTCTTTAAATTTCGCTGACAATAATATTTCTTCAGGATCATGGTCGTAACCCTGAGTTAAGAATTGTACTGATTTAGCAACTCTGTATGGTGTATCAAGTAATCCTTCCCGGTCAACATCTTCACCAATTAATTTTAGTATTTCTTTGTAGTGATATTGTAGTTTTGTCAGATTCTCAGGGTCAAATTTTTCAATCTTTTCATACCCTAATAATTCTTTTGGTTTTTCCATATTCTTTCTATTTCAACATACCTATGTCAAAAAAAGTGCCATAAGTAACTTTTCAAAATATTTGTGTAAATTTATGAGATTCCGAAATATTCAACATAATTATTTTCTGACTCCACCACCTTAACACAATGAAGTTCAGCACCTAACTCTTTTATATGATCTTCTAATTCATTCCAAATCCCAACTGCCAAATTTTCCGTTGATGCCAGTTTCCCTTTCATAAAATCAACTTCTAGATTGATATTCCTGTGGTCCAGTTTCACGATCACCTTTGATTTAATTAGTTTACTGAGCGATTTAAGGTTCAGTAAGAAACCAGTATCAGAATCAATTTCCCCGGCAACTGTAACGAACAGTTCATAATTATGTCCATGCCAGTTTGGATTTGAACATTTTCCAAATACCTTATAATTCTGTTCATCATCAAAATCGGGTCTGAACAATCGGTGTGCTGCATTAAATCTTTCTCTTCTTGTTATATGTATCATAATTTGGATTTAATATCAAAAATAGCTTTTTTTTAGATTCAGCTACTAAATTCCGGCTTCTCTTAATGGAACTATACCAATTATAACACCTGAAATATGCAATACACAACCATATATATAAAACTGATAATACCTAATATGTTATATTTGCCTATAAATCAAAAACCTGGCCGGGATATGAAGTATTTACCCATAAACAATAGTCTTTTTAAAGAAAACAGAGATAACTTTACAAAGTTATTACCAAATGATTCAGTTGCTGTTTTCTTCTCAAATGATCAGCAACCACGTAACGGAGATCAATATTTTCCATACAGACAACAATCAGATTTTTTCTACCTAACAGGCATTAACCAGGAGAACAGTATACTTGTCATTGCTCCTGATATAAAGACAGAAAATCTACGGGAGTCTCTGTTTATTGTTAAAACAAATGAACAGATCGCTATCTGGGAAGGACATAAACATACATGGGAAGAAGCAAGGGATATTTCAGGCATCCAAAACATATTTTGGATTGACGACTTCGATTTAATTTTCAAAGAGATCATGATATCGACCACCAATGTTTATCTCAACAGAAATGAATATCCAAAGTTTTTTCCTGATGTAAAAGACAGGAATCACAGGCTGGGCAACAAAATAAGAAAGGATTTCCCTTTACATACTTTTAACCGGTCGGCACCACTAATTACAAAATTAAGAGTAGTAAAATCAGACCTCGAAGTTAAATTAATGAAAAGGGCCTGTAATATTACCGGTAAAGCGTTTGAAAGAGTGCTTTCGTACGCAAAACCCGGTAAATATGAGTTTGAGGTTCAGGCAGAGATCACTCATGAATTTCTCATGAGCAGAGCAAATGGTCATGGATATGAACCGATAATTGCATCAGGAAAAAACACCTGTGTACTTCACTATACTGAAAATGACAAAATATGCAGGGATGGTGATCTACTGCTTTTCGATTTTGGGGCTGAGTATGCTAACTATTCTGCTGATATGAGCAGAACAATTCCAGTGAACGGAAAATTTACATCAAGACAAAAAGAGTGTTACTCAGCCGTATTAAGGGTATTAAAAAAGGCAAAGAAATTATATATCCCAGGCAATACGATCAATATTGTAAATAGTGAAGTGAATATGATGATGGAAGAGGAGATTATTAAACTTGGACTCATTAAAACTGAAGATGTAAAAAACCAGGATAAAGATAATCCATTATTTAAAAAATATTTCATGCATGGAACTGCTCATTTTCTTGGATTAGATGTACATGATGTGGGTAGTAAAGAGGATAAATTTAAACCGGGAATGGTATTAACCTGTGAGCCTGGTTTATATATTCCTGAAGAGAACATCGGAATACGACTGGAAAATGATATTCTGATCACAGAAAACTATCCGGTAGACCTTATGGAATCTATTCCAATTGAAATTGAGGAAATTGAGGAACTTATGAACAGGTAATTCCCAATACCATGAAAATATTCAACTGTGAAATAAAACTGTTGGAGCAATAATCTGCTTATTGATAGCTATCAGGTTCCAGCAGCATAAGCATAAATGAGTACTCAAGTGCAATTTCTTTATATTGCTCAAAGCGTCCTGATGCACCACCATGACCAAAGTCCATGTTTGTGTGGAGCAACAACAAATTATCATCGGTTTTAAGATCCCGCAGCTTAGCAACCCATTTTGCCGGTTCCCAGTATTGAACCTGACTATCGTGCAAACCTGTTGTTACGAGTAATGAAGGATAATCTTTTGCTTCCACCTGATCATAAGGAGAATAAGATAGCATATAATCATAATACTCCTTTTCATTTGGATTACCCCACTCGTCATATTCTCCGGTAGTTAACGGGATACTCTCATCAAGCATTGTTGTAACAACATCAACAAAAGGTACTGCAGCAATAACACCTTTAAACAGATCAGGTCGGTAATTTATAACAGCACCAACAAGCAATCCACCTGCACTACCACCAATGGCAAATATCTTATCCGATGATGTATATTTTTCTTCAATTAAATACTCTGCACAATCAATAAAATCGAAGAAGGTATTTTTCTTGTTAAACATTTTACCATCTTCGTACCAATGACGACCCATTTCTTCACCCCCACGGATATGCGCAATAACAAAAGCAAAACCTCTGTCTAACAAACTAAGTCTTGAAGATCTGAAAGTTGACTCAATACTGTAGCCATATGATCCATATCCGTACAGAACAAGTGGTGAATCACCATTGATCACAAATCCTTTCTTGTAAACAATTGAAAGCGGTACCATAACGCCATCTCTGGCTTTGGCATATTTTCTTTCAGTAATATAGTCGTCAGGATCATAACCGCCGAGAACTTCCTGTTGTTTAAGCAGTTTCTGCTCACTGTTCAGCATATTATAATCGTAAACTGTTTGGGGCGTTTTTAATGATGTATAATTGTATCTGAATTTATTGGAATTGAAATCAGGATTTACTGATGATGTCACAAAATAATCATCTTCCTCAAACTCAAGATAATGATCAGTATTTTCTTTCGTATTAAAGATCCTGAATTCAGGTAAGCCATTCTTTCTTTCAGTAACGACAAAGAAATCAGAAAAAACATTTACTTCCTCAATGAGCACATCTGTTCTTCCCGGAATCAACTCTTTCCAGTTATCAATTTCAGTATTATCCTCCGGAACTTCAAACACCTGAAAGTTTTTAGATTTATAATTGGTTAACACTAAAAACCTGTCGTTTTGATGGTTTATATCATACTCAACATCGGGTATTCGCTTCTGAAATAACTTAAAATCACCATTTGGATTATCAGCATCAAGAAACCTGCATTCACTTGAAAGTGTACTTTCAGAGCTTAATACTATGTATTTCTCAGATTTCGTTTTGTAAACACTTACTGAAAAGGTAGCATCCTTTTCTTCATAAATCATTTCATCACTATCTACCGGGGTACCAATAATATGTTTATAAATCCGGTATGACCTTAAAGTTTTATCTTTTACCTGATAAAATACCGATTTATTATCATTTGCCCAAACAACGTTGCCTGTTGTATTTGAAATAACTTCGTCAAATATTCTGTTTGATTCTGTATCTTTAAAATAAATGTCATATTTACGACGACTAACTGTATCTACGCTGTAAGCCAGAAGTTTATTATTTGTACTGAACTCCCATCCTCCAATTTGGAAATAAGCATGTCCTTCAGCCATCTTGTTTCCATCCAGAAAAATCTGTTCATGAGGATCGTCACCTTTTTGTTTTCTGCAAAATACGGGATATTCCTTCCCCTCCTCATATTTTACGTAATATGAATAACCATTATAATAATATGGTACCGAAATATCTGTTTGTTTGATGCGCCCTACTATCTCATTATAGATCTCATCCTGAAGCTTAACAGTTTTCTTCATGGATTCAGAAGTATAAGCATTCTCAGCATTCAGATATTCAATCACTTCCGGGTTCTCACGATCATTAAGCCAGTAATAGTTATCTATCCTGCTATGTCCGTGCATTGTTAGTGTTTTAGGTATTATTTTGGCAATTGGAGGTTCCATGGCAGGTTGTGTAGTCTGATTACAGGAAATGGCTATAAAAAATACCACTATAACTGCAGCAAAATGAAGTTTATTAATTCTCATGATTCTAAAAATACAGGCTTAATCCAAAACTTGGCATAAAAGGTAACTGATAAACTGTTTCATTTGTAACAACATCAACGTAGAATACATTCTCTCTGTCATATACATTTGTTACACTAAGGTCCAGTACAATCTTTGAATTTGCGCTTAAATAAATATTTCTTTTAATATCTATATCCAGACGATGGTAAATTGGTAACCTGCCTTTAAAAAGATCTCCGTAAATAATACCTACCTGACCATTTTCAGTTACGTAATCGGTATTTATACCACCGGGAAAGGTCAGGTACTCATAAAATCCCTGTATCTGAGTAAACGGGAAACCTGTACCAAGATTCCACCTGGCACCAAACTCCCATTCTCTTTTTTTACCTGTGATATATGAAAACACAACGTTTACATTATGACGTCTGTCGAAATGAGGTGTGTATTTCACCATATTTCCATCAGGATCTTCATATTGACGGGTAACATACCCCAGTGAATAAACCAGCCATAAGTATGCCTTCCTGTAATCATACTTGAATACCACATCAACTCCGTAGGCATCACCTTTCTCAAAAATAAAATCTTTTGTTTCAACATCACTTGCCCCAACAGGTGCATTTTCTTCCGAATATATCTTAAAACGATTTATATTGGTTAACTGAGGGAAATATTTGTAATAACCTTCAATGTTCATTGTAATGCTGTTGCTTATATCGAATTCTGTTCCGAACACAACATGATTAGATTTCTGAAGCTTACTGTTTACATCCTTACCATCAAATGAGTCAGGCAGGTTTTCAGGTCCTGACAGAAAACCATAGAACAGGTTTACCACATCCCTGTCAGATGAGGCAGCTATTAAATTCTGGGTATACATTCCTGCTGCAAGTTTAAACCTCAAATAATCAGTAGCATTGTACTTAACAGCTAGTCTTGGTTCAGGTGATATCTCTGATAGTGATGCATATACCTGAAGTCTTAATCCGGGTTCTATAATGAATTTGCCAATTACAGATTTGTACTTGGCAAACATGCCTAATTGTGTTGTATTTTCGATTTGATCTATTTCAGCACCAAGGAAATTATTGAAATTATATTCGGTACGATATCCTTCAAGTTCAAACCCAAATTTTAATTCATCTTTACCTAAAAAGTATGTGAAATTGAAACCGGCATTAAATCCTCCAATAAAACTGCTTCTCTCACTTAATGTACTGGATTCAATATTTGATTTATATTGTGAATAGGCAATTATCCCGTCAATTAGTACCGGTGCTCTTCCCGGAATAATAACGAAATTAGCTCCGCCACCTGATGATTTCCATCCGAAATCTGAAATAGCTTTATAATTTACAACATTATCATTGAAATTAAAACCAAAGAAGCTAACCTTGCTACCATTTGCAGCATTAAGAGAAACTTTACCGTAAAAGTCAGAAAAATTAAAAGGAAGTCCATCCTCATCAATATAATCGTAAAATATCTTTGAACTTTCAGCAAGATATGAATTTTTAAACGAAAGTACGAATGATGAGCTTCCTCTGTCGGTTGCTTTTTGTTTTACAATTGGTCCTTCAAGAACAGCCCTTGCACCAAAAGTTGAGGCACCAACTACACCTGAATATCTTTTCTTATTACCATCTTTGGTAGTGATGTCCATAACTGATGACAATCTGCCTCCGTATTCGGCGTTAAATCCACCAGTATAAACATCAGCACTTCTTATTATATCAGTTTCGAAAACAGAAAAGAGCCCAATGGAATGAAACGGATTGTAAACTGTCATTCCATCTAACATTACTTTATTTTGGATTGGTGAACCACCCCTGATATAGAACTGTCCACCCTGATCACCTGTAAATACCACACCGGGAACAACCTGTAAGTATTGTGCAAAATCAGCCTGACCACCTATAGATGGGATCTGCTTAATATCCTTGGGTGTGATCTTCACAACAGATGTTTTGGTTTCTGTTCTGGCTTCTGCCCTTTCAGCACTTACCGTAATTGTTTCAAGCTTTACGGATGATTTCTTCAAACTGTAATTTTTACTGATTATCTTATCGGCATCTATTTTCACTCTTTCAGTTATTGTATCATAGCCTAAATAGGTAATTACAAGAGTATAAACTCCGGGATCAATTTTCGATATTATAAAATAGCCATTAACATCAGTGGATGAACCATATGATGTTCCTTCAAGAACAGCATTGCAAAACATTGCAGGCTCACCGGATTCTTCCTCATAAATGAATCCTCTGATAACCCCATCCTGGGCAATCAGACCTGTGCCTGAAAAGGCTAATAAAAAAAATAAAACTATAACGGGTAGGTAACTTTTTCTCATATTAAATAATTCTATTGTTTTGAAACGTGCAAAGTAATCAAAAAGTGTATTAGGATTAAAATATTTTCATCAGTTTATACTTTAACTTTTTAACTTTCAAATGTCAGACCAACTTTCATAAGCATATGGTTGGCAGGTGATACCAATTTATTTTAAATAATTATTAATACGGTATGTTAATATTATTTTTATCTGATCTACTTTAAATATACTATAGCATCACAACCCAAATTTTCAAACCAATATAAAATTGATAAGTGCCTGACATTATCACTTTTACATGTTATCATACAGAACCAGTCAAAAGATCAACTAAAAAACCCCGCTATAATTTTAATTATAACGGGGCATTGAAAATATATAATAGTTCAGGCAGAAACTGCCCTACATTTTAGTAGCGGATAACGGAATAACTGGAAACTGCAGCTTCAACTACAAGATATATCTTATTATCAGCATCTTCAAAATTCTCAGTCCTGTAGTGTCCATGATCAATTTTTTCAAACCCTGATATGCTCTTCCCTGATAAAACTGAAGTTATGTTTAAATCACACCCTGAATCTTTGGGAACTTTAACTTTTATTGAGGAAGCACCTGCTTCAATTCTAACTTTTGTTTTTGGGTATTCATCGCCTATTTTCATCATAATTGCTGCTGCTCCTCCTTCCAAACTTAACTCACTTATTTTAAGCCCTGTAAAATCGAATTCCACATCAGCAGCTCCAACTTCATAATGCATATCCCAAACAGGATAAGGATTTAGTGACATATCAATTCTGTTATGAGATTTAGACTTTAGAACAACTTCGTCCTCAATATAAATATCAACATCCACATTATCATCAGTTTTTCGAACAGAATATTTGTAGTCAATAATAGAGCCTTTCTTTTCAAACTCGAGCAAGTCGTATGATTCATCAATAAGGTTGAATTTACTTGCTGCAACTTCCATTTCCAATGATGCGGTTTTAACAGAATCTTCAAACGGAATTGTAAAATCCTGATCAACTTCCCTGTCGTCAAAGTCGTACGTGATATGATAATCTCTGTCATGCCAGCGAACAGTTGAATTCACCATGTAAGTAACTGATCCTGCAAGAACTACCAATACCAGAACTACTTTTATCAGGTTTTTAACAGGAAGTACCGAGATTCCCCATAAAATTAGTACCACAGGCCATAAGCGCCACAGGTTGTACCAGTCAAAATCTATGAAGTGTAAATTATCAAGTGTAAATAAGATCCCGATCATAATCAGGATTATGCCCCAGAAAATGTTTCTAAATTTCATTGTTTTGCTTTTTTGATGGTTTAAAAATACTAGGTCTAATCATAATAATACCACAACTACTAGCAGCAATTGTTTTGCTTTTTTGATGGTTTGAAAATACTAGGTTTAATCATAATAATACCCACAACTACTAGCAGCAATGGCCATAAATCAGCTAAATTGTACCATGGAAAAAGTCTGTCACCTAAAAACAGAACTCCCATGAGAATTAATATTACCCCGGCAATTAATCCGGTATTTGAAGGTTTTGAGTTTCCGGGTTTTACAACGATATCATTGTTTGTACCTCCCTGAGATGAAGTACCACCCGTGTTCTGTGAATTGGTATAACCTGTATTTATATTTTTCTGTTCAGGAATAATTATCCACATAACGATATAAATAAGAACTCCGCCTCCACCGAAAAGTGCAAGTAAAACAAAAATTACGCGTGCGAGTACCACATCGATATCAAAATAATCTGATAATCCGCCGGCAACACCTCCAATAACTTTTTCGGTTGATGAGCGATATAGTCTTTCATGAGTTTCCATTTCAATTTTTTTAATTAATAATTGTTAATTTTTCAGCAAATATATTGTGCATTGAAGCTTCTGGAAATAACTATTCGGTGAGTGGAGGTGTTTTTTCGGTAGTTGGGGAAGGAAGATCAATCTAAACTAGAAATAATTGGGAATAAGTGCAATATTATTCAATATTACATTATGAGATTGTCCCAGTCAGGAAGCCTGACAACATTCCTATTTCATCAAAATGAAATTGTAAGTAATCGTACCGCGCTGAAGTTCAGCAGCATTATTATCTTTTGCAAAAGTGGAGTTATACGCTGCATCAACAGCAATTCTGCGAAGATTCTGATCAAGGACATTAGTTCCCTTGGCACTAACCTGTGCTTTCTTTACTATACCATCCTGATCAACCCATATGCTAACAACTACAGTCCCCTGTTCATTAAATTTTGCTTTGGGTTGTTCAAGATGAAGAGATCCTCTGCCTCCGAGGTAAAACGACACTCCGTTACCTGAACCACCTCTTCCATCGTAATCGTTACTTTCTTTATAACCATGTGGTTTACCCTGATCGCCGGCACCCTGAGTAATTCCCTGGTTTGTTCCCTGGTTATCAGATGAACTTCCTTTATACAAGGCTTTTGTATTAACAACAGGTTTTGGGTCTTCAATTATTACTTCTTCTGTTACCTCCTCCTGAACAAATGAAGAGTCTACTATTTCTTCGGGGGGATCTTCTGTTTCCTCTTCTTCCCTTACCGGATCTTTAACCTCCTCTTCAATTATTTCCTCTTCTTTCTTTTCTTCAGGTTTTTCCTGGATTTCGTCTTCAATACTGGGAGCATCTTCAATATCCTGCGTTATAATATCTTCTTCAACCGGCTCTGGTTCTTCCTCAACAGGAGGTGGAACAACTTTTTCCTTAACAGGAACAGGATCTGCTACTGGTGGAGGAACATCACTTTGTATATTACCATAACCCTGATCGTTATATCCTAGGTTTACCTCAACACCTTCCTCACCAGGTAAAGGTAACGGAGTTCGCAACGCTACAACCAATAAAAACACCAGTAATATTAAATGAATTACTATGGTTCCAATTAGTCCCCTTCTCCTGTCTTTATCTAATTTCATTTCCTGATTATGAGTTTAATTCACAGAGTACAAAATCACCTTTTTGGTTTCGTTGCCAGGATCACCTTATGCTGTGTATTATGCTTATTATTGATTTCATTTACCGCATCAATAACTACTACAATATCCTGCACGGGAGCAGTTTTATCAGATCGCAAAACAACCGAAGCTGCCTGCTCATTTCTTATTAATCCATACAGAATATTTTCAAGGTTTGCAGGTTCTACTCTTCTGTCATCAACATAAATATTTCGTGCTTTATTAATGTAAACAGTTACAGTTTGTTTCGACATTGTTTTGCTATTACTTGTAGGCAGCAATAATTTTATAGCATTAGGTGCAACAAGAGTAGATGTAAGCATGAAAAAAATCAATAGCAGAAACACCATATCAGACATGGACGACATACTGAAATTAGTATCTCTTTTATTTCTCATTTGAATTGCCATAATCTTACTTATTTTGCCGGTTCATGTAACATATCCATGAATTCAGTTGCATTTATCTCAAGTTTGTAAACAACCGACTGAATTCTTGATACAATAATATTATAGAAAATATATGCTGTAATACCAACAATTAATCCTCCAACTGTAGTTATCATTGCCTGATAAATTCCTCTTGACAATAGTTCAATATTAATATTATTCCCAGCCATAGACATATCATAAAAAGCTCTGATCATCCCGATAACTGTTCCTAAAAACCCAAGCATAGGGGCAGCACCTGCTATGGTCGCTAACCCGGCAACATTCTTCTCAAGTTTGGAAACTTCAAGCTTACCGGTATTCTCAATTGCAGCATTTATATCTCCCAATGGTCTTCCTATCCTGGACAACCCTTTGCTGATCATACGTCCGATTGGTGAATTCTTTGTTAAACATAATGCCTGGGCTGATTCAAGTTTACCTTCATGGATAAAGGTACGTATACTGTCCATAAAGCCCTTATCAGCTTTTTTGGCTCTTCCTATTACAAAAAATCGCTCAATAAAAATATAAACTGCAATTATTGATAATATTCCTATTATCCCCATAATCCAGCCACCTTTCATTACAAGGTCGATAATTGGCAGGGTAATTTCACCTTCTCCTGAATTACCGGTGATCAAATTGGCTGTTTCCTGAATTTGTAATATAATTCCTGTTGTCATTAGCAAATGTTCTATAAATTATAAAGAATGGTAAATTTACTTTGATATTAATTCAGTCGATATTAGCTAATTCTAATTTTTAAACAAATACCTGTTAATAGTAACTTAAAAAGACATGGATTATTATAACCGGAGATGCTGTAATTTTCGTAACAGGCAGATTATCTGATAATAATTGGGCTAAATTCGCAGGCATGAAAATTCCATCAATAACAGATTAGTAGATTCCGGTTTTACTAAATTACATCCTAGTGTAATTTTATAACGGACAAATCGTCTTAATGATATCAATGACAATAAAAGAGTTTAAAATACAACTATTGCCACTTAAGAACAGGTTGTTCAGACTTTCAATGAGTTTGATGAAAAACCGCTATGATGCTGAAGATGCAGTTCAGGAAGTTTATACTAAAATCTGGAAAATGCAGGATAAAACTGATGGGATCAAAAATATTGAAGGCTTTATGCTTACCATGGTCAGAAATCACTGCCTTGATAAAATAAAAAGTAAAAGCAACAAATTTTTAAGCCTTAATGACGAAATAGCAAAACAACATGAATCAAACCCCTATGAATCAACAGAGCAGACTGACATGGTTGAAAATGTTAAAAAAGTTATATTACAATTACCTGAGCAACAAAGAACAATAATTCAGCTAAGGGATATAGAAGGGTATGATTTTAATGAAATAACTGAAATAACAGGTTGGGATATAAATTACCTGAGAGTAAACCTGTCACGCGGCAGAAAGAAGATTAAAGAAACAATAAATAAAATTCATCATTATGAAACAGCCAAATATTGATGCACTTATAGAGAAATTCTATGATGGAAAAACATCAATCGAAGAAGAAGATTTTCTGAAACAGTTTTTACTGGCAAATGAAGATACCAAATATGAAGATGTACGCTTACATTTTGAAATGATGAATGTTATGTCAAATTCAAATGATGAATTAAGCGACGGGTTTGAAGATAACCTTTTAAAAAAATTAAAAAAGACTTCTGCAAATGGTAAAAGGATTAAACTAATCAGAACATTTTTTGGTATTGCTGCTTCAGTAGCCATACTTATATCTGTTTGGATTACCGTCAGCATTGCCGGTTCCAAACAACTATATGGAACTATAAATGACCCGGTTCTGGCATTTGCTGAAACGAAAAAAATAATTCAGGAAGTATCCAGAAATGTAAAAAAAGGTGTATCACCCGTTACAACAAATCTTAAAAAAGTAGAAAAGGGAATAGAGAAAACAAAAAATGTAAAAAAAGTTGATGAAGCTATCAACAATGTAAAACAGATAAAGAAACTTGATGAAACCAGTGCACTTTTGAGATCAATGACAAAAGTGAAGGTTAAAGCAGGTAACTCATAACAAATAATTAAAAATAAATATAAAGATCATGAAAACACAATTTTTTAAAGTACTGACAATAATGCTACTTATTATTCCGGTAACAACCTTTGCTCAAAGCGATATGGATAAGCTTTATAAAAAATATGCCGGAAAAGAAGGTTTTACCAGTATGAACATTTCACCTGAGATGTTTAGTCTGCTGGGAAGCTTCGATACACACGATAGTACAAAAGACGCAAAAGAAGCTCAAAACGTTATGCAACAGCTTGAGGGATTAAAAATGCTTGTATTTGAAAGTGAAGAAGGTGGCAGTATCAGCGACTTTTATAAGGAGATCAAAAAAACTCTGCCTTTTGATGAATACTCCGAATTAATGGCAATCAACGATAGTGACAGCGATATTAAGTTCTTAATAAAAAAAGCAGGAAAAGATCGCATCTCCGAACTTATTATGATTGTAAAAAGCGATGACGAAGTTTTATTAATGAGTATGACAGGTAATCTTGATATGAATACCATATCAGATATCAGCCATTCTCTGGATATGAAAGGCATGGAGAATCTTGATAAAATTCACCACTAATTCCCGAATACGATCATATAGCCTATAATGTGAAATTTTCCAAATAAAATTTCACATTATAGGCTAACAGGTTAAAAATATTATTAGCTATGCAGTCATTTCTGCAAATACAGAAATAAATATATTAATTGAACTATGAGAAAATCAATAATCGTCGTTTTAATATTAACATTAGCTCCATCATGGATAATTGCTCAGAACAAACAAATGAAACAATTATTTTCTGATTATGAGAATGTTGCAAATTTTGATTATAATATGTCTACCACCGATTCCGACATTAGTCTTGGAATTGACAGTGATCTGATAAAACTTTTCAACAATATTAAAAAGATATATGTGATTGAATACACGGGAAAAGACTTACAGAGTGATGACCTTAAATCATTCCAATCAAGAATTACAAAGGTAATTGACAGAAGTGATTTTGCTCCCATGCTTGAACTATCGAGCGATGGCGTTTTGAAAATATACCTTATGAGAAACGGGAATAACGATCCTACTGAGATTATTTTAATTAAAGAGGACGAGCATAACGCAATGTATTTGTGGGCAACCAGCTAGCTGTCCTGTAATATTCCTTCTGGAATTATTTTAATCTGTAATTATATAAAGTGTTTCCTGCACCGGAAATAAGGTTTATCCTGTTATTGCTTTCAAGATGACCTACTGTGAATGGAGTTTCACCAACCAATCCTTTGCTGATTATTATATTACCTTTATTGTCAAACAAGTAAATGGTTTTCTCATCTATTGAAACAACACCAAGTACCTGTTCTTTCGCTCCAAGTTTAAAAAATGTTGGTTTAATATTAATATCAGACTCAAAACTATAGCTAAACAACACCTTCTTAAACCGGTCAAATACTTTTAACTCATTTCCATCAATGTAGATAAAATCTTTGGAACGATCTCCATCAAAATCCTCATACAAAAAGAAATGATTCGGGCTAAAAGATCCAAAATCAGTATAGTTAAGTTTACCGGAAGATGAAATATACACTAATTTACCAGTTTTATCAGTAGTAATTATAATTCCTTTACTATTAGTTCTGTTAACGTAGTAATCTGAATTTTTGCCCCTATCCAGACTTTTCGCAACTCTGATCCTTGTATTGCCTTTACGGTCAACAACTTTCACATCATTTTCAATATCAGTTATAATAATATAATCTTTATTGTTTGCCACAAGCCTGTTAACAGGGGAAACAACAATATTCTGCATCCTGAGACGGTTCCAGCCCTGAATTTCACTACCCTTTTTCGAGTAATTATATATCTTCTTATCTGATTGAGCCACAAGCAGTCGGTAATCTTTATTTTTAAGATAGTCGAAAACAACAATACCATTTGTTGCTTTTGAATGTAACTTTCTGGGATACCCGGTCACATTACTTCCATTTCTGTCAACCAGGTAAATATTGTCAGCTGTATTAAAAAGATATTGTATTTTCCTGTTCTTATAATAGTCTATTTCATAAATATTCCCCAGAGACTTACTGTCAATTTTCTTTTTCCATAATATTCTTCCATCGGGATCAATCAGGTACATATTATTATTGGAGTCGAATACGATAATGTTCTTTTTGCCTGTTCTGTGATCTGAAACC
The DNA here is from genome assembly GCA_028277395.1 of Bacteroidales bacterium. Lineage (GTDB taxonomy): Bacteria > Bacteroidota > Bacteroidia > Bacteroidales > F082. The sequence goes on along the minus strand of JANQGJ010000060.1, from coordinate 50,861 downwards.
AGAAATGGCCCGGCTACTATATCAGTATCAAGCTGAACTTTCCACAATGCGAGTGATTCTTCATGTAACACATCTGATTCTCTAGAATATAAACTTGTAAAACTTAACGGATCTCCAACAGAAAGCTGGTAAGACAATCCATGGAATGAGCTAATTACACTTTCATACCTGATTAATTCACTTGTAGTTTCTTTATTAAAATATTGATTAAGTCTGTTTTTAATATTGCCCGGATTAACATACACAAATAAATTTGAATTTGATGATATATTATCAGAGAACTCCCTGTAGTTCTCATTTAAATCCAAAGTCTTACCCGTCTCCGTGTAACCGGCGAAGTTTAATATTGATCGCTCAGAATTAGCAAATATGACATAATCATCAATAACTGCATAATAATTATTATTTACGACAGAGAAAGCTTTTCCAAATAAATCAGAAAGAAATGATGGGTCGTTAATTTTGCCTATTTCTATGTTGTTTCGCTTTGTTGACCTATTGTTACCGGTATTTTTCGCAATTAAATCCAGAATTGATTTGGCAGTGTTTGAATTACTTACTTTAAAACCAACCCATGTACTGGTAGCAAAAGTAACTACAGTTTCGGCATTTGAAATCAGAAACACTTCATCGTCAATAACAGCAGTTAACTTTGTAACATCATAATTAATTCTTTTGGATAATGACCCTGTGTTATTACTGAGGTCTGTATTATTAAAATAGGAACTAAAATCTTCAACACCTAACCAGAGTAAAGTATTAGTATTATAAGGTAGTATATTGGTAGCTTCTATTTTGACTGGTTTTTGATCGCTGAAGTTATTTTGAAGAATATTATTTTCACCCGAAATTGTAAACCCTGATAATATAACTTCATTGTTCTTTATCAATATATCGGTTTCAGTCCAATCGGCCATTTTACCAAGCCAGTCAAGAAATTCATATTTATCATCATTTATTATTTCGGCAATTAACTTTGAGAAATATTTATAATGAATATACATATTACCTGAAACTTTACTACGTGCTGATTGCTTAAGTTTCATGAAAGACATATCATTGGAAAGTCTTTTGGAAACATCATTATATGTATCATTAGCCATAAACAAAATGTCAGGTGAACCTGATACTGCCATTACTCCATCAATAAAAGCAACATATAAAGTTGTTTCCTTTTCAGCACTTACGATTTTAAAAGAGTTATCAAGTCCTGCCAGGTTCAGGATTGCATATTCTCTGCCCAAAGATGTGCTTAATAATCGTTTTAACCTTTCCAAATCCGGTCTGTACTCAATTTTCGATAACATCAGCCAGTTTACAGAACTAATTGAATCATGGTATAACCCTATTGTTAACATACTGCTCTTTAACAACTTTGAATAACTTAAATCCTCACTCAGTATCGTATCCAGCGATTTAATTTTATCTGCAAAATGCGCTACACCATTGATGTTCAGCAACTGTTGCCAAACAGAGTTATCTTCTTCCAGTGTTTCAAAAACCAGACCTGGATTTTGAATCTGGAAAATTATTGCAGCATCATCGGGTAATATATCAAGTGGCTCAGCATCAGTTCTACCTAGAGAAGAAACAATGAACCATCCAATAATGGCAATAACTGCTGCTGCGATTATTGAATATTGTACAGTATTCTTAACAGACATCGAAAGTGAATTTTACAAAACAAAGTTAATAAAATCAAAAGCGAAGAAATGTAAAGAGTAAAAGTAGTACTAACACTATTTTGTTAATTTAGACTAATACTGTGAAACTTAAACTACCACGAAATAATTTCCTTTGGGTAAGATATAAAATGTTTGGTAGTTGGTTTAGCAAGTAGTGAAATATTTAACTGATCGGAAACATCTGCAATATCTTCAACAGTACCGTTCTTTTGTAATATGCCAATTTTATTGGTCCCCGGTTTATAAACATAATTTGATGTTTGGTCATGAATTACCAGGTAATGGGCATCTTCCCTAGGTATATTAAACATCTTCATCGTTTTAAGAACGACATCTTCGACATATTGTTTGTCGAATTTTTCATTTTGCAATATAATTCTGAACAGTTTTCGATTGATAATACTATTGCTCAAATATGATAATATTGTATCAGGGTGATTTATCCATATTTTCATTGATGTGGAAATATCATAATCATCCAGTTTCAGGAAATTCTCAATAACTTCACTATTATTTTCAAAATCGTTTAAAAAGATCTTGTTTTTAAGAAAAAATTCGAGAGCAGGTGTTGCAAATAATTTCACTCCGTTTAAACTTAGCTGTTTAGCCCTTTTCAGAACCTTCATTATCATATATTCAGCTACAAGAACTGTTTTGTGCAAATAAACCTGCCAATACATCAATCTGCGAGCTGTAATAAATTTCTCAATTGAGTAAATACCTTTAGCTTCAATTACGAGGTCATCATTTACTACATTTAGCATACTGAGAAGACGTTCATAATTAACTGTTCCTTCAGAGACACCGGTGAAATAGCTATCTCTTTTCAGATAATCAAGCCTGTCCATGTCAAACTGTCCCGAAACTAATTTATGGAGAAATTTCTTTTCATGCGAATCATTAAAAATTTTTATAGCAATGTATAAACTGTTATCATAAGTATCATTCAGTTGGTTCATTATAAGTCTTGAAATTTGTTCATGACTAACATTCTCAACAATTGAATTCTCCAGGGCATGTGAATAAGGGCCATGTCCGACATCATGTAACAGCATTGCTATCAGGACACCAAGCCTCTCATCATCACTAATATTGTGTCCTTTGAATCTAAGTTCATTAATAGCTTTGGATGTCAGATGCATTGCTCCCAAACTATGCTGAAACCTGGTGTGCAAAGCTCCGGGATAAACCAGGTGAGTTAAGCCAAGTTGCTTAATTCTGCGAAGTCGTTGAAAACTTCTGTGCTCAATTAAATCAAAAATCAATTCATCGGGAATGGATACAAATCCATATACCGGATCGTTGAATATTTTGCGTTTGTTCACATTTCTGCTGCTCATAAAAATTGTTAATTTTGTATTAAGATGATTCTTAATGGCACAATAATTATAACATTCTGTCATTCTAATACAGGAATCCTGATTTAGCTATAAAACAGAAACTATATTTTATAAAATTAGTAAACAAATTTAACTGACAAAATATAAAACCGGAATATGAGCAATATTAGAATATTATGGGCAGATGATGAAATTGAAATGTTAAAACCTCATATACTTTATCTCGTTGATAAAGGGTATGAAGTTGATGCCGTTGTAAGTGGTGATGAAGCTGTTGAAAAAGTTCATGAAAATCATTATGATATTGTATTTTTAGATGAACAGATGCCCGGAATAAGTGGTATCGAAGCTTTGGAGAAGATTAAAAAGCACAATGCCGGTCTTCCGGTTGTTATGATAACGAAGAGTGAAGAGGAATCAATAATGGAAGATGCCATTGGTTCAAATATTGCTGATTACCTGATAAAACCCGTTAAACCCAGTCAAATCTTATTATCATTAAAACGAAATCTCGAAAACCGGAAACTTGCAGGAGAAAAAGCGACAATGACTTACCAGCAGCAGTTTCGTGAACTTGGCATGAAAATTACCGACAGGCTTAATTCAAATGAATGGATTGAAGTCTATAAAGATCTGATTCGTTATGAAACTGACCTGGAGAAATCTGACGACAAAGGAATCATTGAAATATTAAACATTCAAAAACAGGAAGCAAACAATGCTTTTGCAAAGTTCTATGAAAGCAACTACAAAAGCTGGCTTGATGATGAATCAAGCAACAGGCCCACAATGTCACATACACTTATCAGGGATGTTGCTTTCCCACTGATCGATAAAGGAAAGAAAGTATTTTTCCTTCTCATTGATAATTTAAGATATGACCAATGGAAGATAATTCAACCATTGATTGAGCAATACTTTAGAGTTGATCACGACAATCTATATTATGGTATAATCCCTACAACTACACAATATGCCAGGAATTCCCTGTTCGCCGGATTAATGCCAAATGATATAAGAAACCGCTACAGGCAATATTGGGTTGATGAACATGAAGAAGGCACTAAAAATCAATATGAGAAGGAATTATTACAGGAGTTGTTTAACAGGTACCGACGTAAATCCAGCATATCATACAACAAGATATTAAATTTAAATGCAGGCCGAAAACTATTTGAGAACATCTCAAACCTTATGAGTACCGATTTCAATGTTATCGTATATAATTTCATTGATATGCTGTCGCATGCCAGAACAGAAATGGAAATAATCAGGGAATTGGCAGATGATGAAGCAGCCTACAGGTCGTTAATGTTATCATGGTTCGAGCATTCATCATTATTTGACATTATAAAGTACCTGTCATCCAAAGATGTAACTGTTCTCATTACAACAGATCATGGCTCCATCAGAGTAATGGACCCAATTAAAATAGTGGGTGATAAAAACGTAAATACCAACTTAAGATACAAATATGGCAAAAGCCTGAATTATAAAGCTAAGGAGGTATTTGAAATCAATAATCCTGAAGAATATCATCTTCCTAAAATAAATATCAGCACCAGATGGGTATTTTCACGGGGTTCTGATTTTTTTGCCTACCCAAATAATTTTAACCATTATGCCAATTATTACAAAAATACCTTTCAGCATGGCGGTTTGTCTATGGAAGAAATACTCGTACCAATCATAACACTTACATCAAAATGACGAGAACTTTAGAAGCTGCGAATTTAAGTGAACTTAACAGCGTTGCAAAGAAGATCCTTGTTGATCTGAAAGGACAAAATATATTTGCGATTTTTGGTAAGATGGGGGCAGGCAAGACTACAATTATCAAAGAATTTTGTAAAGAACTCGGGGTAGATGAAGTTGTTAGCAGTCCTACTTTTGCTCTTGTTAATGAGTACCATACAATGGACGAACATCCTGTGTACCACTTTGATTTCTACAGAATTAAAAAAATTGACGAGGTATTTGACATTGGATATGAAGAGTACTTCTATAGCAGCAACATGTGTTTTATCGAATGGCCTGAACTCATTATGGAACTTTTACCGGAATCTTACGTATATTTAACGATTAAAGAGAAAGGTAGTGGCACCAGGGTTATTGAATATTCGGTTGTCTCCGGTACTTAAGTTCATTTATCTATGGAAATCTAACTTAAGTAATTTATACAACCAGCATAACTCCTTCAGTCAATATAGTTATTTGGGATTATATCTATGAATGAAAAAAGCAAGGGATTTCTAAAGTTGTCAGATGTTGAGCAATTGATGCCTCAGGAAGAAGTATTGGAATCAATACCTAAAAAAAGCAGATTTTCGATTGGTATTCCAAATGAACCATCAAAAAATGAAAACCGGATTTCACTTGTCCCGGAGGCAGTTGAGTTATTGATTGAAAATAATCACAAAGTTCTAATAGAAGATGGTGCAGGTGTAGGTTCAAACTTCAGTAACGAAGATTACGCAAAAGTTGGTGCCAATATAGTTAGTTCAGCAGAAGAAGCATTTAAAAGTGATATAATTTTAAAGGTTGCGCCACCAACTGAGAGCGAACTTGAGATGATTGGAAAACACAGGGTATTATTATCATCATTATTCCTGCCAAATTCAAGAAAATCATTTTTCACGAGGCTAATGTCTCAAAAGTCAACTGCTATTGCCTGGGAGTACATCCAGGATAAGTCCGGAGCATTGCCTGTTATGAAGTCAATTAGTGAGATTGTTGGAAACACTTCGGTTCTTCTTGCATCTCAATACCTTAGAAGTACAGATTCGGGAAAAGGCAAGTTACTTGGTGGGTTTCCGGGAATAAGCCCGTCACAGGTAGTGATTATAGGCTCGGGAACAGTATCTGAATACGCAGCAAGGACTGCATTGGGAATGGGTGCTTCGGTAAAGATCTTTGACAACTCGATTTATAAATTGCGATCTATTCAAAACAGATTGGGTCATAGTATTCCAACATCAACACTTGATCCTGCATCTCTAAAACAGGCATTGCAGCAGGCAGATGTTGTAATATCTGCAAAATTCACTAGTCTTGGTATCTCACCCTGTGTAATTACTGAGGACATGATAAAACTAATGGAACCCGGATCTGTTATTATTGATGTCAGCATTGATCAGGGAGGGTGTTTTGAAACCTCAAAAATAACTACTCACAGCAACCCAACCTATAAAGTTCATGGTATAACACATTATTGTGTTCCAAACGTTGCCTCATGTGTTCCAAATACTGCCTCACATTCAATCAGCAATATAATTACACCTATGCTCATGCGGATTTCAGATTATGGTGGCATAGAACAAATGCTTAAGAATGATCTGGGATTTCAAAAAGGTGTCTACATCTATAGTGGCACTCTCACTAACAATCATATTGGTGAGCTGTTTGGATTACCATCAAGGGACCTGGAATTACTGTTAGCAGCTTTCAGATAATCTGTTTTTAGTACACACAGGGTTTTACATTAAAATGTTGATATGATTACAATTTAGAGGTAACAATAATTAGCTTATAAATTCTACTCAAAATGTAAGTAAACAGACAGTTGAACGACAGTGTTTAACAATTATTAACACGAGTAAAAAATCCAATTTTATATTTTTGTAACGTACATAATTTCATTCAAAATGCTTGAAACAAATATTAGGGAATTAAACGAGAAAATTCAACGTGAGAGTCAGTTTGCTGATCTTATTCACCTTGAAATGGATAAGGTAATAATCGGTCAGAAACACATGACTGAGAGACTTTTGATAGGCTTATTAGCGAATGGTCATATCCTGCTTGAAGGTGTACCGGGTCTTGCAAAAACATTAGCCATAAATTCACTTGCTAATATAATCGACGCAAAGTTTAGCCGAATTCAGTTTACTCCTGACCTGCTTCCTGCCGATTTACTTGGAACATTGATTTATAGTCAGAAAAAGGAAGAATTTACTGTAAAAAAAGGGCCAATATTTGCGAACTTTATACTAGCAGATGAGATTAACAGATCACCGGCGAAAGTTCAAAGTGCATTGCTTGAGGCTATGCAGGAAAGGCAGGTAACAATTGGGGAAAGTACGTTTAAGCTGGAAGAACCATTTTTGGTAATGGCAACACAAAATCCTATTGAACAGGAAGGTACCTATCCCCTGCCTGAAGCTCAGGTTGACAGGTTCATGTTAAAAGTTGTAATAAACTATCCCAAGAAAGAGGAAGAGAAAATAATTTTAAGACAAAACATTACAAATACTCAATCCTTTACGAATACAATTTTAAAGTCTTCTGACATTCTCAAAGCCAGAGAAATTGTTCGTGAAGTTTATCTTGATGAGAAAATTGAGAATTATATTACTGATATTGTTTTTGCTTCACGCTATCCAAATGACTACAAACTAAGTAGTTTTTCAGGAATGATCCAATATGGTGCATCTCCAAGGGCAAGTATAAACCTGGCACTTGCTGCAAAAGCATTAGCTTTTCTAAGAAAAAGAGGATATGTTATTCCGGAGGATGTAAGAGCAATTGCTCATGATGTTATGAGACACAGGATTGGACTAACCTATGAAGCTGAAGCTGAAAATATTACTTCCGAAGACATTATCAATGAGATCCTGAATGCTGTTGAAGTACCGTAAAGAACTTTTTTCCAAATCTAATCCTTTATAACTTGGACGCACAGGAGATATTTAAAAAGGTACGAAAGATTGAGATAAAGACACGGGGACTGTCAAATCAAATCTTTTCAGGTGAATACCATAGTGTATTTAAGGGAAGAGGTATGGCATTTAGTGAAGTAAGAGAATACCAGTTCGGTGACGATATTAGAAATATTGACTGGAATGTAACTGCCAGATTCAACAACCCTTACGTGAAGATCTTTGAAGAAGAAAGGGAGTTAACCGTAATGTTAATAATTGATGTGTCAGGCTCAAACAATTTTGGTACAAATAAACAGTTGAAACAGGAAGTTGTTACTGAAATTGCTGCAATACTCTCGTTCTCTGCCATTCAAAACAACGATAAGGTAGGGGTGATATTCTTCAGTGATAAAATTGAAAAATTCATACCTCCAAAAAAAGGAACTACACATATTCTCAGGATAATTCGTGAACTCATCGATTTCAAAGCTGAGAATCAGGGCACCAATATATCAGAAGCATTGAGATATTTGTCAAATGTTATAAAGAAGAAATCTACTGCATTTTTAATATCCGATTTTATGGACATCGGGTTTGAGAAAGCAGTTCAGATAGCCAACTACAAACACGACCTTATTGCCATAAGGGTTACTGACGAGAGGGAGACAGAATTACCCAATGTAGGGCTTGTTCAGATGCTGGATGCTGAAACAGGGATCACAAAATGGATTGACACTTCAAATGCAGCAATCAGAAGACATTATGCAAATGAGGTAAGGGCAAAGATGGATTATCTTGACAATCTGTTTGGAAGATTTGGTGTTGATATGGCAAAGGTTTATACAGGCAGGGATTATGTAAAACCCCTTATGAATCTTTTCAAGAAAAGGGAATCAAGGAAATAAATTGGGTGATTGATAAAATGAAAAGACTGGTTTCACATATTACTATTCTAATTGCAGTTTTTGTTGCACAAAATATCAGTGCACAGCAATCAGGTGCATGGTCATCGTTAGATTCTAATGCAATTATGATTGGAGATCAGGTTGTTTTTAAACTGGGAATAACAGTTCCTGACAACTCAGTAGTAGAATGGCCTTTAATAGTTGATACTCTTACCTCAAATATTGAGGTATTAGCCAGAAGTAATATTGATACAACGGTAACTAATAGCAAGATATCCTTTCAACAACAGTTAATTATTACTTCTTTTGACTCAGGCTATTTTGAAATTCCGGCTATGGATTTCAAGTTTGGTTTTCAGGGTGATACGTCATTTAATGTCCTGTCTACAGGAGTATTGTTTCTTCAGGTTTACGTACCAGAGGTTGATACAACTCAGGCTTTTAAACCAATTATTGGCCCCATAAAGGAACCATATACATTTATCGAAGTACTTCCATGGATAGTAGTTATAACGGCTGGAGTTATTTTGATCACTCTATTGTTAATTTACCTTAGAAAAAGGAAAAATAAACAACCTGTTTTTGCAAAGAAATCCAAACCGGCGCTTCCATCGCATGTGATAGCAATCAATAAGCTGGAAGAATTAAGATTGGCAAAATTGTGGCAATCGGGAAAACTAAAGAAGTATTACACAGAATTAACAAATATCATCAGAGAGTATATTGTAAACCGTTACGATTATGATGCACTTGAAAAAACGAGTTTTGAGATAATTACAGAGCTAAATAATTATGATATCAATGATGAAGCTATGGAAAAACTCGAAAATGTTTTAGAGTTATCAGATATGGTAAAGTTTGCAAAAGCTGTTCCAACAGCACTGGAAAATGATCTTGGACTTACACACTGTATTGATTTTGTTAATGAAACAAAAAAAGTTGAAGTACAATCTGTTGAATCAATTAATGTTGACGATAATCAAAAGGAGAATCAGTAAATGTTGAATATTGATAATTGGGCAAATCCGGAATATTTTTACCTCTTACTGGTAATACCATTACTTGTTGTCTGGTACTGGTTCAAAAACAGTCGGAATTCTCCGGAAATTACTTATTCCGGACTAAATGTTTTTGCCGGAATGACGAAAAGTCCGAAAATATGGTTAATGCATAGTTTGTTCATCCTAAGATTACTGGCTATAGTATTGTTAATAATTGCATTTGCCAGGCCACAATCAGTTTCAACCAAACAGAATGTACATATTGAAGGCATTGACATTGTTATGTCTATTGATGTATCAGGAAGTATGCTTGCAAGAGATTTTAAACCTGATCGCCTGGAAGCAGCCAAAGAAGTTGCAGGAGAGTTCATTGCAAAAAGGCCAAATGACCGTGTTGGTTTGGTTATTTTTAGCGGAGAAGCATTTACACAGGTTCCTCTTACTACCGATCATACAATGATTGCCAATATTTTTAACGAGGTTAAGAGTGGTATGATCGAAGACGGTACTGCAATTGGCGATGGTTTGGCTACCGCAGTTAGCAGACTTCAAAATTCTGAAGCAATATCAAAAGTTATAATATTAATAACAGATGGTGTTAACAATTCCGGATCGGTAGATCCTGTTTCTGCTGCAGAAATGGCAAAAATGTTTGGTATAAGGGTCTATACAATTGGAATTGGAACTAAGGGAACTGCGCCATATCCGGTTCAGACACCGTTTGGGGTCCAACTGCAGCAAATGGAAGTGCAAATAGATGAAGAATTACTGGAAACCATTGCAGGAATGACTGGTGGCAGGTACTTCAGGGCTGATAATAACAAAAAACTAAGAGAAATCTACAAGGAAATTGATAATCTGGAAAAGTCTAAGATCGATGTTCAGGAATTTCGAAAAAAACATGAGGGGTATTTACCGTTTGCACTTTGGGCATTTACTCTATTTGTTTTGGAAATATTACTTAGGTATTTGGTTTTCAGAAAATTTCCTTAGCAACATTACTTAGAGATGTAGATAAAATACATTTAAAATGATAAAATTTGCACATACTGAATATTTCATATTGCTAACCGTACTGATTGTATTTACCATGGTTTATTTCATATTCCGTTTGTGGTACAAAAAATCACGAAACCGGTTTGGGGATACCAATGTAATTGCAGGTCTGATGCCTGAAGTTTCATCATCAAAACCTGCCTTAAAGTTCGTAATTGTGATACTGGCAACTATAACCCTTGTTATAGGAATAACTGACCCACAAATAGGTTCTAAACTGGAGAAAGTGAAAAGAGAAGGTATCGATCTGTATCTTGTTCTTGATGTATCAAATTCAATGCTGGCAGAAGACATTAAACCAAACAGGCTTGAAAGATCGAAACTTGCAATAGCAACATTGGTAGATAAACTGCAGGGAGATAGAGTAGGTATAATAATATTTGCAGGTAATGCGTACAAACAGCTACCATTAACAACTGACTATTCTGCAGCAAAGCTTTTTTTATCAGCCGTTGACACAAAGATAGTCCCTACACAGGGAACAGCCATTGGAGAAGCTATTGAAATGGCTACCGAGAGTTTTGGAGATACAGATCATAATAAAGCTATTATTGTTATAACTGATGGTGAGAATCATGAAGATGATGCACTTGGAGCAGCAAAAATGGCACATGAACTTGGAATTAATGTATTTACGATTGGTATGGGATTACCCGAAGGTGCACCTATCCCGATCTATAATAAATATGGCTCTCAAACAGGTTATAAAAAGGACAAAAAAAATACTACTGTAATAACCAAACTTAATGAGGATATGCTTCGTCAGATCGCCGCTGCCGGTGGAGGCGCCTATGCAAGGGCAAATAATGCCAGTACCGGACTTAAGCGAATATTTGATGATATTAATGCCATTGATAAAAAGGAAATTGAAACCAGACAATTCACAGATTATGAAGACAGGTTTCAAATTTTTATCGGTATTACAATAGTTCTCCTGATTTTAGAGTTATTAACAGCAGACAGGAAAACAAGGTGGTTAAAGAAATTTGATTTTTTCGGTAAATAAAATGATAACTATGCGTATTACAATATTACTCCTGATAGTTGCATTTAGCACATTATCATTGTTCTCCCAAAGCGAGAAAAAAAGAGTTCGCCGGGGGAATAATGAATTCGCTGAAGGAAATTTTCAGGATGCTGAAAAAGAATATCGGAAGGCATTGATGGAAAAACCCGGCTATGCCAAAGGTACTTTTAATCTTGGTGATGCTATGTATGAACAGGAAAACTATGAAGAATCTGCTAAACTGTTTTCTGAAATAATTGAAAGAAATACATCTCCCGCTGAAAAGTCTGATGCATATTACAATCTGGGTAATACAATGATGAAGGAGAATAAATACCAGGAAAGTATTGAGGCTTTCAAGAATTCTTTACGATTGAACCCCCGAAATGATGATGCAAAATACAACCTTGAATATGCAAGGAAAAAGCTGAAAGAACAGCAACAACAGCAACAAAATCAGGATCAGCAACAGGATCAGGAAAATAAGGACCAGGAGGATCAGCAAAACAAAGATCAGCGGGATAAAGAGAACGAAAACAAAGACAATAAAGACCAGGATAAAAAGGATCAGCAGCAACAGGATCAGGAACAAAAAGACCAGGATCAGAAGAATAAGCAGGAACAGAACAAAGGAGATCAGAAGAAAGAGAATCAGCAACAAAAACAACCTCAGCAAATTTCAAAGCAGGATGCTCAAAAAATGCTGGATGCCCTGATGAATGATGAGAAAAAAACATTACAAAAACTACAGAAACAAAAGGCTAAAGCAGTAAAAGGTAAAAAAAGTGATATTGACTGGTAACTAAACAGGACTTTGTGACAGAAATAGTATTAAATATGGTAAACCTACTGACATATCAAATGATGGAATATTTTTTGATAGTTAATGTCAGGATAAAATTCTGAAGAAACGTTGAAATAATAAATGATTAACAGGATAATAATAGCGTCAATATTTTTGTTATCAGGCTTTTACAGTCTGGCAAATGATCAAATACGTTTTAAAGGTAGTGCCAAACAAGTTGTACAGGTTGGAGAAAGGTTTAGGGTTATCTATGAAATAAACCAAAACGCCAATAGTTTTCAATCACCAGACTTTGGAAGTCTTAACATATTATCAGGACCCTCAACATCTACAAATTCAAGCATTCAGTATGTAAATGGTAAAATGTCGCAATCATACTCACTTTCCTACACTTATGTTGTTCAGGCAACAAAAGAAGGAGAGGTTGTTATTTCTCCAGCCACTGCATCAGTTGATGGAACAAGTGTTAAATCCAATTCAATTAAAATAAAAGTTGTTGCAGGCTCCGGTAATCAACAGGGAACATCTTCAGGTGGTAAATCCAACAGCAGAGATTCCGGAATACTTCAGGATGATGATGTTTACATAAAAGCAACCGTTAGCACTACAAAACCTTATTTGGGACAACAGGTGATTCTTACCTATAAGATATTCACAAAGGTTCCGGTTTCCAACCTGATGGTAAAAAAACTATCTTCATTTCAGGGTTTCTGGTCAAAAAGTTTGTTGGATGAAAACCGACAACATTATGATCAAAAGACTGAAATTATAAATGGTGAAGAATACATTGTCGCAGTGATTAACAAATTCGCGATTTTCCCTCAAAAAACCGGAAAACTGGTAATCGAACCGACTGAAATGGAGTGTACTGTTCAACTCAGGGTTCAAAACAAACGAAAACGGAGTCATGATCCATTTGAAGACTTCTTTAATGATCCTTTCTTTAATAGAAATGTAAAAAATATAAATACCGTCATAAAATCGAATCCAATAACCATAAACGTAGAACCATTACCTCAGTTGAACAAACCAAAAGATTTTAACGGGGCTGTAGGTGATTTCAGGTTAAGCAGCAGAATTGACAGAACACAATTAAAAGCAAACGATGCGTTAACAGTTACTTACACGATTTCCGGCAAAGGAAACCTTGAGCTAATCAAAATCCCGGATGTAAGATTTCCTACTGATTTCGAAAGCTTTGACCCTAAAGTAATAAACAACATTAAAACGAATAATTCTGGTATTTCAGGAAAGAAGAAATTTGAATACCTGGCAATACCACGCAATGGTGGTGATTTTGTTATTAAACCGGTATCACTAAGTTATTTCAACCCGGTTGACAAGAAGTATCACACTGTCACTTCCGACGAATATAACATTCATGTTGAAAAGGGAAATATTTCGTCATCAGGGGTTTCATATAGTTCTTCGGCACAGGAAGATATAAGGTTCATAGGACAGGATATACAGCATATAAAACTTCTTCCCTTTAAATTCATGGAAAAAGGTAATCTGCTATTTCTGTCAAATACATATTTTACCCTGTTGCTCATTCCCGTGATAGTAATGATTGTAATTATTATAATCTTTAAACGCTTTGAAAAAAGGAGGTCGAATGTTGGGTTATTGAAGACCAGGAAAGCTAACAAAGTTGCAAAATCACGTCTGAGAGTTGCTGAAAAATATAAAACTGAAGGCAATGATAAAATGTACTATGATGAAATCGCTTTAGCTATTTGGGGTTATATTGCTGATAAATTCGGATTAAAACAATCAGAACTCTCGATGGAAACTGTGGCTGAGATGTTAAATAATAAGGGAGTTGACGAAGTTGTTACAGATAGCTTTATTAATACTCTAAACAATATTGAGTTTGCAAGATTTGCTCCGGGAGACTCAAGCAATAAAATGGAAAGCATTTACAATGAGTCTGTTGAAGCAATAATGAGAGCAGAAAAAGCTTTAAAATAAATTTGAGATGACTAAGTACATAAAATACACAATAATAGGTATACTTCATTTAGCAGTTGTAAATGTATTTGGAGTTAACTTAGATTCTCTTGTAGTTAAAGCTAACAATGAATACAATCAGGGCTTATACGACTCTGCATTAATAACATATCAGAATATTCTTGATCTTGGCTATGAATCGGGCGAACTTTATTATAATATAGGAAATGCCTATTACAAAAATAATGATATTGCTTCAGCCATATTATTTTTCGAAAAAGCAAAGAAGCTATTACCCAATGATGATAACATCAATTACAATTTAAGCATTGCTAACAGCATGATCGTCGATAAAATTGAGAAAGTTCCAGTATTATTTTATGAAAACTGGTGGAATTTTTTCTATAATATGATGGACGCTAATACATGGGCAATATTATCATTAATAGTTACTTCATTATTTGTAGTTTCTGTTGGAATGTTTATTCTTTCAAGCAGCAGACGAAACAGAAAATTATCTTTCTATTTAGCAGTATTACTTTTATTATTCACTATAACCACAACATCACTGGCTTATCAAAAATACCTTCACAGTATAGATAATAATGAAGGCATTGTTTTTACTCCTTCTATCACGGTAAAAAGCTCACCCACACAAAACGCTGTTGACCTTTTTGTAATACATGAAGGAACAAAAGTTAAAATAATTGACAGAATTGATAACTGGGTTGAAATAAAAATTAGAAATGGTAGTATTGGATGGCTACCCAGGAACTCAATAAAGGAAATATAACCTGATATTTTGAAACAATTTCTGTTTTTTTTAGTAAAACCTATACACCAAAACTTATAGGGGTTGCGATTATCGGTTAATTTTCTTGTTATTATAACTATTCTGTTTGCGATAGGTGGAAATAGTTGCCTGAAGAGTAAAAAAGAAGGTATTCCTGAGGATGTAATTGTTGTTTTAAACAATTCGGGAATTTATAAACCATCTTTGATGAAAGTAATTCTTGAATTCCAGAAACCTGCGGACTCATTAAAATTACAGGCAGCATACTTTATAATAAGAAACCTGGAACACAATTATACCATAGAAAGAATTCTTGTTGATTCATCCGGGAATACCATTAACATTGACATTCACAATTTTAAAAACCTGAAATCGATAAAAAACCACCTGTCGTTAATTGAAAAGGAAAAAGGAAAACCAGAATACAAGTCGGATTCAATCTGGCTTGATTTTAAAAATATTGATCCCGAGTTCCTGATAGATCATATAAATACTTCATATGGAATATGGATGAATCAAAACCTCGGTAACAGATACGATTTTGATAAATTTTGCAAATATATCCTGCCATACAGAGTATCAAACGAGAGGATTGAACCTTACATTTCACATTTTCAGAAGTTGTTTGCCGGACTATATGACCAAAATAAAGACTTATCTTATAATGTAATTGAAATAAACCGGGCAATTAACACAAAGTTGAAATATGATGACCGGTTTGAGATATTTCCTAATCCACAAAGTATTAAATCCATTGAAACAAATAAGTCAGGAGATCATTGTGACATAAATATCTACAAGATAAAAGCTCTAAGAAGTATGGGTATTGCGGCTACATTAGATTACACACCGTTTTTTGCCGATTCCACACTGGGTTATTATACTACAACAGTCATATTACCTGACAATAGTAAAATTTATCTTAATAATCCGGATGAGATAAACCAGCCATATCAAAAAGGAAACGTTGCTAAGGTTTACCGGCGAACATTTGTAAAAACTCCCGGTAGTTTGTTCTCAATAAAAGAAACGAATATGCATACTCCGCCATTTTTAGGTAATTATAATTATGTTGATGTTACAAATGAGTACATAAGTACCGAGGATATCTTATTAAAGTTTAATGATACAATTAATTACGCATACATTGCAGTGTTTAATGATGGAGAATGGCGTCCTGTAAGCTGGGCAATACCAGATGATAATGGTATAGCAACATTTAAAAACATGGGCACAGATCTGGCCTATAAACCGGTTATTATAAACAGGAAAAAGAAATCACAGGTCACAGGTAATTGAGTGGTCTATAGCAGTTTTCATTCTTGACAAGGTAATTTAATGACTTTAAAGCACCCTGTATAGTGAATTATTTCTAAATCTTATTTTACCTTTGGACAAACAACAAATGACTAAATTATTCAGAAAAGCGACCAATGTGAAGGAAAAAATAATTAATGATACCTCTGCTACAGAAACATCTTCGGTTTATGACTCGTTAAAAAAAGAGATATTTCAAAGTGAAATCTTAAGGGCGAAATTATTGGCCTGGATATTCTTCTATGCTATTATAATTCTGTTTATTATAAGATTATTAGCCCCCGAATATCTTAAAAATTCAATACCAAATCCAAATTTCATATATGTCTTTCAGTCGGTACTTCTGGCCTTTGTAATACGAGAGGTTATAGTATTGAAGGTTATACAGAACCGGTTGAAGAATAACGTTGATATCAAGGACAAATTCAGATATTTTACAAACCTTATCGAAATTAGTTATCCTACTATTACTCTTTTGGTTTTGGGTTATTACTTTGGTTCTTCTGATGTATTATTCACACCAATTATTTTCTTTTACTTTCTCATAATAATTTTATCTACACTTAGTCTTGAGTTTAAGATTTCATTTTTTGTTGGGCTTCAGGCTGCCCTGGGTTATATTCTTGTGTTCTTTATTTATTTTAACCCTCATGAGATTTCAGACAATAGTAGTATCCTAAAGAACGAAATTATACACATAGGAAGAGCAGCACTACTGGTTCTGGGGGGTATTGTAGCCGGGATTGTTGCAAATCAGATAAAGAAAAAAATACACAACGTTAATAATGCTTTAATTGAACGAAACAGGATAATAAACATGTTCGGTCAGCAGGTATCTCCATCCATTGTTGAAGAATTATTAATTAGTGAGAATCAAATTGAAAGCAAGAAAAAATACGTTTGTATAATGTTTTTGGATATTAGGGGCTTCACAAAGTTCGCTGAAAACAGAACTCCTGAAGATATCATCCAATACCAGAATAATGTTTTCGGATTTATGATTGAAATTATTAATAAGCACAACGGCATTATTAATCAGTTTCTTGGAGATGGATACATGGCCACTTTTGGTGCACCAATATCTTCAGGAAACGATTCACAAAATGCCATAAACGCAGCAATTGAAATTATTGATAAATTAGATAATAACCAACAAAACGCCGAAGTTGCGAATACAAAAATCGGTATAGGTCTACATAGTGGTTACGTGGTTGCCGGTAATGTTGGAACTGATGTTCGAAAACAATACTCTATAAGTGGTAATACGGTAATACTTGCGAGCCGGATCGAACAGCTTAACAAAACATACAATTCCCGGTTACTGATATCCAGAGAAGTTAAAGAAAATGTTGAGATTCTTCTGCCACTTCAAAGAATAGGAGATGTAGGTGTAAAAGGAAGAGAAAAACCAATTGATATATGGAAGGTAAAATAAAATTTAGGTAGACTTTTATAAAAAAAGCCTGCCAATTTACATCGACAGGCTTGAATATTTTGAGTTGGATTAAGCTATTAAACTAATTTAACATTAACTGCATTTAATCCTTTTTTACCTTCTTTTAATTCAAATTCTACATAATCACCTTCATTAATCTTATCAATTAATCCGGTTATATGTACAAAATATTCATTGTTTGAGTCTTCATCATTTATAAATCCAAATCCTTTGGTTTCATTGAAGAATTTTACTGTGCCTTTATTCATTGTAGAAAATTTAATAATTATATATTGTGCAAAGGTATACTTATATCCTTACCATTTACGTTTTTCCAATCTTTTTTTTATAGCTGTAAATTAATATGTTAGTTGGTTAACATATTATTAATTAATTGTAAAACCTGTTTTATTTTTTATTCGTAAAAACATATCAATATGGACATAACAACTACTATGTTCAATACAACTTCATTTCCGGTGTAATGGTAACTCTTTCACCATTTCTGTAAGCAACAACAAACGCATCATATACTCCCTTGTCCTTAAGCATATAGCTGTGTTGTAATGCATCTTTGTAAGAAGTAAAAGAACCGGTTGAATAGCGATATATTCCATTTTGATAATTTTCAAAGATCTCACCCGAAATATGAAATCTGTTTTTTAGTGAACTAATGGACTTCAATTTATCACGTTTCGCTAAAATTTGAACACGGTAAACCACACCGGTAATCAATGTTTCTGGTTTTACCTCCAATGGTACTTCAATTACCAGCACGTCCATTTCAGATCCACTCTCTTTTTTCTTGTTTTCTTTGGGTAACCTGTAATCATAAAGCGGTACACCGGGTTTCAAGGGTTCATTTTTTGTAGAACTATATTCCTTTTGATAAACAGTTTTGTGTTTTTTCGGTTTTCCCACAGGGTTGATGAAGTATGATACTCCAAAACCGGTGTAAAATGGCTGATCAAACTTAAAACCATCTCTCCAAACATCAACATCATCATTTAAAACAGTCCTTAAGTTCATTTCAAAATTAAGCGCCCAGTTATTATTAATCATATAATTAAGCCCTAATCCAATTGGTACAACACCTCCACCTTTCTTATAGGTAATATCACCAACAACATCACCACTACTAACAATTGTTCCTGTTATTGAATCCGTTAGCTGAGTTCCCCATGTGGAATAACCAAGTCCTATCGTACCATAAACAGAAAGTTTCCTGTTCTCATAGCCCCAAAACAAGTTTGAGAAATTAACCAGCATATTAATGTTTGCATCAAAGTAACTCCCTTCCAGACCAAAATTTACAGTACCTCCGGTAGCATTTTTCTCTTTATGACTTTTTAATCCTGAATAAAACAGGTTAACTCCCCACCCGAAAACGGGACTGGTATATTTTCTAACATTTATACCAGTAGCAAAGGCAATTTCGCCGGAAAACTTCTTAAAATAACCATTATTACTTGCATCTCCGTAAAACTGTGTAAACCCAAGATTATAGTTTATCTGCCAGTTGTTAGTGAAACTATTTCCTGAAGATGCAGAAGACTGTTGGGCAGAAGCAGTAACGGTAACAACAAATACCAAAACAGTAATAATTATTTTTAAGGTAGTTTTACAGGGCATCTTGACATTACCTCTAATTATTATTCACAATAATCCATTAAATAATCATGCGCAGGACCAAAACCAAGCTCCAAAGCTTTATGCCAGTCTCTGCATGCTCCGTCCAAATCGTCGAGATAATACTTTGAAACTCCCCGGTTAAAATAATTCTTCACCCAGTTAGAATACTCCATTATATCCTGAGGCCGCATATCTAAAGCCTTATCAAAATCATCAATTGCATCGTTATAACGCCGCATTTTACTCCTTGCATTTCCCCTGAATGAATATATTAGAAAATCATCAGGTTCTGGATCAATTTTAAGTGCCTCATTGAAATAATCAATTGCACTTGGCCAGTCTCCCATTTGATATTTCAGTACTCCCCAATTATAATTATTTTCATACGCGCCATTAAGAGTAAGGTGATCAACATTTTCTGATACAGGTAGCACATATTCCTGGGCATCTCTTATAAATGATTTAAACCTAAAGAAATTCGTTTCATAAAATGTCATGCTAAAGTTCTTTTCCCAATTTGAAGGTGCAGTGTAAAAGCTTGCCAGATAATCCTCATTAAACGATTTTATCAGCTTGAATCTAACTACTTCATTATCTCCATTTTTAATTGGGAATACAGCAAATATTATGTTCCAGTCGTTTACAACTTCTGCACGTTCAACTTTTTGAATCTCCTTTACTATTTCATCATCTTCATGTTTATTTTCGTAGTCTTTAACTGTTCCACGTGCATAAACATTCAGGTTAACAGCATATTGTTCATTAAAAGGAATCTCATCAGGTAGTATTTCTTCAAGTTTATAACTTGGAAAAACATAAAAATCAAGTGATTTAAAACCTCGCCATTCTTCATGAAGAACCGGAAATTCGTACTCACCGTCATAGTATTTTTTTACAAGTACATTATATTGTTTATTACCTACCATTACCTTCCTCAATTGAAGAGTTATGATATTGTCCTGACCAAGTTTACGTTCGCCACCCATACTTTTATTAGTCTTATCATCTGTAAAAGGTATCCGGTTTTTGGTCGATAACCAACTACCATTATCTTGTTTTGCCCACCCTCTCATATCAGTTATTTCAGAATGAACAGGACTTAAGGAAGAAAAGTTCACCAAATCCGAATCATCCTGACCTTCACAATTGTTCTGGCTAAACACCTGAATTTGTGAAAGTAACATAAACAACACTGAAAAAATGAAGTATCCTGAAAATTTAAACTTCACCATAAATTGATGTTTTATTAGACAACACGCAGCTGTTGTGTAAATTTAGAAAAAAAACTCTGCTTTCGATTAGCGATAAAAATTTTTAATAAAATTTTTATCAACAACAATTATAATGAATTTTTCTATAGGTTTTATTATATCATAAAACCAGAAAAGTAACGATGAAAATATCGTTACCCTAACCGGAAATTCAACGCAAATAAATCAGATTATTTATTGAGAAAATTATTGATGTTTTCCTCAATTCTGTTATGGATATCATCAGATGGGGATTTGATAAATTTTTCTCCTGTCACCTGCTCGTATAATTCGATATACCTGTTTGAAATGCTTTCAACAATTTCATCAGTCATTTCAGGGATCTGTTGTCCTTCTTTACCTTGAAATCCATTTTCCATAAGCCATTCTCTTACAAATTCTTTTGAAAGCTGTTTTTGTTGCTCGCCATTAGCAAATCTTTCTTCGTATTTGTCTGCATAGAAATATCTTGAAGAATCAGGTGTATGAATTTCATCAATCAAATAGATCTGGTCACCAACTTTACCAAACTCATACTTTGTATCAACCAGAATCAGTCCTTTTTCAGCTGCTATTTCTGTACCTCTCTGAAATAATTTCTTTGTATAATCTTCAAGCTTTGCATAATCCTCGGCAGAAACAAGACCCTGTGCAATTATTTCCTCTTTGGAAATATCTTCATCATGACCTTCTTCAGCTTTCGTTGTAGGAGTAACAATTGGTTCGGGAAACCTTTGATGTTCTTTAAGTCCGTCAGGTACAGGAACACCACATATTTCCCTTGCACCTGTTTTGTAAGTACGCCATGAGCTTCCGGTTAAATATCCTCTAATTATCATTTCAACAGGAAATGGTTTACAATAATGTCCTACCGTTACCATGGGGTCCGGTGTTGCCATCTTCCAGTTTGGAACAATATCGGAGGTAGCGTCCAAAAATTTTGCTGCAATCTGATTTAGTACCTGCCCTTTGTAAGGAATTCCTTTTGGTAACACAACGTCGAACGCTGAAATTCTGTCGCTGGCAACCATTACTAACAGTTCCTCACCAATATTATAAACGTCACGAACTTTACCGTGATATACATTTTTTTGATTTGGAAAGTTAAAATCTGTTCTGGTAATTGCTTCTTTCATGATTCTCTATTTTTATTATCTGTTTTATTATATGCTTCAATTATACGGGTTACCAGCTTATGACGTACTACATCTCTTCCATCAAGATATACAAATTCAATCCCTTTTATATCTTTTAATAATTTCTGAGCCTGCAATAATCCTGATTGTTTTTGTTTTGGCAAGTCTATCTGGGTTATATCTCCGGTTACAAAAAACTTTGATGATTTTCCCATTCTTGTCAGAAACATTTTTAACTGACTTTCGGATGCATTCTGAGCTTCATCAAGTATAGCATAGGCATTACTTAATGTCCTGCCTCTCATGAATGCTAGTGGAGCTATCTCAATAGTATCATCCTCAAGGTAAGAAAGAAATTTTTGAGTTGGTAACATATCTCTTAACGCATCATAAAGAGGTTGCAGATATGGATCCATCTTGTCTTTCATATCTCCGGGTAAAAATCCCAGGTTCTCCCCTGCTTCAATTGCCGGTCTGGCTAATATTATTTTTTTTATTTCTTTATTTTTAAGTGCTCTTACTGCCAGGGCAACAGCAGTGTAAGTTTTACCTGTACCTGCAGGCCCAATCGCAAATACAAGATCATTCTTCTCACTTGAGTCAACCATTCTCTTTTGATTAACAGTAAGCGCTTTTATTACTTTACCATGCCTGCCGTAAACTAACGCATCTGAATTTGAAGAATCGATATCTGTTTCCTTTTCTTCACCCATTATCCTGCTCACAACGTCTTCATTTATCTTCCCAAATTTCTCAAACTGCAATACAAGTAAATCCAGTCTCTTCTCAAAAGTAATTATATCTGATTCTGTTCCCACCAATTTTACATAATCACCTCTAACTATTATCTTTAATTTTGGAAAAAAGGATTTGATGAGGTTAAGATTTGCATCACCAGGTCCATAAAACTCCAGAGGGCTCCCAATGTCGATTTGTACTACCTTCTCACTCATTCACTTACCTCATTTAATGGTTAAAAAAAACAAGTTTCAAAAATATTAAAAAATACTCTTTGCAAAGAGGCAATTTTTATAATTTTGAATTTCTGATGAAATTGTATTAAACTTCCATACTTTTGAGTATCGTGATATAGCTTTACTCATATAATATATTGTTTGATTCAGTTGGAAAATATGTAGACTACATGGGTATCGTAACATTGATTAGTGATTGGGGGACAAGTGATTATTATGTATCTGCCGTAAAAGGTATGATTTACAAGTTTAATTCTGCTGCAAAGATCGTTGATATAACACATCAGATAAAGCCCTTTGATAAAGTTGAGGCTGCTTATATTCTTAAAAATGCTTTCCAGAGTTTTCCTGACGGGACCGTCCACATTATTGGAATTAACACCGAAGAATCACTTAAAAATGTTCACATAGTTGCATATTATAACAAACAATATTTTATTGGAACGGATGATGGGATATTCTCTTTAATTTTTGATCACAAACCGGAATCAATTCATGAACTGGATATTCCAATGGAGTCTTCAAATCATACTTTTTCCAGTCGGGACAGATTTGCAAAAGCTGCGGCTCATCTTGCTCAAGGCAATCCACCTGAAGACCTGGGACCATCTAAGGAAAACCTCGTAAGTAATATGCTTTTCAACCCTGTAATTATTGAAGACACATTAAAAGGAATGATTATTCATATCGATAATTATGATAACCTGATAACAAATATTGATAAAAATGAATTCACAGGATTTATAGCTAAATCAAATTTTGAGATATCATTCAGATCACAAAAATACAAGGTTACCGAAGTAAATCAATCCTATGGTGATGTAAGACCTGGTGAAATTGTAGCTCTCTTTACCGGCAATGATATGTTGGAAATAGCTATAAACAAAGGAAAAGCGGCATCACTCCTTGGAATACAAAAAAGTGACCCGATTGTTATAACACGTTTTGAAAAAGAGTAGCTCATAAGCCCCTTAAATACTCAGGCCGTAAATTTGCCTGATCAGGATCAGAAGTTACCCTGTTTATATCTTCAAGCAATTTTGATTTATCCCTGTTTAATATTCCTTTTAAAACAAGATAATTTGAAGCATGATCACTTCTGAAAATAGTGTTATCCAGTTGAAGTTCAGATATAAAATCACCCATTTCAGAGATTAATTCCATCTTATTTAACTCAATAAAATCACCATTAAACCTGGATCTGAAATGCTCAATTCCATACGGATAACTCAATACCAGAGTAGAAAGATATTCCGGTTTTATTTCATTAACAGCTCTGGCAGAGTTAATCGCATGTTGCTCTGAATATACTTTACCTCCAAGTCCGTTTAAGATCATAACGGATAACTTCATACCTGAATTTCCTGCTTTTTGAAGTGAAGATACTGTTGAGTGGTATGTTTCCCCTTTATTAACAACCTGCAGAAGTTCATCATCTCCTGTTTCAATACCCGTATAAATTAGCTTTAAACCGGCATTTGCCATTTCTTCCAGTTCAGTAACTGATTTTTTTTCAAGGTCTCTGGGCGACGCGTATACTGAAATACGACTTAGTTTAGGAAATGTATTATTAAGTTTGTTTAATATCCTCATCATCTTATCATAAGACAGTACCAAAGCATTACCATCTGCCAGAAATACCTTTCTTATGTAATCAGAATAAGGTGATAGCCGTTGTATTTCCTGAAAAACATCACTTTCATTTCTCACTCTGAATTTTTTTGATGTGTACATCTCACAAAACGAACAATTGTTCCATGAACAACCAATGGTAGTTTGTAGTATCAATGATCTTGCTTCACTGGGTGGTCTGAACAATGGTTCAGAATACTGAATAATATCTGAAATCATATCGCAAAATTAAAAGTTTCTTTTTGCTTTCAGCATGAACTTATAAAGATTACGCTTATTAAAGTACATTCTTTAGTTATTTACTTTTATTTTTGTCAGGACAGTGTAGTGGTTTCTATGTTAATAAAGGAATAATACCAGAATCAACTACCTTAAGCTATTGATTAACTCGCAATGTAATATATGATATTTGTAACAGGAGGAACAGGATTACTTGGCTCACATCTGCTTTATCGTCTGGTAACATCAGGCGAAACACCACTAGCTCTAAAACGACCAACTTCTGATATTTCAATAACCAGGAAGGTATTCAGTTATTACTGTACAAATGTTGATGAACTAATGAATAAGGTTCAGTGGGTTGAAGGTGATATTCTTGACTACAGTTCAATTGCTGAAATAATAGAAGATGTTAATGAGGTTTATCATACTGCGGCTACAGTTTCGTTTAAACCATCTGATAAAAAGAAACTGTTGTCGATAAATGTACAGGGGACAGCAAATGTTGTAAATGCATCATTGGAGTATAAAATCAGAAAATTAGTACATGTTAGCTCTATTGGCACCCTTGGAAGAGCAGATACAAATGGACTTGTGACTGAGGAAACACATTGGAACTCGAAAAAGTCGTCTGTTTATTCCACAAGCAAATATTCTGCAGAACTTGAAGTATGGAGAGGAATTGCTGAAGGATTAAATGCCGTAATAGTTAACCCATCAATAATAATCGGGCCCGGAAACTGGAATTCGGGCAGTTCTAAATTATTTACAACAATGTATAATGGGTTGATGTTTTATTCATCAGGCACAAACGGATTCGTTGATGTAAATGACGTTGTGGTGGCCATGACTAAACTTATGCAAGGTTCATTTTCAGGTGAAAGGTTTATTATAAATTCAGAAAATGTTTCCTATGAGAGTTTATTTCACATTATGGCAAAAGAACTGAATGTTACACCACCAAGATATAAAGCAACAAAGTTTTTAAGTGAAATTGCATGGAGACTATTATATATAAAAAGTCTTATAACCGGCAGGCAGTCAACCATAACCCGTGAAACAGCTGAGACTGCAAATCAGGCTTACCGCTATTCCAATAAAAAGATACTGGACTCTATCGGAATAAAGTTCATGACAATTGAAGAAAGCTTAAAAAGGAACGCCAGGCTATTTTTACTTGATCATAAAGAATAGCGGGATAGACCTTCTGTATTCAATAGTATGGACTATTTCTCTATAACTACAAATGCATTTGCCATCTCCTTAACATGAGAAATACTCAGGTGTATTGAAGATACATTTTGTTCACTCAGGTATTCTTTTACTTTACCATGTGTTTTAATATATGGCTTTCCAAGTTCATCGTTTAGCACTTCAATCTCATGAAAAGCCATACCATATCTGTATCCTGTTCCAAGAGCTTTAAAAAATGCTTCTTTTGCTGCAAACCTCGCAGCAAAACACTGATACCGTGTAATATTACCCTTATTACAGTAAACTTGTTCGTCTTTAGTATATAATTTCTTCATTAAAGCACTATTATTTTCCAGATGTTTCTCCATCCGTTTTACTTCAATTATATCTGTACCTATCCCAAATATCATAATAATAGAAATTGCTTAATGAAGTTAACTACCTGTTATTTTACTTATTTGATAACATTTAACTCTTTACCAACTTTGATAAAGGCAGCAATAGCCTTGTCAAGGTGTTCTTTTTCATGGCCGGCTGATAACTGTACTCTGATACGAGCTTCACCTTTTGGTACTACAGGAAAATAAAAGCCAATTACATAAATTCCCTCTTCAAGGAGTTTAGCAGCCATATCCTGAGATAATTTTGCATCATAAAGCATCACTGCACATATTGCTGACTGAGTAGGTTTAATATCAAATCCTGCATTCATCATTTTCTCCATAAAATAATCCGTATTTTCATGAAGCTTATCCTGTAGATCATTGGTTTCGCTCATCATATCATACATGCGAATACCTGCACTAACAACTGCCGGAGGCAATGAATTTGAGAACAAATATGGACGTGATCTTTGACGTAGCATTTCAATTATTTCTTTTTTTCCTGTTGTAAACCCGCCAACAGCACCACCAAAGGCCTTACCTAAAGTTCCGGTAATTATATCCAGTTTACCTATTATATTATAGTGCTCACTAACGCCTCTGCCAGTTTCTCCAACAACACCTGCTGAATGACATTCATCAACCATAACCATTGCATCATATTTTTCAGCAAGCTCAACAATCTTATCAACCGGAGCAGTGTTTCCATCCATTGAGAAAACACCATCTGTAACGATTATTCTGAATCTTTGAGCCTGAGCTTTTTTAAGTTCTTCTTCCAATGCTTCCATATCCGCATTTGGATAACGGTATCTTTGAGCCTTACATAATCTAACTCCATCAATTATTGATGCATGATTCAACGAATCTGATATAATGGCATCTTCAGCTGTTAATAAGGGTTCAAACACACCACCGTTAGCATCAAAAGCAGCTGCATATAGTATCGTATCCTCTGTACCAAAAAAGTCAGCAATTTTCTTCTCAAGCGTTTTATGCAGGTCTGTTGTTCCACAAATAAATCGTACTGATGACATCCCATAACCATGACTATCCATCCCATCTTTAGCTGCTTTTATCAAATCAGGATGATTGGAAAGTCCTAAATAGTTATTTGCACAAAAATTAAGCACTTCCTGACCTGTGTTTAACTTTATCTCTGCTTGTTGTGGACTAACAATAATTCTTTCCTCTTTATACAATCCAGCTTCGCGGATGTCGTTGATTTCCTTTATCAGATGATCTTTAATTTTTCCGTACATGATTTATTTTTCTTGTGAATTTTATAATTGAAATTAATTCCCAAAAATAGTAATTTCTTGCCGACAAAATTTATTTGTGCATAATCGATTTTAGATCAATAATCGTAATTTCCCGGATTAACTTCCAGCAGGTTTTCTGTAAAAATAATTATAAGAATGATTATAACTCCTCACCTGATTGGATACACACCCGGGAATATCTGTTGAATATTCATAATAATGGTTAACGATATTGTTTATAGTTCATAATGTGTAATTTTGCACCCGTATTTTTTTGTTCCAGATATAGAAAAATGAAAATTGCAGCTTTAGTTTCAGGAGGTGTTGACAGTTCGGCAACTATTCCATTACTAAAAGAAAAGGGTTATGATCCTCACATTTTTTATATAAAGATCGGTATGGAAGATCAGTCTGCATTTATGGATTGCCCCTCAGAAGAAGATATTGAAATCACTACATGGATAGCTAAGAAGTATAACTGCAGGTTTGATATTGTTGATTTACAGAAAGAATATTGGTCAACTGTTGTAAAATACACAATCGAAACTGTAAAGAAGGGATTAACCCCAAACCCTGATATAATGTGTAACTTATTAATAAAGTTTGGAGCTTTTAATGATAAACATGGTCATCTTTTTGATAAAATTGCAACAGGACATTATGCCCAAAATTATGAAACAAATGAAGGAGTTTTTTTAGAAACAGCCAAAGACAAGGTTAAGGACCAAACCTATTTTCTTGGACAAATTACTCATTCTCAACTTCAAAAAACGATGTTCCCGATTGGAGATATTGAAAAGTCAAAAGTAAGGGAAATCGCTAACAATATGAAGCTTCCCAGCGCAGGAAGACCTGATAGCCAGGGAATTTGCTTTTTAGGAAAGATAAATTACAATGATTTTATTAGAAACCAGGTAGGAGAACTCCCCGGTGAGATCAGAGAACTTGAGTCCGGGAAGCTACTTGGTGAACACAAAGGATTCTGGTTTCATACCATTGGACAAAGACGCGGATTAAAACTCAGCGGAGGTCCCTGGTTCGTTGTAAAAAAAGATACTGACAGCAATATTATTTATGCATCAAAGGGTTACGACCCTGTAAGTCGCTACAGAGACAATATTAAAATTGGTGATATCCACTTTCTTAACAAAAATCATGATTACAGCTCATTAAAGGAAATCAAGTTTAAAATAAGGCACCAACCTGAATTTAACACAGGCAAACTTCAATTTTCAAAAAACAGAAATCAAATTATAGCTGATAATAAAATATCAGGCATTGCTCCCGGACAATTTGCCGTAATATATGATACAAAAGAACAAACCTGCATTGGTAGTGCAGTTATTTCGGAAGATCAGGATTAAGCGTATTTATTTTTCAACAAATAGTTCCTGACATAATCATAAACCCCGGCTTCTAGTGAAGTAAAATCTTTTTCGTACCCAACATTTCTAAGTTTAGACATATTCGCCTCAGTAAAATACTGATACTTATCTCTTATATCTTCAGGAGTATCAATGAATGAAATTTTTGGTTTCATCTCCAGCGCTGCAAAAGTAGAATTGGCAAGATCTATAAATGTTCTCGCTTTGCCAGTGCCAAGGTTATATAATCCGGATGCAGGTCTTGATTTCATTAAATAGTAGATAACATCAACAACATCTTTAACATAAATGAAGTCTCGTAATTGCTCACCATTTTTGTACCCGGATTTATGGGACTTGAATAACTTCACTTTCCCTGTTTCACGAATCTGGCCATATGCATGCATAATCACTGATGCCATTCTTCCTTTATGATATTCGTTAGGACCGTAAACATTAAAAAACTTCAACCCTGCCCAGAAAGGAGGTTTTGATTTATTCGCCAACGCCCATTTATCAAGATCATTTTTAGATTCACCATAAGCATTTAATGGAATGAGTTTTTCCACAATTTCATGATCATCATCATAACCAAACTCACCCAATCCGTATGTAGCTGCTGATGAGGCATATATTAATGGGATCTTATGAATACTACATCTTTCCCACATCTGCTTGGTATATTCCAGATTCAGAACATTGAGTATATCTTTGTTAAATTCAGCAGTATCTGTACGGGCCCCAATATGCAAAACTATGTCAACATTGAAATAATAATCATCAAACCATTGAAAGAAATCATCACGATGTATTTTTTTAATGAATTTCTTATCAGCCAGGTTACGATTTTTGTTTGTACTGCTATGGTCATCTACAAGTATCAGATTTCCATATCCTGCACTATTTAATTTTTCTGTCAATACGCTTCCGATAAAACCTGCTGCCCCTGTAATTACTATCATTCTTCGAATATTTTTTTCAAAAATATATTAAATTATTACATGTCTGTCAACAAAATATTTTGTATTTGTTACATTAAGTGCTTATTGTTTTTAATAATAATTAATTTTGTTTGGAACTTTTACTTTTGCATTAATATTATACGACATATGAAAAAGACAGTAAACTTTATTATTTCGTTCATCCTTGTATTATCATTTAATATTGATAACAGCAAAGCACAGATTAGTAACGGTGGTACACCATACAGTATTATGTTTCATGTTGACAATAATTGCACAAACTTACAATTTGATGCTCCTGACATGAATACTATTAATGAAGAAGACGCAATTGAGGCATCAATAAATCCTGACAAGCCCAGACGTATGGGGACATCCGTAAAAGTTAATAAAGATTTGTTAAATACAGGAACATGGACAACTATTCCGGATTTGGGCAGGATTTGCAGATTAAAGATCAATATTGAAGATGCATTGGCTTTAGGCGTATATTATGATAAGTTTTTCATTCCTGAAGGTGGTAAATTATTCCTTTATAATCACAATAAAACACAGATAATAGGAGCATTTACACACGAAAACAATCCGGATGAAAACCTGTTCTCAACAGAGTTCATTCAGGGTGATGAAGTTATACTGGAATATTTTGAACCGGTAACTTTATCTACTCCAGCCATTATTAATATCTCAGAAATAGCTTATGCATACAGGGACATTGAATTTATGTATAACAGAGAACGTAGTTCATGGTACTGCATGATCGATGTTGCATGTGAAGAAGGTGACAATTGGGAAAATCAAATAAAAGGTGTTGCCCGGATGTCAATCAAAATAGGAGGAGGTTATTACTGGTGTTCCGGATCGCTGATAAATAATACGAATAACGACCGAACTCCATATTTCTTGTCAGCTGCCCATTGTGGAGAAGGATCAAACGCCGGCGACAGAAACCAATGGATATTTTATTTTAATTACCAGGCATCTACTTGTAATGGGAGTAGCAGCGGGTATAACTCAACAACCGGATGCCAGTTAAGAGCTCACGACCCTAGTTTTGCTGATGCAGGCTCTGATTTCTATCTTGTAGAATTAAATAACTCCATACCGGCATCATTTGATGTATTTTTCAATGGATGGAACAGAACAGATTCTCCTGAAGATGCAGGAAGTGGTGTAGGAGTACATCATCCTGCCGGAGATATTAAGAAAATATCGACTTATGATACACCGCTGGTTCCCTCAACATATTGGAATGGGTTACCAAGCCACTGGAAATTACTTTGGGCGCAAACAATAAATGGCAAATCCATTATGCAGGGTGGGTCATCAGGATCTCCGGTTTTTGACAGCAATGGTTTAATTATGGGTGATCTTACAGGTGGTTATACATCAAATTCCTGTACTGATCCTTCCCCGGCATATTACGGTAAAATATGGTATTCATGGGATCAAAATGGCAGTACACAATCCAACAGATTGAAAGAATGGCTTGATCCGGGAAACACCGGAATTGAAAAATTACCAGGAATTTCATGGGAAGTAATTCTCCCTACTGCTGATTATGAGGCAAGTTCAACCGAAATAACTCAGGGCGATACTGTATTTTTTACTGATCTGTCAGGACCGGGAGTACTTGAATGGGAATGGAATTTTGAAGATGGAGATCCTTCAACCTCAATTGAAGAGAATCCGTATGTTGTTTACTCCGACACTGGTTATTTTGATGTATCACTTACCGTTGTGAATGCAGATGGTACTGATAGTGAATTAAAAGAAAACTATATTCATGTTTCTCAGATGGATATTCCTGTACCTGATTTCGAGGCTGATGCTACAAACATTTCACCAGGTGGTACTGTGCATTTCACTGATTTATCCACAGGAAACCCTTCAGAATGGGAATGGATTTTTGAAGGAGGTTCTCCATCATCTTCGCCTAATCAGAATCCTACAATAAGATATAATAATCCCGGCACCTATCCTGTTACATTAATAGCAGGTAACCTGGGTGGTTCAGACACATTGGTGAAAGAAGATTATATTTATGTTGGTGTAGTTAATATTGAAGAATCAGAATCGGATATTGATTTTGTAATTTATCCCAACCCTGGAAATGGGAACTTCACTCTATCTTTTGGTTCTGACTTTAAACCTCAGTCAGTTGAAGTAATAAACGATGCAGGGAGTACAGTATTCAAGCGCAATATCAGGAATCAAAATAAAACTATAACAGTAAATATTGAATCTCAGCCTGACGGATTGTATTTAGTTAAAGTATATGAGAACAATAAGGTTTACACAAGAAAAGTATCATTAGTAAAATAGAATAGTTTCAGTGTATTAATAGTTTGAAATAGTCTTATGTCATTATTTGTGATTTTAATTTAACAGTTTTTCATGAACTACAGGAACATATTGATTTTAATATTTGTGATTACCAGCATAATAGCTTATTCACAAATATCCGGTGGCGATACTCCTGAAAGTTTTAATTTTACTATTGAAAATGAAATCCCGGTTGTCAGCATGTCTGACAATCAACCCGAGGTCCGGGAGATATTTGATAAAGTACCAGATCAGGCAGGATACACACTACCTTTCAATAATGATTTACAGAATGTGGGTATTTGGGAACGACATGAAGATATTTATTTCTGGAGGTTGGAAATTGTAGTACCTGATGCAAAAGCTGTTAACTTATATATTAGATTTAAAGAAACGCATTCGGAGAGTCGGTTATTTCTTTACAGCCCGGACAGACTCACTTTAAGAAAAATACAAATTTTACAAAACTCTAATATTTGTACTGATTTTATACCGGGAGAAAGGTTAGTAATTGAATATAATTCAAAGTACAGATCGGAGTTACCTTTTAGTATTACCGAAGCAGGTGTTCTTAACGATTATACTGCTTTCTCTGCAAGAGGTTTTGGTGATGCAGGAAGTTGTGAAGTACACATTAACTGTCCAGAGGGAAACAACTGGCAAAATGAAAAAAGTGGAATTGCAAGAATACTGGTAAAACAAGGCAATAAAACATTCTGGTGTACCGGAACCCTCCTGAATAATACAAGGAATGATGGAACCCCACTTTTTTTAACAGCAAACCATTGTGGAGAATCATCAGACTCAACCGACTATTCGGAATGGTTGTTTTACTTCAATTTTGAATCTTCAAATTGTAACCAACCTGATTTTGAACCGGAGTATAATACTATTTCCGGTTCCACATTACTTGCAAATAGTCCTCCGGGAACAAATATTGGATCTGACTTTAAATTATTACTTCTAAACCAATACATTCCGGAAAACTATAAAGTATATTATAACGGCTGGAACAGAAGTGGGAACGTTTCACCAAATGGTGTTACAATACATCATCCCGAAGGTGATGTAAAGATGATTTCAACTTATAGCGATCAACTAACTTCAACAAAATATAACAGTACAATTGAAGATCCTGATGGTATGTACTGGCAGGTTTATTGGAGCGAGACCCAAAGTGGGCATGGAGTAACGGAAAAAGGATCATCGGGAAGTCCTATTTTCGATAATGAGGGCAACGTTATTGGATCATTAACAGGTGGAGGAGCCTCATGCACATTTCAAAATGAGCCTGATTATTATGGTAAACTAAGCTCTTCATGGGGAACAACAAGTCGTGATTCAACATCCGGACTTTATTATTGGCTGGACCCAATAGGTACAGGAACTCAAATCTTACATGGAACTAATCTGGATTCAACTAATATCATTGCAGGATTTAGCAGTGATGCTACATCAATTGTTCTGGGAGAGTCAGTAACTTTTTCTAATACTTCGTATGGAAATGTAAATGGATACAAGTGGTATTTTGAGGGAGGAAATCCTGAATTTTCTGAACTTAAAGAACCCGGAGAAATAATTTATGCTGAATCAGGAGATTTTGATGTACAACTAATTGTATTTTCAGGAGATAACAGCGATACATTGCTGAGGAAAGATTATCTGACTGTTACTCCCAATATTTCGCCTAACCCATGTGTAAATACTGTTAAATTATCATTTGGGAGTGATGTTCCTGAGGATTACGAAATAATAATTAATGACTTCGTCGGCAACGACATAGGTTACGTAATTAAGGAAACAGGTTCAAACTATCTAATAATAGATATGTCAACGGTTTCAAAAGGAACATATCTTGTTAGGTTTATGTCCTCTCAAATAAATCAAACTTATAAAGTTGTAGTAATTGGTAATTGATTTTATGATTCCAACTCCCTGTTAATTACATAACCCTGCCATTTATCAAGAACCTCTTTCATATCTGCGGGTAATTCTGACTCAAAATTCAATTCTTCACCGGTTGTTGGATGAACAAAACCCAGGGAACGTGCATGTAATGACTGTCGGGGTATTATTTTAAAACAATTTTGCACAAATTGCTTGTATTTTGTAAAGGTTGTCCCTTTCAAGATACTGTCGCCACCATATCGTTCATCATTAAATAAAGGATGTCCAATATGTTTGAAATGGGCTCTAATCTGGTGTGTTCTTCCGGTTTCCAAACGACATTCTACCAGGGTAACATAACCAAATCGTTTTTTTACATTATAATGAGAGATTGCTTCCTTTCCATATTCACCATCAGGGAATACAGTCATTACCCTCCTGTCTTTCAGGCTTCTGCCTATATGTCCCTCAATTGTACCATTATCATTTTCAACATCACCCCAAACAAGTGCCTCATAAGCCCTGCTTACACTATGATCAAAAAACTGCTTTGCCAGTTTCGATTGAGCAAGTTCATTTTTAGTTATTAACAACAAACCTGTTGTATCCTTGTCAATCCTGTGTACAAGATAGCCAAAACCATTCTCAATATCCAACTGATTTGTTTTTTCAAAATAATATTTTAATCCGTTTAGCAATGTCCCTGTATAATTTGCATGACCAGGATGCACAACCAAACCTGCCTGTTTATTGATCACAATAATATCATCATCTTCATGAACTATATCAATAGGAATATCTTCAGCATAGATCTCCACGTCACGTGGCGGATAAGTCATAACCACCGAAATATTATCATTTGGTTTTACTTTATAATTTGCTTTAACTGCAACATTATTTACAAGTATATTACCAGCTTTAGCGGCCTGCTGAACTTTATTCCGTGAAACATTAATTATTTTTCCAAACAGAAACTTGTCAATCCGTACAGGAGATTGTCCCGGATCAACAACAATATTGTGATGTTCATATAGTTCAAAACTTTCCTCGGTAGAATTTATTGGCTGATCTTCCGTCATCTGTTGATAAATAGTTTTGAAGAGTATTGCTTATTATCACTTAACACACGTACAATATAAATTCCCTGTGGAAGAGTATTTGTCTTTATTCGTAATCCCGGTCCCTTTTGAGTAGTTACCATCTGACCGAATACATTATAAATTTGAATTTCAGACAAAGGATTGTTTATTATATCCTGATTACCAATAGTAAAATAATCAGAGGCAGGATTTGGAAAGATAATTAGTTTATTATTATCCTTTTCGAAACTTTCAGTATCAGCAGACATAATTATATCTGAACCGAAAAATGGTCTTATCAATAAAGCACCTTTGTGATTAGAACCCTGCCAATCTTCACCTGGTGTTTTAAAAAACACGCGGTCACTTCTGTCATTGTTAGCATCCATGCCAATATTAATACTATTTCTACCAAACTTATTCCAACCTATATAAAAAGTTCCACTAAGTACCTGAGGTTCACCAAGGATATAGGGATGAAAAGAATATAACCCATTTGTCCAACCTACTTTCTGATTTTCTAATCTGTATAACTCCTGTCCTGGTTTTCCACTATTATCACCCCAAACTACTATATCAAAGTAAACTTCATTCGCATCATTTAATGTCCTGTTAAAATACATTTGCACACCATATAATGTATCCGCTTCGCTTAAATCAAATTGACAAGCAATTTCAGCTTCAGATCCTTCATACCCGTAACCAGCTTCAGGAGTACCATCATCATAAGCAAAATAATTATAGAAACCCTGGTGATAAATTGCAGAATCAACAATAGAATTATTATCAGAAGAATCGCTTATGAAGTGTTTGATAATGTAAGAAACAGTATCAGGATTTCCAATTGCAGAAAATACAGACTTAACCGGGGGACATGCATGTGCAGTTCCACAACCAACACATTGCTGAAAACCAATCTCATAGAATGGCTTTAAATTACAGCTACCTCCATTATAATCATATTTAAAAATTCCATTTACCTGTTCAACATGGTAAGAGTATTTCGTATTACGTTCAATATCATCAAGGTTTGCAATAAACATTTGAAATTCAGTCTTTGTATTTGCAATTTGCGATCTGTTATAATGATTAAATGGCATAACTTCATAATGTTTCAAAAATGAAGGTGCTCTCTGAGAAAAAGTTAATGCCCTGTATGTGGTATCACCTGCCGATCTGTTATAATTAAGGTAAACATAGTCAATATTCCACTGGTCTCCATTGCTTTTCCATGAATCGGGATAACTGGAGTTTGATACACTTGCATAATTTCTAAATCTAAACCTGAATTCATCTGAAAAATAAAATGTGTCAATAACAGGGATATTAACCTGAAGCATATACCTGCCATAACTACCATAAAACTCTTCCAGGCTTAATCCTTCTGAGTACCAGATCCTGTCCCAAACAACTTCAGGAATAAAAACTGAATCACATGCAACTTCAACTGTATCTCCCCAAACAATAATATTATAATTAATTGTAAAAACATCAGGATTACACCCTATCGGTGCCCACAAAGTATCCAATGGCCAGATAGTATCATT
This sequence comes from Bacteroidales bacterium, assembly GCA_028277395.1. GTDB lineage: Bacteria > Bacteroidota > Bacteroidia > Bacteroidales > F082. The sequence continues at coordinate 14,082 of JANQGJ010000060.1, read as the reverse complement.
AGGACCACTTAAATATAAATCAGCATTTACAAAAACAGAATCCATATGTGAAAAGATCATTTCCCCTGTAAGTCGCGAAAACTCTAATATCAACGAGTCATATTGCTGTGGGTAATCGGCAACCCCCTGTGGTTGATAATAAAAACTCAAATAAACAGAATCTGAAGGACTGAGTTTTCTGGCAACAGGCTGAAATATGGAATCCAATCTAATGGGTTGCGACATGAGCTCATCAGCCATAAATGGCATCCAGGAAGCATCACTATAGATTTTTCCTGAACCGTCAATAGCATCGAAGGTAGCTGCACCAAGATTAACAGGCATATAAGGAAAATCCTTATTTATAAAAACAGAGTTCCCGTCCCATAATGACTGATCAGGAAATATTGTTATAGTTGAGAAGTCATCGAAGAAAGGTAACAAAACTGCCTCAGGTTCTTTCATATTTCGGTCACTATTGTCCTTAGGGAACGTGTTTTTTTTCAATTCATACTCAATTGATTCGTTTACCACAAGACCTGTTACATATTCTTGTGAACTTAAAGAGTAAACTGTACATGACAACAGTACAACAATGATTAGTCTAATATTCATCCTCAAGTATTTTATTTTCTGTATCATTTGTAACCTCAGCTATAGTATCAGGATTAAACTGTTGCAGGTATTCATGAAAATCAATTAATTCATCTGAACGATACCATATATTAACGGGTTGTCCGAGGAAAAGTTGTTCTTCGGTTAAAGTTTCAGGATCTGTTTTATACACTCTGGCATGCGTTGTATCATCATCATCCATAAAATACTCTCTACCCAGATTAAGGGAGTTAAAATGTAATTTTCGTCTAACATCACCCTGTTTTAGTCCGATTAAAAAAGGCATAGGTATCATAATAGTTCTGTCTCCTTTGCCCAAAACGAGATCAACAACGGTACCTTTCAACAATTCTGTATCAGGTTCAACAGGTTCATCATCCAGTAATTGATCAACAACGGCATTACGGGCAAAATACTGAATGTATTCAAGATTGCCCACAAGAAGTTCATATGATTCCAATGTTACTAAAGCCTGGCGCAAAGAAAGATTCTTTAAATTAGGCATTTTAACCTTTTCCGGCGATTGTGCTACAATGGTAAGGTACACATGTCTGCCCTGTTTTACCTTTGATCCGGATAATGGGTGTTGCAATATCACAGTACCTTTCTCTTTACTTCTATAATATACTGAATCAATTATCACAAACTCAAAATATTCATCATAGCCCTTTTCATTCAGATCTTTTATGGTATACCCACTGAAATCCGGAACAATATAAACATCTCCGTGATGAGTAAATAAGTCCATGGATTTAAGTACAATCCAGATCAAAAGTATTGATATGGCAATTGCAATTAAAAAATGGATGTAAAATTTCTTCTGTCCAAAAAAATAAAAAAAACTCATCTTTTTATTACTGTTTATATCAACTGGTTTTGGCTTCATTTCCATAACTTAATTCGATTGAAAATATTGTTTATTAACATTTTAAAAAATCAATAATTACATACATTTCAGTCAAATTTTCATAGTTATACTTTGAGTGCAAAGTTAAAAATTATTAAGCTTCTTATGGTACATAATTTGCCTGTTGAAAAAAGAGATTAAATTTGTATAAAATGTAAAAAATGAAAAACATTGCTGTAATTTGTGGAGGATATTCAAAAGAATATGAAATATCTGTTGAAAGTGCCCATATGGTCTGCGAAAATCTGGACATTGAAAGATTTGCTGCCTATGTAATCTTAATTACCCGTGATGATTGGTATTATGAAGATAGTACAGGAACTCGCTTCTCGGTAAACAAAACCGACTTTAGTCTCACATTATCAGGCGAAAAGATAATATTCCATTGTGTTTTTAACGCAATTCACGGTACTCCCGGAGAGGATGGTAAAATATTGGGATACTTTGACATGCTTGGTATTCCTTATACCTCAAGCAATATGGATGTATCAGCATTAACATTCAATAAATACCATTGCAATAGATTTGTTACAACACTGGGAGTTAATGTAGCAAATTCCCTTTCATTTTCTTCAGATGATAGTTTCAATGTTAATGATATTATTTCAACCCTGGGATTACCGGTATTTGTTAAACCATGCCGAAGCGGATCAAGCGTTGGTGTTTCAAAAGTTACCAAAGCAAATGAACTTCCTGCTGCAATAGATGAAGCTTTTAGCTACGATGACCGAATTTTAATTGAAGAAATGATAGTTGGGCGGGAAATAGACTGTGGCCTGTACAGAAGCAAAAATAAGCTTATTGTCCTTCCGTTAACTGAAATAATAACTAACAATGAATTTTTTGATTACGAGGCGAAATATACGATAGGTAAAGCTGATGAGATTACACCTCCGATAGATCTGGATGTTGATAAAGAGACTGACATAAAGGCTGTATCTGCTCTGATATATAATAAACTTGGATGTAGCGGTATAGTAAGAATTGATTATATACTAGCTGAAAACCAATTGTATTTCATAGAAATAAATACAGTTCCCGGATTATCCAAAGCCAGTATCATACCAAAACAAGCCGGAGCTATGGGAATATCAATTTCTGATTTGTTTAATGAGCTTGTAGAAGGACTATTCACTTAACAAATCGTAACTATACTTCATTCTGTAAAAAAAACACTAATTTTTTCGTAGCAAGTGCTCTATGGCTTATTTTATTTTTCAGTTCGGGTAACATCTGGGCAAAAGTAACATTGTATCCGTCGGGAAGGAATACCGGATCATAACCAAACCCCCTTTCACCATGTCTTTTATGAGTTATTGTTCCGGAAATCCGGCCTTCAAAAAAATACTCCTTACCATTTAAAAACAAAGAAATTACTGTACTAAACGCTGCTACTCTGTTTTCCACTCCTTTCAATTCCTGCAACAGCTTATCAACATTTTCATCGTAAGTAGAATTAATCCCGGCATATCTTGCAGAAAAAACACCAGGCTTATTGCCCAACGCTTCTACTTCAAGACCTGTATCATCAGAGAAGCAATTAATATTATATTGTTTATAAATGGTTGTTGATTTAATTGATGCATTCTGCTGAAGTGTGGTCCCCGTTTCAGGTATATCTGTATTAAATCCAATGTCTGACAATCCTAAAACTATGAATCCATCAGACAGGATATTTCTTATTTCCTGTAATTTATTTTCATTGTTTGTTGCAAAAACTATTTCTTTCATGTTAATATATTAGTAGATTATTACTGGACAAGAAGCTAAAAAATCCGGTATATATTTGATATCAAATAACAGTTACATATCTGTAGTTTCCATTATAAGACAAAAATAACCAGAATACTGAAATATTGTTTAACTTTGGATTTTAACAACATTAATTCTTTCTATTGAAATTAAAACATAATAAAATGAAAATTATTAATCTATTATTTGTAGCATTTGGACTATTATTGATTACCGGGTCATGCAACTGTGACTCAAAGGCTGATACCTGGAGTGATGAACAAAAAGCCGAATGGACAAAGAGTTGTAAAGAGTTTATGAAAACTAATGGGGTTGAAGATAAAAATGCTGTTGACTTTTGTGATTGTATGCTGGAAAAAACTTCGAAGGAATATACGCCCGATGAAGCAGCAAAAATAACTGAAGAGGAAGAAAGAAAACTATGGGAATCATGTGATTATACATGGTAATCCTTATAGACTTATAAAGAATGCATCTTGATCGGGATCAGATGCATTCTTTCGTTTTAGGCTCCTGGGATTTGCACTATCCATAGAAATATTAAACTTTTTACATATATTAGCAAAATAGTTATAAATCAAAAAAATTAAAGTATGAAAAAAATTAGTTTACTTTTACTTGGAATTCTTCTTAGTTCTGGTTTTATTTTTGCAGGAGGATTGACCCATAACTCAAACCAGAGTGCTGCCTGGTCAAGACTACTATCACGTGGTGCTACAGTTGATATTGATGCTGTATTTTACAATCCTGCTGGTTTGACAAAACTTGGTGACGGTTTTCATATTTCCATATCCAGCCAAAGCATATTCCAGACTCAAACAATTACATCAACGTTTCCTTTTTTAAACGATCAGAAATATACTGGCAAGGTAACTGCCCCTGTATTTCCATCGGTTTATTTATCATACAATAAAGGGAAGTTTGCTTTTTCATTTGGATTCATGCCAATGGGAGGAGGTGGAAGTGCCAAATTCGACAGAGGGGTTCCAATGATGGAGGTACCAATTGCATCACTGGTTCCGGCATTTGCTGATCAGGGTGTTACCGGATATACAGTAGACATGGAATTCGAGGGAACTTCAGTTTACTGGGGATTGCAGGCAGGTGTTAGCTATGAAATAAACGATAATTTATCAGTTTTTGCCGGAGCAAGATATGTTATGGCTAAAAATACTTATGAAGGATATATAAAAGACATTACACTTATCAGAGATGAGGATTTTGGAGGACCTATACGTGCTGACACAATGATGACAGAGCTTTCTCAATTTACAGCAGGAGCTGCTGCTGCGTTTGGTGTCACAGCAACTCAAATGGATCCTCTTGTGAATTCTCCACTTGGTGAAATGTCGTTTGATGATGCGATAACTGCTTCAGCAGGTGATCCGCTTACGCAAGCAACTTTAATTGCTCTTAGGGATGGATTGACTCTGCTGGGAACTGAAAATGCCGGATCATTGACTGTTCAACAAGGACAAGGTGCCTATGTTTCTTACTCGGAAGGATATGCAGCACAATCGGCTCAACTGGCAGCAGGAGCAGCATTGATGGGTGATCAGGAAGGTGATATAAAACAAACCGGAAGTGGAATCACTCCAATTATAGGGGCTAATTTATCATTCATGGAAGATGATCTTAACATAGGATTAAGATATGAGTTTAAGACCAGTTTAGAACTGGAAAATGAAGTAAAAGATAACAAAGGCTTCATTATTGGAATGAATCCTGACGGAACACCGATTTATATGTTCCCTGATGGTGAAAAAACCAACGCAGACCTTCCCGCAATGTTATCAGTAGGTGTTGATTACAAAATAATTGATCCCTTGAGAATAAGTGCAACTTACCATTCATATTTTGACAAAGGTACCGGCTGGGCTGAAGATGCTGACCCTAAAGAAGTAGATAATAATTTCTGGGAGCTTGGTATAGGTCTTGAGTATAATATCAATGACAACTTTCTCATTAGTGGAGGGTATCTGCACGCACATACAGGTGTTAACCAGTATTACCAATCAAATCTTAGCTTCAGTTTGACTTCAAATACATTTGCAGTTGGTGGTGCTTATAGAATAAATGACACTTTCAGAATCAACCTGGGCACCTACCTGACATCATATGATAAACAGGAATATCCTATGAGTTATGAAGTTATGGGTAGCGGAACAATAATTGACTACACAGAATCATATCTGAAAGAGACTTTTGCTGTAGCTATAGGAGTTGATATTTCTTTGGGAGCTAAATAGAATAATTTTAAAAGAAATTTTGAAAAGTCGTAAGTATTACTTACGGCTTTTTTTATAATTCCCAATTAACCGGTTCCAGTCCGTTTTCCTCAAGTATTGCATTTGTTTTTGAGAAGTGCTTACAACCAAAAAAGCCACGATGAACAGAAAATGGTGAAGGGTGTGGACTAGTTAATATGAAATGCTTGCTTGTATCAATTAGTGATGCTTTATCCTGGGCAAACTTTCCCCAGAGAATAAATACTATTCCTGCTCTTAAGTCAGATATAGTTTTTATTACCTGGTCAGTAAAAATTTCCCAACCCTTTCCCTGATGAGATCCTGCCTGTGATCTACGGACTGTTAATGTTGCGTTTAGCAAAAGGACACCTTCATTTGCCCATTTTGTCAGATTACCTGATCGCGGTATCTTTACTCCAATATCATCATTAAGTTCCTTGAATATATTCCTGAGTGAAGGAGGAAAACCAATACCATCAGGTACTGAGAAACTTAACCCATGAGCCTGACCAACACCATGATATGGATCCTGCCCTAAAATAACCACTTTTACTCTTGGGAGAGGTGTAAAATTAAAAGCTGCAAATATTTCACTACCTTTTGGAAATATATCAAAGGCTTTCTTTTCTTCATTCAGAAAGGCCTTTAGTTCCATAAAATAGTGTGATTGAAATTCATCATGTAAAGCAACACTCCAGCTTTCTTCAATTTCAGGTTTCAATTCCGGCATTAGTAACGATAAATTTGATTAATAAACAATAAAAGTAAAAAATTCTTGTTATTTACTTAAAATCTGCTTTTCTTTGTCGATATGTAAATCTTATAGATGTAAAGTTATGAAAAAAATAATTATCCTCGTTTCTGCTGTAATAATGATAGCTGTGTTTGCAAGTTCATGTAAATCGTCAAGCAAATGTGCTGCATACGGGGAAAATCATAAATATCAAAAAGAGAACAAATATTAATTTCCTTTAATCGTCATCTTTTATTTACTAAAAGATTACCGGTTTCCGGAATTCTTCATAAATTGTAGTGAAAAGATACGATAAAATAATGTTTCTTTTCATATTGACACTTGTCAGTATGAGTGCAGTTGCTCAATTTGACACCGAGCAAAGTGATACTATTACAAATAAAATCCTTTACAACAAACAGAAGACCTATGGTATAGTTCTGCATAATCTTGGCTTAGGTGTTAACTTTAGAACCGGAAAAAGATTATCCATTTTTAAAACCAGGATGCTCGAGTTCGAGTTTGTTTATATGAAATCCTATAAACAAATCAAGTTGATAAATCCCTATGTTATTAATTCGAAAAGATATGTTTATGGTAAGTCGAATGATGTTTTTTTCATTCGGGCAGATTTTATATGGAAAAAACTGTTAAACCGAAAACCTTATTGGGGTGGAATTGAATTAAGACTCACATATGGCGGTGGGTTAAGCCTTGGGATCGCTAAACCATATTACCTTTATATTATAAAAGACATTTCCGGTTCAGGTGAAACCTTTACTATTGTTCCCGAAAGATTTGATCCAACGAAACACTCCAATACAGATATTTTTGGAAGGGCGCCCTTTTCAAAAGGATTCAATGAAATAACACTTCACCCTGGAATTCACCTTAAAGGAGGGTTGAATTTTGAGTTTGGAACCAATAACACTAAAATAAAGGCTGTGGAATTAGGTTCTGCTATTGATATATTGCCCGGAGGGATGACCATTATGTATAACAATGCCGATCAGATTTTATTTCCTACATTTTATATATCTGTCTCTTTGGGAAGCCGTTACAACAAGTATTAGAAGTCAATTCTGCTATCCCGTCAACCTTCTGCTACCACATTGTTTTACCGGATGATGCTCAACTGTATTTTTTTGTCAATAACTGATTTATTTTTAGGCATCTGCAATACAACTGTAATTTTATATCAGAACTGATATAAAAAAAGAGACTGCCTTTTTACAGACAGTCTCTCATAATTATTATATAAATCTTGTATCTATTTTACAAGTAACCTTTTGCTTACAACTTGTTCTTCGTTACTAACATTAAGTGTATAAGAACCACTTACAATATTAGACGCATCAATTGTAACAGTATTCTTACCTACCTTACAATCAATTGATGAACTATAAACAACTCTACCTGTAATATCTATAATACTCAGTGTATAATCTTCAACATTATTGCAAATAATCGAAACATTAATCACATCAGCAGCAGGATTAGGATAAATACTTATATCCTTATCATTTAGCTGTTCATCAATTCCAATATTTCCTTCAGTTTTGAACGACCATGTTTCACTCCATTCTGAGAACTCAGCACCTGACTTACCTCTAACCTTCCAATAGAACACTGTATTACCAGCCATTGCTGACTGACATTGATAATGTCCTTCTTCAACTTCATGAATTTCAGGATTACCAAAAGAAATATCGGTATCAATCCATACTTCATAACCAGATGCACCTTCAACATCAGTCCAATCGAACAACGGACATCTGTTAATATCCTGGGCATTATTTGCAGGAGCTTCAAGAGTGATCGTTTCAACAGTTGTAATTGTCCAAACCTCTGACCAATCTGAAATATCAAGTGCGTGTTGAGCCGCTACTCTCCAGAAATACTGTTGACCAAATACAAGGTCATTAACAGGAAGAGTATCAACTTCAGGGGCAAATATTCTTGGTTCAGTGAAATCTTCATCGGTCGCAATTTCAAAGATATAATTAGTAATACCTTCATACTCTGCCCATTCAAATTCAACAAGCAGGTCTGTCATTTCTCCACTTGCTGGTGAAACTAAGGTTGTAGTAGCATAAGTTGAAAAAGACTTAACACCAGACCATTGAGTTGTATCAACACTATGCCAGGCTCTTAGTTTATAATAAAATGTACTACCGAATAATAATTCTTCCAATTCCCAATTGGAAGTATCGGCAGGAAGATCAAGAGTAAACAAATATGGGCTTGAAAAGCCTTCATCAACCTTTCTTAAAATTACTCCATCATGTCCTACAATAAGACCTACTTCGTCTTTCAGATCCACACCTTCCATAATATCATCAATTCCCAAACCGGAAGTAACAGGACTCCAGGCACCATTGAACATCAGAAGGGTTCCTTCTTCACCTACAGCGTAACCAATCATTCCGTCAATACTAACACCCCATAAATGCTTAGTGGTATTTGATTCTTCTTCGTACCACAGCATACCATTCCAACGATATATTTTACCTGACTTACCAACAATCCATCCTGTGTTCTCATCAACCATTGCAATGGAATAATGGTCTCTGTTTCCAATTTCTTCAGCAGTCCACTCAGTACCGTCATATTTAACAACTATTTTGCCATCTCCACATGCCCAGATACTGTTTGGATTAACCATATCAACATCATACAGTTTATTATCATCTCCGGTATCTTTCATTTCCCATGTTCCGTCAGTATACACTACAACAAGGCCATCATCTCCAACTACAACACCGTTATTTATATCAGTAAAGCTAACTCCGTTTATATTACCAGTTGCACCAACATCAACAGGTGTCCATGATGAACCATCGTAATACATTACAGTTCCTGCATTACCTACTATAAAACCATTTGAAGCATCAATAAAACAAACATCGTTAAAGTCTTCTGATGAGCCAACATCAACTTGTGACCATGAGGTTCCATCAAAATGGAGAACTATGCCACCTTCACCAACTGCCCAAATATCGTTATCAGCAACAATATTTGTTGCTTTCAATACACCTGACACACCTGATTCATCATGATTCCACTCATATACAGTATCTACTTGTAATTGATATCCATTTATACCGGTTAAACCTTCCCAGGTGATTTCAGGGTTAATAAACTCCATCATACCTTCTTCAGGGTTTTTCATAGTTATACTCCATAAAACAGTAAAACTCCATGTTTCACTCCAGTCGGAAGCAACACCATCTTCAAATGCTCTAACCCTCCAGTAATAAGTTTTACCAAATTCCAGATCTGTCATTGAAATAGCAGTAACATTCGTTGGCTCAAACACTTCAGCATCTGTAAACTCGGGGTTGTCAGCCAATTCAGCACCATATAAAATTTCCAATCCGGATCCGGTTACAGCGTTCCAATCCAATTTAACATCCGGCATCTGTCCTACTGCTAAATCTTCCGGAGCATTCAAAGTTGGAGCATATATTCTTGATTGTCCAAACACTGATACTGTTAAGATTACCAGAAACAAACTAAGAATTGAATAAATATTTTTCATATTCGTAGATTTTAAAATTATTTTTTCGAATTAATTTGTAACGATTTTTTGTGAATATACATCGTTTCCAACAATGATTTGAATTATGTAGGAACCCGTTTTTAAAGTAGATAAATCAACATCCAGTTTATTCATTCCTTTTATTACATTTCTGTCTATAGATAATGTTTGTCTTCCGGCAAGGTCATACACAGTAATATTAGCCATACCTTTTCCAAAGGTCTCAAATTCTAATGTTGCGTTGGTAGAAACAGGGTTCGGAAATACTTTTAAGTCCAATATTTCACGTTTATTATCAACATAGTTATCGTCAATTCCTACTGGTTTTTGGAATAAATTACAACGTAGTAAACCCCTTCCGTATGTAGCTGCATAAATTACACCATAATTATTTGTTCCGGGATAAACAACTTCAATAACCTCATTACCATTAACCAAAACTACTGTATCAGCTAGCTGAGATACTCTTTGTTGTAATAATTGGAATACAGGTACACTTCCCATTAAGCTGTCTTGTCTCATCCAAACCGGAGACTCCTGTGTAATATCTTCAGTAGCAAAAATACCATATTCAGTACCAATTATAGCAATATCAGTATCTGACATTTCAATAATTGAAGAGTATATCGGCATTTGTGGCAGATTACCCTGGCGGGTTGTAAATGTTGGAACTTCATCTAATGCATTATTACTGTACATTACATAATGGTCATTACCATAATTTCCAAAAGTTACCATAACATTTGCAGGATTCTGAGGATCAACCGCAACCGAAGTAATCACCTGAGATATTGGTTCAGTTGTACCAGGAATATAAAGAGGTATTTCCTGTGTTGCAACTATACACTCTGCACTATTTACATCAGCATGTATTGAATCGTAAGCAAGTGCAAGATTAGATATTCTGTATAACCGACCTTCTCTTGTACCAACAAATAAATGGTTAGCATCTGAAGAATATGACATACACTGTGATGATCCGTCAAAACCAACATCAAGATTTGATATTTCGAACCATTCAGGGACCTTATCAAACCAGTGTAGTTCTTTTGTCATATATACTTTATTGAATGTTGCAATGAATAATCTGGATGAAACAATATCCTGAACAAGAATAGAATCACCTTCATACAGAATTACATCAGACGGTGTTGTATAATAAAATGGTTGTTTGCTGTTTCTACTTCTCACCTGAACTTTAGTTCCTCCGGGAATTGTAGTTTTAGCATGATACCAGATTGAATCGCGACTATTTTCATTATTAAAGCTTTCCCATAAAGAAATAGGAGTTACAAAGAAGTTAACAGCAAGACTTAAATCATCTACAAATTCTGTTGAATAATTAGCTCCTCCATCTTCTGATCTGAATATAAAATTCTGTTCATTACCAGGCTCACTAACTACAAGCACATCCTTGTTAATTACAGAAACAACAGTTGCACATCCATCTCCATCTAATATTTCTTCACCTTCATAGTCCGTATTACCTTCGCCGGTAATAAGAATTGATCCGTTATCCTGAGCGCCTCCGACAACATAATTGAGTAAACCTGATGGTCCTATACTGTAAAACTGAGTTGTATAATAACTTCTGTTACTTCCCTGAAAAGAATAATACGAACTTTCAAGTGTTCCAAGAGAAACTCCCCCATCGGTTCCGATCATAAATGTATTGTTTGTTCCAGGGCGGAATACATAAGCGTGGTGGTCTACATGCAGATAACTAGGTGAAAAAGGAGTGAAGATTGCTGTGGAAATACTTCTCCATGCAAAATATCCTGTCTCCTGGACTTTTTCACCTTCCCATGCGTTAATTCCTCCTAATAATACTTTATCAGGATTTTCAGGAAATACAGCTATAACATTATTATATTTACCTTGTCCTGAGAAAAGGTTAATTGTATGTGACCCTGGCATAACAATTCTCCAGTTCACCCCTTTGTCATCAGAACGATAAATATTGAAAAGATTACCTAAGTTATTAGCAACACTTGCATAAAGTATATTTGGATCTGATGGTGCGAATGCAAACTCAATTCGCCCAACATTCGAACTTGGTAGACTAACCGAATCACCTGTGGACCTGGTCATGAATGCTTCAGCATTCCCACTTGGTGAAATATAGCAGTATTCATCAACGAATGCAACAACAGCTCCATCAGAAGAAACCTGAACATCCATTGAATTCATATTCAACTCAGCTCCGGAGGTGTCTTTTGCAACAGCCCATGATTCTCCGGCATTACTTGAATACATTAATCCGGCATTTGTAGCTGCATAAATACGACCACTGCTCATGTCAATTGCAAGTTCATTAACAAATGCCCATTCACTTGTTTCATCATTAAATTGAGGAGTAGTAGATGGAATTAAAGTAAAATTATCGCCATCGGTTGATTTAAATATCCCTTGTCCCATAAAACCACCAGTGAAACCCAATTCATCAAGCCCCGATACTGTTTCAGCAGCAAAGCTTTCTCCTGTTCCTGCGTAAATTGTTCCACTAGCATCTTGTGCCATACAGGTTACATTTAAGTTATAGTTACCTTTATTAATCTTCGACCAACTTGTCCCAACATCTGAAGACTTCCAAATGCCTCCATTCACACCTGCTGCATAAACCGTACCTGCAGTTGCGTCCTGATTATCAAATAAAATGGCTCGTGTTCTTCCACCAAAGTTATCAGGCCCCAACTGACTCCACTTCATATCAACTGAAGAACGGTCATTAGCAAAATCATCTAACTGATTTTGTAATCTCTGGAGGTACTCCGGAGCAATTACACCAGTGGTCTGATTATTTCTAATCTGAGCCAAATACTCCACCGAAGGCTTAATTCCATATACCAACGACGACTCATCGATCAATCTCGGTGAGTAATTTGATTCACTCTTTTTGTGAGAAAAGCCCAATGCTATCGCTCCTAATACTATGGAAATCAATGCTAAGCTTAATGGTAAATTTTTTCGTTTCATACTTTATAACTTTATTATGCTCATAATTATGGATTCACATTTTCGATCGCACAATTTACAGCTTTTCTTTAAATTGAATTCATATATTTCAAAAAAATAATAAACAAGTAATCAATTTCACTGCAAATTGACTCAATAGTAACTCAATTAGCATCAAAATCAACTATTTAAAGCTGATATTTTTTTAATATAACCAATGTTTTCCAACTCAAAATATATTAACAGCTTCTGTTGTAAACACCATTCACAAAACATACTTACTGTGGTGGTTTTGAATCCTATATTAATAGGACAAATAAAATCACCATTTTGACCGATGCAACGCTAGTTTTGTTACTAATATAATGAAGCAAATAAATGTATTACATATTAGTTTGCATTGTTAATATGTAACTATAAACAAAACTATACTCTTACTTTTTGAGTATTTAATAGCTTTGATCCTGTTCCAATTAATTTGATATTCTTCAAAGTACTATTTACTTATATCTACAGAATACTTTCTGTTTGTCGATTTCTTCACAGAAGTGGTTTAAATGATTACATCGCAAGGGTATATTTTATTACCTTGTTTTTCACGAAACAGCATCTAAGTAGCTGATCTTTATTGCGGTAATTATACTAAGGCTTTAAGGAAACGAGTTTTTGAAAGGTCAAAAAAAAGCCCCGCAATTGCGAGGCTTTCTGTTAAGTCTTTGGCGACGACCTACTTTCCCACCTGGTATGGCAGTATCATTGGCGCTGGCAGGCTTAACTTCTCTGTTCGGAATGGGAAGAGGTGGACCTTGCCGCAATAATCACCCAAAGCTTTTTATGAACCATATTATTGGTTCGTTATATTTTTTGATTTATCAACTCTTTGGTATTTTGATAAATCAATGACAATAATGAAAGAAAGCAAAAATATCTTGCCTGTAAAAGAGACCTTACCTGGTTAAAAAGTCTACGGGTAATTAGTACTGCTCAGCTTTGATGTTACCACCTTTACACCTGCAGCCTATCAACGTCATCGTCTATAACGACCCTTAAAGGAAGCCTCATCTTGAGGTGAGTTTCGTGCTTAGATGCTTTCAGCACTTATCTCATCCAAACATAGCTACCCTGCGATGCGGCTGGCGCCACAACAGGTACACTAGCGGTTTGTCCAACTCGGTCCTCTCGTACTAGAGTCAGGTCCTCTCAAGCTTCCAACGCCCACAACAGATAGGGACCGAACTGTCTCGCGACGTTCTGAACCCAGCTCGCGTGCCACTTTAATGGGCGAACAGCCCAACCCTTGGGACCTTCTCCAGCCCCAGGATGTGACGAGCCGACATCGAGGTGCCAAACC